>NZ_KV797951.1 GCF_001809535.1 Aerococcus sp. HMSC062A02 | reverse complement strand
GTGTGAGAGGATGCGGTAGAAAGGGACCTCTGGAATAAAAGAGCAGAGAAGGCTGGAAGCCTTCGATGGACTTTTATGAAGAGGAGCCCTTTCTGCATACTCGAACCCGACTACAGGGTGTGAGCAAAGGCGATTAGAAAGGGATGACTGGAGACAAAAGGGATAAGAGCGGTTTTAGCCGGTCGTTCCCTTTTGTTGAAGTCACTCCCTTTCTGCCTTTGCGAACCCGACTTGAGGGTGTGAGGGAGCGCGGTTAGAAGTGGACCTCTGGAGAAAATTGGAGCCAGCTATTTGTATTCGGAGAGTTTGAGTACAAATTGGAGAACACATCTCTTCTAATAAAATGATGGCCCATTAGGATGAGGCAGAACCATTAGTAAAAAATCTAAAATAAGGATCAACAAGCTAGCAAGGCCTTGCTAGCTTGTTTTCATTATGGTTCGGGAAAGGGCGGCTTGCCTAGCGGGGGCAACTTGGGAATGCTGGCCTCGTTTGCGAGTTGGAGCAATTCAACTTGCTAATCGGAGGCCCGTTTGCGAGTTGATGCAAGCCTAATCGCTAAGGGCGGCCTCGTTCGAAAGTTGGTGCGACCCGACTTGCTAACGGCAGCCCCATTTGAAAGTTGACGCGACCCGACTTGCGATCCGAAGCCCTATTCGAAAGTTGCCGACTCTCTACTTGCTACCAACCTACATCTTCCGCTGGCGTGGGTCGCCTTGGCGGAAGCCACCAGCCTTGATGAATTCATTGTAGAGAATCTCCCGGACATCTTCGTCCGTCAGCTGCTTGGTGGGCTTTTCTTCTTTTTTCGGTGCAGTTTTTTGCTTGTGGAAGATCTGGTAGATGGAGTTGACGCTCCGCCCTTCCGCAATATAATCCTTAATCTCGAGCAAGCGGTCCACATCATTAAGCGAATACATTCGCCGATTGGTTTCCGACCGCTGAGGTGTAATCAGGTGTTTCTCTTCGTAATAACGAATCTGACGGGCTGTGAGGTCGGTCAGTTTCATCACCGTTCCAATCGGAAAGACCGCCATCGACCGCCGCAACTCTTTTTCTGACATGAGAAATCCCCCTATCCTTTCAATTCTATAATCTGACATCATGTTATATTATTTTACATCTTTGTGCAAGCCAAAATCTTCCCAAAACGAGCAAAATCAGGCAAGTGGCAAAAGGCTTGCCTATTCTTTGCAAGTACCTTTTTTGTATCTGGATTTGGAGTCACTCTAAGAGGATCTCAGACAGGCTCTACGACAAGAAACCGAATTCATCTTCTCAACTTCAATTTTTTCACAAGCTTCTGTACCCTTAAAAGTCCCTCCAAGGCTCCAGTAAAGATCAAGTTTAGGCGGTCCAAATCCCGACCTTTCAAGGATTCTGGCTTGAAAATTTGCTATACTAGGTCTATTAAGCTAAGAGGAGTTGACACCATGCCCGAACAATCTTATGAACAAGTCAAACGTGCCGAGCGGGCCACCTGGCTCAGTATCGCCAGCTATCTCATCATTGCCACGGCCAAGTTACTAGGAGGTTATTTCTTCCGGTCCAGTGCGCTGACGGCGGATGGGATGAACAACCTATCGGATACCATCAATGCGGTCTTCATGTTTATCGGCCTGCGTTTCTCCCGCAAGCCAGCGGACAGCGACCACCGCTACGGCCACTGGAAGGCGGAATCTATCGCAACCCTGGCCATGAGCTTCCTGATTCTCTATATTGGCCTAGAAGTAACCCTGAACAGTCTGCAGAACTTCTTCCACTATGAGCCTGTGACCCCAGACCCCCTGACTATCGGCGTGGCCCTGGTCTCGGGACTGGTCATGTTGGGGGTCTACCTCTACAACAAGCGTCTGGCCAAGCAGCTTGAGAGCCAGGCCCTGCTCGCCTCTTCCAAGGACAATCTGACCGACGCCCTCACCTCCTTCATGACGGCCTTCACTGCCCTCACCAGCCAGTTCGGCTTGCCTTGGTTGGACGGGGTCATGGCCCTGGTAATCGGCCTCATTATCCTGAAGACCGGCTTCGATATCTTCGTCGACTCCACCTTCCAATTGACGGACGGCTTCCCCGTTGACCTGATTGAGACTTACGAGGAAGAGATTGCCGCCATCCCCGACGTCCACAGCGTCCGCCACATTGCCGCCCGCCGTTACGGTGCCAATGTCTACATCGACGTCACCATCCTGGTCGACCCCTCCCTCTCCGTCAAGGAAGGCCACGACATCACGGAAAAGGTGGAACACGTCTTAGCCGACGCCTTCGCCATCCAACAAGTCGATGTCCATGTCGAACCGGATTTATAAGAGAGAGCGCTTAATCTATGGTAGAATACTAGTAAGTTAAGACCTCGCGCCTGCTCGCTTGTCTGTGTTAACCAGAAAGGATGATACCATGGATAAAGAAACATTCATCAAAAATTATGCCGTTGAACGTCAAAACACCCAATCGCTCAAGTGGGACCTCTTAGAAGAACGCTTCGGCGATGCAAACCTGCTCCCACTATGGGTGGCTGACGCGGAGTTCAAGACACCCGATAGCGTCCGCCAAGCCCTCCACGACAAGATCGACCACGGTGTCTTCGGCTACACCTTTGTGAGCGATGACTACTACGAGGCCTTCTTCTCCTGGATGGCCGACCATTTCGACCTCCATTTAGAAAAAGACTGGATTCGTTTTACCACCGGTGTGGTCCAAGCTCTCTACTACTTCGTCTATGCCTATACCCAACCGGGCGACAGCATCCTTATCCAGACCCCGGTCTACTATCCCTTCCACAATGCCGCCCGGGATACGGGACGTCGTTTAATCACCTGCGACCTCAAGGCTGTCGACAATCATTTTGAAATCAACTATGCCGCCTTTGAGCAGGCCATTATCGATGCCCAGGTCAAGCTCTATATCCATTGCTCACCCCACAATCCAGCGGGCCGGGTGTGGACCGAAGACGAAATGGACAAGCTCTTTGCGATCTGTGAAAAGCACGATGTCTTGATTGTATCTGACGAAATCCACCAAGACTTCAACTTCAGCGGTCGGCCTCAGATCCCTGCCCTCAATGTGGCAGGCGGCAAGTACCGGAACCGGATCGTGGCAGTTAACGCAGCTTCTAAGACCTTCAACATGGCCACCCTCCTCCAGTCCCACGTCATGATTCCCGATGACCAATTGCGGGCCCAATACGACCAGGTGGTGGACCGCTTGAATCTCACCGAGAACAGCATGATGGGGCTCATTGCGACCGAAGCCGCCTACCGGGATGGGGCGGACTGGTTGGAAGGCTTCAAGGCCACCATCTACAGCAACTACACTTACCTCAAAGACCGCCTGGCCCAAGAACTCCCAGAAGCCAAGGTCACCGACCTGGAAGGGACCTATCTCATGTTCGTTGAGCTCCCCTTCGTCCAAGACCAAATCGACATGGAAAACTTTATCCAAGACTGCTGTGGCCTAGCCGTCGACTACGGCAACTGGTTCGGCGCCAACTTCGGCGACTACATCCGCCTCAATCTGGCCACCATCCCCGAAAATATCGAACAAGCCGCCGACGCCCTGATCAAAGAGAGCCGCCGCTTACTCGACAAATAAAACAGAAAACCAGAAGTTCCTTCAAACGAGGGCTTCTGTTTTTTTTCTAGACAGCAATCTTAAAAGATCGAGGTCCACTTTTCTTATAAGCAGCCAACAATTGAATTTAAAAACAAAACCTGTTCCCTAGGCGCTTTCTGAGTATTTTCTAAGGCTATTGGGTATAATTAAGGTGCAGATAATAGGATTTAGAAAAGGAGAAAAGACCATGAATGGAACGATGATTCAATATTTCGAGTGGGAGCTTGCGGATGATGGCAAGCACTGGCAGCGGGTGGCTAAAGACGCCCAGCACCTTGCTGACAAGGGCTTTTCCCATATTTGGCTGCCCCCAGCGACCAAGGGAACGGGCACCAATGATGTCGGCTACGGAATTTATGACCTCTATGACCTTGGCGAATTCGACCAAAAAGGGGCCCAGCGCACCAAGTATGGAACCAAGGATGACTATATAAAGGCCATCCAAACCCTTCAAGAAGCGGGCATCTCCGTCCTCGGCGATGTCGTGCTCAACCACAAGGCCGGGGCGGATGAGTCTGAGCGCTTCGAAGCCTATGAGGTGAACCCCGATAACCGCCAGGAAATCATTTCTGAAGCCCATGAAATTGAAGGTTGGACCAAGTTTACTTTTCCTGGACGCGGGGACACTTACAGTGCCTTCAAGTGGAATTGGACCCACTTCTCCGGTGTGGACTATGACCAGGCGACCGACAGCAATGGAATTTTCATGATCAAGGGGCTCAACAAGGGCTGGGCCGATAATGATGAAGTGGATAGCGAGAACGGAAACTTCGACTATCTCATGTTCGCCGATATTGACTACCGCCACCCCGACGTGATCAAGGAAGTGGAGAATTGGGCCAAGTGGTATGTCCAAGAGACCGGCCTGAACGGCTTCCGGCTCGACGCCCTCAAGCATATCAACGCCGACTTCATCGAGGAACTGGCAGCCAAGCTCCTGGAGGCTGACCCTGACTTCTACCTGATTGGGGAATACTGGAATGGGGACTATGCCAGCCTGGAGAACTATATGAACGAAACCAGCTTCGACATCGACCTGTTCGACGTCAAGCTCCACCAGAACTTCAAGGCAGCTTCCGAAGCGGTTGACGGCTTCGACATGTCCAGCCTGCTCGACGACACCCTGCTCCAGAAGAACCCCACCCTAGCCATCCCCTTCGTCGACAACCATGACTCCCAACCTGGCCAATCCCTCGAATCCTGGGTCCAAGACTGGTTCAAACCCCTCGCCTACGCCCTTATCCTCCTCCACCAAGACGGCCTCCCCTGCGTCTTCTACGGGGACTACTACGGCATCAGCGGCGACAATCCCATCCCCGGCGAGCAAGAGCTCCTCGACCAACTCCTGGACCTCCGACAGAATCAAGCTTACGGCAAGCAAAACAACTACTTCGACCACCCCAACTGCGTCGGCTTCACCCGCGAAGGCGATAGCGACCACCCCGATGGCCTAGCCCTCCTCATGTCCAACGGCGAAGCTGGCTTCAAAGACATGTACGTCGGCCAAGCCCACGCCGGTGAAGAGTGGCAGGACGCCCTCGGCAACAGCCCAGACACCATCAGCATCGATGACGACGGCAACGGCCACTTCACCTGCCCCGCAGGAAGCGTCTCTGTGTGGGTAAGGGTGTGAGCAATTGCGCTTAGACTTGAATAACTGGATACCAAACGGAAAAGAGCGGCTTTAGCCGATCGTTC
>NZ_KV797950.1 GCF_001809535.1 Aerococcus sp. HMSC062A02 | reverse complement strand
AAAAGTCTTCGGCGGCGCTTTGTGAAGAGGAGCCGCTTCTGCGCGACCGAACCCGACTATAGGGTGAGAGACTTGGCGGTTAGACGGATGATTGGAGCAAGTCAGAATAAGAGCGAAGCATTCGCTCGTTTCTGACTTGTGAAATCACTCCAAGCCTGCCAAGTCGAACCCGACTGAGGGTGCGAGCAGTTGCGCCCTGACTTGAATGACTGGAGGCCAAACGGAAAAGAGCGGCTTTAGCCGGTCGTTCCGATTGGCTGAAATCACTTCAAGTCTGCAACTGAGAACCCGACTAAAGACGTGAAGGAACAAAGAGAAAAGGCGGAAGCAATACTTGCTCCCGCCTTTTTTATTATCGACTTAATTCAACTTTACTTGCCGAAGTGTTCTTGCAGGTAACGGTAAGAGTAACCTGGGTCTGAACCTAACTCTTCAGCTGCTGCGACTGATTCAAGGATTTGTTCATCAGTGTAAGCATCTAAGGCATGCGCATCTAATCCCATCACATCAATGATAATTTGACGTGCTTGAGCTGGATCTGTTACCGTCACAGGGGTCTTCGATGCTGGTTGCTTGGTTGTTGTTTCAGCTTGGCTAGCTTGAGGGGCTTCTGCTTGATCAGCAAGAGCTTGTTTACTTGATACTGATTTAGCTTGAGCCTTGTCAGTTTCATCTTGGGGTGAATTATCTTCGACAATACGTGCTGATTTCTTTGTACGGCCTGTTTGCGTCGCTTCTTTATCTCCCCCTTGGTCTTCGGAAACCACTTTCGCTTCCTTTTGACCTTCTGGAGCAGATTTACTGTCAGCTTCAGCTGACTTACCATTGTCTTCTTTGGCTGGTTGGAATAAGCCGACACTGGCTTCTTTGGCCTCAGCTGGCAAGTAATTCCATGTGAGACTCCCCACACCTAATGTTGCCACAACGGCTAAGGCTGCATATACTTTCTTTTTCATTTTATTTCTCCCACCCTTCATTGCTAGTCTTATTATAGTCACAATAGCGACTGATAACAAGTTTTAGTCAGTATTTCAGAGTAATTTTAAGATAATTTAATTTTTAAGAGTCTAAATACCCTTCAATGGTCTCTTGACTATCCGAGGAATCTGCACGGAAATTATGGATCTGACCCTGCCCCAGTTTGACCAGGCTAGGAACCGTATAAACTTCCCCACGTTCGCGCAAGGTCCTGAGGGCTGGATCTAGGCCATTAGAAGAGTCCACATAATAAACAGCCTGTCCCGTCCTTTCCATAGCAGCCGTCAACTTTGGCACAAAACGCCGGCAAAAACCGCAAGTTGGCCGCCCTAAGAAGACATAGTAGCTTTGTTCACTATGGATGGCATCGAGGGCTTGTCCCGCCTGCCACTCTTCCGCTCGATCTATAAAATCCTGAAATGTATTGTCTGTCATCGAATCACCCTTTCAAGGCTATCTTAGCGAAAGCTGAAGCTTAAAGCAAATAGATTGTTTTAGGAGAATTTAAGGGTTAGAAAAGGAAAGTATAGTATAATGATATTATGAATTTCCATCGATACAAGGAGGATTTTATGGAAACTATTTCACTTATTGTTCCTTGTTTTAACGAAGAAGAAGCAATTAATCTTTTTTATCAAGCGGTTGAAAACATCCGTCCCCAATTTCTAAGCCATATTGAATTAGAATATGTCTTTGTTGATGACGGTTCTTCCGACCATACCCGGGATATCCTCGCTGACCTAGCCCGCCAGGATCAACGGGTCCACTACCTATCTTTTTCACGCAACTTTGGCAAGGAAGCGGGTATCTACGCGGGCCTCCAACACGCCAAGGGAGACTATGTCGCTATTATGGATGTTGACCTCCAAGATCCGCCCGAGCTCCTCCCTGAAATGTACACTATTATCCAAGACCAAGCTTATGATTGTGTGGGAACGCGCCGGGTAAGCCGCGAGGGGGAGCCCCCTATCCGTTCTTTCTTTGCCAACCTTTACTACCGGCTTATGCAACATATCTCCAAGACTGAAATTGTCAGTGGAGCTAGAGACTTTCGTTTGATGACCCGGCAGATGGTTAATGCTATCCTTGAAATGACCGAATATAATCGCTTTTCCAAAGGGATTTTTGCCTGGGTGGGCTTTAAGACTAAGTACCTAGAATATGAAAATATCGAACGCAGTGCGGGTCAAACGAGTTGGAGTTTCTGGAGCCTGTTTACCTATTCCATTGATGGGATTGTTGCTTTCTCCGAAGTACCGCTCGATATAATCTCTATCCTAGGCTTTTTCTCCTTTCTAGCTGCCATCCTGCTGGCGATCTTCTTTGCGGGACGAACCCTGATCTTTGGTAATCCCACATCCGGCTGGACCTCTTTAAGCGTGATTATCCTAGCTATGGGTGGTCTCCAATTGCTCTGCCTGGGCGTGGTCGGCAAGTATGTAGGTAAGACCTTCCTAGAAGTCAAACACCGTCCCCAATACATCATTAAGGAAACGGACCAAGACCTGGCCCCTGTCCCCAATGAAGGCTAAGTTGACAAGCTGCCGCTTAGCCTTTGTGTCTGACCTCCATATCGACCATAGCCCGACTTGGTCAAGCCGAGACTATCTAGAGGCTTGCCAAGCATTAATTAGCCAGGAAGACATCGATTACTTCATCATTGGAGGCGACATTAGCAATAACTGGCATACAAGCCTCGCCTTTGTTGAGGAACTCGACAGCTCCTCGCCAGCAGCTATTTACTTTATCCCCGGCAACCATGATTACTGGCAGCGTCCAGCTCCCAGGACAGACACTTGGTCAATCCATCAAATATTTCGCCAACATCCCCAGTGCCTCATGGGTAAAGCCCTGCAGCCCTTAGCCAATTGGCGGATCGTTGGCCACCCTGCCTGGTACAACCATGCTGTCCATGATGAGCGTTTTAGCCCTGAACAAATCGAAAGAGGGCGCTTCAAGTTAGCGACCTGGCAGGATAAGAAATTTATCGACTGGGACATGACCGACCGCGAAGTATCCCAAGCCTTTAGCCAAGAAATCTGGACTGACTTCCAGCAGGCACCAAGCCCTAATTACATCTTTGTCAGTCATATCCTAACCATCCCTGAATTCACAGTGCCTATGCCCCATCCAGCTTTCGACTTTTTCAACGCCTTTCTAGCAACGGATGATCTCAACAGCCTCTACCAGAACTTTCCTATCCGCTACAGTATCATGGGCCATGTCCATATCCGCTACCAAGTTTACAAAAATGGTACGCATTTTATTGCGAATTCGCTAGGCTATCCCAAAGAATGGCGAACAGACCAGCTCGACCAAGAACTCCGATCAGCCTGTTTTATCCTTGATCTGAACGAAAGATAAAAATTCCTCCTCTCGACTTTTTAAGTAAGCCGGGAGGAGGAATTTTTATGTATTTATGTTACCAATACGCTTTCGCCTAGACCTCAACCTTTTCTGCTTCTTTTATTTCAGGCTTAGATTCGTTCACTTCATCATTTTTAGACAGTAAAGACATTGCTAGAGTCGTTAATACAGATACAATCACTGCATCATCGGCAAAACCAATCGGTCCAAAGATGTCTGGTAACAGATCTGTTGGAAGGACCGCATAAGCGATAGCGATGCCCATAATAACTTTGATGTGGGTAGGGGTTTCTTTTTTAAAGAGGGCACGTACGAACTGTGCCAGGGTAGTTTTGGAATTAGTTAATGCATTCTTTTTCATTCCATCATCCTCCTATACACCCTTATTATAGGAGGAGTCCTCGCCCAAAACATCCTACCTTAGACGGATTCTGCATTTTTCAATCTGGAATACAAAAAAGCGACCCTAAAGGATCGCTTTTTCATTTGCACGGCAGCGTCCTAGTCTCACAGGGGGCAAC
>NZ_KV797949.1:126437-131206 GCF_001809535.1 Aerococcus sp. HMSC062A02 | reverse complement strand
GTTCCCTTTTGTGAAGAGGAGCCACTTCTGTGCGCTCGAACCCGACTAGATAGGGTGTGAGGGCTGGCGTTTAGCTTCCCAAGCCGAGTCTAAGTAAAATATGGCACAATCCATGGTAAAAATATAAAGTACGGATCAACAAGCTAGCAAGGATCTTGCTAGCTTGTTTACATTATGATGAGCCCAGTCAGCTTGCCTAGCAGGAGCTGAACTTGCTAATTGGAGGCCCATTTGCCAGCTGTGCTAGTCTACTTGCTAATCAGAGCTCCGTTTGCAAGTTGACACGACTCTACTTGTTAACGGAGCTGGCATTTGAAAGTTGCCCACGTCCTACTTGCTAACAGGCAGCTCGTTAGAAAGTTCAAGGCCAGCTACTTGCTAATCGAGGCCCCTTTTTGGAAGTTAACGCGATCACCCCCTAAAAATAAGCCTTCTTGATATTTTAATGCTGATAACTAGCACCGAATTAAAAAAACACCGCCCTTTTTAGAGAGCGGTGTTTTTGCTTATTAATGATTACGAATCATTGTTAATACTATTTATTCTTCAAAAGATCGCGGATTTCAGTCAAGAGGATTTCTTCTTGGCTTGGCTTCGCTTCTTCTTCTGCGTCATCAACTTTTTCTTCCTTCATGAAGGTGTTCTTCAAAGTAGCCACACCCTTCATCACAAAGAAGAGAACCAGGGCGATAATCAGGAAGGAAACGATGGATTGAATAAAGTTCCCCACCATCAACTTGGTATTACCAATCTGCAAAACAATATCAGTAAAGTCCGTTGAGCCCGTGAAGAAAGCCACAATTGGCATAATAATATCTTCAACTAAAGAATTGACAATGGCAGTGAAAGCGGTCGCCATAACAACCCCGATGGCCATATCCATTACATTACCTTTTGCGATAAAATCGCGGAATTCTTTTAACATAAGTACTAGCTACCTCCTTAATATTTAGCTTTTCCTATGAGTCTATTAAAGCACAAATTAAGAACAACTTAAAGTCTTTCCTTTTAAAAATGTACAAAATTAATGATGCCAAAGCCGAGTAAAGCAAGGCTGACGATAAAGTGCAGGCGACGGTGCATAAAGAGAATGGCGATGTATTCGCGGAAGCTATCGATGGTCCATTCCTTCAAGGTAGAAGGGGCGCCAATCCCGCTCACCTGGTAGAGCTTCTCCAAGTTGGCATAGAGCTGGCTGCGGTAGAGGTGGTAGGAAGAGGTCACGAAGACAGCAGAAACCGCTTCGATAATGGGCTGGCGGTCTTGGATCAGGCACTTACTGTAATAGAAGTTACCGTGAGTATTGGACGCTTGGTCTTCCAAGAGAATCTTATCTGCTGAAAGGCCTCGGGCAAGGAGATAGTCGCGCATCACTTCCGCCTCGGTATAGCTAGCTTTGGGACCGGTCAGACCACCCGAGACAATGGTCATTGGCTGCTTGCCATGGATATAGGTGTGCCAGTTCAGGTAAGATAGGGTCCGATTCAAGCGCCGCTCCAGAACGCCACTGGGGCTGCCATCTGGTCTTAAAGAAGCTCCCAAGACAATCACATAGTCCTGGGCCTTTTGGCTTTCAAGGAAGGACAAGCGGGCGGACATTAGTAAATAGTTAATAAATAAGAGCACATAATAGGCCATTACAAAGTCTGGAATCCTGAGCCAATCCTGCTTGTCCGAAAGCTCTACGGTAAAAATCAGCCAGTAATGGGCGATAGAAATCCCGATCAAGAGGACACTGAGGAAGAGGCCCACCAGCAACTGGCTATAGGAATGTTCCTTGGTAAAGAGATTCAAGGCCAAAGAGAACATGCAGACCCCAAAGATCATCAAGAGCAAGGGCGCGATATAGTCGGTTAGGACCTGGGCCCAGCGAAAAACCTGGTGGACCCAGTAATAACGCGGAAAATTCTGGTCATTGATCACCGCAAGAAAGAGGCAGACCAAGCCTAGAATCAGAATCAAGTTATCCCACACATTGCGTGGTGCCAGGATAAAGATAACCAGGGCCACGGCAATCAGGGCAAAGGCGATGCCATAAATAATCACCTTTGACCACCTTCAATCTGGTGGTAGGCGGCATAGACCTCCTGCTTGGCCAGACCCTGGTCCTTGGCCACTGCCTTGATGGCTGCTTTGGAGGTCAGACCTTCTTGAGCCATCCGTCCCAGAACCTGGTCGCGCAAGCTCAAGTCAGCATTGGGGGCCGCTGCTGCTTGTTCCGCCTGGGCTTCTTCCTCCGACTGGCCTGCCAGCATGAAGCAGATTTCGCCCTTTATTTCAGGATGGTCTTCATAGTAGGCAAGGACTTCGGCTAGAGTTCCCCGACGAAACTCCTCGAAGCGCTTAGTCAATTCCCGAACGACAACCACTTGACGGTCATTACCGAAGACCTCAGCACAGGCTTTAAGAGTCTGGCGGAGCCGGTAAGGTGATTCGTAGAAAATCAGAGTTGCCTGGTCGCCCTTCAAGTCTGCTAGAGTCTCCTTGAGGGCTTTTTTCTTGCGAGGCGGAAAGCCGACGAAAAGAAAACGCTGGGTATCGAGGCCAGAAGCCATGAGGGCAGTCAGGGCCGCATTGGGACCAGGCAGGGGAATCACCGGATAACCAGCTTGGATAACCGCCTGAACCAGGTCAGCGCCGGGGTCCGAGATAGCAGGCATGCCGGCATCCGACACCTGGGCTAGGACTTCTCCCTCCTCCAAGCGCTTTAAAATCGTCGCTAAGCGTTCCTGGTGGTTGAACTTATGATAGCTCAACTGCTTGGTTGAGATGTCAAAATGATTGAGGAGTTTTTGAGTATTGCGGGTATCTTCAGATAATATCAGATCAACTTCCTTGAGGGTGGTCACCGCACGGAAGGTCATATCCTCCAAGTTACCAATGGGCGTCGGCACAAGGTAGAGCCGACCTCGGTCTGACGCTTGAAAACTTTTTTGTTCCTGCATACTGGGACCTCCTTAAGGCGTATTGTCGAAGATAAATTGCTGGGTCAAGGGTTGGCTGAAGTCGATCCCCTGCTGGGTTAGGTAGGCTTCCTTAGCCGGTCGCTTCTGGTGCTTGAAGGCATATTCCGCCGACATGGCTGCAGACTTATTCGCATAAGCCTTAGCATAGATCATATAGCAGGGGCGACGGGAAGCTGGCCGAGTATACTTGGCTCCTTTGCCGGACTGGTGGGCTTTTTCCCGGCGTTTAAGATCAGTGGTATAGCCCGTATAGAGGGTCTGGTCAGCGCAGGCCAAGACATACATATAGTGTTTAGCCATAGAGCACCGCCGCCACTTCCTTAGAATAGTGCCCCTCTTGGTCATGGATATAGAGCGGAGGCTCAGCTCGCAAACCTTTTGCCTGGCCATTCTTAATGAATTCGAGAAGGACGATATGGGCCTCCCGTCCAGGCAGGGGGTACACCAAGCGGAGCCGCTTCAATTGGAGCCGGTGCTTATCGGCGAGGAGTAAGAGTTCCGGCAGACGTTCCACCTGGTGAACGAGATAAAGCTTCCCCCGTGACTTCAGGAGGATCTTCGCCTGTTGGAAGATATCCTCCGCCGTCATCAGGAGTTCATGCCGAGCCACCGCCTTACTATCGTTAGGATTCAGAGGGGACTGGGGATAGACCTTGAAATAGGGTGGATTGCAGGTGATCAGGTCCACACTATCATGGGCAAAGTAATCCCGCGCCCGGCGGATATTGCCCTGGATAATCTGAACCTGGTCCTCCAAGTGGTTGTGGCAAACCGAGCGCTGGGCCATATCTGCCACATCCTCCTGCCATTCAATCCCGTAGACCTTCCCTTGCGTCCTTTGCGCTAAGACCAGGGGCAAGACCCCATTACCCGTGCAAAAGTCAACCGTCACAGACCGGGCACTCGCCTTGGTCTGGGCAAAGTCAGCCAGCAAGAGGGCATCAATGGAGAAGGCAAAATGATCCGCGCTTTGAATAATATCCAGATCCTCCCGCATCAAGCGGTCCCAACGCTCGCCTGGCTTCAATTCGGTCATTGCGATTCCTCCCTCTCCTGCTGCTTAACGGTCACTGTAGAGGATGTCCAAGCAGAACATGCACTGTTCATCATTCGCCCGGCGCTGACCATAAGAAATATTACAAATATGGTAGCCATCCTCATAAATATTCATTAGGTTCTTCAAGGCTGGGGACAAGCCTGACACATCTTCCGGGCTATGCCCACCTAGCTCAGCCTGGCCACCCTGGTCAGGCGCGGTCAATTCTTGGAGTCGCTCGCGCAAATACTGGTTCTCCATCTGCAAGTCATGGTTTTGCATAACCGCCTCCGACCAACGCTCCTCCAAACGGTCCAGATTCTCCAACAAAGCACTCAGCTGAGCCTTCATCCCCTCAAACTCCTCAACCATCTCACGATTATCCATCAAATCCCTCCTTCACAGCTTAAACAAGAAGCCTTCTTCTAGTCATCCATTTTAGCATATTTTACCCTAACGTGCTTGTAATAAAGGGTGTGAGCAAGAGCGCTTAGCTTTGGATGCTTGGAGTAAGTCGGAATAAGAGCAAGCCACGCTTGCACGTTCCCGACTTGCGAAAGCACTCCAAAGCTGCTCTTGCGAACCCAACTAGATAAGGGTGTGAGCAAAGGCGGTTAGAAAGGGATGACTGGAGGCAAAGAGGATAAGAGCGGCTTTAGCCGGTCGTTCCACTTTGCTGAAGTCACTCCCTTTCTGCCTTTGCGAACCCGACTAGATAAGGGTGTGAGCAAGAGCGGTTAGACTTGAATGATTGGAGGCTCATCGAA
>NZ_KV797949.1:98507-126337 GCF_001809535.1 Aerococcus sp. HMSC062A02 | reverse complement strand
TCACTTCAAGTCTGCTCTTGCGAACCCGACTAGATAAGGGTGTGAAGGCTGGCGTTTAGCTTTTCTTCACTGGAGGTAAGCCACAAACAAGGGCTCGGAGTGTGGGTTGACAAGCTTCAAGCCACAATCAAGGCCCCAGAGTGTGGCTTAGCAAAGCACAAGGCATAAACAGAGCGTGCGAGTGTGGCTTGGCAGATTACAAGCCGCCCCTCTAGCAAAAAATCTCCCAGCTTGCTATTAAACTTGAAAGATCTTTTCTAATCCCAATATTTTACCTTATAATAGTTGAGACGCCTCACCATAGAGAAAGGATGATCCCCATGTTCTATTTTTCTGATTTATACAGCTATGCTAGCCACTACGAGCCCACCGATCTTTTTGATTTTTTAGGCAATCCCCAGCTGGCAGAGGATTATGAAACAAATTGCCTACAGCTGGCCTTCATGCCTGGTGCTGAGGAGCTCGACATACTCGAGGATATCTTCTGGGACTATGCGGAGGAACTGGGCCTGGCCTATTACAGCTTCTACCTGCCTGAAAACCACGGCATGCCCAATGAATTGATGGCAGCCCTCGAAGCCAAAAACTACCAATTAGCCAGCTACCAAGTCTTCCAGAGCCCCGCTAACTTAATCCAACCAGAGCCTATCCATGTCGATTGGCAAGAAGTCAATGACGAAGCTAGCTTCCAGGCCTATCTAGATTTCCAAACTCCCTTCGACCAAGCGGCCCCTCCTGCCCTCAGAGATAGCCGAGCCTTACGCTATCAGATGGCCTATCAGAATCCCTGGATCAGCCAAGCCCTGGCCTATCAAGGAGAGCAACTTGTTGCCACATGGGACCTGATCGACCAGGGACACTTTCTAGAAATCGACAACCTGACCGTCCATCCCGACTACCGGCGCCAGGGAATTGCTTCCCAAATTGTTGCCCTCAGCCAGGAAAAAGCCGCCCAGTCTGCTAACCCCCTCCTCGCCCTAGCGGATATCGAAAATCCTTCCATGGCTCTCTTTGAAGGACTAGGCTTCGAGGCCTTGAGTCTGGTCAATCGCATCCACCGTCCTCTAGACGAAGCAGATGCACTTTAAAACATAAAAAGCGGTCCATAAGTCTCCCTGCCCTAAGCGATTATCTGAAAGTTAGGGAGATTATGGCCGCTTTTTTCATTCATACACACTAGCCTTGCCAGCTCGCTAGAACAAAATATTCTAGGGCTGCCTGGGGGCTAACATTGGCTTGAATCATCCGCCGGGCCTTAAGTGCCAGCTGGACTTGGTTTTGGAGCCGGCGGGGATTTACCTGGCGGCGGAGGTCCTGGTAAGCCGAAGTCCGGGAAGGCAGGATGAGTTGGTCTGTTTCCTGGTAGTTGAGAATAAGCAGGTCGCGCAAGTAGGCCAAGATGATTTCAAGGAGGCGTTGGTTAGTCTCCCGTCCCTTGTCTCGCTTGATCCAGTCCGTCTGCACCATGGTAAAGGCCCGGGGATCCTGTTTAACTAGGGCTTCCAGCCAGGTCCAGGAACGTTTGGTCTGGTCTAAGAAAGCCTCATCCTCTGCCAAGTCTTGGGCTAAGCTGAGGTCGGAAGTCAGAGCTGCCAGGTATTCCGACACTTGCGAGCTGATCCCCGCCTCCTGGTAGGTCAGCCGGACCTGGTCCAGGGGCAGACTCTTGAAGTGAATCACCTGACAGCGCGACTGGATGGTTGCCAAGAGCCGCTCTTTTTGACTGGTCAAAAGAAAAATATAAACTTCGGGATTGGGCTCTTCCAGGAACTTGAGCAGGCTATTGGCCGCGCTATTGGTCATCTTCTCCGCGTCATGGATAATGAAGACCTTGTGCCCGCCACCCATAGCGGTTAGCGAAAGCTCCTGCTTGATCTCCCGCATCTGGTCGATCTTCAGGCTCTGCCCTTCCGGCTCGACGTGGACTAAGTCAGGGAGGTCGCCTTGGACGAGGAGCTGGCAGTTCCGACACTGGCCACAGGGCTTATCCTCCCCCTGACAAAAAAGGGCCGCCGCCACATAGTCAGCCATCTCCGCCTGGCCGGCCCCCGCCTCTCCTTCAAAGATATAGGCATGGCCCAAGCGTCCCTGACGGAGGACCCGGTCCATGAGTGCCGTGAGTTCCGGCTGCTTGGCTTGAATTCGAAACATGGTCTCCCCTCCTAGTCTTGGCGAAAGTCTTCTGGATAAGCCGCCTGCAAGATTTTCCAAGCCTGGTCCAAGCAGGCTTCTGGCGCCTGACTGGCATCGATGGCCTTAATCCGCTGACCTTGGTCCTTAGCTAGGAGCTCTTGGTAGCCTGCTACCACCCGCTTATGGAAGGCGATACTCTCTTGGTCCAAGCGGTTGTATTCGTCAGAGCGCTGCGTCTGAATCCGGCGAATGCCCTCTTCTGCTGAGAGATTTAAGTAGAGGGTAAGATCTGGCGCCTGGCCTTCCGTCGCAAAGTCATTGATGGCTTGAATGCCAGCCACTCCAATCTCCCGGCCCCAAGCCTGGTAGGCAATGGATGAATCCACGAAGCGATCGCAAACCACCCACTTACCGGCTGCTAGGGCAGGTTGGATCTTATGGACCAGGTGCTGGCGACGGCTCGCTGCATAGAGCAAGGCCTCCGCCCGGGCATCTAGGTCCGTATGGGCAGGATCCAAGATAAGGTCGCGGATTTTTTCTGCTAGGGGCTCGCCCCCTGGTTCACGAGTAGCAAGCAAGTCAGGAAGCAAGTGAGCTTCCAAGCGGGCAAGAAGGCCTTGGATCAGGGTCGTTTTGCCTGAACCATCTGGGCCTTCCACTGTGATAAAACGTCCTGGCATCAGTCTTGCTCCTTCCCTTGGTTCATGGTCCGCCGCCCCTCCAAGGCACGGAGGAGGGTCATCTCGTCAACATACTCAATATCTGACCCCACAGACAGACCATAAGCAATCCGACTCACCTTAATCCCTGCCGGCTGGATCAAGCGGGACAAGTAAGTCGCCGTCGCCTCACCTTCAGCCGTGGCATTGGTCGCAATAATCACTTCCTGGATAGTCTCATCCTGGAGCCGGGTCAGTAAACTCGTAATATTCAAGTCTTCCGGACCTGTCCCTTCCATGGGGGACAAGACGCCATGGAGGACATGGTAGAGGCCTCGGTACTCCTGCATCCGCTCCATGGACATGACATCCCGAGCCTGCTCCACCACCATGACCTGGGACCGGTCCCGGGTCTGATCAGCACAGAGCACACAGGGATCTTCTTCCGTAATATTCCCGCAAACGCTGCAGTAGACTAAATTGCGCTTCACATCGACCAAGGCCTTAGCAAAATCCACCACATCCGCTTCCGGCATATCTAAAACAAAAAAAGCCAAGCGCGCCGCCGTCTTCGCCCCAATTCCTGGCAATTTCTGGAAGCTATCAATCAACTTAGCAATAGGTTCTGGATACTGCATCTCATCCTCCTTAAATCATTAGGCATAAAGAAGAGGCCCAGCAAAGATTGGCCAGGCCCCATGCATACGTGCTTCTTAACTTAAAACCATTCCTTAATTTTTAATGGTGGTAATTAGTAACCAAAAACTATACCAATTACTTTTGAGCAGGAGTGAAGCGTTGAAGTTGGTCCTTAGCCATGAAAAAGCAAGCAAAGGGAATTACGGATCGTAGGCTTTAGCCGTACGAGCCGTTTGACTCTTGCTAGGCGAGAGACCGAGGCTCGAGCCGGTGCCATGGCTCTTCAAGGACCAAATTCAAAAGCGCAACGTATGCTCACCAATACAAATTGTTAAAATCCTAAACCAGACAAGCCCTTGCTGATCCCACCGAAAGATTTCTCTTGGGCAGCATCCACTTGGCTCAAGGCATCATTCGTTGCTTCCAGTAAGAGGTCTTGGAGCATATCGATATCATCAGGATCCACCACATCCGGTTTCAGGTCAATCTTTTCAACCTTCTTGTCGCCCGTCACCGTCACCTTAATCATGCCAGACGGTTCCGTCCCAGTAAAAGTCGTTGCTGCGAGCTCCTTTTGCGAAGCCTCCATCTGCGCTTGCATCTTCTGTGCCTGCTTCATCATCTTTTGCATATTCATCATATTGTTGGCCATTTTAAATCTCCTTTGTGTTTAATTGAGCTTCTCTTGGTCATAGCCAGTCCACTGTATCGCTTAGCGTTCCCTATAGAGAACGTTTCTCTCCTATTATAAGGGAAAATGCCTGAAGGGTAAAATGCTTTGCTGAACTTTTAATAAAAACACCTTGGCAGCAGTCGACGAGAAAAAGATAAGCTCTCGGTCTTAATCATCCACTACCGTCACATTATCTGCTCCGAAAAGCTTGATTGCTTCTTCCGCTAGGGGGTTATCTTCCTTAGCCTGGACCCCTTCCAACAGGGTCTGGTCACTATCAGCTGGCTTTTCCTCAGAAGGCGCGTCTTGCTGGGTCTCAGTTGGCGCCTGGTCGCCCAGGAGTTCGTCCAATTTCCCTGCCTTGTGGGCGGTGACGTAGTTCTGCCGGGCTTCGTTCCACTGCTCGCTCGTCAGGATGAGCATCTTACCGGGATGGCCTACCCCTTCCTGGAGGCGTTTGGCAACGGTGTCCTTGATGGCTTGGTCGTCAGCTACCTTTTGACAGAGGATGGCATAATCGAAACGTAGAACAAAATACTCAGGGGAGGCAGCGGCAGGATAGGTCTGCTTGAGCAGGGCCTGCTGGATATTGGGCAGGGATTCCACCAGGTCAGGCCAGACGCTTTCAATCTTATGGCGGTCGGTATTGGTGGCCTCGGACAGAGTCTTATAAATCAGCCCGTAATTAGGTTTATAGTTGACTGAACCAGCCGCTTGGCGCTTAGGACTGGCTTTGCCCTGGCCCTTAGCTGGAACTGCTGCAGTCCCTTGGGCGATCTGGTCTTGGAGGGATTTGACTTGGGCGGTCAAAGCCTCCAGCTGGTCTTTGGCTTCCTGGGATACTGGCGAACTCCCTGGAGCCTCACTTGGAGCTGGCGCCTGATTAAGGCTCTGACTCAAACGAATCGAGAGGACTTCCAGGTAGATCTCTGGCTGGCTGGTAAAGCGGAGCTCCGACTGGGCCTCCTGGAAATGGTCCATCATCAGGTAGAGGGCCTGGTCAGGGAAATCCTTGGCCAAGTCAAAGAAGGCTTGGGAGAAGTGGCGGGTCAGTTCGGATTCTTGACCCCCCAATTCCTTAGCCATGAGCAGGTCGCGGATAAAGGCCAGCATCTCTTCGACGAAACGATTGGCTTCCTGGCCCTGGTTGAGAATCTGATGGAGGGTATCGAGCGCTTGCCGGGCATCTTGCTTAAGCAGGGCTCGACTGTAGGCCAGCATCTGGTCCTCGCTCAGAGTCCCCGTCACCAGGCGGGCCGTCTCCGCATCCAGACTGCCTTCCGCAAAAGACAGGCTCTGGTCCAAGAGGGAGAGGGCGTCCCGCATCCCCCCATTGGCCGCCCGGGCAATAATCTTCAGACTGTCTTCCTCATAGTCCTGGTCATTGCTTTTGAGGATATAGGCCAGGCGCTCTTCGATATCCGTATTGCGGATCCGGCGAAAGTCGAAGCGCTGGGTCCGGGAGATAATCGTCGCAGGAATCTTATGGGGTTCCGTCGTCGCTAGAATGAAGACCACGTGGGCAGGCGGTTCCTCCAAGGTCTTGAGCAGAGCATTGAAGGCCCCCGTCGACAGCATGTGGACCTCATCGATAATATAGACCTTGTACTGGGCTTCAGTAGGCGTATAGCGGACCTTATCGCGGATGTCGCGGATCTCCTCCACCCCATTATTAGAAGCCGCGTCGATTTCAATCACATCGGCCAGGGTGCCCTCGGTAATGGCCTGGCAGATGGCGCATTCATTGCAGGGTTCCCCATCGGTCTGGTTGGGGCAGTTAATGGCCTTCGCAAAAATTTTCGCCGCGGACGTTTTCCCCGTCCCCCGGGGCCCTGTAAAGAGATAGGCGTGGCTGGTCTTCCCCTCGCGGATGGCATTGCGCAAGGTGCGGGAAACGGCCACCTGTCCCACAATATCCGCAAAGCGCTGGGGCCGCCAGACCCGGTATAAAGCCTGATAAGACATAAATAACGCTCCTTTATTGTACTCGTTTGGGGAGTCAAGTCCCTCCCACTGTCCTATGTATTATAACAAAACTTCCCCACTTTGGCCCGAGTGAACTTTTTAACTGCAAATGTTAGAGAATTATTGGTTGTTTCACATTATTTCTATAGTTTAGACCTTGTATGTTAACAACTTACGAATAAAAAATACTATTAGATACTGAGAAGCATTGATTATTCAGTGAGAATTTTGGCCTAGCCAATGGTATCTAGACATTGGAAGTTTAGCGACTGACGGATAAAATATAAGACAGGATAAGTCGTTCTTAACCCTCTAAACAATTAATTATCAATCTTAAGACGGAACATATGCTCATCATACAATTCCATGTACAACTTCCCCATCAATCACCAAATAAGAATCAGCTTGGAATTTGTTTCTGAGCAGGAGTGGAGCGGTTGAAGTTGGTCCTTAGCCATGAAAAGCAAGCAATGTGAATTAGGGCTAGTAGGCTATAGCCGTACTAGCCCTTTGAAGCTTGCTAGGCGAGAGACCAAGGCTCGAGCCGGTGCCATGGCTCTTCAAGGACCAAATTCAAAAGCGCAACGCATGCTCACTAGCAGCATTTCAAAAAAAGCAGCTGACTTTCCCAGAAACAGGATCGTCAGCTGCTTTGTCATTAAATATCATCATACTTGCCGTCCAGCCAGAGGACCATCTCCCCCTGGGCCAGGGACTTCTTCACATCGATAATGCGCTGGTTGGAGCTGCCGCGAAAGCGCAAGTTCAAGTCGAGCTTGTCGAGTTCGAAGCGGCCATCAACAAGCACATCGATATGGTTGAGGAGCCAGAGCTTATCGTCCGTCTCCTGGAGCAATTCCTCCCAATAGTAACCGCTCCAAGACCAGATATCCTTGCTATCCCCGAAGCGCTCGCGCACCTTGGCGACCAGGCGGTTGAGAACCTGGGTATTGAGGAAGGGCTCGCCCCCTAGCAAGGTCAGGCCTTGGATATAGGGTTGGGACAAGTCGTTGAGGATCCGCTCTTCCAGCTCATCGGTATAGTCTACCCCATAGTTGAAATTTTGCACAATCTTATTGTAACAGCCCTTGCAGGCGAAGGGGCAGCCACTCACATAGATGGAACAGCGGACGCCATCCCCATCCACGAAGTTAAAAGGCTTGTAGTCGGCAATCTTACCCTTGCTGAATTTCTCTGCTGTCCACTCTTTGGGCTTGGGGTTGCGCATTAGCCATCAGCCTTTCTTTGGGCATCCTGGTTCAAGAGGTCGATGGTGTCTGCTTTAGAATCCTTGACCAAGGCATTGTCTGCTGACATATGCTTAACCCGGGCGCTAATTTCCTTGTGGCGGCCTTTTGCCATGGGCCGGATATTGGGGTTGCCCAGATAGCCGCAGGTCCGCTTCACCACGTCACAGCTGTCAGGGTCGTTGTTGCCGCACTGTGGGCATTCGAAGCCACGCTCGGTCGGCTTAAAGTCCCCGCTGAAGTCGCAGGCATAGCAGTGGTCGATCGGCGTATTGGTTCCCAAGTAGCCCACCCGGTCATAGGCGAAGTCCCAAACAGCTTCTAGGGCCTTAGGATTTTGCCGCATGTTGGGGTATTCGCAGTAGTGAATGAAGCCGCCACTGCAATATTTAGGATAGTCTTTTTCGAATTCGAGCTTCTCAAATGGTGTCGGGTTCTTACGGACATCGTAGTGGAAGCTGTTGGTGTAATAGTCCTTGTCCGTAATGTCCGTAACCTGGCCAAATTTTTCTTGGTCCAGCCGGCAGAAGCGGTCCGTCAGACTCTCACTTGGGGTGGAATAGATACTGAAGTGATAGCCGTAGTCATCCCCCCATTGGTTCGCTACTTCCTTCATGTGCTTGACGATATCCAGGGTGAAGGCCTTGGCTTCCGCATTGTGCTCCCAGTCTGGCCCGTAGAAGTAAGTGGCTGCTTCATAAAGGCCGATATAGCCCATAGATACCGTAGCTCGACGGTTCTTGAAGAGCTCATCGACATCATCTTCTTCATTGAGCCGCTTTCCGAAAGCCCCGTATTGGTAGAGGATTGGTGCATTCTCAGGCTTGGCTTCCTTGGTCCGCTCCACTCGGTAGAGAAGAGCCTTTCTCAAGACTTCTAAGCGTTCATCAAAGACTTGCCAGAACTGGTCCTTGCTGTGGTCAGATTCTAGGGCAATTCGCGGAATGTTCAGGGTCACAACGCCCAGGTTCATCCGGCCGCTGTTGACCTCGCGTCCCTGTTCATCCTTCCAACCTTGGAGGAAGGACCGGCAACCCATCGGCGCCTTGAAGGACCCTGTTAATTCGACAATCTTGTCGTACATGAGGACATCCGGGTACATCCGTTTGGTAGCACATTCGATGGCCTTTTGCTTGATGTCATAGTTGGGATCGCCCTGGTCCAGGTTAGTTCCGCGACGGATGGTGAAAACGAGTTTAGGGAAAATAGCGGTCCGTTTTTCCCGGCCCAGCCCTTGGATACGAACATTCAGGATGGCCAGCTGAATCTCGCGGGCAAACCAGTCCGTCCCCAAACCGAAGCCAAGGGTGGTAAAAGGCGTCTGGCCATTGGAAGAATACAAGGTGTTGATCTCATACTCCAGACTCTGCATGGCATCGTAGATATCCTTCTTGGTCCGGGCGTAGGCAAATTCGCGCTGACGGTTCTCACCCTCGATCCACTCTTTAGCCGTCTTCAGATGCTTATCAAAGTTCAACTTAGCATAAGGGGCCAGGACCTCATCGATCCGGTCTGCTGAACAGCCGCCGTACTGGGAAGACGCCACATTGGCAATAATTTGGGCGATCTGGGCGCAGGCCGTGTTGATCGACTTGGGTGACTCGACCTCGGCATTCCCGATGTGGAAGCCATTGGACAACATCTCTTGGAAGTCGATCAAGCAGCAGTTAGTCATGGGTGAATAAGGCGAGTAATCCAGGTCATGGAAGTGGATATCCCCCTTCAAGTGGGCATTGGCCACTTCCTTAGGCATCATAGAAAGCCCAATCGCCTTAGCCGAAACCCCCGCCGTCAAGTCGCGGGTCGTATTGAAGACCCGGGAGTCCTTGTTGGCATTCTCATTGAGGACTAACTTGTCCCCTGCCGCAAATTCTTGCAGCTTGGTCGACACATCATACTGCTTGTCATTGAACTGCATCTTATTGTGGCGGAAGACCTGGTAGCGCTGGCTGGCTTCTGTATAGCCGAAGTCTTCTAAAGTCGAGACCACCGCTTGGGCAATCCCCGCAGACTGGAGGGACTCCGCATCCCCCTGGAAAATCTCTGCCAAGGTCGCTTGGAAAAGCTTATCCAGCACTTCCTCATCCTTCACATCCAGGGCTTTGGCGAGCGAATGCTTAACCGCAGAAGGCTGGAAATGAGCCTTGTGCCCATCCCGTTTTTCAACCATCAAATCCTCCAAATTAATATTTTGGATCTTTATTTCTGGCGTTGTTTGCTCATTAAACATCCCAATCCCTCTTTCTAACTTGTGTATCCTTTATCGATTAGACACAAGATATAGGGGGTTCGACTGACTTAACTCCCCTATATCTTGAGCTCACTAACTATCATAACCGACTACATATAGTTTTTCAACATTAATCTCGTACAATATCTTGTGTTTTACAGATTGTTCTCCTAACAAAGACCGCCAAAGCCCCACAGTCTGGGAAGACCGGAAAACAATTCTTTGAAAAAACTCGCTTCGCTTGGTCAGAAAATACAGAAATGGCTTTTTGAGGGTAGAGAGAGTTCAGATGGATCTTATTTTGCTCGATTGGAGGTTGCGGTTTGTATTCGAGAACACTGAGTGCAAATTATAGTTAACTTAGATTCAACCCACAGTCGAGGGCCACAATTGTGGGTTGGTTGAATATAAGCCACACTCGAAGGTCACAATTGTGGATTGCTTGGATTCAACACACACTCGGGAATCATGATTGTGGCTTGATCGGGCCCAACACACACTTGAGAATCACAATTGTGGATTGATTAAATGCAAGCCACACTCGAAGGCCACAATTGCGGATTGCTTGGATCCAACACACACGGCCCACTCTTTTGTGGCCTAGTCTCCAAAGTTTTTTGACTCAAATATATTATTTATAAAAAATAAAAATCAGTTAGTGAATATCACTATTAACCGCCTATATATCTAATAGGAGGGATGAAAATGACTAGAAAAGAATCATTAACACTACAATATTTTCGTACTTTGAAAAAATATCAACATCTAACATCAGAAGAACAGAAAATACTAGATTATTTCGAACGTGGGTTTGAGGGGGAACTAGCTTTCGATCAAATGTTAGACCAACTAGAAATCCAGCCTCTCGCGCATTATCGCAATTGGCAGTACCAAGAAGAGTATATAGAGATTGATTCACTCCTCGTCTTTCCTTCAACCCTTTGCCTAATAGAAGTTAAAAATTATCGCGCTCAAGTTAGGTGTCGAGACCGCCGTTGGACCTTCAACAACTATCCGGGAGAGCGGGATATCTGCCAACAATTACTTAAATCACAACTTTTTTTGGAAAATTTATTAGCAGAACATCATCTCCCATTGAAGCTAGAAGCTAAAATATATTTTGCCAATCCCTATAACTATCCCGATTTGGATGATTCGGTAGCTAATAATGTTCTACTTCCCCACCAGGCCCAATCATTTTTTAAACGTCTAAGCCAAGAAAAGCTCCAGCCGGAAATCAAATCTCTTTGCTATTTGCTTGATAACATACAAAATTCTCCTGCTTTAAATCAATTAGAAAGTCTACAAAAATTTTATCCAGGTTTTCATTGCAAAGTTTGTCATAAAAAGCTCAATGTTTTTCGCTATTACCTGTCCTGCTCTTGCGGTCAAACGATTTCTAAGGATGAAGCGATCTTAGAACTCATTCATGACTATGCTCTTTTTTTCCCTAATCAGACACTTAATGGAACTGCTATTCAAGATTTTGCTTGTGGAAAAGTAAGTTATTACAAAATTCAGAAAATTCTTCAAGAGCATTTTATCTATCTAAAAGGAAAAAATCCAAGACAGTTTAAAAATCCCTATGCGGACAATACATCGAAGCCTAGTCGCCTTGCTATATACTAAATTTAGTTTAGCTCGATATAGTAGGATAGATCTAATGACTTCATTTATGAATAATGCAAACTTCAACCCACATTCGGATCTTCTGATTGTGGGTTAAATCGCTCTAACCCACAATCAAGGCTCTGCTTTGTGGATTGAATATAAGCTACCCACAATTAAGTATCGTATTTGTGGATTAAACATTCTCTACCCACACTCGAGGGCTTCAATTGTGGCTTAGATAGGCCTAATCCACAAACAGATACTCCATTTGTGGATTATCCCATCAAATCCTAACAAAAATCCCGAGCATAAGACTCGGAATTCTTCACTCCAAGCTTCCAGACGAAAGTTAACACCCCAATTCAGCTAGCTACACCACCCCACCAAAAAATCCCCCGAGCTCAGAGCTCGGGGGGACCAATCGACAGATATTCTAATTAGCGCAGGGTAACAAATTCTTCAGCGCTGGTTGGGTGGATGGCAACGACGCTGTCCAGGTCGGCTTTAGTGGCGCCCATTTGGATGGCGACGCCGAAGCCTTGGAGGATTTCATCCATGCCTTCGCCGGTGCCGTGGAGGCCGACAACTTTTTCTTCAGGGCCGGCACATACGACCTTGTAGTGGCAGGCTTCACGCTCGCCGGCAGCTGAAGTGTACATGGAGTAGAAGTTGCTGGTGTAGACCTTGATGGCGTCTTCACCGTATTTTTGGATAGCGTCAGCTTCGCTCAGGCCGATTGACCCTAGAGCAGGGTGGCTGAAGACTACGGTTGGAACATTGTCATAATTAATAGTGCCAGATGCTGCTCCGTTATAGAGGTATTCAGCGACTTGGCGACCGGCACGGATTGCCACGGGAGTGAGGTTGACCTTGTTGATATTGTCGCCCACCGCATAGATGTTGGCAACAGAAGTCTGGTGGTTGTCATCCACCAAAATCGCTCCGGTCTTCTCGTCGGTCTCAACACCAATCGCTTCTAAGTTCAAGTCATCCGTATTGACCGCCCGTCCGATGGCCATCAGCACCTTGTCTGCACTGGCGACTTTCTCCCCATCGGCATAGCAGGCGATCTGGCCTTCTTCTTCCGCAAATTTCTCCAAAGCTTGCCCACCATGGAAGGCGATACCTTGGTCTTCAAAGGATTCCAAGACGGTATCCACTAACATTTGGTCGAAGCCTGCCAGGGGTTGGTCTTGGAATTCGAAAACATCGACCTTGACGCCGAGTCCGTTCAAAACGCCCGCAATTTCGACGCCGATATAGCCAGCGCCGACAATTACCACCGATTCAGGCAGGCTCTCCCAGGCGAAGAAATCGTCTGAAGTCGACAGGAGCTCGCGCCCTTCCACATTAGGGACTTTAGGCCGACCACCAGTAGCGATCACAATCTTGTCCGCACTATAGGTCTGGCCGTCAACTTCCAGGGTCTGGGCATCGACGAAACGACCATAACCTTCAATCACCGTGATTTGATTTTTCTCAAATTGCCGGGTATAGGACTGGCGGGAGCGATTGATATAAGCATCCCGCGACTTCTTAAAGGTCTGATAGTCAAAGTCGACGCCTTCCACGCTAAAGCCGTAGCCGGGACCGTAAGTTTCAATGGCATCTCGGACACGGGAGGCATACCAAGAAATCTTCTTCGGCACACAACCAATATTGACACAGGTTCCCCCGAGATGTTTGGCTTCAATCAGGCCCACCTTGGCGCCATGCTCCGCTGCCCGGTTAGCTGTCGCAATACCGCCGCTGCCGCCACCGAGAACTAATAAATCAAAATCTGCCACAAGAACCACTCCTTCTTCATTAAACACTAAGTTACTAAAGCTATCATAACAAATTCTGAGCCCAGCCGCCCCCTATCTGCTCAGAAAATCACCCTGCTTTCAAACGAATATCTGCTCATCCTAATAATTAAAAACTATAATAAATAGAAAAATAATAAAAAAAGAGCGGACCTGCCGCTCTTCAATCCTTAATCTATCTAAACTTGTTCGAGTGCTTGGTCGAGATCCGCAATCAGGTCATCGACATCTTCAATCCCAATTGAAAGACGGATCAGGTCTTGACCGACCCCAGCTTCTTCCAATTCTGCATCGGATAATTGGGCATGGGTGGTTGAGGCTGGGTGGACCACTAAGGACCGGACGTCAGCCACATTGGCCAGGTTGGAGAAGATTTCCAGGGCATCCACGAAGCGGATACCAGCTTCCTTGCCACCTTTGACCCCAAAGGAGAAGATGGAGCCTACCCCGTTCGGGAAGTCGCGCTCAGCGAGTTCATGGTAAGGCGAGCTTTCCAAACCAGGATAAGCAACCCAGTCAACTTTCGGATGGTCTTCCAAGTGTTTGGCAATCTTTTCCGCATTGGCCACATGGCGTTCCACACGCAGGGACAGGGTTTCGACCCCATTAATAATCAGGAAGGCATCTTGGGCGCTCAGACAGGCCCCGGTGTCGCGGAGCACTTGGGCGCGGATCTTGGTCGTGAAGGCCGCTGGTGCCAGGTCGCCAAAGACCAAGCCATTATAGTGCGTATCAGGTTCGGAGAAGCCAGGGAAGCGGTCATTATTCTTCCAATCGAATTGGCCGTTTTCCACCACGATTCCAGCTAGGGTTGTCCCGTGACCACCCAAGAATTTAGTTGCTGAGTGGACAACAACATCTGCCCCATGGTCTAAAGGCCGGTAGAGGTATGGCGTCGCGAAGGTATTATCCACAATCACTGGCAGGCCATGTTTATGGGCAAATTCACTAACCTTGTCGATATCAATCAAGTTGGTCTTTGGATTACCGATCGTTTCTAAGTAAATCGCCCGAGTCTTATCATCAATCAATTTTTCAACAGCGTCGAAATCTTCAATATCATTGACGAAGCGGGTCTCAATCCCTAGGTCAGGCAGGGTCACGCTGAATAAGTTGAAGGTCCCCCCATATAGACTGGTGGCAGAGATAATATTGTCCCCAGTCTTCGCGATATTGAGGATGGCATAAGTGATCGCCGCAGATCCAGAAGCTACCGCAATTCCGGCCGTCCCATTCTCAAGGGCAGCTACACGGGCCTCCAGGACGCCGACAGTTGGGTTGGTAATACGGGAATAGATGCCTCCCGCATCCGTTAGGGCAAAACGGTTCGCCGCCTGTTCCGCATCTTCGAAGACATAGGAAGTGGTTTGGTAGATCGGTACCGCCCGTGCCCCCGTCTCATCGAGATTATGGCCTGCATGGACTTGTTTGGTGTTAAAACCAGTATATTTTTCACTTGGATTTGCCTTAGTCATCTGAATCGCTCCTTTAACTTATTAAAAATAAGCACTGTTTCTATGTGAATATACTAGCACAACTTGGCCACAAATACTATAGGACCGCTGATACCCCTTCTTGATGAGTAGTGTTCGTTAAATACGATCACGTTCTTTCCATGCGGCTACCTGGCCGAGGACAGGCAAATTTTTCTGGTAAAGAGCCACGAAACGACCGATCAAGAAGGCGGAAAGCAAGGTCCCCCAGCCGACTGCCTCCAAGCCCCCGAGCAAGAGGAAGGAGAAGGCCACGGCCAAGCCAGTAATCGTCCCATCGAAAGTAATCTTCACCCGACCAAACGGCCAAGCAAAGCAGGTCGAAATAGCCTGGACAATCCCCTCAGCAGAGACATAGAGCCAGTCCGCCGCTACTTCCAAAGCAATGCCGAAAGCTAAGACGGCACAGCCGATGACGAGGCAGAGGACTTGGGACCAGAGATGAGCCGGTTGGAGCCAGTCCAAAGCCGCCGCCGACCAATCCGTCACCAGACTGAGAATGAGGTTTACCCCCAATTGCAGCCACTGCCAGGCCTGGAAATCCCGCCGGTAAAGAACCATTTGCCCGATAATATAGACCGAGTTGAAGATAAAGAGCAAGGTCCCCAAGCTCAGCGGCGTAGCTAAACTCAGCACCAGGGGCAGGCTGGAAACAGCCGTTGTCCCCAAATTGGCCTTGGTGATCAGCACAATTCCCAAAGCATTAATCGCAATCCCCAGGGTCAAAACCAAAGCCCGTTTCCAAGTAGTTGTCGTCATATAGCTCCTCCTCAAAAGACCTTATCCTTATCTTAATCTTAGCGAAATTTGCAGGGAAAGCAAAGGGATATCAGGAATGGATTGCTAATTTAGGATGAACGCGGGTCTGACAACTAGTCTGGCAAGGCGTCAGCTCCTCCAATTGAGAGTTGGCCTGGTCCAACCCACAAACCAAGCTCCCATATGAAAGTTGACACGACCCAACCCACAAACTTGACCCTCATTTGAAAGTTGCCACTTTTCCAGTCTCCACTATCAGAATAAAGACTATACTAAAACCCCACCAGCCCTTATTTCCGGCTAGCGGGGTCAAAAAATAGTCTATTCGTCATCTTCCTCGTCGTCTTCACGGTCCATCAGGTTGTCGATGGCAATAGTGATGGCAACGAGGACTTGTTCGTAATTTCGGTCCTTAACTTGGATTTCGAAACTATCCCCAATGCTGAGCAGTTTCTTGCGGATGGTCCCAATCTCTTCCCCGCTTTCACTCACCGTGAACTTGTGGTCGATCAGGTTGCCGCGGACCTTCAACTCGAAGTCATCGGAACTTACCTTAACCTTGCGACGCATGAGGGAGAGCTGGCTTCTCACCTTGAGCGACTGGCCATCCGCAAATGCCACACTGTAAGTTGGGAAGAGGCGGATTAGCTTGCGCTTGACAGTGAAAACCTCCTCCCCATTCGGATCAGTCACATGGATCTTATCGCCAATCAGCTTGAAGTCCTGGTCGACTTGGTAGCAGACCTTTCCTTGGTCATCTTTGATGGGATAATTATCTGTTATTTTAAAGATACGTTGCTTAATATAGAGGGTATGCATGGTTATTTCTCCTTCTTCTTATAACTATGGTTGACCGCTTCATAGAGGCCTAGGAGGATCTGAGGCAGGGCAGAAGCTTCGGCATAGATCAGGTAGCGGTTCTCCCAGTGGGGGCGGAACTTATCCTTATAGGCGCGCAAGCCCTTGAAGCCATAGACCCGGTTACCGTACTCATAGACTAGTCGGATAACCCGGTCGCGCGAACGGGAATAAGTCTGGTCGCCCACATTCGCCAGCGGGGCCATCCCCAAGTCGAAGCTCTGATACCCTTCCGCCTTGGCCCAGGATAGAATCTGTAGCAAGAGCATCTGCATGACGTTATCTACAGTATCCCCCCTGAAGCGCATTAAATCAATTGATACGCTCTCAGAACTGATAGGCATGAGATTAGCAAAGGCTTCGATCCGCTCATCCGAACGCAAAACGAAGATGGGACTCGTCTGCAGGTAGTCTTCCTGGAAGGCCCCCAAGGAATAGGCCATCTCACTCCGACCTTCCAACCAAGCATCCGAAAATCCCTTTAATTCAGCCAAGGTCGCCGGTGCATGGGGTGGACTTAAGACCTCAAAACGTAGCCCTGCCTTCTCCATGGCATTGCGGATCTGCCGGCGGTTGCGGTTCTTTTTGCCCTCAAAAGTGAAATCTTCCAGGGGAATAATGGCTGCTTCGCCGATCTTAACCGTCAGATAACCCATATTACAAAAATTATCCAGGTAACGCGGACTGACCTCATAATAAGCGAGCCGCATCCCTGAATCATGGGCATAAGAGGCAAAAGCTTGGAGTAAGCCATCAAAGGCCTCTGCTTGGCCAACCGGGTCGCCGAGCACCAACATGTTCCGCCCTACCGATCGATAGAGTAAAGCGGCCTCTCGGTCTGGTCCAAAGAAAATCTGCTTATCATAGAGACGGACCAGGTGGCTGTATTCCGTCCCCCCGTACTGGTCGACCAGGGCCAGGTAGGCATCCACCTCCTCTGGCTGCGGTCTTTGGAAGCGGAGTTTTTTGGACTGGCTAAAGAGAAGGAGCAGAGCCAGCCCCACAACGATAAGAACACTCAACATGAGGTGGACCAGGTTGATGGTAATCACCAATTCTCCTTTGAGGCGGAGGATATGCCAGGCCACGGCCACGCTGGTTACCCCCAGAACAAGGAGGGTCAAGAGACTAGCCACAACGATATTGCGCCGGGTCAGGGGCACGCTAGCCCGGATAAATTGCCGGCGGTTGGCATAGAGTAGGATCCAGATGGCCATCACGACCAGGGCCTCGCGGTAAGAGAAGCCACGAACCAGGCAGAGGACAGCGCCCAAGGGCAAGAGCCCCATCGCCGCCTGGTAGACCCGGCGGACCCGGGCATTGATACCGAGCGAGAGCAGGAGGGTCACAATCCCCACGATTAAGGTAATAAAGGCCGAGACTTGTTCAAAGAGCCGAGGCACCAGGTGGTTGAGGAAGCGAACACGATCAAAGAGTTCCGGTGCCAAAGCCGTCGACACGAGGAGGGCGCCAGCGATAAACATAACGAGCGCTAGACCTTTGACTAAGACATCCGACCAGAATGTCAGGTGGAAGTCCTCCGTCTTCTCCCTGTACCAGCGGCCCAAAACATAAGTCGAAGCCAGGGCCCAGGGAATAATATAGTAGCAGACCCTGAGAACGACCAGAGCAGCTAAGACATTGGCCGTTTCATAGCCCGCCTTCTGCATGAGCAGGAGGACCGTCACATCAAAGGCCCCCACCCCACCTGGAACGAAACTGAAGAGGCCCACCACAATACTGAAGACATAAATCAACAAACCATCCGTCCAGGCAAAATTAGGGTTAAAGATCGCCATCACAAAGAGGAAGTAAGACAGAGCAGCCGACCAATCCAAGATGGAGACGCCCACATAGCCCCATTTTTTGCGCCAAGAAATCTGTTGGAGCTGGAAACGGTCAAAGAGCCCCTGAACCCAAGGCAGGCGGTCAGCCAGAAGAAAGGCCGGCAGGTAGAGGGTGAAGATCAGGGCTAGGACCAAGGGCCAGCCCAAATTCCTCCCCCAAGCTAGGGGTAAGGCAAGAAAAATCAAAAAGACCAAACCTAGAAAACTCGCCGCCCAATTCATCACAGACAATTGGAGGGCCGATTCCGCTGGCAGTCCTGCCTTCTTATAGAAATTCGCCCGCAAGGTCCCCCCTGTCAGCCCGCCAAAATCAATGAATTCATTAAAAGCCTGACTGATCCAACCAATCTTTAGGATATCTAGGGTCGGAGCCGTCAAGGGATAGTCCCGGGTGGCATTCAAATCATAAAGTCCATTGACAGAAAAGCCCAAGAGCCCCGTCACAAGAAGACCCAACTGAACCCACAAGGTCTTCTCCCCCAAGGACTGGCGGAAAAGTTGCCAGTCAATCCCCTGGAGCTCGTGGCGGATGAAATAGCCCAAAAGGACAAAAATCAAGCCATAAAAAAAGATCTGAAGCACGCGCTTGTGCCCTCTAATAAAATCCATCATACTCATTCCTTATCTTTACATGCAAAAGCCACGCCCAAGCGAATGACATCTCGCGTTTAGTTTACCTATATTCTATTTGTAAAATAAATAAAATACTAGAAAAACTTAGCTATCTTAGACTTTCTTTAACAAAATAAGGCTGAAATGAATGGAGGTTCCTAGCTTAAAGGGATAAAGATATGAATCAACCCACACTCGATAGGCTTGGTTGGTGGTGAGCTCGGTCCTACTCGCAAATTTAGGGGGCATTTGAAAGTTGGCCGGGCCCGACTCGCAAACGAGAGGTCTGTTTCTGAGGCAAGCTGTTCACTAGCTCCATAAGATCATTTCCCCCACATTAAATTAAAATTCCGTAAGAATACGGTTGACATCTTCTTACTTTTGTCCTATGATAGGATTATCACTTGAGAAAGGAGCATGACTCATGCTAAGAATGAAATCAACTGTCTGCCTGGGCACATGCTCAGCTCAATCGAATACTTTCTTCTTTAGCTTCTTTAGATAGTGTTTGTAGCTATGCAAGTCATGGGTACAAACACGGACCAAGCGTTTGTATCTATGAGGCTAGAGATTTTTACCATGCTTAGGCCCCATAGAATAGATTGGATATTCTAAGAGGCCGAGCCTATATTTTTGCTTTACCGCCGCCTTAGAGTATCTTAGGCGGTTTTTTCTATTGTAAGGAAGAAAGTTTAGTCACTTGTCGACCACAGGATAAAATATAAGGAGGATCTCATCATGAAAATCAAACAATTAGCTAAAGTATTAGGTCTCGGTGCCCTGGCGCTCACTTTAGGCGCCTGCGGGCAAGCAGCTGGCGACACAAAAGCAGCAGAAGCCTCAGTAGGTGTCCTCCAATTCATGGAACACGAATCACTGGACCGGGCCCGGGAAGGCTTCACGGACGCCCTCAAAGAAGCAGGCTATGAAGAAGGCAAGAACTTGACCCTCAACTACCAGAATGCCCAAGGCGACCAGTCCAACCTGCAGAGTATCACCCAGCAATTAGCGGGCAAGAACGACCTCATCCTCTCCATCGCCACACCCGCTGCCCAAGCCATGCTGAATACCGACAAGAAGACCCCCCAACTCTTCACCGCAGTCACTGATCCCGTCAGCGCCAAACTCGTCGACACTGCCGAAAAACCTGGTGCGAATATGACCGGAACCAGCGACGGCGCGCCAACAGACAAGGTAGTGGACCTCCTGCTCAAGGCCGACCCTTCTATCAAAACCATCGGCATCCTCTACAACTCCAGCGAGGTCAACTCCGAGATGCAGTACAAGGAAGCCAAGGACTATATCGAATCCAAGGGGCTCAAGGTGGAAAGCATGACCGTCACCACGACCAACGAAATCCAACAAGCCACCAAGGCCCTGGCCAAGAAAGTGGACGGCATCTACCTGCCAACCGACAACACCGTCGCCAACACCATCCAAACCATCGGCCAAGTCCTCAAAGAAGAAAAAGTTCCTTCAGTTGCCGCCTTCGATGCCGGTGTAGAAGGCACCCTCTGCGCTTACGGCGTGGACTACTACGAACTCGGTAAACAAACGGGCGAGATGGCTCTCGACATCCTGAAGAACGGCAAGACCCCAGCTGAAATGCCCGTCCAAAAATCCGAAAAACTTGTGGTTAAGGTCAACGACGACATGGCCAAGGCACTCGGCATTGACCCAAAGTCTTTAACGGAAGAATAATCCTTAGCTACTACCGGGATCTGGACGACCTGACCCGGCCCCTGGAACATTTGACGTGTGAGCATTGATAAACAAAATAATAAAAAATTAACCTAAATAAAGAGGCTCTAATCGTGATTGGGCCTCTTTTATTAGGTATCCACCCCATAGAAAAAGCCGGCCGCTGATTTAGCGGGCCGGCTCCTTTAATATCCAAAATAAAAAACTTACAGCACAAGATGGAAAATGCTTAGGGCTGCTTCGTTCCCGATCTGACCCGGTTCACATCTCCATCCTCGCCATAAGGTCTTTCGACAATGATTATTGTAACATGGATTGGAGAAGAGGGCAAGGGGGGCTTGGGAAAGTATCTTTAGTCTACTAACGATTTCCATACAAGGCGGTTGAATACAAGTTGAGGCTCACTATTTGCGCTCAGATCTAACGAACGCAAATCCACACTCCCTATTTGCACCCAGACCCGCTGAACTCAAATCAACACTCACTATTTACGCTCAGACTTGCCGAACGCAAATTCAACACGATTGGCTCACAGGATCTCTAAAAGACTAGGCTTCCACACTTAGATAGTGGTAGATTTGGTCTTTTATCGTCAAATAGTTTTTATCCACATATTCCTTGGCCGTCTGCCCAGCTAAAATACACTTGGTATAATCGAGAGAAAACTCTACAAGCTGGCTGGAGTCTCCCACCGGTATGACTATCAAGCGTGTAGCCAGGGTTAAGGCTTCATCAATGTCATGGGTAATCATGAAGATAGAGGTCTCTTCTCGCTGCCAAGTTTTTCTGACAAAACGTTGCATATCTAGTCGGGTCAAAGCATCCAAGGCCGAAAAGGGTTCATCCATTAAGATGAGCTCAGGCTGGGGAGCCAGACTTCGAGCTAGCTGGACTCGCTGCTGCATACCGCCCGATAGCTTAAAAATATAAGAATCCTGGTAGTCCGATAACCCGATATTTTCCAGGAGATAGTCTACCCGTTCTTTGATTTGCTCAGGACGATCTTTTCTTGCCTCCAAGCCAAAAGCAATATTCTCTCCTACTGTCAGCCAGGGATAGAGCGTATGGCGCTGGAAGATCACGCCTCGCTCCCAGGAAGGCCCAGTAATCTCCTTTCCCTTGAAAGACAATTTGCCTGAGCTCACCTGCTCATAGCCGGCCAACAAGTTGAGCCAGGTACTCTTGCCTACACCTGAAGGCCCTAAGACACAGACAAATTCTCCTGGCTGCATTTGAAAATTGAGGCCTCGAAGTACTTCATCTGATTGGTCATCATAGCGATAGGAGACATTTTCCATTGTTAGTAAAGGATGCGGCATCACTGTCCCTCCCTCTCTAAATAGGCTTCAATGTAGGCTGGATTGACAAAGTTTTCAATGACCTCTTGACTCGGCACATCCGATAACTGTCGGTTGCTCGCTAAAAAGTCAGCTATCGATTGGATAACAGGGACAAATTGACCCTTTTCTTCAGATGAGCCCAGGTAGTCGGACTGGACTTGATCTTTTGCCCTTAGCCATTTAGAACCCTTCATTTGTTTGAGTACCTCATCTGCTGGCATACCGAGTTCCTCTCCCAAGATGTTAGCAGCTTCTTCGGGCTGACTGGCATAGAGCTGATGGGTCTCTTCTAAGGACTGGATAATGACCTGGGTCACTTCGGGATGTTCTGCTAGGTAATCTTTCCGTCCCAACATCACATTAGCTGTCACAATCCCTTCTTCCTGAAGGTCCTTAGAATCTAATAGAACATGGCCCGACTGGTTCACAAGTTGGGAAAGATTAGGTTCCCAAGTATAGGCTCCCATAATATCGCCACTGGCCCAGGAGGCTGCAATATCTGTTGATTTCATATCGAGAAGCTTCACTTGATCGCTAAGATTGGCTTCTTCAAGCACTTTCTCCAAACTATAATGTGAAGTTGAAGCAAAGGTGGTTGCAAGCGTTTGACCAGCTAAATCTGATAAGCTACTAATAGAATCTTTCACCACCAAACCTTCCGTCTCACCGAGGAGTTCATGGATCCAGATCAGTTCAGTCGGAATCTGATTGGCCAAGGCAACGACCGCGTTAGTAATCCCCATACTAGCATAGTCAATACTCCCTGAAGCTAAGGCCTTATTCGCCTCAACCCCTGAATCGAACTCGACAAATTTGGCCTTTACCCCAATTTCGGCTAGCTTATCCTCCAAGGTCCCCCGCGACATCGCCAGTAGTTCATCATTAGGCACTCGGAGGTAAGCAATCCGCACCTCATGGCTATGAGCGTCTGAATCCTTATCAAATAAGCCATAGTGCCGGCCGCTAACCAGCAAGCCGACGACGATGAAAATCGCAATCGCAACTTTTATCCATTGTCTCTTTCTTGCCACCCTTAAACCTGTCCTTTCCAAAATATAAGTTGCTTTTCAATATAATCCAATACGCGGTCAAAAATTAATCCGGTTAAGCCCATCAAAATAATCCCCACAAAAACGACATCCGTCTTCAAGTAACGGGAGGCATCAATGACCAACCAACCTAGGCCTGATTCGGCAGCTGTCATCTCCGCCGAAACCAGAGTCGTATAGGCAAAGCCAAAAGCGGTTCGCAGACCTACGATAAAACTGGCAAGCACACTGGGCCAGATGACCTTACGCATGATCATCAAAGGCGAAGCTCCTAGCGATTCAGCGCTTAGAATATAATCCGACCGCACTTGTTCAATCCCCGAAACCACCGCTAGATAGAGGGGAGCAAAAGCGGCAATAAATAAGAGGATAATTTTTGAGGCATCACTGATCCCAACTAGCATTATCAGCAAAGGATAATAGGCTAAGGGAGGAATGGGCCGAATAAAGTTCACCAGGGACTGGACAATATAACGTATCACTGGACTGAAACCACTCAAAATACCAAGAGGCAAAGCTAAAAACGTAGCCGATAACAAGGCCAAAAATAAGCGCACAAAGCTCGCCCTTAAGTGGGCAGATAAAGGGATTCCAGCATAGCCCTCATGACAAAGCATCAGAAAGGACTGCCAAATTTCTGTAATGGACGGTATATTCAGACCTTGGCCACCGCTATCAGTAAAAACAAGCTGCCAGCCGACTAAGATAAGCAGCCAGAAAACAAAAGCTAGGCACTTCAATTGACTAAACTTCTTCATTCCCATCTCCTAACTTACTCAGCATTTATTTATTCAAAATTATAGTCTGTGAGGATGCTCTCCCGGCCTGTCACCTGGTCGCGGTAATACTCATACTCTGAAATTCCTAGATAGGAACCATCGATATTATAAATATTGTGATAGCCCCGCTGCTCTAAAGCTCGCACCATGTTATAGGAGCGCTGGCTTGACCGGCAGTGAACATAAACAGCTTGGTCTTTAGGGATTTCATCCAAACGTTGTCTAAATTGACTGAGCGGGATATTCTTAGCTCCCTTAAGGTGACTCTGTTCATATTCATCCTCCTCACGTGCATCAATAATGAAAGCCCCCTCTTCGACTAATCCACGCACAGCAGTCACTGGCACCTTTTTGAATTCACCATTCAAGATATTCAAACCGACTAAAGCCGCATGATTAACGGGATCTTTAGCGGTCCCATAGTGAGGTGAATAGGTTAACTCAAGATTCTTTAAGTCTTCGAGGTCATAGCCCGCACGGATAGCTGTGGCAACTACATCGATACGTTTAACCGCGTCCCCTTCACTGATAGCCTGGGCACCTAAAATCCGTCCCGATGGCTTGGCGAATAAGAGTTTAAAGAAGAGATTCTTAGAACCTGGCATGAGGCCTACCCGGTCTTTAGGGATAATGTAGGCGAAGTCATAAGGGATCCCTTCAGCCTGCAAGAATTTTTCATTGTAGCCCGTACTAGCCACATTATAGTTCAAGAGCTTAATCGAGAGTGACCCTTGCACCCCCTTGTTCTGAACAGGCCGGCCATAAATATGATCAGCCGCTGCCCGGGCCTGCCACTGAGCAGGACCAGCTAGAGCTAGGCTTCTTGCCTTGCCTGTCAGGTAGTCATTAATTTCAATAGCATCTCCAACTGCATAAATATTAGGATCAGTGGTCTGATAGTGGTGGTTAGTCACAATGTGTCCGCGGTAAGAGGTCGCTAGTCCAGCTTGCTTAGCTAAGTCGCTGTTAGGAGTAATTCCTACCGCTAAAACCACAGCCTGGGCCTTAATGGCTTCGCCAGAATCAAGAATAACGGCATCCTCTTGAATAGCTTGGACACTTTGTCCCAGGTAAAGTTTCACCCCATGGTCATAAAGCGAACGATGGAGGATTTGAGCTAGGTCTTCATCAATAGGCGTTAAGACTTGGTCAGCATCTTCAATTAAAGAAAGCTGCAAATCCAGCTGGTGGAGATTGTCTAAAACTTCAAGGCCAATAAAACCTGCCCCCACCACAGCCACATCCTTCACGTCATGGTCCGTCAGATAGTCAGCCAGTTTGCGGACATCAGGAACCGTTTTAACGGTAAAGACATGGTCACTATCAACGCCTTGGATACTTTGGGGTCTAGCAGCATGTGCTCCAGGGGCCAGAATTAAGTAGTCGTAAGCTTCTTGGAAGTCTTCTCCGGTCTCATGGTTAACAACCTGGACGGTTTTCTCTTGGCGGTTAATCTCAATGACTTCATGGTTGACCTTGGCTTGGATGTTATACTGCTGGGCAAAATTCTCTGGAGTCATCAGTAACAAGTCATCACTCGATGCCACCTGGCCACTCAGATAGAAAGGCAGACCACAGTTGGAGTAAGACACATAGGGCCCCTTTTCAAATATGGTAATATCCGCAAATTCATCGAGACGACGGATGCGGGCAGCAGTTGACGCCCCACCGGCGCACCCTCCAACAACGACAATTTTATTATTTTTTGACATCTTTAGTCACACCTTTCATTGTTCACGTTCACAGTGAATAGGAATCGGAATAATATTAATCTTACCTTGGAAAATCTTGAGGCCGACCACACCACCGGCAACAGCAGCAATCAAGAAGAACCATCCCGAAATTGAGAAGCTAGCGATAGCTGAGTACAGGGCGCCGATGTTGCAGCCCAGGGCCAGACGAGAACCAAAGCCTAAGAGGATCCCGCCAATTGCATAATAAATACCATCTCTAAAGGAAAAACCGGACCGAATGCGGAAGCGGTTGGCTAGCAAGAAGGCCAAAAAACTTCCTGCAAAAAGGCCAATGTTACGGATGGTGGGGCCATCAAGCAAGAGTCCGCGCTCTACTTTTTCGAGGTAGCTGCCAAAATTAGCTTCTGAGAATTCAACACCTAGGTTCTGTAGGAAGGCCACGTCCCAAGTGACAAAGGGAGACGTTACCCCCCAAGGCGATTCCGTTGTCACTAGGACAAAGATAGCGGTCAAAGCAATGATGACCGTTCCCGTGAAGAAGGTCCAGCGTTCAATAAAGAGCTTGTGATAGGTCTCATAGGAGAAGAGAGACGAGGTCTTCGAAGGCTCAAGCGGCTTCTCAATCTCCTCCCAGTCGCCGTATGGATCTAAGGAGGTGTTGTCTTCCTTGCGCTTCTTCTCATAGTTCACCACCCACCACCAGAGGCCAGCTAGCAAGGCCAAAGTTAAGACCAAGGCGCCAAAGTAACCAAAGACCTGGGGCAGGTGTAATTGGAAGCCGACCTGTCCTAGGGCGGTCCGGTCAAATTCAGCCCGGGCCGCCTGTCCAGGAGCAGCAGATAGGACAAAGAAGATTAAAGAGATCAAGGCACGAGCCCGGCCCTCTCCTAAGTCAGACAGGGTACCGGAAGCACAGCAGCCAACCATAACCATGCCTACGCCAAAGAGGAAACCGCCGACTAGAGTTGCTAGATTGACGAACTCCACGTTCTGGGTCCCTGGAATAATAAAGTCACCTGCCCCTTCAACAAAGGCGGGCAAGGCACCTTCACTAGCTGCTTTCCATTGGATCCCTGCAAAGACAACTGAAGTAAAGGCAAATAATAGCAACAAGGCCTTAGATAGACTAGCTTCGCCCCGCATATAGAGCCGCTTCACCCCACCCGCAAAACCATAGCGGGACCGGGTCAAGGCATAGCCAAAGGACACCCCTGCCAGTAACTGCAAGGGAAGAATCGCCTTTAGTCCACTCAAGTAATAACCAAATACCAGTAATACAATAACTAGTGCCAGGCCAAGATAGGTCTGGGATCGCTTCACACTCTTTTGCATCTGATCACTCCAATCTTTTTATACCACTTATTTTTATATAGTGTTTTAGATAATATATATTTTTCAAAAATAATTGTCAAATTCGACCATTATCTGTTAGAAGCACAGTCGGGCAAGGAATAAACTAAGAAATCCCTCTATAGCAGCCTTATTTATCCCAAGCGATATAGACAAGCGATCAGTCGCGATGGGCTATTAATATAATATAAGCCTCATAAATCAAAAATTTGATCAGGCAAAAAAGACTAGCTGGCAGTGCTAGTCTTTCATTGTATATAGAATTAATCGATCAAGTAAATCCTAAACCCCCGGCACAAACAAATGCCCATTAGTCGCGGCCAGAATAGCCTTGGTCGAGTGGAGACGGTTTTCAGCTTGTTGGAAGTGCCAGCCGGCCTCGGATTGGAAGACCTCGTCCGTGACTTCAAAGGCAGCTTCACCGTATTTAGCGACCAGGGCGCGGCCTTTTTCACTCTCGCCGTTGTGGTAGGCAGGGAGGCAGTGCATGAAGATGGTGTCCTTGCCTGTTTCAGCCATGACTTGAGCGTTGACTTGGTAGGGTTGGAGTAAGTTGATGCGCTCTTCCAGCTGGTCTTCTTCCCCCATGGAGACCCAGACATCGGTATAGATGGCGTCCGCTCCTTTAACAGCAGTGTGGAGGTCTTCTGTCAGCTGGTAGGGCGTCCCGTAAGTCTCAGATAAGCGGTCCGCTAGCTCGCGGACTTGGGCATTAGGCTGGAGGGATTCGGGGGCGGCGATGGCCACTTCAACCCCTAGGATCAGGCCCGCCAAGAGCAGGGAATTGGCTACATTGTTGCGCCCGTCCCCCACATAGACCAGCTTGAGCCCGGCCAAGTCGCCGCAAGCCTCCTTGAGGGTCATGTAGTCGCCCACCATCTGCATGGGATGGGCCAAGTCCGTCAAAGCATTCCACACCGGCACCCCCGCTTCAGCAGCCAGGATATCCACATCTTCCTGAGCCGCCCCGCGAAAACCAATCCCGTCAAAAATCCGACCAAGAACCCGAGCCGTATCCGCAACTGATTCCTTAGTCCCCAACTGCATATCTGCCGTGGAAAAATACTCCAAATTCGCTCCCAAGTCGCTAGCTGCTACCGTAAAAGCCGCCCGCGTCCGCGTCGAAGCCTTGTTGAAAACCAGGGCCAAGTTCTGCCCCTCCAGATAAGGATGAGGAATCCCCCGCGCCTTGAGATCCTTAAGATGCAAAGCAAAATCCACCAAATTGCGCAATTCCGCTTGACTAAAATCACTCACCCGTAAAAAACTTCGTCCTTGTAACATACTTACCACTCCTTTATTTGGATTCTGTCCCCAGTCTGGCACGAAAAAAACAAATACGCAAACATGAAGGTGTGAGCAAAGGCGTTCAGAAAGGGATGACTG
>NZ_KV797949.1:0-98407 GCF_001809535.1 Aerococcus sp. HMSC062A02 | reverse complement strand
CAAAGGCGTTCAGAAAGGGATGACTGGAGGCAAAAGGGATAAGATCGGGTTAAACCGATCGTTCCCATTTGCTGAAGTCACGCCCTTTCTGCCTTTGCGAACCCGACTAGGAGGGTGTGAGAGGATGCGAGAGAAAGGGACCTTCTGGAGCAAAAAACTAGAGAAGGCTGAAGGCCTTCGACAGATTTTTGCGAAGAGGAGTCCTTTCTGCCTTTGCGAACCCAACTAGGAGGGTGCGAGACATAGCGATTAGACTCGGATGACTGGAGCAAGTCAGCATCTTCCTATTTGCGCTCAAAGTTTCCGAATGCAAATTGAAATTCGACAGTTGCATACAAGACGTCCGAGCGCAAATTCACAAACGCTATTTGCTCTCAGGCCGACTGAAGGCAAATCCACACCTTCTATCTGCTCTCAGGCCTACTGAAGGCAAATCCACACCTTCTATTTGCTCTCAGAACCGCTGAAGGCAAATCCAGCCCATTTTACTCACAAAGGCTAAAGAGAACAATAAAAAGACCAGCTGAACAGCTGGCCTCGACATGTCGCAATCTGCCTTCTTGCTTGTGGGGAGCGTGAAAGCAAGGCTCTGACATTGAGCCTACCGAATGAGTATATGCTTCGATTGCTTTTAAAGGAAAATTTATGCATGTCTGTTTCCCAACAGACAATTACATTATAGCTAAGCTTTATTGATATCATGTTAAAAACCTGTAAATCTTATGTAAATTTATGGGATGAAGTCTACCTTTTGCCCCCAAACCGGATAATACTGGCCGGGACTGACTTCATTCATCTTGTCGGCCACGTCTTGGGACTGGTAGAGTTGGACAATTTTCTGAAGCGTAGGGTTATCCTGGTCTTCCTTGCGGGCTACGATCAAGTTATAGCGGTCGTTAGGAATTTGATCCAGGTGGTCGGCATCGGTGAAGATATTGTCCTCAATCTTCATGCCTGCGTCCTCAGCGAAGGACCCGTTCACAACCGCCGCGTCCACGTCCTTGACCAGACGGGGCGCCTGGGCAGATTCTACCTCTACCAGCTCAATATTCTTAGGATTCTCAACCACATCACTGACCTGGGAGAGGGTTGACCCACCATCGCGGAGCTTGAGCACACCCGCTGTCTGTAGGGCTAAGAGCGCCCGACCCTGGATGGAGGTCTCCTGGGGAATCAAGACCTGGCCGCCTTCTGGAAGATCCTTGAGATCATCCACCTTGTCCGAGAAGATATAGAGGGGCGTGATGAAGGTCAGCCCAATCGGTGTCAAGTCCTCCTTGTGGTCCTCATTCCACTGCTTGAGGAAGGCATAGTGCTGGAAGGCGTTGAGATCGACATCGCCATTGGCCAGGGCCTGGTTGGGCTGGTTGTAGTCCGTTAATTCTGTCACTTCCAGGTCGATCCCTTCTGCCTTAGCCTTGTCTGCCACGAACTCCCAGATCTCCTTCTCGCTCGAACCGACCACCGCCACACGCACCTTTTCCTTAGCTGCCTGGTTCTTTGACGACGCCTCCTCTTGTTTGCCGCAAGCCCCCAAGACTAAGAGCGCTAAAAATGCTAGAAAAATTTTCCCAAATCGCTTCATACGATCACCTTTCCCTTCTGTAGAGGCTACTATAGCAAATATTTCGCCAGGCCGGAAGTCTCAAAAAGAGAACAGGAGTGATCGATTGTGGGGATCAGTTGTGAAAGATACTAAATTTAATAAAATTAGCCTCCCCGTTCATTAACACACGAGGAGGCTTATTAGATTTGAGGGGGTATTGGGCAACTTGCCTTCCAGGGGCTGGTTAGCAAGTTCTTGGGTGCCAACTTGCTAATAGGAGGTCCATTCGCCAGTTCGTGAATGCCAACTCGCTAACAAGAGCCTCATTCGCTAGTTCCCCACCATTCATCAATCCCCCAAAAAAGAAAAAACCAGCCGTAGCTGGTTTTACCCCCCTCCTAATGGTGGAGTTGGTCTTCGAGAATCTGGTCGCCGGTCCATGCCTTAGGGTAGAAGGTTGGCCAATTGTCCATTTCTTCAAAGAGGGCTTCGTGGGAGTCATTGCCGACGAAGATATGGAAGTGGTTGACCCCTTCACTCGGCGCAACGTGGTGGTCGGAGAATTGGACATAGTTATACGCGTCATCATCCCCGGAGACCTTAGTAAAGAGCGGCCGGACGCCGCGGTTACCCTTCTCATAATCCAAGATTTTAGACCCTTCTGCCCGGTAGGTCCCGGTTGCGGTCGACCCGTCCTTCTTAATAAAAGTGATCTGGTCGCCCTCAATCTTGATCCCCTTGAGGTCGGTCTGGTAGCCCTTCTGATAATAGGCCTTGTAATCTTCCGCCGACTTCTCGCCCTCGGACTTGACCGCCTTCAATTCCATAACAGGGTCCAAAGTGCCGTCTTCTAAATAGGGGGCCACCGACTGCCAGTCGCCCTGCCAATCTGCCAGGGTCCGGTCCGCCACATCCGCATCATCAAAATAGCCCGCTTGGACCTGGAGCGCCTTCTCGTGATCGGCCTTGAGATTGGGGTTAGCGGCTAAATAGGCATCAAAGTCCTTCCGCTCCTCTTCAGTCAGCTTGTCGGCAGGAACTTTATGGTAGTGGTCACCGTGCGCGACTAGGTAGTCTTCTCCCTCCTTGCCGACCAGGGTCTCCTTGGTCACTTCGAATTCATGGTCGTGACCTTCGTGATCATGATCGTGGCCATCCTCTCCATGCTTGTGCCCCTCATGGCTATGGCCTGAATGATCATGGCTAGCGGCCTGCTCAGTCTGATTAGAAGAAACTGCCGATTGCTTAGCCGGCGCTTCCGAAGTCTGGCAAGCCCCCAAGGCCAAGACACTCAATAAGCTCACCGTCAATAATTCTCGTTTCACAAAATCCCTCTTTCTTTTATTTAAATCGTAACCGTTACGATTAATAGTTTAATGGAGATTTAAGGGACTGTCAACTGGAGAAAGAAAAAAAGCCCCAGTCAATTGAGACTGGAACTCAATAAGCTGTACACATTCAAGGACGGATGGGAAGGCAGTGTTTGTTGAAGTAAAAAAATAAGACAGTGGAGGGCTTGCTTGGGATAAAATATTTAGAATTTGAATGAGATGGTTTACCTGCAATCTAATAAATTATAACTTTATACTTATGTTATAATATTTCAAGTGCATGATATGAATTTGTTTTGGTGCGTGATTCGCGTATCTTTTTGCTGATGTAGGCAGGCGTAGTCTGCGTGCACTCATGTCGTCAATATCGACTATTTGACATATCGTTCTAATGAGATATCATGCACTTATTTTTATTAAGGATTAGATATGAACTTACAAATTAACAATTTTACAACAAGAACCGAATTAGCTAATTTACTTGAAATTGAATTACAAACTTTAACGCGCTTGCTCTACTCTCCCGACCAAAATGTTAATACCCAATATCATACCTTTAAGTTAGAGAAAAAAGGGGGGGGTGAGACAAGAACAATTGCTGCTCCAAACGACTCTTTAAAACGAGTTCAGAGAAAATTAAATGATCTTCTTAACCAATACTATTTAGAAGCTTTCGCTTTCAGAGAACCTGAAAAACAGATTTCGCATGGTTTCGTGAGAGAAAAAAATATTTTTACAAATGCTTCCCAACATAGAAATAAAAAATATATTCTTAATATAGATTTAGAAGACTATTTCGATCATTTCCATTTTGGCAGAGTAAGAGGTTTTTTTGAAAAGGATAAACGATTCAAACTTTCTAAAGAGATGGCAACTGTTTTAGCACAATTAACCTGCTATAAAAAAGTTTTACCGCAAGGCGCTCCTACTTCTCCTACAATTGCAAATATGATTACTGCAATACTTGATCGCCGCATATTATCCTTATGTCAAAAATATAAATTAAAGTATACCCGCTATGCAGATGACTTAACCTTCTCAACAAACGATAATACTTTCAGTGATAAATATGGTGAATTCTTGATTGAATTAGATCAAATCGTCAAAGCTTGTGGGCACGATATTAATCATGATAAGACACATTTTCTTACCTATAAAAACAGGCAAACAATTACTGGACTCTCTGTGAACGAAATAGTAAATGTCCCAAGAGCTTATAGTTCTAAAACTCGTGCAATGGCCCACAGTTTATACACTAAAGGGGAATATTTCATAGGCGATAATATCTATAATATTAACGAGAATGAAAGAACCTTAGAGATCCTAACTGGTAGATTTAATTTTTCGAATTGGATTGATAATCTTAAGTTAGAAAATAATCAATTTACACAAAATAACAAGTCTTTAAGAAGTTATTCGAAACGAGAAAGAGATTTCTCTAAATTTCTATTTTATAAAACATTCTACGTCAACGCTATACCCCTATTAATTACTGAAGGTAAAACTGATTTTTCATATATTAACTCAGCATACAAATCTTTACTACCTCGGGGTATTGAAGTAGTCAATAATTTTGATTATAAACATTTCAAAAAGAACAATTCAATTACTACATATTTTTTGAATTCAAAGAGTAAAGATAATAAAACAGGCGAAGGTGGAGATGAGCTTTCTAAGCTCTTTTTCCAATATACTTCTCAGATAACGTTTGGAAAAGGAATAGTAGAAGACTGCGAAATTGATATAGGATTATCTACGGTATCGCCTCATTTTTATCATTATTTTCGACAATACGGTCATCCTTTTAACCATCATCCTGTCGTTATTCTCTTAGATAACGAAAATGGTAAGAACAAACCTTAAAAAAAATTCTTGAAAGCTATTTACAAGGGTGGTAATTATCACCCCCCCTATGAATTATTACAATCTAATAATTTTTTACATTTAGTCGGAAATCTATATCTGACAACCATCCCTAGTCCCCAAAAAAATCCTAATGCTTTTGAAATTGAAAATTTATTTACGGAAGAAGATAAAAAACGTTTATCCTTTTCTAGAAATCGAAAGGCTGCTTTTTCAAAAGCCATAGAAGAAAATAGAGAGACTATAAATTTCGACAACTTTATCGAATTATTTGAAATATTAGATGATATCAAACAGCATTATTCAAACTCTGAACAATATTAAAATCAAGAACCGTATCGATAAATTCTGCATAATAGCGTCGATACGGTTCTTGATTTTTTAATATTCATAGTAAGTTTAAGAGTTATTCTCAACAATCCCATCAAAATTCTCTGCCTGCTTCACGATTAATTCAATCACCTTATTCCGTTGATCTTTTGGATACTTATACTTGGCTAGTAAGCGCTTAACAGTTCGGCGCATGTTGGCACGTCCTGATTCACGCATCATCCAGTCAGAAGTTATTTCATTCGATATAGTTTCTGCTAAATCCTGGGTGAAAGTAATTAATTCTTCATCTGTATAGAAATCTGATATATTTTCAGGTTTACTAATGGCATGATAGAAAGCTAGTTCATCTGGACTTAAACCGGACTCTTTATTTTCTTTATTCAATTCCACCATATCTTTGGCTAATTTAATCAATTCGATTCGTGCTGATGCTGCTGTATAAGATGGTTGTGAGTCTTCTACATATAATCCCACAAAGCGATCCAAACTTTCTGCATTATCAACCATACTTTGTCGATAAGTCTTCATAATACGTCGTAACCGTTCTGAGAATTCCTGCCCTTTGACGATATCTCCTTTAGAAAACACTTTGATCTCATCACGGATGAGTTTATTAAGCAATTCAATACTTAAGTTTTGTTGCTGCATCTTTTCGATTTTAGCAAGGAAAAGTGGATCAAATAAGCTAAAGCCTTTATCAAAGTCCTGGAATAGGTTAATGACACCTTCACTATGGATCGATTGTTCTAATAAACCAGAAATCTCTTTATTAATATCTGATTTATTCAATTTTCCTGGTGTAGTAATCCGATTCATACTTGTTCGAATGGCTTCAAAGTAGGCTGACTCTCTTTGCTCATGCTTTGTTGAGATAGAAGAACAGAGCGTGTGAGCTTGTTTAAGCGCATAGGCTTCCTTCTTGAAGTTATTTTGCTTCTTCTCGGAGAAGGTCAAGATATGATTAAGTCCTTCGATGATTAGCTCGGCGAGTTCAGCATTCTCTATCTGTTCTGAGAATATGGGAGAATAATTGAAGTTATAGAAGAAAACACTACGAATGACTTCTAATTTCTCTTGGAACATTGGATAGGCTGAGTCGCGAATATTCGCATTATCAATCACTTCTTGGTCTGCCTTGGTGTAATCGCTCATTGCTTCTTTAAGTGCTGAAGCAATGCCAATATAATCAACGATCAGTCCACCCTCTTTATCCTTAAAGACACGGTTTACCCGAGCAATCGCCTGCATGAGGTTATGGCCTTTCATGGGCTTATAAATATACATGGTAGATAATGAAGGCACATCGAAACCTGTTAACCACATATCAACTACGATCGCAATCTTGAAGGGATCATTATCATCTTTAAATCGTTTAGCAAGTTCTTCCTTGTCCGCTTTAGAGCCAATAATTGACTTCCATTCCTCAGGGTCATTATTATTAGCTGTCATAACTACCTGAACCTTTTCATCCCAATTTGGGCGTATCTCTAAAATCTTTTGATAAATTTTCATAGCTATTGTGCGGTTATAAGCCACGATCATCGCTTTACCGGTTAAAAGATTTTCTCGAGTTTCTTCATAGTGGTTCACAATATCATGGACTAAAGTATCAATAGCTTGGTCTGAACCGATAATTTGTTCCAAGCGGCTCAGTTCGTTCTTACTGGCTTCAATATCCCACTCATTGGCTTGTTCAGATAATTCTTCATACTTATGGTCGATCTCATTCAATATCGCATCATTTAAGCCAAGATTAATCACTCGATTCTCGTAAAAAACAGGTCGCGTCGCCCCATCCTCTACAGCCTGACTCATATCGTAGATATCAATATAGTGCCCAAAAATTTCCTGAGTATCTTTATCATTTTCAGTCAAAGGCGTACCCGTAAAACCAATATAGGTGGCATTAGGTAAGGATTTTCTAACTAATCTAGCCATCCCAGACAGGATCTTCCCGTCTTTAGTCATCTTCTCACGCAGACCGTATTGGGACCGGTGGGCTTCATCAGCGATAACAATCACATCATTTCGATCAGTTAAGGCTTCTTCTGATTCCGCAAATTTCTGCATAGTAGAGAAGAAGATCCCATTTGAAGCGCGATCATTCAGCAGAGCATGAAGGTGTCGCCTCGAATCAGCTTGAATCGGTTGTTGCCTGAGAAAATCCTGAGCTCTTGCGAACTGACCATAGAGCTGGTCATCTAGATCATTACGGTCCGTCAGAATCACAAAAGTCGGATGATTCAGAGCTTGGATCATGGCATGGGTATAGAAGACCATGGAAAGCGACTTACCTGATCCTTGGGTATGCCAAAAGACACCGCCTCGACCATCCCCTGATTCAATGGCTTGAAGGGTAGAATTAACCGCCTTATGGACAGCAAAATATTGATGGTATTGAGCTAAGATCTTAACCGTGGCTTCTTCCTTATGTTCAAAGAAAATAAAATTCTTAATCAAATCTAAGAAGCGTTCCTTGTTTAAAACACCTGTCAATAGGGTCTTATAGTCCGCATAGCGGGTCGACTCATAAGAGCCGTCCACTGACTTCCACTCCTTGTACCAGGCCTCATTGGAAGTAATCGTCCCTAACTTGGTCGTTGTAAAATCTGAAACGATATTAAAAGCGTTATAGACGAATAGTTTTTCAATATCATATTGATAATTCTTAATTTGACGGTAGGCTGAAGACACATCAGCTGTTTGAGCTGTCATAGATTTTAATTCAATGACCGCCAAAGGAAGACCGTTAACATAAATAAGAATGTCTGGACGCTTGGTATCCTTACCAACCAAAGTCAATTGGTTAGTCACAACAAAAGAATTATTCTCGATATTGTCATAATCAATTAGATAAACACGATCCGTTATAGACTGATCATCTTGGTAGTGAGCCACTTCAATCCCGTTTTGTAAGTAATCGAAGAAAAGCTCATTACGGTTAACCAAGAGGCCAGCGTCAATATGTTTAATTTGGTGAAGGGCTTGGTCAAGAACTTCTTCAGATAAATTTGGATTCAATCGGTGCAAGGACTCCTTTAGCCATTCAATCGCTAAAGGAGATTTTATACTATCACGAACAATTTCTTGTTGGTTTACATACTGATAGCCTAAATTTTGGATTGAATTGATGAATAACTTTTCCAAGCCATCTTCTAGATAAATTTCACTCATATATATCTTCCTTTAGTTTTTACTAATCTGGGAAACGTCAATTTCGCCTGACATGAGTTTGGGGAGGAGGGTGTCGCGTAATTTACTTAACGTTATGTTTTCTTGTTCAAGAGATTTTATCATCTTGAAATGAGGATAAATTATATTATGGAAATCAATAAGGTAGCATTTAGGTGGATAAATCACTGATAAATTTTCAAAAGATTTCTTATTAATGTTCTTCGTTGTACTTCCACCGGAGCCTATTGCATTCAAATATTCATAAGAATTTTTCATAGTCAAATATAAATAATATGTTAGATAATCTACATTAGGTATAATAGAATTTATCTGTTGATTTGTCTGACTGTTTTCTGATGTTAAAATAACTAATCCAACTGTAGCTATACAGCTAACACAGATCGTATCTGCTGGAATTGTCTTATTAGGTTGTGATAATTCCCCTTCATTTGATAAATATCTCTCTGTTGTCACGATATAGGTGTTATTATGCATATCTGGAATAGTTATGAAAGGTAAGGATCCTCCATAAAATTTTTTATTTTTAGTTGGTGGTGTCTTTCCAGTTACTACTGATTTTGACAAATCTTTGATCCTAGCTACTGTCCAACCTTTAGGAATTCTACCCAATTCACTATCAATAAATTCACCATCTTGAAAAGGTTCAAAGTCAATAAACCAAGATTTAAAGATAGCTTGGGCCTGGGCTTCGAGGTTAGCGATAATTTTGTTGTTGGTAGCGATTTTTTGATCTAAATTACTAAGAATTGCAGATATCTTATTTTGGATTTTTAAAGGAGGGACAGTTACATTAATATTCTTCATAACGCGTCCCGAAACTTCACTAAAAGTACTGCCGCTCCCTTGTGATTTAATATTTTCAATATTATTAATTAACAAGTAGTACAGAAAATCACTAGTTGTCTTCTTATTAGGTATTATCGATTTAAAACCTTGGTTAGTTGCTAACTCCTGACTAGCTATTGCAATATATCCTATAGGCGCTCTGGATGAAAAAAGAACGGTCCCTTTCGGTAAAATTTTGGCACTCGAATTATCAAGACCCTCTTTAGTTATATTTCTTTCCCCTCTAGAAATATATTTCGATTCATTATTAGAAAGATCTTTAGGGGTTATCCATGGGATATCACCCCCGTAGTAACTCGCTATTTTAGTAGACGGTGTACCTCCGCCTACAATTTTTCCTAAATCTTCTAACTTCATTTTTTGCCAGCTACATATCATATCCAATCTCCCCTAACAGCTCCATTATTTGATCTTCTAATTGATGAGATTCTTCAAAAAGCTGACCTAAATCAACAGCTAGACGCTCCATCTTTTCTTCAAAGGGTTCTCCGTCATCGGCTTCTTCCTCCAAACCAACATAACGACCAGGAGTGAGTACAAAACCATTATTCTCAAGCTCTTCAAAATCAGCTACATGCGAATATCCTGCTTCTTCGACATTTTTACCCTCTGTAAAGTCACGGTAGGTCTGAGAAATTTTATTAATATCTTCCTGACTAAGATCACGGTGAGCGCGATCGATCATGTACCCAAAGTTTCGGCAATCTAAGAAGAGCGTCTTACCCGCCTCTTGCTTATCTTTATTAATGATCCAAAGAGAGACAGAGATGCCCGTTGAATAAAACAGGCGATCAGGCATGGCAATAATGCATTCTACTAGATCATCTTTAATGATATTCTCACGGATCGTCCCTTCTTTGCCTGAAGCTGAAAGTGCCCCGTTGGCCAAGACCAATCCTAACTTACCCTTCGGCGCCAAATGATAGATCATATGCTGCATCCAAGCATAGTTTGCATTACCTTCAGGTGGTACGCCATACTTCCAACGAACATCTTCAGTTAGCTTATCGCCACCCCAGACTTTAAGGTTAAAGGGTGGATTAGCTAAAACATAGTCAGCACGCATAGTTGGATGTTGGTCGTTGAAGAAGGTATCGGCAGGCCCCTGTCCTAAGTCACCTTCGAGTCCATGAATGGCTAAGTTCATCTGAGCTAATTTCCAGGTATTGGCATTCGATTCTTGACCATAGATAGATAGTTCATTCACCCGACCTTGGTGTTTTTCAATAAATTTGGCTGATTGGACGAACATACCACCAGCCCCGCAGCATGGGTCATAAACACGACCTTCATAGGGTTCTAGTATCTCAACAAGAGTCTGAACAATACTTGTAGGCGTATAGAATTCCCCAGCTTTCTTTCCTTCTTGTGAAGCAAATTGAGACAGAGCATATTCGTAAGTCCGGCCGAGAATATCCTTGGCATCTCCATGTTCCTTTAATTTTAGATTGTTGAAGAGATCAACAACTTCTCCTAAGCGACGTTTGTCTAATTCAGGTCTGGCGTAATTTTTGGGTAATACTCCTTTTAGACGATCATTTTCTTCCTCAATCGCAACCATGGCTTGGTCAATTACTTGCCCAATCTCAGGCGTCATCGCTTGTTGGACCACATAAGACCAACGTGCTTCTTTAGGAACAAAGAAAATATTCTCTGCAAGATATTCATCGCGGTCTTCTTCAAAACCGTCACCTTCAGCGACTAATTCCTGATATTTTTCTTCAAAACTATCTGAAATATATTTTAAGAAAATTAGCCCTAGAACCACATTCTTGTACTCTGCTGCATCGATGTTTCCTCTTAACTTATCCGCTGCATCAAAGATTTGTTTTTCAAAACCTAGATTCGCGCCACTTACTTTATCTGCCATATAATCCACACTTTCCTTACGATCTTTTCTTAACTTATCTTACATTATAACAAAGTTCATTGCTTCTTCTCTTAAAGAAGGAGAAAAGTTAAATAAATTCTAAATCTAGTCTTTCTAGAGCGTTTCGAAAGCTGGTCTTTGTAATCTCTAAATTGTGTCTTGAATTCACTAAACGGAGAAGAGGCGGAAAGTCGGGATCGCCTTCCATTTCACTAATCATGCTCCCCGCCTTAATTAACCCTTTTTGCTTATGTGCCATGGGGCCGACCAAGATATAGACATAACTCTTATTCTGACGCAAAACCGAAAAATCGAAACGTTCGATATCTTTATAAGTAATGATAAATTCAAAGCAACTTGGATCATAACCTGACATTTCCGCTAGCTTAAGGAGATGTTGTTTTTTTACATTAGATTGACCAATAACAAGAATTTTCGATTGCTTTTGTATGGGTCTATCTCTTAAGGAGCTTCTGAAGCCAATAGAAGTAAGAAAATTGTCTAATTGGCCAAGCCGGTTAAACTTCAATAACTGTATATGAAGGAATCCCTGAATTTCTCTTTCAAGTTGTTCTAGCTCTTCCATTCCTCTAACCATTGACATCCTATCACTCCTTAAACAGACGATTACTTTCTTCGCAGTAATCCTCCAAAGCTAGTTCTAATTCCAAGATTTTTTGGCTAATTTGTTCTAATTTCCTTTCGATAAGTCTCCCCCAATGCTCCTGTTCTTGTATTGTAGCTTTTGGGACAGGAAGTTCTCTCAAAGATTTAACACTTGCTTGTTTAATCGCTCCTGAACTATAAACTGCCTGTAACTGTTCCTGGCCAAGCTCACTTTGTAAGTAAGCTATTAGATAGTAGGGATTCAAAGACTGCTGCCTAGCCCGAATGACTAAGAGGCTCTGATCAACAATACTTTGGACGCCCTCTTCAGCCTGATAAATAGCTATCCCTAAACTTGAACTAACTCGTGTAATCAACACGTCTTTATCTTCCAGTAGGACTGGGGACTCAGGAAGATCAGTTAATGAGGTAACTTCTGCTACTAAACCATTATTAAGGCCGCTACTTCGAATCAATTGAAAGGAAGTTAATTCATCTGTTTTTAAATCTTCAAGATCCTTTTTCTTTAAATCGCTGCCCCTTAAAACATCCGCTAACTCACCTAGTGGTCTAGCATCTTCGATAGGAGTTAATAGATAATATGACGGCAACAAACGACCAGTCTCCAAGACTTCTTGGCAGGGAACCTCTTTATGCTTCGAAAATTCAGGATCAATAATCGTTTGAATATCTTGGTCTGAGAAATAATAGCCATTACGACCTTCTATATGCATTTGACTTGCATCAATAAAGTCTATACTCTGGTTTCCAAAACTTAATTCTAATAATAAAGATGGAATAGCAGTGTAAGAATAATAACGCTCAGGTAACTGGATCACACGATGAATGAAGCCTTTTTCAATAAATCTCTCTTTTAACTCTTCAAAAGCTTTACGGTGTTCAATGCCGCAAGGTACGCACAAGAAAGCCTGACCAGTTTCTTTAAGGTGATTCATCGCCAGTTCAATAAAACGCCATTCTGACTGATTAGAAGTCCTATCTCCCCAAGGGCAATGGGAGAAAATTAGATCAAATTTCTTTTCGCCATATACCTCACTATAGTTATTTAAATCATTAACTTGTATTTCTATATCGTTCATACGATCAGGGTAAATCACTTTTAATTTCATTGCTGAAATCGCTGCGTTTTTTTCCTCCCGCTCTACCAATGTTAAACTTTCAAAGCCTTTGTTTCCTAAGCGTAATATCGAATTTCCTCTGCCACTTGTGAAATCTGCGATATCTCTTCTAGAGCTATCAGAGACCAAATGCTGGATTAACTTAATCAGATTGTCAGGGGTTTTATGATAGATAGCCCGTCTGTTCGTCTGAAAAATTTCCTCCCCTTCAATTAAGAAAGATTGAAGGTCACTTAAACTGTACTGTTCTTTAACCTTATCGTAGTTTTTTTCATAGCTTTCTGGCTCTAGCTCAGATAATAATCTATAAATCAAAGGTTCATTTTTCTTAGTTTCTTCGAGGATTTGTTGAGCAGTTAAATTTTGAGAAGTCATTTGATAATGGGTATAGGCAAATGCGTAGATATCAAACTGCTCTTCTTCTCTATACAAATTGCAGTATTCAAAATATCTTCTTTCTTGTTCCTTTGTCAGCATAGTAGGCCTCCTCTTTATTGTATAACTTTAACTTTTATTTTGTTATATCGGTTAACATTAACTTTTTCAAGTTATTTTTGGAAGTTAATGTTATACAAAATAAGCCCCCCCTTTACACAAGCCACACAAGACTTTTACATAATCTAAACATCCGCTCGCTATAATTGAGGGTAGTAGTAGATTAATGATATGGAGGGTTTAATATATGAAGAAGTTAACTGTTGGTAAGCACCTCTTGTTCTCATCGGCTGTGGTCTGTGCCTTTGTGAGTGCGGGCCAGGTGTCGGTTGCAGCTGCAGAGCACACGGAAACAATCCAACCCCGGACGGTTGAACGGGCGGCGACTGACCAGGATAAACAGAATACGCTTAAGGTCTCGGACCAGATCGCCCAGGAAGCGCCGCTCAAGACCCAGGAGAATATCTCTTCGGCAACGGACTCCAGGGAACAGATTGTGGACCAGGATCCGACTTTCGAGCAGGTGGTGACGCCGGTTAAGGAGACTGAGATCCCGACAACCGTTGAGGCGGGGCAAAAGCCCGGTTCACGTTTTTCGATAGCGATCTTGCCGGATACCCAGTTCTACGCCCGCTATACGACAGAGGCCGAGGGTGACCAATTCAATGCGGCTTATGGGTCGGAACCTTTTGCGACCCAGACCCAGTGGATTGCGGACCATGCGGATGACTATGGGATTGCCATGACTCTCCACGTGGGGGATGTGGTCGACCAGGCCAATAAGCCCGCCCAGTGGCAGGTCGCTAGCGAGGCCATGGGTATCCTCGAAGCCAACCAGGAACCTTACCTGATCATTGCCGGCAACCACGATATCGGCGGCCAGGCCTTAGAGAATGGCCAGAGTCCTTACTATGGCTACTATACCGACGTCTTCCCCGGCGAACGGGCGCAAAAGAACGCCACCTTCCAAGGCCGAGGCCCCAACGATGCCCATGAATACCATATCTTCAATGTGGACGGCCAAGACTTCCTCGTCCTCGGTCTATCCTGGGGAGCTGAAGGAGCAGAATTAGACTGGGCAGAAGCGGTTTTGAAAGAAAATCCAAACACGCCAACCATCCTGGTTTCCCACCAGTTGATCAACAACGATACGGTGACCTCACAGACCCTGAAGACCCCATTCGGTGAAGTGGTCTGGGACCGGCTCATTGCTCCTAATGACCAGGTCTTCCTGACCTACAATGGCCACCACCACGGGGCGTCCCGCGTCAAGCGAACCAATAACTTCGGTAATCCCGTCTATCAAATCCTGACCGACCAACAGATGGCCTATATGGGCGGGAACGGCTACATGGCCCTGACCGAGTTCGACCTGACCAATGGCAAGATCCATCAGACGACCTTCTCTCCCTGGGTACCGACCAAGGCTGAGGAGACCCGGAACGGCTATGACCAAGTCTTCCTGACCGACGACGGGGCCAGCTTCACTTTCGACTTCGACTTCAAGGGCCGCTTCCCTAACTTAGTAGTCGGACAGCCTGATGACCCCTCCTATTCCAGCCAGCTGCGTACCTATTACAGTGAAAACTACCAGGCCCCTCAGCCTGTTGAACAAGAAGAGCCAAGTTCAGAGGATGACTACCCTGTCGTTGAAGGCACCGTGGCCCACTGGCGGATTTCCGGCGAAGACGGCATAGTCGTTAATGTTGGCGACGCCTTAGTCGACATCACGAACCCGGCCAACAACTTCTACCGGGCGCCCCTCAATGAAGGCAATCTCGGGGGCGCTGTCCTGGAAGACGTGACCTGGTCCAAGGACCACCACCCCCTATCCTCGAATGCGGGATCGATCCGCTTCGAGAATGGCAGCCGCCCAACGGCTGACAATCCACAGCACCGGGCCTCCTACTTCCGCACCAAGGACGGGGCTCCAATCAATCTGGAAAACTTTGAGAATGGTTATACCTTCGAAACCTTCATCAAATTTGATCCTAACTACAATCCAGATGGCGTCAACAACTGGATGCAGTGGCTCGTCCGCGAAGGCCAACGTCAAAATATCCCCGGCTATGTGGGAACTGAGGGCGAGGAACCACCATTCGCTTGGGACTTCTCTAACCTGAGCGAAGTCCAATTCTCCTTCGTCGATCAACAGACTCCGGAAGCAACTGAAGGCTCAGCCTGGTCAGGTGAAATTGTGGACCTGAGCGACTGGTACCACCTGGCCGCGGTCAACGACCCTGAAACCAAGACCCTGACCATGTATGTCAACGGCGTCCCTGTCCTCCGCAATGCCACAGACACGGTCGGCCTAGCTGACGACAAGGGCCAACCATGGCGCCTGGGCGGGTCCTTCTACGGCGGCCAGGGCGAGCACGGCTTCATCGGCTGGATCGGGGAAACACGTTTAGTGGACCGCCCTCTCCAAGCTAAGGATTGGTTAACAGCCCGTGCAGCCAAGCCAGAAACTCCCGGAACAGGGACTGGCGGTACAACAGGAACTGGAACGACGACAGGTCCAGCCAAGCCAGATCAACCAGGAAGCAAGCCTGGTTCAGAGGTCAAACCAGGGACCAGCACTAAACCTGGGGCAGGTGTTAAGCCTGGACAAAATGAAGGCCCAGCGACTCCAACCACCACTGGCGATCAGGCTAACCGCAAGCCAGAGCAAGGACAAGCGGCTAGCCAAGTTGATCCTGGTCAGACAGGAAGCCCAGCAACTGACCAGGCTAGTGGTCAAACGACTCGCTCAGAAACCGGTGCAGGTCAAGCTGAGCAGACGAAGCCAACAGTAGCAAGTCGTCAAACCGCTAGCGAGCAAGTGACCCGTGCTAAAGACCCAGCCAAGGCTAAAGAAAGCTCACGCTCACTTGCTTCTAAGAAGACAGCTTCCAGCCTACCCCAAACGGGTGCTAGTGCAGGTGTACTCGGCTTTGGCTTGAGTTTAGTCGCTCTGGGTTCTGCCTTTAGCTTTAAGAAGCGTAAATAGAATCTTACCGCTCTCACTTTAATGGTGCTAGTGAAAAGCAAATCTTTAGTAAAAAGCAGCAGATACGCGCCTAAGCTATCTGCTGCTTTTAATCGTTGAAGTATAAATAAAAATGCCCTACAAGTCCTTCAAGAAAAAGCGGTCCATAGTGGTATGGATCAAGTTCTCAGGACGAGAAATTTCCCTGAAGCCGTACTTCTGGTAGAGGATAATGGCGGTCGCCAAGTTCGAATGGGTCTCTAGGTAGAGCTTTTGATAGCCAGCTTCCTTGGTCTTGTCTATCACTAATTCCATCAGCATACGACCTAGGCCCTGCCCTTGACTCTGGGGAGCCAAGTAGAGCTTCTGCAATTCCGCACAGTGGTCAAAAATCCCACATTCTGCATAGCCAACCCCACCTAGGACCCGGTCCTGGTCGTCCACGGCCACATAATAAGCCCGCTCTTGGGGCTTGGCTTGGTAAAAATCGCTCAGATGGTCTAATTCCGGATCATAGTAAACTGTCCCCGGCAGGTCCAAATGAAAAGTTTCTAGAGTCGAACGAATAAGACCAGCCAGCTGGCTATCGTCCTTGGCTTGGATGGGCCTAAATTTCATGAGAGCATCCCCTTTTTCCTTAAGATTTAACTAGTATAGCACAAAGGCTTGGAGCTTGTGAGTTCAAGCACAGAAATGCTAGAATGGAAGTAAGTGAACAACTGAACATACAGGAGGGAATACTATGACACTCGTTATCAATATCATCTACAGCGGCCAGGGCGACAATGCGCGAAAGTTCGCCCAAGACATGATGGATCGTGGCGTCGTCGACCGCATCCGCCAGCAGCCCGGCAACCTGCGCTATGACTACTTCGTCCCCCTAGAAGACCCCAAGAGCATCCTCTTAATCGACACCTGGACTGACCAGTCCGCCCTCGACGCCCACCATAAGTCGCCCATGATGGGAGAGATTGCCGAACTCCGCGATAAATATAAACTGCGGATGAAGGTGGACCGGTATTTGCCGGAAGGAGAAAAATAGTAGAAAGAAAAGCAAGCTACAAAAGAAGGTAGCTTGCTTTTTGTTTGAGAATTATTTACAGTTTTTAACTTTATTTTCGACTCTCCCAAGACAGGTCTTCCCCATTACTTGCAATAACCTGCTTGTACCAGTCGAAGGAATCTTTCTTCTTGCGGTCTAGACTTCCAGACCCGTTATCATCACGATCAACATAGATCATGCCGTAGCGTTTGGACATCTGGCCGGAAGTGAAGGAGACGAGGTCAATAATGCCCCAAGACGTATAGCCCCAGAGCTCGACACCGTCATAGTTAATAGCCTTGGACATTTCTTCGATATGCTGTCTCAAATAATCCACCCGGTAATCGTCATGGATCTGGCCGTCTTCGCTAATTTCGTCATAGGCGCCTAGACCGTTCTCAACGATAAAGAGGGGGAGCTGGTATCTTTCCCATAAGCGGTTCAGGGTATAGCGCAGACCTACCGGATCCACTGCCCAACCCCAGTCACTAACTTCCAGGTAAGGGTTCTCTACCTGGTATGGAATCTGGCCATGAATCTTGTAGTCATCATCCGATTCTTCAGACGCGATATCCACTGCATTGGACATGTAGTAGCTAAAGCCAATATAGTCAACCGTCCCTGCCTTGAGTATATCTTCATCCCCAGCTTGAATGGGCACAGAGATATTGTCACGCTCAAATTTCTTCAAGGTATAGCTTGGATAATAGCCACGGACCTGGACATCAGGGAAGAAGAAGCGAAGGCGCATGGATTCGTCAGCTAGCATCACATTGTCAGGTAGGCAATTCTTCGGATAGATTGGCACATGGGAAATCATGGTTCCAATCTTGAAGTCAGGATTAATTTCTTTGCCCTTGGCGACTGCTAGGGCACTCGCTAAGAGAAGGTGGTGGGCTGCGGTATACATCACTTCTTCAGCATCCTCCCCTTCTTCAACAGTCACCCCCGCATTGGTCCACAAGAAGATTGGATTCTCATAGTCCATCATATTGTTAATCTCGTTAAAAGTCATCCAGTACTTGACTTTATCCTTGTACCGTTCAAAAACAGTTTCAGCGAAGTGAACAAAATAGTCAACGACCTTACGATTCCTAAAGCCACCGTATTCCTGGGCCAAGTGAAGAGGCATCTCAAAGTGAGTCAAGGTAATGACTGGTTCAATACCATTAGCGATAAGTTCATCGAACAAGTCGTCATAAAACTGCAAACCTTCCTCATTGGCTTCCACTTCGTCCCCTTTAGGAAAGATACGTGACCAATAAATCGACGTTCTAAATGCTTGCAAGCCCATCTCCTTGAATAAGGCAATGTCCTCCTTGTAGCGATGGTAGAAATCAACCGCTTCATGATTGGGGTAATAGACATTGGGATCAATCTCTTGATGGATTTCGCGGGCTTGTCCAGCGGCTCCTGCTGTTAGGACATCTGCCACACTTGGGCCCTTACCGTCAGCATCCCATCCCCCTTCTAATTGGTGGGCAGCTACTGCACCACCCCATAGGAAGTTTTTCGGAAATTGTGTCATTCGTCTACTCCTTTCCTAAATCAACTCAAAATGTTGAAAAGCCTTATATATTCCATCATCATCCACCGCTGCGGTCACATAGTCCGCAGCTTCTTTGATTTCAGGACCTCCACTGGCAACCGCGACGCCAACTTGGCAGTAGTCAATCATGGAAAGGTCAATTTTGGCATCGCCAATGGCTAGGGTAGCTTCTTTAGGATGGTTGACCAGTTTTAAGAGTCGGCCAATTGCGCCAGCCTTTGTGATGTTAGCGACACCAATATCACCGAAGAGGGCCTTCTCACCATTACCTCCCCAGGTTCCAACTTTCAGATGGGCGAACTTGTCCTTGGCTTCAAGGTAGTCGTCATAGGATTCTAGGATAAAGGAGACTTTATTCAAATCTGTTCGTTTGAGATCCCCTCCGAAAATCATTTCAGGGAATGACTTCCTCACATCCATATCTTCAGGATGAGGTTGGCCCTTATAGGCTGCATATTCCTGCATGGTCGACCGACCGCGCTCTTCAAAATTGGGACTGGCGAAGAGACCATTATTAGATTCCAGGTAATAGGCTAGGCCTTTGTCATCCAACCAATCAACGATCGCCTGGCTATCTTCTGTCGAAAGCACTTCTTCGTAAAGGACTTCATCCTCATATTCAATATAAGAACCGTTACCACCAATATAACCATCAAAGCCAATATCTAAAATTTCTTGGTACATCTCTGCCTTGCTCCGGCCTGTAACGGGCAAGACCTTGTGCCCATTAGCTCGGGCTTGACGAATAGCTTGAATAGCCGATTCTGGAATTTCATTGCGGTAGTTAGTAATTGTCCCATCCACATCTAAGAATACAAATTGTGTCTGCATAGATCCTCCTCTTTAGGCATCAGGGGCTTGGAGACTGCCCCCATTTGTTTCAATCACTTCTTTATACCAGTCAAAGGAATGCTTCTTATAACGGCTTAGCGTTCCTTCCCCATCATCATTACGGTCCACATAGATAAAGCCATAACGCTTAGATAGTTCAGCAGTCGATGCCGAAACGAGATCAATACAGCCCCAAGTGGTATAACCCATCACGTCAACACCATCTTTAATGGCTTCCCCCACCTGGTAGAGGTGCTGGTTGAGATAGTCAATCCGGTAATCATCTTCAATCGTTGGCCCGTCTAGACCGTCAACGAGTTGGTCTTTAGCACCCAAGCCATTTTCAACAATAAAGAGAGGCAGTTGGTAGCGGTCATAGAAGTCATTGAGGACGAGTCTTAGACCGACCGGATCGATCTGCCAGCCCCATTCACTGGCTTCAAGATAAGGATTCGATAGACCGCCTAGAATATTCCCCTTACCGGATGAATAGGCTTCAGGATTATGGGCAGCGGCGACACTCATATAATAAGAGAAGGAGATAAAGTCTACTGTATGTTCCTTCAATAAGTCTGCATCCCCATCGGCAAATTCAATCTCAATCCCATGCTCTCTGAAGTAACGCTTGGCATAACCTGGGTATTCCCCACGCACGTGAATATCAGAGAAGAGATAGTTGTGGTTCTCATAGTCACGGGCTGCTAATTGGTCGAGCGGGTGCGCCGTCATAGGATAGGCTGGCATAGCAAGAACCATGCAGCCAATCTGGAAGTCAGGGTTGATTTCATGCCCAATCTTCGTTGCTAAAGCAGAAGCCACGAGTTCATGGTGGGCTGCTTGGTAGAGGTCAGACTCGCTGAGTTCTTCTTTAGGCGTGGCAATCCCTCCACTGATGAAAGGCAGGCTAAAAAGGGAGTTAATTTCATTGAAGGTTAACCAATACTTCACCTTATCTTTATAACGTGTAAAGACTGTGCGTACATAGCGAGCATAGAAATCGATCAACTTTCGATTGGCCCAACCATTATATTCTCGGGCGAGATGGAGCGGGGTCTCATAGTGAGAGAGAGTAACTAAAGGTTCAATACCATATTTAGCGAGTTCATCGAAGACATCATCATAGAATTGCAAGCCTGCCTCATTAGGTTCTGTCTCATCACCCTTAGGAAAGATACGGGACCAAGCAATGGACAAACGAAAGACCTTAAAGCCCATCTCCGCGAACAAGGCAATATCTTCCTTGTAGCGATGGTAGAAGTCAATGCCTTCTAACTTGAGATTATCTGGAGTGGGTTCTTCAGTCACCCGGCCAAAACCACCGTCTGGCGTAACATCTTGAACACTCAATCCCTTACCATCAACATTATAAGCTCCTTCGAATTGATTGGCAGCCGTTGCGCCACCCCATAAAAAATTCTCTGGAAATACTGACATCTTATCCATCCTTTCTATCTACACAAGTGTCATAACTCGACTCGATTGATCAACTGGACCTTCTTCAACAAAAACATCCATATAATCTGCTGAATTCGTGACGATCACTGGGGTTACTGTATCATAACCTGCTTCAGCAATCTTATCCTGGTCAAAACTTAGCAATAAATCACCTGCTTTAAATTCTTGGTCAACAGCAACCTTAGTATCGAAGTAAAGCCCATCTAATTGGACCGTGTCTAAGCCGACATGGATCAATAATTCAACCCCATCTGTGCTCACTAGGCCAATCGCGTGGTGAGTTGGGAAGAGGGAGACAACCTTGCCATCGAAAGGTGCATAGACCTTACCTTCACTTGGTTTAATAGCGAGGCCCTTACCCATCGCACCACTCGAGAAGACACTGTCATTCACTTGGCTCAGTGGGATCACTTCCCCCTTAAGTGGTCCTGCGATTTCAATCTTGAGTTCCGTATCAAGTGCTGATTTGCTTTCATTACCTGTCTCCTCCTTAGCCTCAACCTTATTATCTCCTGCCCCAAAAATAAAGGCAAGAACCGTGGCAATAACGAAGGAAGTTCCCACGCCAATACTGTAACCGAGCATAGGAGAATAGCTAGGAATAGTTAAGACACTGTTAAAAGCAAAACTAAACAAACGAACATCAAAGACACCGACAATTGCTCCACCAATCATTGAAGCGACCACCATGAGTGGAATAAGACGGCGATATCTCAAGATTAAGCCATAAAGAATTGGTTCTGTTACACCTGCTAAAAGTCCTGAAGTTGTTGCCGAAAGGGCTAGTGACTTTAATTGCTTATTCTGCCGACTCCTTAGGAAGATACCAAAGGCAATGCCTGTTTGGGCAAAAGTAGCAGCCGCTGTGATAGGATTGATAATATCTCCACCTTTGGCAAAGTTTTCAATCATCAAAGGGACTACCCCCCAATGGACGCCAAGAATCACTAAGAAGGGCCAAATCCCACTAATTAGGAAGCCCCCAAGGATCCCTGAGAAATTAACCAGAGCATTAATCCCTTGCCCAACTAAACCACTAGCATATTGGGCAAAGGGTCCGAAGGCAAGCACCGTTAGTGGCACCATAATTAAAATTCCCATCATAGGAACAAAGAACAAGGAAATCGTATCTGGCGTGTGTTTCTTCAAAAAGCGTTCTAAGGGGGCATAGAGAGCCATGGCTAGAAGAATTGGGAAGACGGTTGAGGCATAGTCCGTCACCACTAAGGGTAGGCCCATAAAGTGGAGTCCTTCTTGAACATCTAGTAAAGCGGTATAGCTTGGATCGAGTAAGGCCGCGGCAATAGCACCGCCTACAAAAGGATTAGCATTCAACTGCTTAGCCGCTGTGATCCCAACAAAAATCGGTAAGAGGGTAAAGAAACCAGAACTTGCTGCATTAAGAACAGCATAAGTAGCCCCCTCTGTATCCATTAAAGAGAAAATCGAAACAATTGCCAGTAAGGCCTTAATCATCCCTGCCCCTGTCATAGCTGGTATGAGCGGGGAAAAGGTGCCTGAAATATATTCAAATATCTTGTTCCAAGCATCCTTTTCCTCTTTCGTGCTCTCTTCACTGACAGTCTGATCATTACCTGAACGGATGGGATAATTATCCATAATCGCTTGATAGACCTTAGATACCTTATTCCCAATGACTACTTGAAATTGCCCACCCTGTTCCACAACAGAGAGAACTTCTGGAATATTATCCAAGGCCTCACGGTTGGCCTTCGAACTATCTTTCAACTTAAAGCGTAAGCGGGTCGCACAATGGACCAAGCTTCGCACATTTTCTTCCCCACCCACATTTTCCATAATGGCCTGGGCTAAATCATGGTTTGACATCTTTTCCAACTCCTTTATTCCTCATTTTCTAACTGACTTATCACGCGTTGAATATGGATCATCAAATATAATTTCTCTTCCTGACCAATCGTCACCTCAAGTTTCTGCTCAATATATGCAGCTACTTTTTCGACGCAGGCGCGCACTCTCGGATACTTCTTGACCATCTGCCCATAAAGGAAATCATCACTATCTGAATGATTTCCCACTGTTTTGTGGTCATATAAACGAATCACTAGATAGCGCAGGTGGGTGACAAAACGACTGTAGTGGAAGGACGAACTATCTAACTGAATCCCATAGAAGTAAGACACAATATCTAAGATATCTTGAACCATCTCAATGACTTCAATGGTTTGATCCATCCCTGGACTATCTACTTTGGCATTGATGATATGAAGAGCAATAGCCGCTGCTTCATGCTCAGGAAGGGCTAGTTCTAATCGTTGATAAATCAATTCCAGGGCCTTCTCGCCGATCATAAATTCGACGGTGTAAAAATTCTTAACCTCCCAATAGAGAGGAGAAGTGACTTCCAGGCCTTTTTGTATCCGGTTAATAGCAAAGTCCAAGTGGTCTGGCAGGGTCAAATAAATATTATTATTTAACCGACTTCCTAGAACACCTTGGGCATATTTGATAATATCTGTCGCTATTTCGACAATCACAGGGTCAATCTTATGGTAGATTTCATAATCACTCTTCTTACTTGAGTCCATGACAAAGACCTTCTCAACCTTTTCTAGTTCAAGGTCATCCCCCACTCGTTTGTTAAAGCCAATTCCCTTGCCCATGGCTATAATCTCTTCATTCTTCTCATTCATAGACATCACAACATTATTATTAAAAACCTTCTTAACTTCCAAAATCTCACCCCTCTCGCCAAAAAGAAAAGACCTAAATAAAAGTCTAAAGCTAGTCTGCCTAGCCCTACACCTTTACTTAGGTCTTGCCTGATTGAACAGTCACAATCCATATCTATCTCTTACTATAGCAAATCTGCTCTTGTTTTGCAAGCGCTTTTATAGAAAGAAATAGGAATAGAAGTTTAGCTCCTATTCCTATCTGAAATCAACGACTTTTAACTCACTCTCTTATTGGAACTGCATCCCGCCATCAACGATCAAGGTTTGGCCGGTGATGTAGTTGGAGTCTGGGCCAGCCAAGAAGGAAACAGCCGCAGCCACATCTTCAGGTTCCGACAGGCGACCGAGTGTGATGTCCTTGGCGAATTGTTGCATGCCCCAGTCATCATCCTTGCCAGCATTCTTGCCAACTTGGTGGGCGATGTCGAACATCATTGGGGTCTTCACGATCCCTGGCGCGTAGCAGTTAACTGTAATGTTCTTCTCTGCTAAGTCGCGAGCTGTGGTTTGGGTAATGCCGCGGACAGCAAACTTAGTTCCCGCATAGAGGGCTAAGTTCGGATTGCCGACTACCCCAGTTTGTGAGGTCGCGTTAATGATCTTACCGCCATTGCCGAACTTGTCGAACTGCTCAACCGCAGCTTGGGTCCCCCAATAAACCCCACCGACGTTGATCTTGTAGACCTGTTCGAATTGTTCAGGGGTGATGGTTTCGATTGGTGTAGTTGGGCCAAGGCCTGCATTGTTCACGATCACATCGAAACGCCCAAAAGCTTCTGCTGCTTGTTCTACAGCCGCAAAGACTTGGTCGCGATCAGAAACATCTACCTTAACGGCGATAGCCTTCTTCCCCTTTTCTTCCAAGCTAGCAGCCACTTTCTTGGCTTCCTCTTCGTTCAAATCAGCTACAGCGACTGCAAAGCCATCTTCGGACAAACGTTCAGCGATGGCCTTCCCAATCCCTTGAGCAGCACCAGTAACTAATGCAACTTTTTCTTCTGCCATATTAAAATCTCCTTTTTTTATTATTATAAATAAATTATACCAAGCTTTGCAAGCGGTGTCTAAGAGAAATCCCCTGTGATCGTTAATTGCGATGAATCCTGGTCACTTATCGATACTGCCAGTCAAGCGATTCTTCCACTATACTAGTCACTAAGATAAATAGAAATAAAGGAGCGATTGACTTGGCTTACGATTTTGATCAGATCATTGACCGCAAAGGGACGAATGCTTTAAATACCGATGGTTTCCGCGGTTATATCTTCAATGCGGATGATTCCATGACCTTTCCTTATGCAGATGATGAGTTTATTCGAATGTGGGTAGCGGACATGGAGTTTGCGACACCTGATTTCATCCGTGAGGCTATCAAGAACCGTCTCGACCGTCAGATTCTAGGCTATACCAAAGTTTTTAGCCCTGATTACTATCAAGCTGTGGTTTCCTGGACCGAGCGGCGGAACGATTGGACATTTCCAAAAGAAGAACTAGTCACCGCACCAGGTATCATCCCAGCTCTCTATGAACTGGTCTCCTATATTTGCCAGTCCAAAGATGATAAGGTTTTAATCCTAACCCCTTCTTACGCCTACTTTGAGAAGGCAGTTAGCGCTAATGGAAATCAATTAGTCACTTCTCAATTGATCCATAAAGACGGACACTTCTCTATGGACTTCGATGATCTCGAAGAGAAGTTTAACCAGGAAGACATCAAACTGTGTATCTTCTGCAATCCTCATAATCCGACTGGCCGAATTTGGACAGAGGAAGAGCTTCAACGCTTTGGCCAACTGGTCCAAGCGCATAATACCTGGTTAATTTCCGATGAAATCCATTGCGACATCCGACGCCCTGGCTTAGCTTACCATCCCTTTGCCAAAGTGTTACCGGACTATGACCGACTGATTGTGACCTTCGCCCAGAGCAAGGCCTTCAATATGGCCGGACTCATGTTCTCCAATGTGGTCATTCGCAACCAGGAACTCCGACAAATCTGGAAAGCCAACCACTATGACTTCGAAAATCCCCTCAGTCTAGCCGGCAACCAGGCCGCTTATGAGAAGGGCGACCAGTGGCTAGACGAGATGAACGCTTATTTAGCTGATAATTTTACCTTCACTAAGTCTTTCATTGACCAATATTTGCCCCAAGCTAATTTTGAAATTCCAGGAGCAACCTACCTAGCCTGGGTTGATGTTAGCGCCTATCTTCCTGATGATGTTACTGACCTTCCCCTTTACTTCGCTAATGAGGCAGGGGTGCTCCTGGAGGGCGGCGACATGTTCGTCAATAATTCGGATGGCTATATCCGGCTCAACCTCGCCATGCCACAAGCTATTCTCCAAGAAGGACTCAAACGCATTAAAAAACTTCTCACACAGAAAGGACACTAAGCATGAAAAAGAAAAAATCACTCATCTTATTGGCCCTCCTCCTTCCCCTCTTCCTCTTAGCTTGCGGGAAAGAAAGTGGCCAATCGCAAAAAACAATAACCATTGGAACAACCGCCATTTCTCAAGACGTCCTCGATAAGGCGATTGACGTCTTTAATAAGAGCCAAAATGAATACAAGGCTGAGAAGAAAGTCTTTGATGATGCAGTTGGCCCGAATATAGGGGCTGAGGATGGCAGCTTAGATGCGACCCTCCACCAACACGAGCCCTATCTCAATAACTTCAATAAGGAAAAGAATGGCCATCTCAAAAAGATTGGCCCTCCTATCTTCGCCTTCCAAATTGGTCTCTATGCCAAGGACATCACTGACCTCAAGGATGTCAAAGATGGCATGACCGTTGCCCTCTCCAATGACGTCAGCAACGGCGCCCTGGCCCTCCAATTATTAGAACAAGAAGGTCTCATTAAACTGGACCCAAGCAAGAGCCTGCCAGCTGTTGAAGATATCACCGAGAATCCTCACAATCTGAAATTTATTGAGATGGAGCGGATGCAATTAGCCAACGCCCTAACTGATGCTGATTTGGCCCTCGTAATGTCTGACGTCATGAAGGAAGCCGGCCATGACCCAGCCAAGGCCCTGGCCTATGCTCAAGAGCCCGGCATCTACCTCGTCGTCAAGGAAGAAGCCCCTTGGAATGACGCCTTCATCAAGGCCCTCACCAGCCAAGAAGTCAAAGACTACATCAACAACGAAACCGAACAAACCAAGAAAGCCTTATTCTAACTTCACAGACAAAAACTATCCGCCCAGTGTAAGTTACTGGATACGGATAGTTTTTTATACACTACAATATCTCCCCTTCCTCAAAGACATCCATGGTCCGCTCAAAGGTCCGCTGGATATTCTCCCGATCAATCTCAAGCAGATAATCGTAGATAATATCGCACATAATAATAATGGGCAATTGGGGTGAAATCCGGTTACCTGAATTCAAATTTTTCACCGTCGCCACGCGTACTATTTCATTAAATTGGTCCTTCAATGACACATCAAAATTGGCTGTCACCAAGAGCGTATAGGCTCCCTGTTTAGCTGCCTGGCGTAGGCTGTTGAGGACCACCTTCTTCTGTCCTGAGATACTAAAGCCAAGGACACAGCACTCCTCATCGATAACCACCTGGTGGACGCGCATGGCATCGGCATCACTCACCGTAGCGCTCACGATCCCTAGGCGCAACAAGCGGCTGGTCATCTCCTCAGCAGCTAGGGCGGAACTCCCTACGCCATAAATAATCACCCGCTTGGCTTGACGGATGGCATGGGCAATCCGGAAGAGTTGGTCTGAATTGGCTAAATTATAGCTTTTATTTAGGATGGCATTGTAGTCAGATAAGACTTTTTCAATGTTTTGACTGCCTGGATCATCTTGCTTCTTGGGCAAACCTGTCCGATAATCATAGAGAAACTCTCGGTAACCCGAATAGCCCAACTTCTTAGCAAAACGGGTAAAGGTCGCCGGGGACACATGGAGGACCTCTCCCAAGTGTTCAATGGAGTAGTCTTCGTCCTGGTGGCTGTCCTCAACGAAGTAATCCGCCACAATCCGTTCCGTTGACGTTAGAGATTCATAAGACGTCTCAATCAAAGGCAGAATACTCTGCGAAAATTTAATCATAACCTTCTCCCTTACCTCCTCTTTATCGATTATTAATCAAGAGTCCAATGAGCCTCCGTTCCACTTTTGAATTTGGTTGTTAAAGAGCCATGGCACCGGCTCGAGCCAAGGTCTCTCGCCTAGCGAGCATTCAAACGGCTAGTACGGCTAATCGCCTACTAGCCGTAATTCACATCGCTTGCTTTTCATGGCTAACAACCAACTTCAAAGCTCCACTCCTGCTCATCAAAAAGCACTTTTTTAATAATCGACCAGTATTAATATAAAAATCAAAAGAACTATACTGTCACTCTCTATTATAGCCAAATACTCAAAAAATTTCCCCAGCAACTTGACTCATCGAAAGCCAGCTTCTAGGGAAATTTTTATTCTTTTTTATTTACTAAGTCCAGGATGTTCTTGGAGGAAATGGTAGACAGCCCCTAAACGTCCAGCTTCATTACCCAAGCCTGCTGCTACAATCTTTTCGGGCAAGAAGAAGTCACTCTCAATCCGCTCTGCCAGGGCTTGTTCAATCCGAGGCAGGAGGATAGCTGACTGGGCCATGACGCCCCCTCCTAAGATAATCGCATCTGGGTTCAAGAGATAGACCATGGGCAGCAAGCCCTGGGCCAGGGCTTCTGTGAACTGACGGATGGCTTGGTCTGCCTTGTCATCTCCTCTCTGGTAAGCCGCAAAGACCTCCCGACCTGTGACCTGGTCCTGGCCAGTCATCGCGGCATAGTTCCGGCAGAGAGCGGTCGTCGACGCGATATCTTGGAAGCGGTCCGAGCCAACAGGAAGGTAACCCACCTCGCCTGCACTAAACTGGCGACCAAAGTGAATCTTGCCATCGATGAGGACAGCGCCTCCTACTCCTGTGCCGATGGTTAGGCAAATTAGACTAGCCTCTGTATCGTAATCGCCCTGCCAGAACTCCCCATAAGCTGCTGCATTGACATCATTTAGGATACTGAGGGGCAAGCCTCGTCCTTCTTCAATGGCCAGGCGGAAATCCGTTCCCTGGTAAGCTGGGATGGTGTAGCCCGAATAGATGACCTTCCCCGCTTGGGAGTCAATGACTCCGGCGCTGGAGATGGCCACCCCATCCAGACCCCCTACACTTGCTTGATAGTCATCCACTAGGGCCAAGACCTGGTCGAGAATGCCATTGGTCTGGTCTTCAATAGAGACTGCTGTCGCTTCTTCCCTAAAGTGTCCCAGGGATTGACCGAGAGCGTCATAGAGGTCTGACTTGATAGTTGTCCCCCCAATATCAATGGCTAGAATCTTCATGGCAAACGCTCCTTAATCGTATTTGACCTTGAAGACAGCCTTCTTGATGCTCTGGCTCTTATCCACAATCAAGCCCGTCTTATGGACGTCTTCTCGGTCTAAGACCAAGATTTGACCAGGTGCAATGATTAGCTCTGACTGGGCGGGGCCTTCAGAAGCTTGGAAGTCATCGCCTGGGTCATAGTCGCCCAAAGTCATATGGGCGATGAAGTTATGGGCAATCCGTTCCTTGCCTTCAATAGGCACATGGATATCAATATAGTCCCGGTGACTCTCCCACACCCTCTGGTCCGGCGTGGTCGTGTCATAGGCAATCACATTGTAGAAGAAACCTTCTTCAATCGGGTGATTGCCTGGCTCATCTTCTGAAATATCATGGGTCTTGAGATAGGCCGTCACCCGGTGCAGGGCTTGGCGGTCCGTATAAGTTAAGTGGTTCATATCATAGAGTTCCATTAGTCTCTCACCATCCAATCAGCATTTTCTTTAATTTCAGGGATATCATAAATGGTTGTGTATTTCGGTGCTTGGGCCTGGTCAGTCTTAAAGATCAAGGAAACCACATAGCCGACGATCAGAGAAACCGCGATTGAGATCAGGGAGTAAGCCCAGATACTCACGCTATCAGCTGGCAAGACATATTTGACACAGATCATGATGATAGAAGACACGATCAAGGCAGCATAAGCCCCGTACTTGTTGGCACGCTTGGAGAAGACGCCGAGGATGAAGACCCCGCCGAGGACCCCAAGGACCAGTCCCATAAAGCTGTTAAACCATTCGTAAGCGGATACAATTTCAGAGTGAGCTAAGATAATCGAGATCACAATTGAGAAGATCCCGACCCCTAGAGATACCCAGCGGGCAATCCAAGTCCGCTTGGCGTCATCGAGGTCCTCAGTCAGTAAGTCCTGGATATCCAAGGTCCAAGAAGTGGCAACTGAGTTCAGCCCAGTGGATAAGGTGGACTGGCTAGCGGCATAAATAGCAGCTAGGAGGACACCGGTAATCCCAACTGGTAAGCGGTAGGCAATGAAGTAGGTGAAGATTTGGTCTTGGGGCATTTGCGCGCCTGGATCTGATGGGTTTTGGATTTGATAGTAGGCATAGAGCCCGGTCCCAATCAGATAGAAGACGGTCGCAATGAAGATTGACAGGGCCCCATTGGTGAACATCATCTTGTTTAATTTCTTAATATCTTGGGTCGTGGTAAAGCGTTGGACAATATCTTGACTGGAAATATAAGACGATAAGGTATTAAAGCCTGCCCCGACAACCAAGAGGAAGACTGATGTATGTAAGAGATTGGGATCGAAGAGCACTTCATCTGGCCCTAAGAACTTATCGGCTGTCAAGTGGTTCATAATAGTACCAAAGCCCCCATCCAGATCATGGATCAAGAAGACGAGGGACAAGGTCACCCCAACTAGGAGGACAGAGCCTTGGATAAAGTCCGTCCAAAGTACCGATTTAATCCCACCGGTGAAGGAGTAGACAATAGCGACAGCCCCCATTAGAATGATCAGGATATTCACATTAATCCCTGTTAGGAGAGCCAGGGCAGCTGAAGGCAGGTACATGATGATAGACATCCGCCCTACTTGGTAGATAATAAAGAGCGCTGCCCCGATAATCCGTAGAATCTTAGAGTCAAAGCGTTTGTCAAGGTAGTCATAGGCTGTATCAATATCTAGCCTGGCATAAATCGGTAAGAAGAAACGAATGGCGATCGGTATGGCCACCAACATCCCTAATTGGGCAAACCACATGATCCAAGTCCCAGCATAAGAGTTCCCAGCCAAGGACATAAAGGATATCGGGCTCAAAAGGGTCGCAAAGATAGAAACCGAAGTCACATACCAGGGGATGGACCCATCCCCCTTGAAGAACTCCTTACCCTGCATCTCACGTTTTGAAAAGAATAAACCTGCAATCAACACCGCTAATAGATAGACAATCAGGATAATTAAATCGATTGTCGTAAACCCGCCTGAATTCATAGCTAGTCTCCTCCCCACAAGCCAGCACGGCTATTTCATTAACTATACATACTCTTTGTAAATACGATCTGCTTCCTTAATTTGTGCTTCCGTCATTGAAGCCATTGGTTTCCGGCTTAAGAAGTCCCCTTGGTCGCAACCTTGTAATTGTAAGAGACGTTTCAAGGTTGGGTAGAGGCCATTAGCGAGAACGGCTTCAATCAAGTCGTTACTTTCCTTTTGGAGTTGACGGGCCTTGGCTAAGTCATTGTCAGCCACTGCATCGAGGATCCCCTTGGCTCGGATGCCGTTCACATTGTAGGTTGATCCGATGGCCCCATCGACTTGGTAAATGGCTGCTGGGAATAACATTTCGTCAAAGCCGGAGTAAATCTTGGTATCTGGGAAGGCATGACGGAGACGTTCTAACAAGAAGAAGTCAGCAGCGGTGAATTTCACCCCGATAATATTATCAATGGCCAGTAATTCATTGAATTCAGCCATGCCCATGCCAATTCCGGTCAAAGCTGGGATAGAGTAGATGATCAAATCATTGTCAACAGCCGCTGTAATGTCTTCATAATAAGCCTTCACTTCAGGGAAGGAGAACTTATAGTAGAAAGGTGTCACAGCAGATACGGCATCGTAGTCTAAATCGGTCGCATATTGCCCTAATTCGATGGCTTCGTATAAGTTGGTCCCACCGATTTGGGCAATCAATTTAACAGCATCGCCTGCTTCATCCTTTACAATATCAAAGATTTGCTTCTTGGTTTCCTTTTCGAGGAGGAAGTTTTCCCCGGTTGACCCGCCAACATAGAGGCCGTCCACCTTCATGTCATCAATGTCATGGCGGACGATTTGACGGAGGCCCGCTTCATTAACCTTACCTTCCGCATCGAAAGGTACGAGGAGCGCTGCGATAATGCCTTTGATATCTTTTCCTGTACGTTTAGTCATTTTAAAAACCCTTTCTATCTATTGATGAATTTTAGTGACAAATTTTTCTGTAATTAATTGGGGGCGGGTAATAGCGGAGCCGACAACGACGCTGTAAACTCCAAGGTCAAGCACCCGTCGCGCCTTGTCTGGAGTATCAATGTTCCCCTCTGCAATAATGGGATGGTCGACTTGGCCTAGGGCTTGGCGGATCAATTCGAAATCATTGGCTTCGATCTTGAGCTCCTTACTTTGCTCTGTGTACCCCACCATGGTCGTCCCAATATAATCAAAGCCTAAACGATCAGCTTCTAACATTTCATCTAAGGTGGAGCAATCCGCCATCAATGCTTGGTCGGGATACTTGGCCTTAATTTCTTTCACAAAATCCTCTAATTTTTGATTGTTGGGCCGCTTAGAAACTGTGGCATCCAAGGCAATCACTTCAACCCCCGTGGCCACTAAGGCATCAATTTCTTTCATGGTTGGGGTGATATAAATCTCTGCGTCCGGATAGTCCTGCTTGATAATCCCAATAATGGGAAGGTCTACGACTTCTTTGATTGCTTCAATATCTGCCACAGAATTGCTGCGAATCCCCTTGGCACCGCCTTCCTGGGCTGCAACCGCCATCCGCGACATAATATATGAACTGTGCAAAGGCTCATCATCAAGTGCCTGGCAGGAAACAATCAATTCGCCTTTTGCCGACTCTAGCATCTTTAATCCCTCCTATAAATTTTGTAATCCTTTACATGCCTTATTCTATGCTAATGCAAACCCTTTTTCAATATAATGGCGATAAACTGAAAGTACTTTTATTTTATGAAGATTATCATTAGTTTTTAGCTCAGTTGGGTGAATTTACTTTCAGCTCAGGGCCTTTCTTCAAACAAAAAAACAGCGCTAGGGGCTTGGCTAGCGCTATCAATAATATAGAATTTATTAGCTATAGTCACTCTCTAAGTAGGAAATGACATCTTCCAAAGATTCCTTAATGGCGACAGCCTTGTCCCGCACTTCCTCATCGGCTGGGATCAAATCAGGAACCACAATTGTTGGAAGTCCTGCCCGGTAGGCTGCTCGGACGCCATTCTTTGAATCTTCAAGAACCAAAACTTCCTGCTTATCTTCGGTATGAGTCAGGTCAAAAGCTTTTAGATAAATTTCGGGGTCAGGCTTGGCTCGCTTGACTTCATTGCCAGCTACTATCCCTTCGAAATAATCAGCGAGTCCCTTGCCCTCTAGGTTGCGGATAATCTCATCCCGCCGACTGCTCGAAGCAATATAGAGCTTAATCTGTCGCGACCTGAGATAGTCGAGCAAGTCATAAAGCCCCTTTTTGTCATCGATATTATCGGGATCTTTTAAGGCTTCCTCGATGTATCGAACCGTCAAAGCGATAAAGTCATCGACTTGCGGCTGTCCTTCATAGTGCTTATGAATATAAGCTAACGTTTCTTGCTCATTTGTCCCGAGATAGCCTTTGAACACTTCGATATCATAGTCAAAGCCTAGCTCATCCGCAGCCCGCTTCGTCTGCTCGTAACCCACCTTCTCTGTATCAAACATCAAACCATCCATATCAAAAATCACTGCTTTTAATGCTTTCATGATACCCTCCTAGGTCCATAAATAAGGTGAAGTCCGTTCTATTTTGTAAATCTTTAATTATACAATAACAGCGCTCAGACATCTTGTCTAGCGCTGTTATGGTGTCTTCCCCTATAAAGAGGATCTATTTTTTCTCTGCAGCATACTCTGCGTTACGCTTCTTCATTTGTTTGGCATACCAAACAAAGAGCAAGGTGTAAATCACTAGAGCAATGGCGGCATAGATAATGAATTCAATTTGGCCTTGGGAGGCATTCCCAACAAAGTAAGCCAAGAACTTCTCAACAGGACCTTCAATGGTCGTCCCTGAGATCAAGGCCGAGCTATCGATGCCTGCAGGGAAGGCGCCTACTTTCTTAGCAGTTTCGGTAACGAAGGGTGCCATGATGGTCCCAGCGTATAGGAAGGTTGGGAGAACCAGTGCCCCGATCGTAATCATCCGAATGATCTTACCGCGAGTCACCACTAAGAGGGCTGGGGTCAAGCCCATGGCAATAATCCCAGCTAAAGGCATGATCCCATTCTTAGGTAAGATGAGCGCTTCAACCAACATAATCGGAGCTAGGACATTGGCTGCTGCCCAGACTTCTGCACGCCCCGCAATGAAAGGCCAGTCCAGGCCGATATTGAAGGTACGCCCTTCGAAACGTTTACTGGTGAAGTCGGTTACCCCTTGAGATAATGGTTCAACTGAAGCAATGAACCAAGAACCGATGACAGAGAAGAGCTCCAAGCAGGCTGCTGCTGTGAAGGCTAAAGTCAAGATCTTGTCTGGACTTTGGCCGCCGAGGATCCCAACAAAGAGTCCCAGGTAGATCCCGATAGCAAATTTTGATCCCCAGAAGCCAATCTTATTATTGAGCTTGGCTGCGTCAAAGTCATATTTATCTAGCCAGGGGAATAATTTGTCGAAAACCTTATCGAAAACCATGATGATCGGGTTCATCATATAGTTCATGTGGGTCGTTGTCATAGGGTTGCCATCTGGGGCATTCATTAAATCGTTGAAAGTTGGCTTCATCAAGTCTGAGTTGATGATCTTCAGGACTCCGATGAAGACAACCAAGATGGTAGCGACCAAGAGGGGAGCCCCACAATAGATTGCAAATAAACCAACTAGGGATAAATGCCAAACGTCAAAGATATCGACGTCCAAGGTGTTAGTCTTATTGGCTACCAACATGAGGATATTGACAACCAAAAGGATCAACATGAAGTAGAGGGTATAGGGCGACCCCCAGGTGATGGTTGCCATCGGTGCCCAACCAACGTCCGTAATATTTAACTGTAGCCCCGTCCCCTTAACGAAGTCTGCTAAGGCTTCTGAGAAGGAGGACGTGAGGATATTCATGATCGCCCCAACCCCGGTTAAAGCAATTCCTAGTTTAATCCCACCTTCCAGGGCTTTCGTAAATTTCACACGAAAACATAATGCCAAAACTGTGAGCACAATCGTCATTAGAGGGGCCGGCCCTAAGTCGATAATTGGCTGGAGAATCGTATTGGCAAATTCAATAATGCCGTCCATTTCTATCCACTCCTACTAAGGCTTCTTATTAGCCGAGATCTTTTATCACTTGCTCGATTTCATTATAAACAGGCTCAGCCATGGCAGGAATACGATAAAGGATTGGTCCAGCGTTAACGACTGGAATGGGGATTTCAAAGCCTAAATCGGTATCAGCGATTTGTGCAAAGATATCGTATTTTTCCATCATGTCTTCTGAAATATCCTTGATCATCACGGCATCACAATGGACATCATAACCTCTATTTGAGAGTTCTGTCTCTAAGGCATCTTTGATTTGGTGGCTGGAGTTAACCCCTGCGCCACATGCTGCTAGAATTTTGACCATTTTCTACACCATTTCCTTTCTAGAAGTTCTCTTGTAAAAATTGATAGATTGCTTGAGGATCTTCGCTGGCTAGGAAGTCTTCAATTTTGTCTGCATCTGTCCGGTTAAAGAAATCCATGACTTGGGCCAGTAGACCAGCCTGGGCTTCAGCATCTTTATTTAGGAGCATAAAGAGGAAGCCAACTTCAAGGGCCTGGTCAGGCTGGATCATGCTGTGGAAGGTCACAGGCTTTGTGAGCTTAATGGGCACAATCCGTGTCACCGTCACATATTCTGATTCGGTATGAGGAATCGCAATGTTAGAGAAATTGGGATTCACAGGCTGCATATCTAAGGCTGTAGGATAGTTCTTCTCTCTTTCAATTAAGCTGTCGAGGAAGCCCTCTTTAACCAAGTCTAGTTGCTTAAGCTCTTGGTCAACTTGTCTAAAGATTTCCTCTGCATTCTCTCCCCCAAGAACAAAGCAGGTCTCCGGAGCAAATAAGCTGCTCGTCATAGTATCCCCTCTCTATTCTGCTGAAATCTTATCGGTCCAAGGCGTTGCAGTGTCCGCTAAGACTTGGTTTAAGTTTTGGATATTTTCCTTACCTTGGGTGCTCAACCATTCCCGGCAAGCGGCTTCGCCTTTTTCTGCATATTCTGGAACGGAGTCTGCCCAAGTCGCACGGCCACATAATACCCCGTTGAAGGCTGCACCGGCTTCTTTGGCGAATTTCAAAGTGTCTTGGAAGAGTTGGGCAGATACCCCACCTGATAGGTAGATATAAGGTAAGTCTGTGGCGGCGTCTTGTTCTTGGAAGAATTTCTTAGCTTCTTCTTGGCTATAAACTGCTTCGTCGCCATAACCTTCCACGAAGTTCATATTGACTGGTACTTCAACCTTGAGCACGTCCACTTGGTAGCGGTCATCGGAGAAGACTTTGACAGCTTCATTGACCTTGTGTGGGCGAACTTTAGCATATTCTTTGCCTTTCGCATCATCAATATTGGCATCATAGGATAGGATTTCAAGGAAGAAGGGGATATCTTCTGCCTGGCATTCGCTCCCGATCCGTTCAACGAAGGCATGTTTCCAATTATTAATCTTTTCGTCTTCATCTACATCATAGTAGAGGAGGAATTTAACGGCGTCAGCGCCTTCTTCTTTGATGCGCTTGGCTGACCAGTCTGGTAGGAGGTCAGGTAGGCGGCCAACTTCAGAAGCGTCATAGCCGGTTTCTTCATAAGCTAGGAGTAAGCCACAATCGCTATCCTTCTTAGCAGCGGCAGGTAAGCCGTATTCTGGGTCCAATAAGATGGAAGCCGCATAAGGGGTTAATTCTTCGGAAATGGCAATCTTAAATTGTTCCACTTCTTTTTGAATATCTTCAACTTCCCCTGCACTTTGGAGCATCTTCTTCAAGGAACCCCGTTGGTCAATGGCTAAGGCAGAAATCACCTGGTTGTCAGTTGATAGTTTCTTCAAGTGGTCGAGCTTGGCTTGTGAGACTTTCTTCATTTGTAAACACTCCTCTTCCAAATGTTTGTTTTTGTTTATCTGTTGTGTTTATATTATAACGCTTCCACTAAATTGTCAAGGACTTTATATAAAGGCTTTCATTTTTGTTATAGACGGAATTAACTATATGTTTATAGGATTTATCTGACTATCTTATTTTTCTTTGTTAAATTTTGCGAGCGAAAGGATTGACTTTCGTATTCAAACATACTAAACTATAAACAAACAGATTTAAACAATTCTTTTTAATGATGGAAGGAAGGCTATGAAATGAAAGTAGTTATTGGAGCAGACCAAGGCGGTTTCGAACTTAAAGAAACCATCAAAGCTTATTTGGAAACAACAGACCATGAGATTATCGATGTGACTGAGACACCAGCCAAGGACTTCATTGCCTCAACTGCAGCAATCGTTGACAAGGTTCAGGCCGATGACAAGACTCTAGGCATCGCCATTGATGCTTACGGAGTTGGTAGCTTCATGGCAGGAACCAAACATAAGGGAGCGATTGTGGCCAACCTATCTGATGAACGGACAGCCTATATGACCCGGGAACATAACAACGCCCGTATCATTACCCTAGGCCAAGAAATCGTTGGCCCTGAACTGGCCCGCAATATTGTGCGTGAATTCCTGAAAGCAGACTATGCTGCTGGACGCCACCAAGTCCGCGTCGATATGCTCAACGAAATGTGCTAGTTCGTCAGACTGAGGAGGTTAAAAAAATGAAAATTGCTATTGGTTGTGACCATATTGTGACAGATATTAAGATTGCCCTTGCGGATACCTTAAGAGAGAAGGGCCATGAGGTGATCGATGTCGGAACTTACGGCTTCGTCCGCACCCACTACCCTATCTTCGGGAAACGGGTTGGCGAACTCGTGGCTTCTGGCGATGTCGACTTCGGGGTTGTCCTTTGCGGGACTGGTGTTGGGATTTCCAATGCAGCCAATAAGGTCGCTGGGACACGGACTGCCCTGGTTCGCGACATGACCAGTGCCCTCTACGCCCGGCGTGAATTAGACGCCAACATTATCGCTTTTGGCGGCAAGATCACAGGGGAATTCTTGATGAGCGACATCATCGAAGCCTTCATCCATGAAGACTACCAAGAAACACCTGAAAACAAGGCCCTCATTGAAGAAATTGCCAGCCTAGATAGTCAAGATGACAGTAAACATAGCGACCATCTCTTCGATACATATCTCGAAAAATGGAATGAAGGCTATTACCACGATTAGGGCCTGATGGATTCCATGACTTGAAACACTGTAGTTAGGCCGACAGACACCAGCTACAGTGTTTCTCAGTTTTCTTACACAAATTCTGCTAGTGAGCATACGTTGCGCTTTTGAATTTGGTCCTTAAATTTTAGAGGGTCAAGAACGGCTAAAGCCGTTTTGTACTATATCCGTAAGTCGCTAGCGCTCCAACGGCTAGAGCAGCATCGGCTCGAGCAGCTTCAGCTCTTGGAGCGAAGCGACTTATGCGATAGCTGTTCGAACAGCGTGAGATTACAGATATCATATGCTGGCCAGAGATGAAGTTCAGGGCTGCGCCAGCAGCGTTGCTACCTTCTTCTCGCCTAGCGAGACTCAAAGAATTAGAGTGCGACAAAAGTCGGTTAAGCCTGAACCACTGGAGCAAAATCTAGAAGAGCCTTGCTAAAGGCTCGCCTAGATTTTGTGAAGTGGAGTCAGGGTTGACTTTTGGAGCAGGTTTGGGCTAGTAACGGCTAACGCCTACGTTCCGTAATTCGCTTCGCTTGCTTATACGTGGCTAAGGACCAACTTCAACGCTCCACTCCTGCTCATAACCGAACAGATGACTTTCTGTTTATTAAATAGGAGAATTAAAAATAAAAATTCTAATCCCGCTTCAGAAAGGAGCCTCTCCCATGATTTTAACTGTGACGATGAATCCTTCGATCGATATTTCTTACCCTATTGACCATCTTGAAATTGATGGGGTGACCCGCTGTCAAGACGTCAGCAAAACGGCTGGTGGTAAGGGCTTGAATGTTGCCCGGGTGATCCACCAACTCGGTGAAGATGTCTTAACCACTGGGATTCTCGGTGGCCACCACGGCGCCTTCATCAAGGACCAGCTCGACCGTGACGGCATCAAGAATGCTTTCTCAACTTGTGCAGGTGAAACCCGAGACTCAATTGCTATCCTACACGAGGGCAAGCAGACCGAAATCCTCGAAAGCGGCCCAACTATCTCTAAAGAAGAAGAGGCAGCCTTCCTCGACCAATTTCAAGGCCTACTAGACCAGGTGGACACCATGACCATCTCAGGTTCCATGGCTAAGGGTCTCTCCCCCGACCTCTATACCGAGCTCATCCGCCGCGCCGCCCAAGCCGGCGTAGCTACTTTACTCGATAGCTCCGGTCAATTCTTAGCTGACGCCATCGCAAGTTCCGACAAGCCCCTCTTGATTAAGCCCAACCACCATGAACTGGGGGACCTCATTGGTGAGACCCTCGACCCTAGCGACCTCGACAGCCTCCACCAAGCGCTCTTGAATCCTCGTTTCCAAGGCATTGAATGGATTGTGGTATCCTTAGGTGGTGAGGGCGCCTTCGTCAAGCACCAAGACAAGTTCTACAAGGCGAATATTCCAAGTATTGAAGTCGTTAACCCCGTTGGCTCTGGCGACTCCACGATCGCTGGCCTAGCCATTGCCATCAGCCAGCACAAGTCGCCAGAAGAGGTCATCAAATATGGGATGACGGCTGGAATTTTAAATACTATGGAGAAGAAGACAGGGCATGTAAACCCTGACAACTTCCAAACTATCTATGACCAAATTGAAATTAAAAACTATCCGAACACCTAAAATTCTTTAGGGAAAGGAGCTAGCAAGATGTTAAAAGAGGATCGTTTAAATTATATCGTGGAGGAGGTCAACCACTACGGGCATATCAAGGTAACTGATATCATCGACCAACTCCATGTCTCTGACATGACCATCCGGCGTGACCTCGATGAATTAGAGAAGCGCGGCCAACTGCGCCGGGTCCACGGGGGAGCAGTCAGCCTGAATGATTATCCCAATAAGGAACTCTCCCATCGCGACAAAAAAATCATCAACATTGATCTCAAAAAAGCGGCTGCGCGTGCCGCCCTCCCCTATCTCAAGCCAGGTGAAACCATCTTCTTGGGACCAGGGACAACCATGGAAATCTTTGCTAGCATGATGGACGACATGGACCTGCGCGTGGTGACCAATTGCCTCCCTGTCTTTAAGACCCTCAACGAGAAATCAAAACAGATGAAACTCTACCTAGTGGGCGGCGAAATGCGGAAGATCACTGAATCCTTCCACGGCTCTATCACTAATGCCGCCCTGGCTAGTATCAACTTCCATAAGGCCTTTGTCTCCTGCAATGGCTTGAATAATTCCGATATTATGACCGCCACCTTCGAGGAAGGCAATGCCCAGAAGATCGCTTTGAATAATTCGACCGAACGCTACTTAATTATCGATAGCTCTAAGATCGACAAGCGTGATTTCTATACTTACTACAAGCTTGAAGACATCACTAAGGTCTTCATTGACCACAACGAACCTCTCATCCGACCTCTTGAAGCTAGCACGAAGATCGAGAGTGGCGAAGTGGAACGTTAAACTTTATAATGATTAATAAACTAGCAGCTCGACCTTATCGGCCGAACTGCTAGTTTTTTGTTGGTAATAGTAAAGTATGTTGGTGAGGGTCACCATTCCGCTTGTGAACTTGCTGCTTGTGAACGTTCGAATCTGGGTTCTAATTGGAAGTAGAAAGTAACGAACTTTCAAATGGGAGCCCTAGTCAAAAGTCGCCCGCCCTGAACTTTCAAACAGAGCCCTCATTCGAAAGTAGCTCATTAAAAGATCTATTCAACTCTCTACAATAAAAAACAATCTAGCAAGCTTAAACAGTGCTTTGCTAGATTGTTTTCGTTAGGAATGATGTGTTACCTGCCTTTGCTCATGGCCTTTAGTCGGGTTCGCAAAGGCAGAAAGGAAGTGACTTCAGAAAAGTGGAGCGATCGGCTAAAGCCGCTCTTATCCACTTTTCCTCCAGTCATCCCTTTCTGGACGCCTTTGCTCTCACCCTTTAAAGTCCGAGTTGTTCGTTCACGTTGACTGTATTGGTCTTAGCTTCTTCGAGATAGTTCATATCTGTATCAAGGAGTTGACCGTTGACGAAAGCAATCACCATGGGTAGGTTCATGCCCGCATAAAGTTGAAAGTCTTTGCCTTCCAGTAATTGGCGGGCGGCAACATTGTTAGGTGTCCCCCCGGCTAAGTCGGCGAAGACAACGAAATCATCCAACTGATCGATGAGGTCAGTAAATTTCTTCTCAAAGTCTTCCGCTCCTTCTTCAGGTAGTAGACTGAGCGAATAGATATTTTCTTGTGGTCCCATAATCATTTCGGCACTTTCTTTGATGCCTTGACTGAAGCTCCCATGACTGATTAAAACTAATGCTTTCATTTTAAATTCTCCTTTATTTGCTTAAACTATCCGAGTACACCTAAAGCTGATAAGGCAATCGATAAGATCAATACGATAAAGATAGCCTTAGTTGAAGTAATGTTCTTCTTACCCAGTAACCAGTAGACGAATCCCACAATCAATGCTGGTACCATTTTCGGTAAGATTTGGTCGAGAATATTTTGGAAGTTAACTGTTACACCTGCAACTTCTGGGGCGAAGGCAATTTCTACATTGACCATGGTAGCAATTAACCCCCCCACCATGAAGACCCCCATGAGAGAGGCTGCTTCTGTTAGAGCACTTAGCTGTCCTTGCATTTCATTAACTAAGGAAGATCCTTCCCGGTAGGCATACTTTAATTGTCTCCAGCGGAAGACACAGATCACTAGGCCAGCAGCGACCCATAAGAGAACACCGAATGGATTTCCTTGAGAGGCGAGGTTAGCAGCAATAGCCCCAAAAATCGTTGGTACTAAGGCTGCAAAGAGTGAGTCCCCAATCGCAGCGAAGGGGCCCATTAAACCAGCTTTCAAACCTGCTACGGTATCCAGGCTCTCTGCTCCCTCCTCTTCTTCGATGGCAAGGTCAATCCCTGTAACAATCGTATTGAAGAAGTTTGAGGTGTTGAAGAATTGGGCATGGGTCTTCATGGCTTCCTTCAATTCATCCGTCTTATCACCATAGATCTTGCGCAATTGGGGCAGGATGGTGTAGAGATAACCTGAGCCCTGCATCCGTTCATAGTTCCAGCCCGCTTGGAAAGCGAATAGACTTCTTAAGTTAATTTGTTTAAAATCTTGTTCAGTGAGTTTGTAGCCTGTTTTCTTCTCAGAAGTTTTTACTTGAACTTGTTCCTTAGAGTTCGTCATCGAGAATCTCTCCTTCCTCTACTGGATTGCCTTCAACTGCTGAGTCTGCTGAACCTTCATTAACCGCTCCCGCAGCAGGCGCCTTAGCTAACTTATCCTCTAAGGCTTGGCGTTCGACAGTATTCTTGTAGTGGATAAAGGCTAGGGCAAAACCAATCAGGGATACCCCTAACATTGGCAGTGGAACGAATGTCCCGCTCAATTCTTCAGCGAGTTTGCCTAATTCGCCACTGATCGCAGTAATATTTGAGAAGACAGTTGATAATAAAGCTGTAATCACAAAGCCAAGCGCTAAGTAAGCAATGTTCTTCTTAACAGGGAGGTAACGCAAGAGAATTGCGAAACCTACTGCAGGTAGAACACGTCCAGCTAGGGTTAAGCCATCTGCTAACCAAGCGAGGTTAGTGTTCAGATAGTCCACTGCGGTTTGAACTACGCCACCACCGAAGGCCAGCGCGAGGAAGATTGGAATCATCCGGGATAAGGCCCAAGGTAGGATCCCCATGAGATAGTTGCGTTCAATTCCCTTGTAGTCATGTTTCTCGATTGCAGAGTCGATCCGGTGTGCAAAGTAGGTATTGGCAAAGCGTGCCAAGACGTCCGTTTGAATCATAAGAGCTGCTACAGGCACTGCCAAAGCTGCCACTGCTTGTTCGGGTTCCATGCCGATTGCTACAGAGAAAGCTGTCGCTAGAACAGTCCCGGAGTTGGCATCGATACGTGAAGCTCCCCCGAAGGTCCCTACACCGAGAATGGTTAACTGCATGGCCCCACCGATGATTAGACCCGTCTTCACATCACCCATTACAAGGCCAGTGAATAAACCTGCGAAAACGGCTGACCCGGCTGAGGTCACCAAATGGAGCTCGTCCCAAATTTGATAGCCAGAATACAACGTGAGTAATAAAATTTGCCACCATTGAATAGCCATTATAATCCCTCCTTAAAATTTTTAATTCATTATGACTTAAACTTAGATTCAAGTAGGGGCATGAATTCCTTAGCGGGATCGCTCGGTGCCATTTGGGCGATTAATTTCACCCCATGGTCTGCGATCTTATGGAAATCATCCACATCTTTTTGAACCACATTAATGGAATTACTAATCGAAGTGGTTTCATCTGTTTGGGACATATTGCCCACATTGATCTCTTCGATTGGAACGCCTGCTTCAATCAATTCGAGGAAGATCGCTGGCGTCTTAGCGACAATCAGAACGCGTTGCGACTTGTAACGGTCTTCATTAATTTGTTTGGCTGCTCGGGCCACGGGCAGGACACTGAGGCGGACACCATTAGGGGTTGCGAGGCGCAAACCGGCTTTGTCGATCTTATTCTCCGAAACCACGTCGTCAACAACGATGATCCGTTCGATCGATAACTTAGGGGTCCACAAGTTAGCCACTTGCCCGTGTACCAGGCGGCCATCAATACGACATGCAATAATCATGGCTGATCACTCCTTAATATTAATAAATGTATGTTCTTCTCTTAAATAAATATGGTCTGCTGACCGACCTTCTGTTTCAAAGACCAGGATCTCATTCTTGCCTGCTTGTAAGAAAGCACCTGGGCAGTAGAGGCTACGAATCGGGCCACGCTCCCAGTAGCGGCCGAGATTATGACCGTTGACTAGGACAATCCCCTTGCCAAAGCCGGTCAAATCGAGGAAGGTATCTTCCACTTGGTCTAAGTCTAACTCGAAGCGATAGAAAGCAGCTTGTCCTTCTGACCAGTCCTTGCTGAAATCGATTTGGTCTGCACGGTCAAAGTCGATCAGGTAATGGTCCCAATTGAGCATAAAGTGCAGGTCGGCCATGGCCCCTTGACGGAGTCCTTTTTCCTGGGTGTCAGCTTGTAGCTTGTGCCCATAGTTGACCCGGCCCATGTTCTCAAAGAGAATATCTAATTGGTTCTGGTCTTCACTTAAATCAACTTCAATATCCTCCCCAATTTCCTCTTGGTATTGGGTAGCCACCAAATCTTGGTTGACATAGACATGGGCCCGGTCCCGGCCATCGATGAGGCGGAGGCGCTCTGTCTCAGTATCCTTCTCAAACTGGGTCCGGTAGACCATGTAGCCATAGTACTGGCCAACTTGGTCCATGGATTGAGGGTAGAGGCTCGACTTCTTATCAGAGATGTCCTCTAAGACTTCAAAGAGATTAACTCGATCAGCCAGCTTCAGCTCTTGTTCAGCTAAGCAAGACTTAATCCGAGGTTTAGCTTGACTCAGATCTGGGAACATCTCATGGATAAGTTCCTGGATGGCATAGTACTTGTCAGTCGGATTTCCCTGTTCATCTAGGGGAGCCCCGTAATCATAAGAACTAATTTGGGGCAGGTCCCGCGTCCCTCGGGCAGAACAGCCATTCATGAAGCCGAAGTTAGTTCCCCCGTGGAACATGTAGAGGTTAATACTACCGATTTCTAGTGCTTCTCTAACAGCATCGACCAACTCGGAAGTTTCCCGAGTAACAATGTCGCTTCCCCAGCGGTTAAACCAGCCGTCCCAGAATTCCATACACATAAGAGGACCGACCTGACCAACTTCTTCTTGGTAAGCGCGTAGGGCCGTGAAATTCTTCTTGGCCCGGGAGCCGAAGTTACCTGTCATGAGGATGTTTTCCTCTTCCAAGTCAGTTAAGGTCCCTGCTCTTAGGGTGGCCCGCCAAGCGCCATCTGAGGTGAAGAGGGGGACATCGATGCCGCCTGCTCGAAGCATCCGATAGATCGCCTTGAGATAAGCCTTATCCTCGCCATAGGACCCGTATTCATTCTCAATCTGAACCATGAGAATGGGGCCCCCTTCAGTGATTTGATAGGGCTTAAGCTTGGGGAGGAGGACATCATAATAGTTTTGCACGGCCTGGAGGTAATCGGGGTCAGAGCTCCGCATCCGTTGACATTTCTTAGGCAACCAGCCGGGCAAGCCGCCAAATTCCCACTCGGCACAAATATATGGCGAGGGACGGATAATGACATAGAGGCCTAAAGCTTCGGCCGTCTCGATAAAGGCGCAGACATCTTTGTCCCCTTCAAAATCAAATTCACCTTCTTGGGGCTCATGCCAGTTCCAAGGAATATAAGTCTCTACAGTGTTGAAGCCCAACGCTTTTAGATTATAGAGGGAGTGCTCCCAATCTGCGCGCGGCAGTCGGAAGTAGTGGATAGCCCCTGACAAGATCTTAAAGGGCTGGCCATCGAGGACAAAATCTTCGCCTTGGATGTTGAATGAAGTCATCGGTCAAATCCTTTCCAGTCTTGGTCGCGTCTGTCGTTCACTCTTAAGCTTGGTAGTCGTGTAAGATTACCCCTTTTACAACCCGGTTCACTGTACCTGTAGGCGATGGGGTATCTGGTTTATTGCCAACTTTAACGGAAGTATGGAGGGAGACGATTTGGGCAAAGATGACGTCAGCTAAAGCCAGGTAGGCATCTGGCAGGTCTTCCCCACTTTGGTAAGTGAAGGCATCCCCTTCATAGGCTGGTTCTGCTGGAGCCCCAATGCCGACCACTGCTTCCGCAATCTGGTCTGCTGCCACTTCCTTCAAGAGGTCGAGGTCATATAGACGTGTATAGGGATGGTTGGATAAGAAGAGGAAGACCAGGGTGTCTTCGTTAACAATGGATTTAGGCCCGTGTCTGAAACCGAGTGAAGATTCGAAGCTAGCTTCAACTTGACCTGCTGTCAATTCCAGGACTTTCAAGTGGGCTTCATGGGCGAGACCGGCTAAGCTGCCAGAGCCTAAGTAAACCACGCGGTCGAAGTCGCCTTCTAAGTACTTAGCGACCTCTTCTTCCCGGTCAATCACCTCACGTCCAATTTGGGCCAGTTTGGCGACATGAGCTTCCTTGTCTTCTAAGCTTTCTTGGCCGAAAACTAGGAGACTAGCTAAAGCCATGCAGGAGTAGGACCCTGTCATAGCGAAGCCCTTGTCATTCGAGCGTTCAGGCATTAAGAGGGAGAAGTTCTTAGGGTCGCCTTGGGCATTCTGTGCGAGTTTTCCTTCAGGGGCACAGGTGATGGTTAATTGGTAGAGGTCATCGATTACGTCTTGAGCCAATTGAACCGTCTTTACAGACTCTGGGCTATTCCCGCTGCGCGCATAGGAAACGAGAAGTGTTGGAAGTTCCTTCTCAAGGTATTGGTAGGGATTGCTGACAATACTGGTTGTCGCAATGGCTTCTACCCGCCATTTCTTGGCGTCCAATTGTTCGCTCACATAAGGAAGAACGGTTTCGCCGACAAAGGCGGAAGTCCCTGCCCCGGTGAAGATGATGCGAATTTGATCATGTTTAGCTTCAATCTTGCCTAAGAAATCAGCTAGAGCTTCCCGGTTTTCTTTGTAGATTGCTAGGGTTTCTTCCCAAAGTTCTGGTTGTTGTTTGACTTCAGGCGCTGTATTGACAGCCCCTAAGCTTTCTAATTTTTCTTGACTTTCTAATAACATTCTATAGCCTCCTCAAATTATTTTTGATAAGCGACTTGTCCGTTGATATAGGTAGCTTGGAGTTCAAGCTGGGGCGTCATGACGATGAAGTCAGCGGCACGCCCGGCCTTGATTGACCCGCAGCGGTCATCAATTCCGACACTGCGGGCAGCTACTGCACTCGCCATATTCAGGGCTTCGTGAACGGTCGTTAATTCCCAGTCAACCAAGTTGCGAACGGCATCCTTGAGTTGGAGGACCGAACCAGCCAAACTACCATTACTTAAGCGGGCAGCCCCTTCTTTCACCTCTACAGGGTACTCTCCCAGCGTGTAATTGCCATCTTCCAAGCCACCTGCTCGCATGCAATCTGTGACTAAGAGGGTGTTATTGACATTGCGGGCATTCAGCAGGGCCTTAATAGCTGCTGGGGTGACGTGGTGACCGTCTGCAATTACTTCGGCATAGGTATTCTGCAGGGTCATGGCAGCACCAACAACGCCAGGTTCCCGGTGGTGGAGCCCACTCATCCCATTAAAGGTATGGACGAATAAACTAGCTCCCTGGTCGACTGCACGTCGGGCCTGGTCATAACTGGCATCGGTATGGCCAATAGCTACCTTGACATCGAGTGCCTTAGCCCGTTCAATGAAGGCTGCCGTTTCAGGATATTCAGGGGCCAAGGCCGCCTTGCGGATTAAATCCTTAGCTGATTTCTGCCATTGGTCAAGCACATCTGGGCTTGGTGCAATGAAGTAGTCTGGATTCTGGGCTCCTTTGTGGGCTTCCACAAAGAAGGGCCCTTCCAGGAAGATGCCCTGGATCTTAGCCCCCTGGTCTTCCTCTGCCACTTCTGCCACTACAGCGCAAGCTCGATCGGTTTCTTCAACAGAAGCCGTCAGCGTTGTCGCTAAGAAACTGGTGACCCCGGTTGCGGGCAAGCCTTGACGGATGGTTTCAACGGCTTCTGGCGTCGCATCCATCACATCTGAGCCATTAAAGCCGTGAATATGCGTATCAACCAGTCCCGGCCCCACCCAGTAGCCAGAATAATCTAAGACATCCTCTACTTCTTCAAGCTCTTCTGAGCTATAAGTAAGGAATTTGCCATCTTCAAGAATTAAGTATCCAGGACCTAAAATTTCATTTTCTAAGAAAAACCGGTCCGCTTTTATAGCTTGTCGCATCGGAGTCATCCTTTCTTTTTTGAACATCCTGACAAGTGGTATTACATGTCATTACCAGTTAATGTAAGCGTATTCTTTTTTGGGCGATTTGTCAAGTCTTTTTAAAGAATTGCTTAATATTTTATTTCTAGAACAGATAGACGATCTCAATAAATATCTCTTTATTGACCTTGGAAGCTTAAATGATAGGAAAATTGGTCAGCCCGTGCGGTTGAAATAGTGAATTCAATAATTTCGTCAGCCAAGTTATAAGAGAGACGCTCAATCTTGAGGCAGGGATTATGGGGGCTCGTCCCAAGCACTTCTGCTTCTAGCTTGGTCATAAGGGCCGCGGTGATCTCCTCATTGGCAACGGAAATTTCCTGGCCATAATTCTGGCGAAAGACCTCATAAAGGGGCTTCTTCTCAAGGAGATCGGCTGTCAAACCTGGGAATACCCGACCAGGTAGATAGCTTCGCTCCACCATCATCGGATCGCCATCCGCTAAGCGTAAGCGGTCGATCCGGTAAACTTTCTCATCTGGTAATAAGCCAAGCTGGCGCCCCAAGAGATAGTTAGCTGGCTCCAAGGCAAAGTCTAAGATCTGAGTCGACGGCTCCTTCCCAATCTTCTTCATCCCCTCAGTAAAGCTATAGCTCTCAGCCAAGTTCTTGCGGTGGGACTGGCGGTCTGCCACAAAAGTTCCTAGGCCGTGCCGCTTGTAGATATAGCCCATATTGAGCAATTCCGTCAAAGCCTGTCGCACCGTCGTCCGACTCACCCCATAAGTTTCGCAGATCTCTCGTTCTGAGAGGATCTTATCACCTGGAGCATACTGGTCAGCAATCAGTTGGATCAAGGCTTCAACCAGCTGAACATATAAGGCTTCGGAAGAATTCTTCCGTAACGCTGTCATAAAATCATCCTTCGTATTATTAAATTCACTGGTTACTTGTATCCACTTGTCATTACCAGTTAAGCTAACTTTAACCCCTTTCATAGGGAAAGTCAATTGGAAATCACATATATCGACCAAATATGAATAATAAAACCATTTTTCATAATAAATAAAATTGATCAAATTATCTTAGTGCATATTGCATTCCGTTTCTGCATTTGTGTGTTGGTTGTGCAAAGAACCAACTCTAGCTAAAGCTCACGATTTATAATTCACTTCAGTTGGAGTCGAAAAGAGGATATTGAAGTGCTTTCTCCAGTTGGAAACATGCAAGTGAACTTGTCTCTATTCCAACTTACTCCAAGTTTTCAGGAATAGGCTCTCTGGCTTGCACCTTGATGCTCACTTGATCATGGCTAGCCATCAACTTCAATACTCTGCTACTGTTCAAAAATAATTAGCACAGATTTTTGGGTTACTAGTCACCCATACTAGAAATTAAAAAAACTTCTAAAGTAATTATCAATCAAGATTTTTACTTTAGAAGGTTTTGAGAAAGTTAAACAAGTAATTAGATTAATAATCCAATTGACGATAATACCGTCTAATCTCTGTAGGGTGACAATTAATTTTTTCAATATGTGCATCAATTCGATGGCATACTTCCATCATAACTAAGTGGGAAATATCTCCTCTAAATTCTTTTGGAATCCCTTCTAAGGGAAACTGAGCAGTATCAATAACTGTATAACGTGCACAAACTTTCGGTAAAAATTTCTCAACACGTTGACTAAGTTCTCGCTGACTATCCTCACCAATAAACAAGGTGACATTAGTATCTCGATCAACAATTTCAAACATCCCATGGAAGAATTCAGCTGAGTGAATCGATTTGGTTCTTAGCCAATGTTGTTCTTCCCAGTAACACATTGCATACGAATAAGTAGCTCCATATTGATTTCCTGCACCTACAAAATAATGAATAGGATCTTCATGATGCTTCTGAGCAAACTCAAGTGCAAAACTGTCGCTCTCCTTAGCCACTTCAACTAAAGCTTGAGCTAGATATTTATCAAGAGCACTATACAAGTCTTCGTATTTATTAAATTCTCCTGCATTATACATTAAACGATCGGCAACCATAAAAAATTTCAATTGTTCATTTTCAGGATACATAATGACATAATCTGCTAAATGCCCGATAGGCGTATCTTCGCCCTTATCTATAAAAGCGAGTACTTTTGCCTGGCAATTCTCTTTTAACTTTTTTAGACTTCGAACCATATCATCCGTAGTACCAGATACCGAGGAGATGATAACTAAGGTCTCATCAGTAATTCGACGATTACCAGTAGTATAGTAAACAGAGGCATTCTCTGCCCAAGTTTCAATCTCAGACCGCTCTTTCATATGGACTTCTGCCTGTAAAGCTGAAGCGTAAGTTCCTCCGATACCCAACCAACAAATATTTCGATAGCCTTGTTCACAAATCGCATCAATAATTTGGTTAATTTGAGGACGAAGTGCTAGTGCGCCTTCAACTGCCTTTAATTTCTGCTCTTCATTAAACTTTATCATGATATCCTCCTATATCTTAGATTTAGTTATTTCATCAAAATCAGGATAAAAAGAAACTGTTAAGTCAATCCCCTTAGCTTGAGACAATTCGTAAGCTAGTAAATGAATTGGAATTGTCAGTAAGAGGGGAGCAAAATACTCACTGCAATTTAATTTAAATTCTAAATCTCTACAGCCCTGACCACTTTGGCCAATGCTTATCTGGTAAGTTCGCTTCATATGCTTATCTAAAAATATCCTCAATTGCTTCATTCTATCGCTCAACTGGCCACATGGATCAATAAGAACAAGGATATCGTTTGGATTCAAGCCCAAATAAGGTCCATGCATATATTCCTCTAGTTCGTGTCCATGGGCAGGCAAATGCAGGGTTTCTGTAAACTTTGTCTCCGCCTCCTTGGCTACACCATACGCTGCTCCATAACCAATAAAGACAAAACGCCGAGCTAATTCAAAATCATTAAAATTTGCTTTGATCCAAGTTTCACTTAAAGCGATCACAGAATCTGCTTGCTTAACCACTTTCGTTAATTCGTCTAGGTAAGAGCTGTAAGTTTTTTTAGAAATTATCTTTTCTTTATAAGCTACTTTTAAGGCAAAGAGATACAAATATAGGATAGTTGCCGTATATCCTGCTGTGACATAAGGCATTTCTTCGATGGGCATATCTAAATGTAAAAGATTACTAGAAATTTTAGCTAGAGGACTCTCTAGGTCAGATGTTAATGTCCATACTTGATGGTTTTCGTGTTGAAGTTGTTCAACTAGGTTAATCACAGAAGAACTGTGGCCGCCTTGCGAAACCGCTATATATATATAATTATCTTGCCATTGATTATCATAGCTAAGTGCTAAAGAGGGTTCACTCACAAAAATAGGTAAGTTAAGGATTTTTGCCATGAAAGGTTTAGCGGCATTAACTGCATTGGCACTGGAACCTGTAGCATAAATAACAATTCCTTTACAAGCCTTTAAACTTAAATCTTGTATTGGATCTAGTAAATGTTTATTATCAAGTAATTTTAAATTAATTTCTTTTTCTTGATGAACATAGTGGTGCATCGATTTCATTTTATTCCCCCAAACCTAAGATACCTGTATAAGCACCGAGGATACCAATCGCAGCGATTAACAAAAGAATCCAATACGATTTAACACCTTTTTTAACCAGATAATAAATAAACCCTGTAAATGCTAGTGGAAGAATTCCAGGTACAACACTATCTGCTAGTCCTGATATAGTCAATGCATCATCCCCAGAACCAATTGTAAATGGCATATTAACAGTAACCATAGTTGCTGTCATGGCGCCCACAACAGCAAGCCCAATAACCGAAGCTCCATAAGTTAAGCGCTCCATTAAGCCTGATTTTTGAACACTTCCGATAAAATCTGCACCTATATTGTAACCCAAGAAAAGTCCGTAGTACCTTACAGCAATAGCTGGAATATTGAAGATAAGCAAGAAAAGAATAGGGCCTAGGACATTCCCTTTCATAGCTAATGAGGTACCAATACCTGTAGCAATGACTCGAAGTGTTCCCCAGAAAAGAGAATCGCCAATACCGCTAAGGGGGCCCATCAATGCAATCTTAATATTATTAATAGTTGAAGGATCGAACTGATCATCTCTTGCATTTGTTTCCTCCATAGCTATGGTTATCCCCATAGGAAAAGTCGATATCCACGGTGTTATATTAAAAAACTCCATGTGGCGTTTCATCGACTCAGAAAGTTTATCTTTTTGAGGATAAATCTTTTGAAGTACAGGGAGTAAAGAATAGGTATAACCTAAGTTCATTTGGCGTTCATAGTTCCATGACCATTCAATTGTAAAGGACCGCCAAAAGACTTTCATCATATCTCTTTTTGTTAAGGTATTAGAATTCTTCATCTTCATAATCAATTTCTCCTTCTCCTACACCTACAGTGGACGATGCAGCAACTGCTTCAGAAGTATTTTCTTCTTTCAAATTCGCGTAGCCCGTCAGAATCAAAGCTAAAATAGCAGCAAAAATAGCTACACCTGTTACGGGAACTTTAAGATAAACAGCTAAAGCAAAACCTAAAATAAAGAAAACAACATTACGTTTATTAACCATCATATTTAAAAGTAAAGCAAATCCATATGCTGGTAATAATCCCGTTGCAATACCTAAGCCATCAATAATAAATTGGGGGATATTATCAATTAATGTTTGAATAAAAGGGCTTCCCAATAAATAAGAAATACAAACAATTAAACCAATAGGTAAGTTAACTGCAAAGAAACCACCTAGGAAGTTCATACGACCGATCCCTTTCACATCTGCATTTTCTGCATAAGTATCTGCCTTATGAACAAAGTAGGGAAGGATAGATAAGAAACCAACATTCTTAGCGATCAATACAAGAGAGGCTATTGGCAGACCTAGTGTTAAAGCAACAGCTGTATCTTGTCCCGTTCCGATTGCAAAAGCCGTTCCCAGTATACTTCCTGAAATAATCTCTGGTGGTATGGCACCTCCAATTGAAAAGGACCCAACAAAAGCTAGTTCTAACATGGCCCCAATCTTAATACCAGTGACCATATCTCCCATGATAAGTCCTGTAATCGTACAGGTTACTAATGGACGACTCAACATGCTTGACCCTAGCCAATATTCACCATTCGCAAGCATAGCTGTTAAACCTAAAAGAACAGCTATTAATACATTATTTTCCATCACCCTAGCCTCCTATTTATTTAATAATTCTTTTCCGATATCATGTTTACTTTCACCAGGAACTTGTCGTAAGTCCAGTTCAACTCCTCGCTCTGCCAGCTCTATTAAACCGCTTTCATCTTCCTCTGAAATAAAAAAAGCTTTCCCAATTTGAGTCCGGCCTTCTTCAAATTTCTGGCCACCAAGATTAATCGATTGAATATCCGGTACTTGATCTGCTAGTTTTTTAGCGTCTTTTACACTTTCAACTAAAACAATTAACTGATACTTATCTGTTACTCCACTATTCAAGGCTTCAATCGCATCATCCACTGTTTTCATAACCAATTTAGCATTGCTAGGTTTCGCTAAACGTAAAGTATTCTTCCATACCTCATCCTCAGCAACTTTATCATTAGCAATCAAATAGCAATTTGCTCCTAAAAAACTAGTCCAAGCCATTGCTACTTGACCATGCAGCAAACGATGGTCGACACGGCATAACTTAATCATAATAAAATACTCCTTCACTTTTTTACAATCTATATAGAATAAGAAAATTAATCCTAGCTTCTCTAATCCAAAACATTTCTATTACCCTATTAAAAACGCTGCCGAAATATTCTTATCGGCAGCATTTTTTCTTAATAGGCCCTAGAAGATCCCAAGCAAGCAACCTACTGTAATAACCGCTGTAAGGATAAGAATTACTTTAGTTGCTGTCATCTGTTTAGCTGAAATCAGCCACCAAGCAAAGAGTACCATCGCTAGAGGGAGTATCCCTGGGAAAATTCCATCCAGCACGTCTTGAAGCGGTTGAACCTCTTCACCCATCGGGATATTTAATTGAGTGGTCAAATGGATGGTTGAGGCAGACAGGGCCCCAATAACCATAATCCCTAAAACATTAAAGGCTTCTGTGATCCGTGAAGCATTCTCGCCAATGATCGCATCAATAGCGTTAACCCCTAAACGGTAACCATACATGTAGCTAAAGTAAGAGATCGCCGTCCCGATGATTCCGTAGGCGATAATATAGAAAATTGGACCGACCGCACTCCCATTAGCTGCTAGGCCCATACCGATTGAGAGCAAGAGGGGAACAATAATCCCTTGAATAATAGAATCTCCAATCCCCGCTATAGGGCCCATCAAGGAGGTTTTGATATTAACAGGCATTTGTTCATCAACATCTTCACCTAGGGCAATTTGTTCTTCCAAGGAAGTTACGATCCCATTAATCAGTTGTCCCGTTTGAGGTTCTGTGTTATAGAACATGGAATGGCGAACAAGGAGCCGGCGTTTACTATCTGGATCTTTAGCATAATATTTATTTGCAAATGGAAGATAAGCGAAGGCCCAGGAATGCCCCTGAATCTTCTCATAAGACATAGAGGACAGATGGGTAAAGGCCCAACGTCTCCAAATTTGTCGTAATTCTTTCTTCGTTAATTTTTGTTGTACTTCTGCTGACATCTTACGCGCTCCTTTCTAAAAGAGATCTTCATCTTCAAACCAGTCGTCCTCGTCATCAACTACTGGCTGGCTAGACGATGCTGAACTCGATTTGTCATTCACTGTTACTGAAGTTCCTGAAGAGGCTGCAGCCTTTGCTGATTGAGCTGTATTTTGTGAAGACAAGTAAACCAGATAGGCCACTAAAGCTGCAATAAAGACGAGCGCAATCATACTTAAGTCTGCGAAAGCTAAAAGGACAAAGCCAGCAAAAAAGAAGATCAGATGTAATTTTTCTTTAATAACAATGGCCATCAGCATGGCAATCCCCAATGCTGGGAGTACGCCACCTAGAACAGAAATAATATGAGTGACAATTTCAGGTACGCTCTTTAAAAGAGCGTCCACTAGGTCACGACCGAAGTAAATGGCTAAGAAGATTGGAACAGCCCGGATTAGAAAAGTTGTAATTTGAGGCAGGATGAAGTGGTTCAGGACAATGCCTCGATCATCTAAGTCTTCCGCAGCTTTTTGGGCGCGGTTATTCCAGAACGAATAGAGAGCCATCCGTGTATTGTAGAAAATAAGTCCGAAGGTTTGACCAATTAGCACAGACAAGGTCACCGCAATAGCGGGATCTTTGGTTGTAGCTAGTGCTAAACCAATCCCCCCATAAGAGGCATAAGTAATCTCAGAGTTCGTTGCACCACCCGTTGAGAGGTTAGCGATAAAGACCCCTTGGACAGCCAGACCACACAAGACCCCGGCCTGGACATCACCGAAAGCTAGACCGACTAATAAACCTGCAACTAGTGGGCGTCCCACAATATAAAAACCACCTGTCATCCCTAGAAGAAGGGAAGACTCAATCGCGCCTAAATAACAAAAGATAGCGGTTAAAAGCGCGGGCAGAAATAAACTTGTATCCATGATTTCTCCTCCTATAGGCTATCAAATTTCTTCTTCATCGCAGCCCATGGCTTCTTCTCATCATCTGGAAGGAGCTGGAAGTAGACCTTAACCCCTTGGGATTCAATATACTCAAAAGCAGCATAGTCTTCTTCATCAATAGCCACGGTTCGTCCCAGGACCTTAGTTCCAGGTCGGGTATTCATCGGTCCCACATTGAGAGCATCCCCAAATTTAATCCCAGCTTTCAATAAGCTAGCAAAGTTTTGCGGTGAATCACTAATAAGGAAGTAATTCTTATCGGAATCAATCGCTTTTTGAATTCGATCTGAGCTTTGTTTTTCGGTATAGATACCCAGTTTATACTTGCCAGCCGCTGCTTTAAGCACACGCCGGCGTAATTTATCGGCATGAATCTTATCACTAACTACCAAAATACCATAGCATGGGCGCGCTTTAGTCCAGCGCGTTGTGGTTTGCCCATGGATGACCCGGTCATCAACACGTATAAGTGAAATTGTCATAATGGTCTCCTCCCTTGGATAAAGATTATAAGTCGCCTAAGATATCATCCGTTGATTGAATGCCATTTTTCCCGAATTCTAAAGCCGTTGCCTTTAAGTCGTCTAGGGTTGAACTTGAAAGGCCCATTCCGACCTCAATCAACATCGGTAAATTAAGTCCTGAAACAACACCCAAGCCTTGTGGGCGTTCTAACTGATAGGCTAAGCTTTCGTTATAAGGTGTCCCACCTGGTAAGTCAACTAAGACCAAAACTTCATCTGTCGCCAGGAGTTGGTCTAAAGTCTGGTGAAGGCGGCTTCGAAAGTCTTCGATGCCTAATTCATTTAAGATGACAGTTGAAATATCGGCACTGTCACCCGCAATCATTTCATAACTCTGCAAAATCCCCTCTGCAAAGTTCCCGTGGGTCGCAAGTAGTAATTTCATAATAAAGTAACCCCTTTCATATCCTTGTTTTACTATATGTTATTACATAATATTATGAATGTCAATTATATTTTAATACTTTGTTAATGTTTTTACAAACTTTTACAACAAAATACAAGTAATGAATGCGCTTTTATATTTCTTGTTGACTTTTTTTATAATAAATCATAATATTATTATGTAATTACATATTTAGGAGGATAAATTATGGCTGAATATACCCTTGACCAACTTGCTCGACTCATTGACCATACCAATCTTAAAGCTGATGCGACTTCAGAGGATATCACAAAACTCTGCGAAGAAGCTAAGGACTACCATTTCAAGATGGTAGCCATCAATCAAACACAAAGTAAACTCTGCGCTAAGGTCCTATCTGGAACTGATATCAATGTCGGTGCCGCAATCGCCTTCCCCTTAGGCCAAACAACCATTGCAGCTAAATGTTTTGAAACCCAGGATGCCATAACTCATGGCGCAACTGAAATCGATTATGTGATCAACATCACAGAATTAAAAGACAAAAACTATACCTATATCCAGGAAGAGATGGAAAAAATTGTCAAAATTTGTCGCGATGCTGGGGTTGTATCTAAAGTTATTTTTGAAAACTGCTACCTAAGTAAGGGAGAAATTAAAAAGCTGGCTGAAATCGCTAAAGAAGTGAAGCCTGATTTCGTCAAAACATCCACTGGTTTCGGTTCTAGCGGAGCAAAAGTAGAAGATGTGAAGCTAATGAAAGAAACCGTTGGCGACGCCGTTAAAGTCAAAGCAGCAGGCGGCATTCGGGATGCTGATAGCTTCCTTGCCATGATTGAAGCAGGGGCGGAGCGCATCGGTTGTAGTTCAGGCATTGCGATCATTAACGAGCTGAAAGAACGTATGGAAAGTCAAAAGATTGACAAAATTATCATTTAGCGGAATAATAAATCGATGAGCTCTGCCTCATCGATTTTTATTTAAATAAGAAGGAGATTCTATGAGTAAATTACATGAACAAGTCGCTGATGACCTGCGTAAAAAAATCGAAAATGGGACCTATCCAGAAAATTCCCTTATCCCCAAAGAACTGGACCTCGTTAAGGAATATGAAGTGAGTCGGACAACCATTCGTACCGCCATCCAAACACTTGTTGATGAAGGCTATCTCCACCGCAAGAAGAAAGCTGGCACCAAGGTAATCAGCAGCAAAATCGACCAAAGCTTTACTCATATTATCGAGTCTTATAATGATGAAATGAAAAGAAAAGGGCTCGATCCCTCAACCCAGGTCATTAGCCAAGTTGTCATTCCAGCAGATGAGGAAGTAGCTGACGCGCTCGAAATCAAAAAAGAAGCGCCTGTCATCAAGCTCATCCGTCTCCGCTTTAGTAATGGGACGCCAATTGTCTTGGTCACAACTTATATTCCTTACGAGGGGAATGAAGCCCTCGAAACAGTTAATTTCACAAGTCAAAGTTTCTATCACACCCTGAAAACCATGGACAAAGAAATCACCCAAATTAAACGCCACCTCGAAATAAGAAAAGCAGATGAAACTGAAGCTGCCCTCCTAAATATCGCCAAGGGTGATCCCCTCTACTACTTCAAATCAGTCGCTCGTATTGCGGATAACACAGCCATTGAGTACTCCAAATCGACTTATCGGGGGGACATCAATTCATTTAGTTTTGTGATTAAGGTGTGAAAATAAAAAGTTGCTAAAGCTATAAAACACTTTAGCAACTTTTTTTCTGCTCAATTTCCTATTGATGAATTACTTAAAAGTTCCCGCTAACATTTGTTTAAGAACATCAACACTTGGTGCCATGACCTGTCCAGCATAAGAATCACGCATCATACGTTCAATTTGTCCTACACGATTATACGCTTTACCCCCACCTACACGCATAGCATATTTTGATGAATCGATAGCATTTTCAGAGGCTACAATTCTCGAAGAAATAATCTTTTGGAAGGCATCTTCGCTGTCATTTTCATACGCTTGCACAGCTTCATGAGCAAGACTAACCGCTGAAGCTGAATAACAGTAAATTTTTGCAAGATGATCGCTAACAATATCTACATCAGCTAAAGTCCTACCATCCGGATAGGTCCGACTAATTGCATGTTCTTTCGCAGCTTCAAATAGACTCGTGCATAAACCAGAATAAACTCCTGTTAATCCTAATAGGAAATAAAGCGTATCAACTTTTAAAGGCTTAGTTTCTACTTTAGCGGCGTCCACTGCATGACTGACATCTACCTTAACATCTTTGTAATGCATCGGTACTGAGGCATTGGCTCGCATTCCTACTCCATTCCAGCCATTTTCTTCAAAGCTTACACCTTCTGTATCTTTAGAAACAAACCAGTTAATGATATGGTCTGATCCCGTTTTTTCTGGTGCAATCGTCATATACCAAGTAGCAAAGCCCCCACTTGTAACCATATGCTTCGAACCATTAATCGTTGCTGTATTTCCTTCAATATCAACAGTAAAGCTTGAATTTTGCATATGAACACCTGAACTCGCTTCAGTCCCACTAAGAGCACAGAAAACATTATTTTCAACGATGTCCTTAACAATTTTTTCTTTAATCGTATCATTGCCATATTTTAATAAATAGCTTAACGCCACATTATGCATCATATAGCACAAACCAACGGAAGGATTGCTTTCAGCTATTGCTCGAACAACTTCAACATCTTCTCGGATGCCTCCCCCTAAACCTCCCATTTCTTTAGGAATAATTAATTTGAAATAACCTTTTTTCCCCAACTCTTCAAAAACTTCTTCAGCAAACCGACATTCCTTATCCAAATTCGAAGAGATTGGATCAATAAATTCTTTAGCAAACTTTCTGGTTTCTTGATAAATATTGGTAATATCTAACATAGTAACTCCTTTTCTTAGTTTAATTCTACGTTTTCTTGGGCTTCCTTAATAAAGCTTTCATCTATAACTTTTTCTTTTTCGATATCATTCTTCAAAACGCCTGCTTCTTTTGACATGCGTTTGATTGCTTCAAAACCTTCATCAGTGAAGCCACCGTCTTTAGATAATAACTCTTGCTCTTTCATTTCTGTAACGACTTCTTTTAAATTCTTCATTTCAGGAAAATCGGCTTCTAAATTCTTCACTACTTCGTCAACACTATTTTCATTCATCCATAAAATAGCTTTATATACAGCATTTACATACTTTTGAACAAGTTCTGGATTCTTTTCGATTAGCTCATCCTTCACAAAAGTAATGTACATTTCATAATCTTCTGACCCTAAAATATCTTTATGTACCTTAGGATCGTACATGTCTACGAGAAGATTATTTCCTGCATCAAGTACTTGTTTTCTAATTTCTGGCGAAGCAACTGAAGCTGACAATTCGCCGCTATCTAGAGCAGCTAAAACAGCAGGATTAGCAACATTAGCATAAGTTACATCTGAGTCTGGATTTAGACCGGCCTTTTTCAGGCTCGCACGGGCAAATTGTCTTGGAGAACTCCCGCTATCCTGTGCATTAATAGTGGTCCCCTTTAATGATTCAACAGTTGGAAAATCCTTCCCAGACACTAACGCATATGGGAATTTTTTAGTTGTCGTTACTATTAATTTAGTTCCTTGACCCTGTTCATTAAAGCCTGTAATCATTTCTGGCCCAAATAAGCCAAATTCCGCTTGACCTGACAATACGGGTGCTGTAGGTGTATCCCCTTGAACAGTCGTAATTTCAGCATCTAAACCTTGTTCTTCAAAGTAACCTAAGTTTTTCGCTAAATACACTGGTGCCCAAAGCACTACATGTGCTGGCTCAGTGATTGTCACTTTTTCTAGTTCCTTGTTTTCATTAGCTTGACTTACTTTTTCTGTCTTTGAAGCCTGATTATCTCCGCTATTCGTGGCAGCTTCATTACATCCTCCCACAACTAACGCCAGTAATAATAAACTAATTACTCCAAATATACTTTTCTTTTTCATAACAAATTCCTACCTCCATACTAAAATCTTCTTTTCTAATGACACTAGTAGCCAATCGATAACATACATGATAACCATCAGTAAGAATAAACAGGACATTACTCTCGTAATATTAAAGACGCCACCTGCGTTCTGGATCATCCAACCTAATCCTTTAGTAGCACCTAAATATTCACCAACAATTGTCCCTTGAAGAGCAGCCCCCATGCCTGTACGAACAGATGGAACTAACCAAGGGAGAGTCGAAGGTAAAATAACTTTAGTTACAATTTGACTGCGGGTTGCCCCCATCATCTTCAGTGAACCGATCAAATCTTGGTTAACATTTTTAAAACCTGCATAGGCATTAAAAAAGAAGAGAAAGAAAACCATAATAGTAGACATCACAATTTTTGCATAAGTTCCTATACCAAACCAAACAACAAATAAGGGGCCCAAAGCCAATTTTGGTATACCGTTAATCATAACAATTATTGGACTCAAAACGGCTTCCATGAAATCAAAGCGGGATAAGCAATATGCGACAATCATGCCCGTAAGTCCCCCAATAATAATGCCGATTATAGAGATTCCAAAAGTAAATACTGTATGCTCCCAAGCCAAACCCGAAGTGATCATTTCTACTAAATCTCGCACTATCAAATTTGGGGCACTAAAATAAAAAGTGTTTATCCAACCGAAGTTTGCACTTATTTGCCAAAGTACAATCAGGACAACAAGGAATATTAAAGAATACAAGCTTGGAGCTTTTAATGTTTTTTTACTCATACTATCCTCCTATATCCTGACGCGATCGTGCAACCTCTTCACGCATGACATTCCAAATTTCCTTCTGAATTTCAATTACTTCTGGGTGATATTGAATATCCTCAATACTACCTTCTAATGAGAAATCCACATCAAATTCTGCCTTAATCCTAGCAGGCCGATGGGTTAAGACAACAATTCTAGAAGCTAAATAGATAGCCTCCATAATATCATGAGTGACATAAAGAAAAGTTGTTTTCTCCTCTTTCCATATTTTTAAAACCTCTTGCTGTAAAACTTCCCTAGTAAATACATCTAACGGGCCAAAAGGTTCGTCCATAATAATAATACTAGGTTTCATCACTAGAGCTCTAATGATTAAAGCGCGTTTACTCATACCTCCAGATAATTCTTTAGGATATTTATATTCAAAACCACTTAGGCCAAATTTATCGATAAATTCCTTACTACGTTCATAGCGTTCCGCCTTATTAAAACCTTGCATTTCTAATCCTATAGAAACATTATCTAATATATTACGCCAAGGTAATAATGTATCACTTTGAGAAATATATCCAATTCGATTTTTTTGAAAATCGACTGGCCCACCATTAATCTCTACTTCTCCAGTGGTTGGCTCCATCAATCCAGAAATAATTTTCAGCAAGGTGGATTTCCCTCCGCCACTCGTTCCAATTAAAGCAACAAATTCTCCTTCCATAACATTTAAATCAATTTTTTCGATAGCTTTTATTCTTTGCCCATCTTTAGATTCATAAGTATGCGATATATTTTTTGCGCTTAGAACCGGATATTCTTTCAAATTTTTTCCTCATCCCTTAATTAATGTTAGAAATTAATATCTTTAAAATCATTATCGAAGATATTTAAATATTCACAACCATCTTGAAGTAATTTAAAATTACTAGTTCGGCCTTCTATCCATTTATTTAGGTGCTCCATTTCCATACCTTTTTGTACTCTTGGATCTGATTTATCCATATTAATCATAAGATCTACAAACTTCTTATAAAGATCAGGATCAATATCAGGTCGTCCACAGAATATACAATGATCAAAAGTCGATGTTTCAGTTAAAACCCGAATTCCCTCTGTATCGACTTCTGGATTATTAATCCAACCATTATACATACCAATCCAGCAAGCAGAAGCATCTACCTCTCCATCTTGTAATGCTTTAAGAGCTTTTCTTTCTCCTTGAGCAAAAGTACCAAACAATTGATTAGGATCTGCAGAAAATGATTTTTCAGTATAATCTTTTCCAATATCTAAGCCGTTATTTCTAAGATAACTAATTGGAGCAATTCTGCCTTCAGCAGAATCAGAAGACCCAAATCCTATGACTTTACCCTTTAGATCTTCAAGACTCTGAATATCGCTATCTTCTCTAACTAATATAAGGCTCTTGGTATCTAAATCAGTATCTCTCATTGGACCATTTAGTTGCTTGCCTTTTGCAAAATGATTAGTTGCAACAAACCCTAATGGACCATTCCATGTAACATCAATTTCTCCTCTTAAAAAACTATTAATTTGAGGTTTATAGAAATCATGGTAAACCATTTCTAATTCTAAACCATGGTCCTTAAGATATTTCCCAAACTCCCACCAAATTTCTGGAACAGAAGGCGAAGACATTACTGCACCTAATCTAATTTTATCCATTATTTTATCTTCCTTTCTTCTTCTAAGTTCTTAATTAATCTTTCACTGGGGTATAACTTCCCTTATCCATAAATATCCCTGAATCCATATAACGTTCACCTGTATCTGGAGCAATAGCAACCACAATCTTACCTTTACCTAACTTTTTCGCTACTTCAATAGCTCCAATGGTGTTTGCACCACTAGAAATTCCAGCAAAAATGCTTTCTTCTTTACCTAAGCGCCGGGTCATTTCTATTGCCTCTTCAGATGGAATATCTAAAACTTCATCGTAAATTTTTGTGTCTAAAGTGTCTGGAATAATCCCTGCTCCAATACCTTGAATTTTATGAGACCCTTTTTCTTCACCGTGCAGAACAGCTGATTCAGCAGGTTCTACCGCGTATACTAACATGTCAGAACTCTTACTCTTTAAGTAACTTGCTGTTCCTGTCAAAGTCCCTCCTGTTCCCACTCCAGCAACAAAAGCATCTGGTGCTTGACCAAGTGCCTCATAGATTTCAGGACCAGTTGATTTTATATGAGTTTCCGGATTTGCTGGATTAGAGAACTGGCGCATAAAAGCATACCCATCTTTCTTATCGTAGCTTTCTCCCACTTCTATCAAGCCGTTAACGCCACCTGAATGGTCAACAAATTCAATATCGGCACCATAGGCCCTTAAAATTTCTACCCTAGCAGCATCAACATTATCAGGCATAATAATGAGAACTTTATAGCCCTTAGCAACACCAATCAAAGCAAGTCCAACTCCAGTATTTCCCGTAGTTGCTTCTACTATCGTATCGCCTTTTTTTATTCTCCCTTTTTCTTCAGCATCCAAAATAAGATTCAAGGCTGTTCTCGTCTTAATACTTCCGCCTACATTGAAGGATTCTAACTTCAAATATATGTCAGCTACATTCTCAGGTACAATATTATTCAATTTGAAAAGGGGCGTATTGCCTACTAAATCTGTAATGTCATTTGTTACTATTGCCATAATTTCACTCTTTTCACTCTTGCTTAACTATTATCTCTTAAATTTTTCTCAGTATAAACACATTCAAAAGTTCCACTACCGATGACCTTATTAAAGTTTGGAACATAACCTAGACTCGTATAAAAATCTAGAACAGCACGCCGAGCATTGATGACGACTTGCTGACGACCTGTATCCTTAATCCAACTCTCTGCTTCTTCAATCACTCTATGACCATAACCCTGATGCCAATAGTCTGGGAGTGTAGCCACCCTTTCTATTTTGCCCTGATAGTCGTTTATCCAATTGATCCGACAAGTTGAAATAGGAAGATCATTCTCCATTAGAAGCACATAGCTATGCTCCGGTTTATCTTCAGCAAATTCTCCTTTCAGAGAAATTTCATCTTTAAAAGCAACTAGATCAGTAGCAAATCGAACATAGTAAACTCCTGCCTTCAACCATTCTTGATCTGTTATTCGATAAATTTCCATATTTTAATTCCTTAATCTAAACTTCTTATATGCATTGAGACTTAAATATTCTCGCTTAGCTGGTCTTTCCCAAATAGTCCGCCAGTCTGTTTCACGTACGACAATGTCATAGTAAGAACTAATCCAATAATCCTTGTCTTGTTTATCAATAGGATAGGATGCTGCAAAGTCCTTGAAATGAAGACAATCAAATAGGGCCTCAAACTGATAAAGATCCCGGCAGTAGTCCCACAAATTATGATAGTCTACCAGACGAGCTTTACTTGGCTGTAAGTATCTTGAATAAGCTAGCTCGTAATAAGCTAATGTTATGACTAATTTAAAATCCATCTGAGATACTCTGTCTCCACAAAGATAACGACGATTCTCTAAGATATGATTCAAATAGGTCAAGGACTCATAAAAATAATCATAAGACTCAATATATACTGGCAAATCATTGGTTATTAACAGAGTCTTTAGACATGATCCTGTAAGTTTATCTACAAGCTGTAACTCCTCTTGGTAGTCTAGAGGATTAAGTAAATCCAAACCTTGCTCTAAAAGTTTGTCAATAATCCAGTTTTCAATACTTTCTACGTCTTTGAAAATCGTATTGTCATCTATCTTTAGACTAACTGCTTCTGCATAACCTTTTTTTTGCATAATTTGACTCATTACTACCGCTTAATAAGTGACTTAAGCAAGCCAAATAACAAGCTCGATGATCATAGGGGTCCCACGTTAATTGATAGTTAACCATCAATCAGCCTCCCTTTTTTGTATACATTATCAGGATCTGAACTTAAGTAGTCTCTCGATTGCCCCGCTCTCCAAATGGAATCAAAATCAATTTGCTTTGCGAAACGGCTATTGAAAGACAAATAAGGTTCGGCTTCTTCCGTTTCACTAGGTAACATAATTTCCTCAAAGAAGGTATTGGTTGAAAAAGCAGGAATTTGATAAAGTTCTCTCGCATAATTCCATAAATTTGGATAGTCAACCAATCTTTTCTTAGTTGGACCTAGCTGATAAGCATAACGTATATCTAAACGAGTTAAAGTAGTATATAGGCGAACATCACTATCCGTAACATAGTCCCCCAATAAAAACCTTTGTTTACTTAAACGTTCTTCCAAACGATCCATTCCTGCATAGAAGCCATAATACGCCTGCCAATAAGCTCGTTTAGAGCGAGCAAATGTGGCTCGGTATACGGCATTATTAACATTATGAAAAAGCCAATCATTTAGCTGGTCGATTATTTCTCTATCTGCTTTAGGGTATAGATCAGGTGCATATTCTGATTGATATTTCTTGAAATCTCTTTCAAAATACAAGGTCAAATGATGGAAATCATTATTGACCACTTTTCCTGTATTCGAATCGATCAAAGCAGGGACTGTAGGACGTAAAGTATAGTCAGTAGAGGCCTTTGAGTATGCATCATTTAAATAGCGGATACCTAAGACAGGATCTACCCCCTCTTGGTTACCAGTAAACTGCCAACCTAGTTCCTTTTGTCCCTTTAGTTTTTCTACTAATGTCTTACTTATACAATCTGTAAGACCTAACAGATCTAAGACAATTGCAGCTCGATTAGACCATTGACAAATTTTAGCCCACGCTAAACGATATCTCCCTGGTTCAACCGGTAACTCTCCAGGGCCAAAGCCTTGACTCAACTGATTAGATTGCCTATTAAAATATCCTCTATTATCAATTTCTGCTAGCATCTGTTTCTGTCTAGATGAGCCATGTAGTTTCTCCATCTTACCGTCTCTTCTCTCCCATCAATTCTCCATTGACATAGGTTTTCATAATCGGCTTCAGTTCAGTCAAATGATTAACAACCGGACAATCCATAAAGCTTTGAACCATATCAGCAATCGAATCTTCAGGTAAGTTATCAGGAATGGTCACTTTCAAATCATATTCTGGAAATTCATCACGACGTGTATCTTCGACCTTAGCTTCTAGCTCAAGTTCTATATCTGAATAATCTAAGTTATGAGCTTGACAGTATTTGGCCAAGTTGACTCCTTGACAGGTCAGAATAGCCGATAAAAAGACTTTCCAAGGGTTAAATGAAATACCATTTCCCCCCCGTTCCTCTGGATAATCGGTAATTAAGGTTGTTTCTCCAATTTTAGTCTTCGTTACCAGACCACCTGGAAACGTTAATTTTAAATTTTCTTCACTCATGTACTACCTCCATTCCACGCAAAAAAGCCTTCGCATTTGCGAACGCCTATCTCGTCATCAAAATAATCAGATTAATTGAAAAAAGCAAGTTCTCTATAGGAGGTAATTACGGATTATTTAAAATATCAAAAGATAAATACTCTAATGGTAAAATTTACACACTCTTGCTCAGATCTATCATCCTTTGATTTATACTTTTTATAATCTAAAAAATTATTTCTAAATTATCTCCAATTGCTGATCATATTGAAGTCGAGGGCTGCATTCACAAATTTCACTAACATAGTGCGCATAGTGTCCATTCATCGTCTTTTCATTTGTATTTGCACCCCCATCTCTTAAATCGTTCTCATTATAGCACGCTGCATTCTCTTGTTCAATATTTATCATAGCCATATCTAATCAAACTTTAATAAAAACTATCTCATTATTAATATTTATCATATTTCCTTTCTCTTCTTGATCACTTGTGATCGTTTTTTTATTCTAAAAGTATTAGGCTATTGATTGACAATACCGATCATAGAGACTAATATTAAATTGATTATTTATGCTATATAAAAGTAAGTTGAATAGAAGGAGAAATTAGAGACCATGAAGAAACGTTATAACATTGTAGGGAGTTTCCTGCGACCTGCCCAAGTCCTCCAAGCCCGTAAGCAACACAGCCAAGGACAGATTTCGGACGCCGATTTACGTCAAGTGGAAGACCAGGCCATCCGAGAACTTGTCGCTAAGCAAGTTGAGCTAGATTATGGCCAAGTGACAGACGGCGAAGTCCGCCGCACTTGGTGGCACCTCGACTTTTTCTGGGGGCTGACTGGTATTGAAGCGGTGAATCGCCATCGGACCGCAGCCAATTTCCACCTATCAGAAACAGAAGTCAAGTACCAGGCCGATAGCCTAGACTTGGTGGCCAAGCTATCAGGAAGCAACCATCCCTTCATTGATGATTTTATTTTTCTCCGGGATGTGCTGGCTGACTATGAAGGTGTGGACGCCAAGCTGACCCTGCCTTCGCCAGCCCGACTCTACTATGACTTGACCTCAACAGAGGCAGGATTAGCCAATGTTAAACGGATCTACCCCAACAAGGAATCCCTCTTCGAAGATATCCAGTCGACCTATCAGACAGTTCTCGAAGACCTTTACCAGGCTGGGGCTCGCTTCCTCCAGTTCGATGACCCGATTTGGATTACTTTAGTCGACCGCGAGCGTTTCGAGAAAATCTATGCCTTCCGCAATGAAGCTTTCGATCCATTAGCTGAATCTTTAGCCAAAGACTTCGTTCAAGTCAATAACGCGGTGCTTAAAGGACGGCCAGATGACCTGGTGATTGCCACCCACAACTGCCGGGGCAACTTCCGCTCGCAATGGGCGTCCCAGGGGGCTTATGATGCCATCGCTCCTTATGCTTTTGCCCAGCAAGACTTCGACCGTCAGTTCTTAGAATATGATACGGACCGGGCAGGCGGGTTCGAAGCGCTCCGCGAAGTTCCCAATTCTGTTGATGTGGTCTTGGGTCTGATCACTTCCAAACAAGCTGATCTCGAAGATCCCGATACCATTATCCAGCGTGTCGAAGAGGCTAGCCACTATCACCCCTTAGACAAGCTCTATCTCAGTCCCCAGTGCGGCTTCGCATCAACGGAAGAAGGCAACCTGTTGACCGAAGCCGACCAATGGCAGAAACTCGCCCACATCCGCGATATCGCCCGTCGTATTTGGTCCGATGCCGACCATGTCCACTAAGAAAGAAGGATACCCATTATGAATAAATTAACCAAACGCCTCAGTCTCAGCCTTGTGAGCCTTTTATTCCTCGGGGGCTGTGCCCTCGCTGACAGTGGGGCCAGCTCGACTGCCTCGTCAGCATCTAGCGAAGCTGACTCAGCCACTGTCGTAGCAGGGACAGGCGGAATGCCCGCCCCCTATGTCACCGTTGACAACCAGAATAATTTAACCGGTTATGACATTGATGTCATCAAGGAAGTCTTCAAGCGCCTGCCTGATCGCGAGCTTAAATTAGAGCTCACTGATATCCCTTCAGTCCTCACTGGAGTGAATACTGGCAACTATGATATTGGGGTCAATAACTTTAGCTACAACGAAGAACGGGCTCAAAACTATCTTTACTCCTACCCTTATAACAATGCCAAGTATTGCTTTATCCACCACAAAGATAATAAAATCGAGAGCCTCGACCAAGCCGCTCAAGCTGGCCTGACCTATATCGGCGACCCTTCAACCAACAATACCGCTGCGGTCAAGAAGTATAACGAAGACCATCCCGACAAGCCGATCACTATCGAATACTCAGACGCTGAAATACCGGTGAAATACCAACAGATTGAAGCGGATCCGAAGAAGTTTGCGATCGATGACTATCCGATCTACAACCTTAACCAGGAGAACTACCACTATGACCAACTGGAAGCCCATCCGATGAGTGACCAAGATAAGGATTACTTGAACTCTTCCATCTTGGCCTACTTCCTCTTCGCTAAGAATGACAAGGGGCAAGCCCTGCGCGATGAAGTCAACCAAGTACTCAAGGAAATGGCTGAGGATGGCACCATTAAGAAATTAACTGAAGAACACTTCGGCCAGGACCAAACCCCTGCCAAAGAACACTATGAGAAACCCTTAAACTAGGAGGCTAATGAGATGGAAATCCACCGAGTTCAAGGTCCAGGCTGGCAGCTAGCAGGTGTCCATTATATCCGTATTGCGGCTTCTAACCCAGCCCCTCTCTCTGCGCCCCTGCCCTTGGAGTTCGCCGATGACCAAGCAGATAGCCGTTATATCCTGGTCATGGAAGGCGAGCAACCTGTCGCCACTTGCCGGATCCGTCAGATTGATCCCAAAACCGGTCAGATTGAACGGGTAGCCACTGTTCCCTCTCAGGAGGGACATGGCTACGGCCGGGCAGCGGTTCAAGCCGCTGAAGCCTGGCTGGCCGAATCCGGTTGCCAACATTTCTTGATCAATTCCAGGACAGCTGTCCAGGCCTTCTATGAGAAACAAGGCTACCGAGTCATCAGCCAGGAAGTGACCGGCGAACCACCTTTTGACTGTATCTTAGTCGCTAAAGACTACTCACCAAGTAAAGGAGACGATAATCATGACTAAAGACCACATTGCGCGTAGAGAAGATGCCCATGAAATCAGTGAATCTGGTGCCTTTGTCCGCCAGAAGAACCGTTTTGACACTCCATTCGGTGATGGACAAGGCCAATTGCCGGTTGAAGCCGGTCGCTACCGCCTGCTCTGGGCGCCCATCTGCCCTTGGGCCCACCGGTCTGTGATCGCCCGGGAACTCTTAGGCCTCCAGGATGTGATCTCTCTGGGCACTGCCAAACCCGTTCGGACGGATGAAGGCTGGGAGTTCTCCGAAGATCCTAATGGGGGCATCTTACCAGGCTCTGACTATAAATACCTGCCTGAAATCTACGCTGCAACGGATCCTGATTATGAAGGTCGGGCTACCGTGCCAACTGTTGTCGATACGCAGACGGGCAAGGTGGTCAACAATGACTACTTCAACCTCACCTACTACTGGGAGGAAGAGTTCAAGCCCTTCCACAAAGAAGGGGCTCCGGACCTCTTCCCTAAGGCTCTCCAGTCCGAAATTCGTGAATTTAACGATATGCTCTTTAATGAGGTCAACAATGCGGTCTACAAGTGCGGCTTCGCCCAAAGCCAGGAAGCCTATGAAGAGAACTACGACTTGCTCTTCAACCGCTTGGACCAATTGGAAGAGCGCTTGAGCACACAGCGCTATCTCTTCGGTGACCAAATTACGGATAGCGACATCCGCTTCTATGTGACCCTGGCCCGCTTCGACGTGTCCTACTATCCTGAATTCAAGGCCAACCGCAACCGCATCATCGACTTCCCGAACATCTGGAACTATGCCAAGGACCTCTACCAGACACCGGGCTTTGGCTCCACAACTGATTTTACCCAGATCAAGATGGGCTATTCGCTAGGTAATGTCGGTCATAATCCCTACCATATCCTGGCTAAGGGGCCTGATACGTCTATTTGGAATGCCCCCCATGACCGCGACCGCTTCAACTAAGGAGGTTAAACATGAGCAAACACCCTGTCTTCGCTAAGGAAATTCAGGCTGATGGGTCTTTTGTCCAGCAGGGTAATGTCCTGTCTAAGCCCTTCTCTTATGAAGAAGGGGGCCTAAAACCTGAAGCCAACCGCTACCAGCTGGTTTGGATGCCCGCCTGTCCCCATGCCCACAAAGTCGTGATCGCCATTCACCTCTTGGGCTTGGACACGATTATTCCGATCTCTGCAACCGGCCCCTACCGGACAGACGAGGGTTGGGTCTTCTCCGACTATCCCGGCGGCCGTGATCCACTCACAGGGGCTAGGTCAACTCTGGAGCTCTACCAGCGCAGCATTCCGGACTATGACCTCCGTCCCACCGTTCCCCTCATTGTCGACCTCCGCACCGGTCAGGCGGTCAACAATGACCACAAGACCCTGACCCTCCAGCTAGAGACTGTCTGGCAGGACTTCCACGCTAAAGGCGCCCCTGACCTCTACCCTGAAGCCCTCCGTCCAGAGATTGACCGTCTCAACCGACTCATCTATGAAGAAATTAACGTTGGCTTCTACAAGGTTGGCTTTGCGGAGAGTCAGTCGGCTTACGAGCAAGCCTATGATAACTTATTTGAAAGTTTAGACTTTCTAGAAGATCGCTTGAGCCAAAGTCGCTATCTCTGCGGAGACCAGTTGACCGATGCCGATCTGAGACTCTACCCTTCCTTGGCCCGCTACGACGTGGTCTACTATGATGAATTTCGTTGCCGCGAACGTCGGCTCAGAGACTATCCCCATCTCTGGCGCTATGCCCGAGAGCTCTACCAGATCCCTGCTTTTGGGCAGACGACCGACTTTAACTTCATCAAGGCATCCTACTACCGGTCGCCCCATCTCAAGGCCCTCTTCGGCAACAGCCACAACATCCTGCCTAAGGGGCCTGACCTTACGCCTTGGCAGCAGGGACCGACCAACTAAGTGATTGCAAAGGAGTGTTATCTTGGAGAAATTATTTGACTTTAACTACATGCTGGAGGCCATCCCCAGACTACTCGAACGCCTCCCCGTTACCCTCGAATTAACTGCTCTCGCCATGGTCCTAGGACTAGTCTTGGGGATTGTCATCGCCCTCATCCGCCTAGAAAAACTTCCTATCCTAACCCCCTTGGCCCGGCTCTATGTCTCCTTTGTGCGCGGGACACCGATTATCGTCCAGCTCTATATTTCCTACTTCGGTCTGCCCCTCTTCTTGAAGTACCTCAACGCCCAGTTCGGCTGGCAGCTCAATGTCAATGGCATTCCAGGTTATGTCTTCGCCATCCTAGCCATGGGCATCAACCAGTCGGCCTACCTGTCCGAGATCTTCCGCGGGGCCTTCCTGTCTGTTGACAAGGGGCAGATTGAAGCTGCCTATTCGGTGGGAATGACCAAGGGCCAGTGCTTCAGACGGATCCTCTTCCCAGAAGCCCTAACCATCGCTATCCCGGGGCTCGGCAACTCCCTAATCTCTCTGGTCAAGGGAACTTCCCTGGCGTTTGTAACTAGTGTCGTCGAAATGACCGCCCAAGGGAAGATTATCGGCGGCCAGACCTACCGTTATTTCGAAGTCTATATCGCACTAGCTCTTATTTATTGGTTGGTGACCATTCTCCTCGAATTGATCTTCTATTTGATTGAAAAACGTCTGGCCTTACCAGACCAAGCACCCCAAGTGAAGGAGGGAGCCTAAGCCATGATCCACATCAATGAATTGAGTAAATCGTTTGCAGATAAGACCGTCTTGGACCACTTGTCCTTCGATATCCAAAAAGGAGAAGTGGTTGGCATTATCGGACCTTCCGGCACCGGCAAGTCGACCCTCCTCCGCTGTCTCAACCGCTTAGAGACGCCTGATCAGGGTCAGATTAAGTTTGATGGCGAGTCTTATTCGCTCACCAGCCAAAAAACAGATGAGATTACCGAAATCCGTCGCCAGACAGCCATGGTCTTCCAACAGTTCAATCTTTTTAAGCGGAAGACTGCCATTGAGAATGTGACCGAAGCTCTAGTAACCGTCCAGAGGCTTCCAGCTGACCAGGCCCAAGCCAAGGCCAAGACGGAACTCCACCGGGTCGGCCTGGCAGGCCATGAGAAACACTACCCCCACCAGCTATCGGGCGGCCAGCAGCAGAGGGTCGCTATCGCCCGAGCCATTGCCCTAGAGCCCCAGCTCCTCCTCCTCGATGAACCCACCTCTGCCCTCGACCCTGAACTCGTTGGCGAGGTCCTCAGTGTCATTAAGGAAATCGCTCAAGCTGGTTATACCATGCTCCTGGTCTCCCACGAAATGGCCTTCGTCCGCGAAGTCGCTGACCGCGTCTTCTTCCTCGATCAAGGCCACATCCTCGAAGCCGGCCCCGCCGACCAAGTCTTCGACCAGCCCAAGAGCAACCGGGCCAAACAATTCTTCTCCAAAGTCAAAGAAAGATATTAACTATACAGCTTCTCCCACAAGCAAGACTCGCCCCGTTTGGATTTCTCTCCAAATTGGGCGAGTTTTTCGCTTATAAATTACCCTTACCTTCTCATTTGACAGCCTGTAAGCGCTGCCCTATCCTAGACTTAGAAGCTTTTCCAGGGAGGATTAATTATGAAGAAAGGTCAACTAAGCCTCGCTACCGCTTGCCTATTTCTTTTTGCCTGTCAGGCCGAACCCATTCCTGAACTCAACCAAGCCAAGGTCCAAGCAGAACCCGACGAAGAGATTGCCCAGATTTTTGATCTGCCCTTAACCAGCGATCCGACGATCAAGGCCCGGCGCTACCATTTCATTGACTTACAAGGGACTCAAGAAAATGAACCCTATATCGACTACTTCCAGGCCCTGCGCCAAGTCAACCAAGAGCTCACCGACCTCCAGCTCCCCTCGGGCAAAATGCAGGATCTCAATCTCCCCTGCAGGTATGGGGGTTAAATTGAGAGCTTCTGGATATCTCGTATCAGAATTTGCCCTTGTTCAAGATGATTCAACCAGACCTAGTTGACAATCCCCTTCGATTAAGCCATGTAGGAAAGAAAGTAGGCAGGTGTTCTCCCTAGCTTGGGAAGAACACCTGCCTACTTATTTCGTTATTCCTATTTGCGCGCAGCTGCCTCAAAAGCAAATAGAGGCCGGCTATTTGCTCTCAGCTGGTCTGAAAGCAAGTTGAAGGCGACAGTTTGCATTCGGCAGGGTTGAAAGCAAATTGAAACTGGCTATTTGCACTCGGATGGTCTGAAAGCAAATAGAAGCTGGCAGTTTGCATTCGAAAGCTCTGTGTGCAAATAGAGACGGCAACTTGCGAAAATACTCCCTAGCTGGTTTCGTGATAAGAACATTCATCCAATTAGCATGCACCTCCAAATACAAAAGCGCAACGAAAGCTCACCCATATGATTTAACAAAGAAAGACAAAGCAAGCCGGTGTTCCCTCCCTAGCTTGGGGAGAACACCGGCTTGTTTTTTTTGATTGCTTATTCTGCTTCAAAGTCTGCTTGGATGGCCTTAAGCAGCTCAGGATCGCTGAGGACGTCGTAGCCGGTCCGGGCCAGGATTTCAATGGTAGTCATCATGGCCTGGTAGCCGGCTTCTGTCTTGGTACAGTCGCGGAATTCGGGGGTGTGGCCGGAGATTTTTTGGCCGTTAGTGATACCGTAGTAAGGATTAGTAGCGGGCACGACATGGCTGACATTGCCCATGTCTAGGGACCCGACCACTTCATTGGGATCGGGATCTGACATCTCCACACCTAGAGCTTCAGCGTTGGCGTTGTAGGCGTCGTCCAGGGGCCGGTTGGTGACCATGTCGTCGTAGGTCTTCTCATAGTTACGATACTTCATGGTGCAGCCAGCTGCCTGGGCGGCGCTCTCCGCCATGCGGATCATCATCTCGCGCAGGACTTGGACATAGGCCTTGTCGCGGGCCCGCACATAAAAATGCGCCCGGGTGTAGTCGGGGATCACATTAGCGACCTCGCCCCCATCCTTGATCACCCCGTGGACGCGGGCGGTCGGTAGGATCTGCTGGCGTTGGGCATTGACCAAGTTGAAGAGGTTGATCACTGCGTCAAGGGCATTGATTCCCTGCCAGGGTGCCGCCGCGGCGTGGGCATTCTTACCGAAGAATTCGAATTCGAGAGCCTGCATGGCCAAAGAGGGGCCGCTCTTGGTGTTGGCATCGGAGGGGTGGGTGCAGAGGGCCACGTCAATGTCATCGAAGGTATCGGCGGCGGCCATGTCCACCTTGACCCCGTCCGTTTCTTCGGCGGGCGTGCCCAAGACCACGACGCGTCCACCTGTCTCAGCCAGGACCTTGGACAAAACAATCCCGGCAGCTGTGTCAACAGTCCCCAGCATGTTGTGGCCGCAGCCATGCCCGATTTCAGGCAGGGCATCGTATTCTGAGAGATAAGCTACTGTTGGGCCGGGTTTGCCAGAATCATAAGTCGCCCGAAAAGCGGTCTCAAAGCCCAGGTAAGGTTTTTCAACTTGGAAGCCGTGTTTTTCCAAGAGGTCAGCGTGAGCCTGGGAGGACTTATACTCTTCCAGTCCAAGCTCGGGATGGTCGTAAATATAATCGCTCAAGGCTTGGAATTCTTCTCTTAAATCTGCACAAATTTTACTTAGTTGTTCTTTTCCCATAATATACCTTCTTTCTAGAATGGACCGTAACCCATCAGGTGCGCTGCAATGACGAAGACCAGGCCAATTAAGAGCCAGATCAACATCAGGGGCATGGCGAATTTGACCCACTTACTATAAGGAATCTTGGCGATCGCCAGTTGAGCCATGAGGATGCCGGACATGGGCATGATGGAATCCAGGAAGCCGTTGCCCAATTGGTAGCAGAGGACAGCGGTTTGCCGGGTCACGCCCAGGGCATCGGCCAGGGGCACAATAATCGGCATGGTAACCGCCGCCTGGCCACTCCCTGAAGAAATAAAGAAATTGATGATCACCTGGACCACATAGATCCCCACGGCACTCAGGACGCTCGGCAGGTTGGCGATGGCGTCCGACATGGCATGGATAAGGGTATCAATAATCATGCCGTCTTCGAGAATGACAATCAGGCTCTGGGCCAGGCCCACAATCAAGGCCGCATAGACCATATCCTTGGCCCCTTCGATGAAGCCATCCGCAATTTGACCGGCTTTTAGGCCGCCAACCATGCCGGCTAGGATGCCAGCGCCGATGAAGACCGCGCCGATCTCCGTAATATACCAGCCGTAACCGATGACGCCGACCGCAATCACCACGAAGCTCAGCACAAAAATCGCTGCAATAATCTGCTGGCGGCGGGTAAAGGCTAGGGTCTCACTGGTCTTGCCTTCCGACGCTTCCTCAGCCTTGGCCGCCTGCTCTTCCTCATAGACAATGGACTGGCTGGGATCTGCTTTGACTTTTTTCGCATAGCGCATCAGGTAAACGGTTGTCGACAGCCAAACGACTGCGAAGAGGACCAGGCGGAGGCCAATCCCCGAGAAGAGGGGCAGGTCAGCGATGGACTGGGCCACCCCAACTGAGAAAGGATTCATAAAGCCCGAGGTGAAGCCCAGACCAGCACCCAGGCCGATCATCCCCACACCAACCAGGGCATCATAGCCCATGCCCCGAGCCAGAGTCACGCCTAGAGCAATGAAGAGGATGGTCTCCTCACTCAAACCAATCGTCGACCCGGCAATCCCCATAATCAGAAGAACGGATGGAATCACTAGGGTCTCCTTTCCCCGCAAGGCGTGGACCAGGCGGCTGAGCGCCGCTTCAATAGCTCCAGTCTGGTTCATCACGCCAAAAGCACCGCCCACGATAAATAGGAAGTAAGAAATATGTTGGCTCCGCTCAAAACCAGCTGGCAGAGACTTTAAGATATCAAAGATTCCCTGGGGCTGCTGGGCCACATAGCGGAAGGAGTTAGGATCGATCACCTCCCGGCCATCCACCATAGTCCGGGCAAACTCCCCCGCTGGCACGACCCAAGACATCAGAGCCGCAATCACAATAAAAGCAAACAACAAAACATAGGTATGCGGGACCCGGAGCTCCCGCATATCCGACCACAATCTACTCACAATACTCGCTCATTTCTATCTAGTGTATCCTGTTGCCATTCACCTTAGTTCACCTATGTAAGCGCTACCATAAAGTTCACTAATCCAGGCCAATGTACAACACAATCAGTTCAGATTCTACCATAAGTAGAGGGTGTGAACAAGAGCGGGTAGACTTGAATGATTGGAGGCTCATCAAAAAAGGCTGACGCCAGTCAGACGTTTTGATGAGCTGAAATCACTTCAAGTCTGCTCTTGTGAACCCGACTAAGCAGGGTGTGAACAAGAGCGGGGAGCTTTCGTTCACTGGAGCAAGTCGCCAGAGCAGTGTGCAAGACTGCGGCGGAGACTTGTGAAGTGACACGAAAGCTGCTCTTGTGAACCCGACTAAAGGGTGTGAACAAGAGCGATTAGCTTGGGATGCTTGGAGCAAGTCAGAATAAGGGCAAGCCATGCTTGCACGTTTCTGACTTGCGAAAGCACTCCAAAGCTGCTCTTGTGAACCCGACTAAAGGGTCTGAACAAATGCGGGTAGCTTGGGATGCTTGGTACAAGGCTTGCACTCCTCTATTTGCGTGCACCAGGTCTGAGAGCAAATAGAAACTGGCTATTTGTGCTCGGCAAAGCCTGAAGTCAAATTGAAGTTGGCTATTTGCATTCGATAGGCCCTGAAGGCAAACTCCAGTCGGCTATTTGTCCTCAGCCGTCATGCAGGCAAATTCCAAAAGCCAACTTGTCTTCGCTGACCCCTGAGTGCAAATAGGGAGCCGACAACTTACGAGAGCACTCCCAATTAAACCGACACAACATCTTCCTTGACAAGGACTGCGCTTTGTTTTAAAGTGGCTGTAAATAAAGAAAAATTGAGGTGCCAATTGGCTGAGATTAGACTCATTGAACCTGTCAGGATAATGCCTGCGTAGGGAAGATATTTTTTCGTGTGGCTAGATGCAGCTAATTGGCAATCTCAAAAGAATGAGATTGTCTTTTTTTATGGGAGGAATTCAATATGGAAGAATCAATGCAAGAGGCCATCCAAGCCTGTGTCGAGGCAGTTAAGGCAGACCAGCCCCTGGTCCCCTCGATTACCAATACCGTGACCATTAACCTAGTAGCCAATACCCAAATCGCGGCGGGTGGCTCGGCAGCTATGGTCTACATGGCGGATGAAGGAGCAGCCATGGCCCAAGCCGGAGAAGCCTTCTACATCAACGTGGGAACCATCTTCCCCCTCTACCAGGAGAGCATCCCTCGAACCATCAAGGCCCTCAATGCAGCCGGCAAGCCCTGGGTTCTCGACCCGGTAGCTGTAGGCATGGGCGGTCTGCGCACGGAACTCCTCCGTGGCATGCAGGAAGCTAAGCCCACAATCATCAAGGGCAATGCCAGTGAAATTATGGGCTTGGCCAAGGCTTGGGGGCTTCTCGATCAGGACCAATCCGTCGCTAACAAGGGGGTCGACAGCCTGCATACGCCCCAGGAAGCCCGGCAAGCGGCCCAGCTCCTCGCCCAAGAAACGGGTGGCGCGGTCGTGGTCTCCGGTGAAGTGGACCTGGTCACCGATGGCCAGGCTGTCTACGCTTCTTCTGGAGGTTCTGAGCTCATGAGCCATATTACGGGCGCCGGTTGTGCCCTGGGTGGTCTGCTGGCAGTCTACGCCGCTAAGGCCGATCCCCTCACCGCTGCCCTAAGCGGTGTCAATGCCTTCAACTATGCCGGTCAACGTGCCGCCCAAAAAGCCCAAGGCCCCGCCTCCTTCCAAATGCACTTACTAGATGAACTCTACCAAGCCAGTCCCGAAGCCATCGCTTCTAATCCTTGCCAGAGAGAGGAGGAAGCCTAGTGAAGTCGGCACGAAAAAACTTTGACCTCTCTGCCTACCTCATCATCGGTCCTGAAAATACTCCCGACCGCTCGCCCCTTGACATCATCCAACTGGCCTTGGAGGCGGGCTTCACCTTCATCCAAATCCGGTCCAAGGTCCTCGATGCCAAGCCCTGGATCGAACTCACCATCCAGGCAGCTGACCTGATTAAAAAGATGGGCCTCCAGGACAAGGTCTCCCTGGTCGTCAACGACCGCCTGGATGTGGTACTGGCAGCCCGTGAAGCTGGTGCCAAGGTGGACGGTATCCATGTTGGTCAGACCGACCTGCCCGTCGCCCTCTGCCGGAAATACTTAGGTCCCGACGCTATTATCGGTCTGTCTGCCACGGCTCTCGAATTAATCGACTATGTGAAACATGAAGATGTCAGCGAAGTCGATTACTTTGGTGCCGGCCCCCTCCACGCCTCCCCATCCAAGCCGGAAGCAGGCCACTTCGAAGGCCAGGACCTGGTTACCCGGACCTACGATGAACTGGAGCAGCTCGCCCAGGTGAGCCCCATCCCTGTCACTATAGGAGGCGGCGTGACTCTGGCTGACCTGCCTGACCTGGCCCAGACCGGGGTCGACTCTTTCTTCGTCATCTCGGCTGTCACCACTGCCGAAGATCCTGGCCAGGCTGCCAAAGATCTCGTCTCTAGCTGGAAGCAATATCGAAAGGAGCACTAAATGAAAACTGCCTTAAGCATAGCCGGCTCCGATTCCTCAGGCGGCGCCGGTATCCAAGCTGACCTCAAAACTTTTCAAGCCACGGGAACTTTTGGCATGACCGCCATCACGGCTATCACGGCCCAAAATACATTGGGCGTCCAAGCCAGTGAGATCGTCTCCCCCGAGCTCCTAGAAGCCCAGATCCGCAGTGTGTGCGACGATATCCGGCCTGATGCTGTTAAGATTGGCATGGTCGGCAATGCTGACTCCATCCGCTGCATCGCCCGCCTGATCCAGGACTATCAGCTCAAAAACATCGTTCTCGACCCGGTCATGGTAGCTACCAGCGGCGCTAGCCTCCTCGCCTCCGACCAGGTCCAATCCCTCCAGGAAGACTTGATTCCCCTGGCCAAGGTCATCACGCCCAACCTCTCAGAAACCAGCGTCCTCTACGGGCAAGAAGTTACAGACGAAGCCAGTATGGAAGAAGCCGCAAAGGCCCTCTCTGACCGTTACCAAGTAGCCGTCCTCATCAAAGGCGGCCACCTCAAAGGCAAGGCTTGGGATGTCCTTGCCGACACGAACGGTTTGCACTGGCTCCAAGCTGCCCACATCGACAACCCCAACACTCACGGGACGGGTTGTACCTTGTCCAGTGCCATCGCCTCTTATCTGGCCCAAGGCTATCCCCTAAAAGAAGCCATCCAAAAAGCCAAAGTCTATCTCACAGGCGCCATTGCTGCTGGCTTGGACCTCGGCCATGGACATGGGCCGCTCAACCACGCTTATCAGTATCAGAAAAATTAGGATTAAGCTATGCGAAAGACCAGCCCTAAAGAAACAGAGGGCTGGTCTTTTGATGTTGTACTACATTATTGGTGAGCATACGTTCCGCTTATCTTTATCATTCATAACAAAATTAACCCCCGTAAATTTAATGTAAATTAATGGTAAATTTACGAAGTTCCCCTCCCCCTTCTGCTACAATACATAAAAATAAGAAAGGAGATCCCTATGCCAATCGATTTCCCCCAAGGCAACTTGGAAGCTAGTCTTCACCGCAAACTCAAAGATCTCATCACCAACTACAGCCATGCCGGCCACTATGCGGTCTTTGACTTTGATAATACCTCTGTCTTCAACGATATTGAAGATAGCCTGATGATGGCCATGCTGGACCAGTTCACCTATTTATTGACGCCCGATGACTTCTGCCAGACGCTCAGCTCCGGTCCTTTTGACTACCAAAAAACTTTCTTCAACCGACCCGAGCTCAGCCTGACCAACTTGGTTCAAGACCTGGATACTCTCTACCGTGAGCTCTACCACCAGGATGATGTCAAAAGTCAACCCGCTTATGCTAGCTTTGCGGCCAAGCTCCGTCTCTTCTATAACCTGATCAATACCCATTTTGACAAGGTTGCCGGTCAGACCTGGCCGACCTATCTCTTCAAGAGCTTCCTGCCCGAAGAATTCTGCCAGATTGGGCAGGCTGCCCTCCAAAGCAACCTACAAGCTCCCTTCGACCAGGTCATCCTCCAGTCTTCGAGCGACCATCCAGGCTTAGCCGGTCCTGTCCAAGCGACCTTTGAATCGGGGCTCAACTTTCCCGAGGAGGTCCACCAGCTCTTCGCCTGCCTGACCGACCATGGGATCCGGCCCTATATCGTCTCGGCCAGTCCCCGGCTACTAGTTCAAATGGCCGTTGTGCTCGGTGACTATGCCATCGCTCCTGAAAATATCTTCGGCATGGAGATTGCCTGCGATGCCAATGGGCGGCTGACAGACCAAGTCGCAGCTGGCACTTACGTCACTAAGAGCCAAGGCAAGGTGGACTGCATCCAAGACCTGATCCAGCCCCGCCATGACGGCAAAGACCCCCTCATGGTCTTTGGCGATTCTATGGGCGACTATGCCATGCTGACCGCTTTTGAGGGCACCCAGGCCCGGGTCCTCTTCAACCGCTACCAGGACAACGCGACCCAGTACCTGGTCCGAACCGCACAAGATCCTGCTTCAACCTACTTCGTCCAGGGTAGGGATGAAAATACAGGCCAACTCCGGCCCTCCCAAGCCACCATTCCCCTGGGCAGCCAAGAGCCCGTGCTCTATGCAAGTGATTTCAAAGGCGAGCATTCTCTATCTGAATAATTATCTTCATAAAAAACAAAAATGGACCCCAAGCAGAATATTTCTGCCTGAGGTCCATTTTTGATTTATTTTCTTTTATTATTTACGATGCTCAGCTTGGAGCTCTTCATAAATGGCGTCTGTTTTTTCTTTATTTAAGTTAAAGATGAGACCAATCCCGATGATTTCAAGAATAGTCGTCACAACCGGAACAGCTGTATAGAGCAAGCGAATATGCTGGGAAACTTCGGCTGATTGGGCAGCAACCCCAGAGACAAAGCCGATTCCTGCTAGGGCATAGCTGGCTAAGGTTGAGGCGAGGGTCGATCCTATCTTACGCGAGAAGGTATAGATGGAATAGAGCGAACCATCGCTACGATAACCAAACTTAAATTGATGGTAGTCCAAACAATCAGAAACCAGTGCCCAAATCAACATGGTAAAGCAGGTCTGTCCGATGTTAGCAATAATGAACAGGGCGGCAAAGAGATAAGGGTTAGCAATCGGAACTAGCATCAAGAAGAGTGACAGGATGAAGTTTCCTGTTACCGCAAAGAGGATCGTCTTTTGCTTACCCAAGCTATTAGCCAAGCGAGGAACGGTGGGTAGGGCGACTAGGAGAACGAATAAGGAGGCGAAGTTCACATAAGCGAGGATATCAGGTCGATTGTAGTACTCTTTGAACATGATCTGTCCGAGTTGGCTATTGCCTGTAATATAGATCAGAGACCCAACCGTTGCGACCATGACACCGATTAAAGGACGGTTGCGGAAGGCATCCTTAATCACAAGCGAATAGTTGAAAGTTTCTTCTTTGGGCGCTTCTGCAATCCGCTCGTGGGTCATATTCATTAAGGCAGTATAGCCCAAGAGCGAAAGAATGGCGAAAACAACCGCAATAATGAAGAAAGCCTTAGGGATTGGGGCATTGTTGGCATCCCAAGCAAAGAGAGGGACAATCGATAAGGCACCGAAGCCAACTACTGTCCCACCAATTGAGCGGGCCCGTGATAGCTTGGTCCGTTCTTCAGGCTTGTCCGTGATAACGTTGGCCATAGCACCGAAAGGCATGGAAGTTCCGGTATAGGAGATCCCATACAAGATATAAGCAAAGCTGACCCAAACGTGTAAGGCCGTATCACTAAAGCTAGACACATCCGTAAAGCAGAGGATATTAGCGAGGGCAAGCGGCCACATAGCAATCTTAATATAGGGCTTGAACTTGTCCCCCTTCTTCCCTAGCCGCCAGCGGTCAGGGAATGACCCAATAACCGGGTCATTAATGGCATCGAAGAGGCGGGCGACTAGAAAGAGGTTCCCCATGAAGATAGGACTCACCCCCAGGACATAGGTACAAAAGGTCAAATAGAAAGCATCAATAAATAAGTTAACGAAAGAACCTGCCATATCTCCAAAGATATAGCCCACTTCATCCCGCCAAGAAAAAGGCGGTTTATTGGTCTTCTTGATAGTATTTTCGGCCATATTTAACCATCCTTCCATAATTTCTGAGCCATCTCTTGGGCCCAGGAACGCATGCGTTCACCATCAGCTGCTGTCACTTCTTTAGCTTCAAGCGCCTGATTCAGCCTTTGCTTAAATTGTTCCAAATAATCGTCCTCATCACGATAGCGGTCTGCCAATTCATCTTCTGTAAAATAGGTCATCGACCCGTTAACATTGCCCACATTTTGGTCAATCTGAGACTCATCTGCTTGGGCATTAGCATGATAGTGGGCAATCGGAACATCCACATAGGGACTCCTCAAGCCGCCTTCAGCATTGCCATACTCGTCCCGGCGCACTTGCCCTTGGTCATCGCGGTCAATGACTTGACTGGCAGGTGCTTCCTGTCCCTCAATAGCCCAATCGTGGAGCCACTCCATGCAGCTGTTAACATAGTAGGCTAATTGAAGGTCGTTGACGGTATAGTGATATTCCCCATCCAGTATCTTGGGTGGATTCTTAGTCTTAGCGATTTCACTATTATCTGGAATCAAGGGTGAAGCCGGGTCGGTATGGGGTGAGCCAGCCAATTCATAGTGGCGGCTCATAGGATTCACAGTCTCTGTCTTAACTGTTGAGGGTTTCATGGGACCGAATAAGTTAATATCCCCCTCTGAAGAAAGGTAGAGGACAGGCACTTGGCTAGGCTTGAATTGCTGCTCACGGACAGCAAACATTCTTTCCTCATCATCTTGTTGGTCTAAGGTTCGCATGACGCCGTAACCGACCACACTGAGATAGCCATCAAAGAGAGGCTGGTCAAAGGCTTGGCTCAGGATATCTTCAAAATAATACAAGTAAGTATTCAGATACATGGCCGATTGAGATTGTCCCGTGAGATAGACTTCTTTAAGATCCAAAGCTTCAAGGAAGGGGGCCTGGTCCGATCGCATGCTCCAAGCTAATTGACTGATCATATCCCAGACCAGCCCTTCTTCGGTTCCCGGAATGGACATCTGCTGGTTGACTGTGGCGGGCTGAGGCGCAGCTTGGCGGCTAGCCCAGTTAATCTTCTCATAGCGCCCATAGTCAAAATTCTTTAAGGACAAGGCATTGATCGGTTTAGAGCTAATGCCAATATAGATATGACCATTTTCCAAAATATGCTGGTAGCTCCGCCGCCAAATGTCCTCGATATCGTATCCGTTAGAGGCATTGTAGATATCCAAGTAGACCCGGCCGGAAAACTGGTCAGCCTGGATAGGTTTACGCACCATGATGCGAGTACAATAGTCCAGGCCCTGGTCTTTAAGGGCTAGGCCCTGCCCTAAATCTTGGTAGACATTGGCTTGGCCAGCCTGCAAGTACTCTTCTTCGACATAGCCATATGCTGACAAGTCCAGGGGCTCACGGGCGTAGGCCATGGACGAGAAGGGGTGGCTATCTGCTGTCACTGGCAGCGGGCCCTCCCAGTTGACTGGTCGCTTGATTGCTTCTTTTACGACCTTATTTACTGTTGTCATCACTAGACTCTCCTTTCACAGCTCCTAGAATTTCTCGGTATGAAATCAAACGGATACCTTCGTCTGCCATGAATTGTTTCATCTCTGGACGGCTAAAGACTAGGTAATCGCCAATCCGTCCACCTTCATAGCGGTTGAGAGCCCGGGCTTCAGGCGTATCCCGCATGGGGTGGAAGGCGAAGTGGGTCAGTTGGCCCGGTTCAATAGCCTTGAGGATCTTTTGCGCTAACTTAAAGCGGTCATCGGGGTCATAAGTATGTTCCACCGGCATGCCCGAAATGCCATCCATCAGAGGGAAGCCTTCTGCCTGCCAGGTCTTCAGCTCTTCTTCTGGATAATTATCCGGCCCGATCATCTCTTCTAAGATGGGATTGTCCTCCCGGTGCCGGCAGATGACTGGCAGGATACCATGCTCATCATAGACATCGTGGTAGGGTTGAATGTATTTCTTATTCCACAAAGTCCCAGTATGGGTATCCACATGGGAAATGCTTAAACCCATAGCCTGGGCCAGCTGGACTTGGGCCTCAATCTCTACCGCAATTGCTGCCGGCTCGGCTGTCTCTTGGACCTTGTGCTTGTCCTGGACGAAGTAGCCTAGTTCATCGACGAAGCCTGAAGCAGGGTCCGAGGTCGACAAAGGCCGCCACTTATAGCCGCTGTACTCAGCGTTGAAGGCTAGATGAAGGCCCAGATCCCATTCCGGATGCTGGCTGGCCCGCTGGACGACTTCGGGGAACCAGGAACAAGGCACCATGGCCGATCCTGAAGAGATAGTCCCCAGGGCCATTAAGTCCTCATAAGCATCGATTGAAGCCTGGGTAATCCCCACATCATCTGCATGGACCACGACCAGGCGTTCATCGGCGCTATAGCCTAATTTTTTAATGATTGGATTCATTTTGAATGCTCCTTTATAAAACGCTTACATCTTCTTGTTAAAGATAGTTTAACATTATTGAGAAAGCATTCACATTGCATGCTGTGACCTTATTGTGTACTTTTGTGACCTTGTTTGCGGTAGTGGCTTGGTGAACAGCCGACTTTTTGCTTGAAGATCCGGCTAAAGTACTGGCCATTCTTATAACCAATCAGGCTAGCCACTTCCGCAATGGACAGTTTAGAGAAGCAGAGGAGCTGCTTGGCTTCATTTAGACGCTTATCTTGAAGATAGTGGGAAGGTGACTGCCCCATCTCCTCTCGAAAGCACCGCGCTAAATACTCCCGGCTAGTGAATAGGTGCTCAGCTAGTCCCTGGATGCTAATGTCTTGGCTGTAGTAGCGGTCGATAAAGTTAACCGCCGCTTCTACTAAAGGAGAGAGCTCCCCTCCCTTGATCTGACGCAGATCAGAGCGAGCATATTCCATGGCCATCTCATCATGGAGGCGGATCAAGTCCTCTTCCTCGCTGGCTTTTTCAATGATAATGGCAAATTTCTCGGTGAGGTGATGAGACAAGGCAGCGTCAAGGCCTGCCCGCTCAGCTTCAAGAGCCATCATAGAATTATGGGAGAGCATGAGATTCTTGAGCGAACGTAAAGAAGACCCCTGGACCCGGTCTAAGAGACCTAAACGGCGATTATAAAAGAGCGGCCGCATCTCCTTGAGCAAGACTTTGAGCTGGTCTTGGTCAGCCTGGTGAATCGCTTCAAAGAAAAGTTCCCGCAGCCGGTGGGTCTTACGGATAAAGGCATCCTCTGCTAGTAAATATTGGTCTTTAGTCATGCTTACGCCTCCTTCACCTGTGAAGTATAAAACAAAAAGTCACAAAATGGAATGTTGACCCCTCCAATTACTGACCTATCTGCCCTCTTCTTGCTCCTTCTCAGCTTATATTAGACACAAAAAAAAGCCACCCCAAATACATTAGGAGCAGCTCACTAATACTTAAATATAATCTTCAAGGCAGCTAACTAAGAACAAAACGAAAGCAGTAAGCAAGGCCCATAAGCCAACTTGAAACTTCTTACTACTTGCACCCACCTTTGGAAGCTCAGGATGGTCTACTTCGGCTTCTATTTTCGGAAGCTTAGCTTGCTTAGGACTCGGGAGGGGGTCTTCCTCCTGGTCTTCCTGATCAAGTGCTCGCGACCAGATCACTGACCGCCGTGGCACAAGTGGGGCCTTGTCCGGTTGGGCTAATTCCAAATCGTCGCTTGGCTCGCTAGCTGGTGGCTCTGCTGTGGGTGCTTCAGGTGCCTGAGTGGGAGGCAGGTCATCTTCCTGGCTCTCCTCCTCTTGGGGAACGAAGCCCACCTCTTCTTCCATAGAGGGTCGGTCCATTTCTAAGCTTGGAAAATCTTCCGGCCGTCCTTGGTCAGCCGCTTGGTCTTCCACTTCCTCTGCAAATACCGTGGGCAAAGCTGTTAATAGGACCAAAAAGCCGCTTACTAGCGCTCGTTTTATCGCAGACATCCTGTCACTCCCTTTCATGATCCTACTATAGCAAAGTCACTTTAACAGCAGGTAAAGACGGCTTGACAATTTTATTAATAAAAGGCTTTCTTTGTTACCAAACTGTCATTTATGAGATATAGCTGTTAAAAAAGCAGGGATTCTCCCAGTTACTGAGAAAATCCCTGCTTGGATATAGGCTATTTTGCTTATTAATAGAGCACACCAGCTAGAATCAAGGTCACAATTAAGGCCAAGAGGAAGCCCCCGTTGCTGACAATGAAAGCTTGCTTGAAGCCATGCTTGAAATCTAAACCTGAGATACTATTGAAGGCAATGACCGCCCCAGATTGGGGAACAACAGTCAGCACGCCCCCACCGATAACAACTACCCGGTGGATTACAGCTGCTGGAATCCCCATTTCTAAATAAGGTTGGGCAAATTGGGAAACTACTGTACCGATTGCACCGGAAGCAGCCATTACCCCAGATAGGAGGGCCGTAATGACACCCAGGGTCACTAAGGCAGGTCCAGGCATATTGACCAAGGCCTCTTGGACCACCGCAAAAGTTGGTGCACTGGTCAAGACAGCCCCAAAAGCAACCGCTGAAGCGGCCCCAAAGGAGGAACCGACTGCCCCAGATGCCCCTTTGTTGAGGACATCCTTTTGGTCTGGCAGATACTTGCGGAAGAGGAAGGCGCAGCAGAGGATGGCTACTGTTAAGGCAATTAAGATAATATTAGGCACCTTACTGAAAACCAGGATAAGGACAATCAGGAGAAGAAGGGGCAGGATACTTACCATAAAGCCTGGCTTCTCTTGGTCAGTCACCGCCTCTTGGTCTTCTTTTGGAACTGGCTTACCATCGAGGTAGCTGTAGAAGTTTTCCCCTTTCTTTATGCTCTTATCTAATTCGTGTTTCATATACCAGAGCCCAAATATCAGGATCGTAATGGTCGCTGCAATCCCTAAGAGTGGAGCAGCTGTCAGAGTCGTGCCGAGTTCTGTTGTGGGGATGGCATTCTGAACAGAAGGTGTCCCCGGGATCATTGACATGGTATAGGTCCCCGCCCCGAGGAAGAGAGGGATAGAGACCAATTCCCAGTTAATATCTAACTTCTTAAAGATAGGCCGGGCTAGAGGGATCAGCGTGAAGAAGACCACGAAGATTGAAATCCCACCGAAAGTTAGGACACTACCGATAATTGTTAAAGCGATAAGAACGCGGAAGGGGCTATCCGTCCCAATCTTCTCTAAGAGGACTTCCGCAATCCGCTGGGTGGCTCCAGAACGGTCCATGTATTGGCCGAGCATGGCCCCCAGTAAAAAGATAGCAAAATTCTTAATCAAGAAGCCTGCTAGACCTGCCATATAGGAATTTTCTGACCCTGTTAAGGCCTCAAAGAAGTTCATCTGATTGCAGACGATTACGATGATAGCTGCTAGAGGGGCAGCGACCACAATATTGAGTCCCTTAAAGGAGAGGTAAATAATTGCCATTATGGCTAAGGCCAGGCCTAAAATACCAACGATTTCCATTATTCATCTTCCTTCTATTGTTTGAAATGTTATCAGTGCTAAGAGAATACCAGCAAGCCGGTTGAAGACCGGCCCCTGCTGGTTTCTTGGGTGGAGTTGGGTTCGCAGAGGCAGAAGCTTCTCCACTTCACACGAGCGAAACGTGCAAGCTGAGCTTGCCCTTTTTCGTTCGTGCTCCAGTGGTAAGCTTCTGACCGCCTCTGCTCACACCCTTTATAGTCGGGTTCGTCTTGGCAACTTTCATGTCACTTCACAAGTCTCCGGCGCAGTCTTGCAGACTACTCTGGCGACTTGCTCCAGTGAATGAAAGTTAACCGCCAAGCCTCACACCCTTTTATTAGTTGGGTTCGCAAGTGCAGCTGGAGTGCTTTCGCAAGTTGGAAACGTGCAAGCCTGGCTTGCCCTTATTCCAACTTACTCCAAGCATCCAAAGCTAACCGCTCTTGCTCACACCCTTTAATCTGCTGCGTTTTCTCCGGCGAGTTTGCCGAAGACGAAGATGTCGGCGAGGGCATTGCCGCCTAGGCGGTTACCGGCGTGGACGCCACCTGCAACTTCCCCTGCAGCATAGAGGCCTTGGATGGCTTGTCCTTCTGTGTTGAGGACGCGCGTTTGAGCATCAATCTTAAGCCCGCCCATGGTATGGTGGGTTGCGGGGCTTCTTGGGGTAGCATAGAATGGTGGCACAATGACTTTATGGTTGAAGGCACCTTTTTGGAATTCTTCATCATAGCCTTGGTCCACATAGGAGTTGTAGTCTTCAATCGTCTTCACGAAGACTTCAGGATCGATGTCTAGTTGCTTAGCCAGGTCTTCTAAGGTATCCGCCTTGAAGCAGGCGCCTTTCTTAACATCATTAGCCAATTGTTCATCAGTTGAGTTGAAACGTGTTTTGGCAATCTCAGCATCCGAGATATTATAGATCACGCCACCTTGGTCAAAGAGCGCCTTAGCTAGAACGTCACGGGAGGCATATTCGTCAACGAAGCGTTTCCCTTCTTTATTCACGAAGATAAAGTCTGATGGTGGGCAGTCGATCCCGCTGAAGATATTACCTGTGATAGGGTCAGCTGACGGCATTAATTGAACGAAGCCCATGCCAACAACATCTGCGCCGACTTCTTGCCCCATTTCAATTCCATCACCCGTTAAGGCTGGTGAGTTGGTGGTTGGGATGCTTTCTGGTAGGTTGCCCCAGTAGTTATCATACTTCTTAATCATTTCGATATTGGCACCGAAGCCACCTGTAGCAATGACAACCCCCTTATTCACATGGATCGTAACTTTTTGGTCATAGCGGCCTGTCGCTTGAATCCCAACGATCTTACCGTCTTCTACGATGAAACGGTCAGCCTTGGTGTCGGTCATAATTTCGCCACCATGTTCTTCGATATAAGTGGTCAATGGATCAATATATCCGAAGCCTTCAGAGGCTTGAGGTTCGCGAGCCCGACGCCAGAGTGCGCCAACAGGTTCGGCTACCATATGTTCGTCAAAAGAAACACCTTTCTCTTTGAGCCAGTCAATGGTTGGCAGGGCATTCTTCGTCAGATAGTGGATCAATTCGATATCGGAATGGATTTCATTACCGTCTAGGTCCATCCGTTTCCCGCCGATATAGGTTTGAATCGTGTGAAGGTGAATGGAGTCAAAGAGATAGCTCTTACCTTCATCAAGATCCTTGAAGTATTGGTCGAGTTCTTCTTTGAGAGCGCGGAAATCTTCCCGGTATTCTTCTGCAATCTCCTCTTCAGGAGTGTTATAGATCTTCTCTAGGGTAGCACGTTCGCCGTGGATCGCCTTGAATTGATGTTGCCATTCAGGGTCGGCTGCATTAATTTGCCCCCCTGTCCGGACCGTATTCCCACCGATAACAGGGAATTTCTCAAGAACTAAGGCAGAGGCTCCCTTGTCTAAGGCAGCTACTGCTGCTGCTAAGCCAGCCCCACCAGAACCGATAACCGCTACATCCACTGTTTTTTCAATCGGATCAAGTTGCATGCTTTCGCTCACTTTAGGGCGTTTTTTCAAGATTTCTGGGTCAGAGCCGGCTTGGTAAACCGCATCCGCTACCCCATCAACCACGCCGTTAGAGGTCACTGAGGCCCCGGATACGACGTCCACATTCAAGGTTTGCCCATCGATAATTTCTTCTGGTAGACGAGTGAAGACCAGGTCAGCAATCCCTTCTGTTTCGCCTTCCGTATCGATATCAATGGCTTCAATCCGGTCCTCTGAGAAGGTCACCACCATAGGCAAGTCGCCGTTATGGCCCACTGCGGAAACATGGTAGTCCCCTGGCTTGAAGCTCACTTCTTCGGGTTGATTTAAGATCTCAGCCACTTCAGTGAAACGTTTGAACTTACGGAAGCAGGATGACAAGAATTGAACCGTGCGTTTGTCTTTTAATTTTCCGTCTTCATCGAAGGCTTCGTGAGCCCGTCCCAGTAAGAATTCATTCCCTGGCATAACAATCGCATTTACCCCAGGTGCATCTAAGATCTGGCGGAGGTGCAATTGCGAACGCGAAGACCCTTGCACGCTGTAGGAAGCCCCGACGATCATAACAGGCTTGCCATCTAGGGGATGGATCTTATAGGACAACCATTCAATCACACTCTTCAAGGCTGAAGGAATGGAGTGGTTATGCTCAGGGGTTGCAATAATGACCCCATCTGCCGCTTCAATCTTCTCTTTGAGTTCTTGGATAGGCGCGGCATCGGTCTGGTCCTTGGTCTCATTAAACATGGGCACCCGGTCGATATCCAAGACCTCGATCGTATCTTCTTCATAGTAGTCGGCCATGAATTCGAGCAACATCCGGTTATAGGAGAACTCGGCATTGGTCCCGACAATTCCAACAAATTTCATTGCTTATCTCCTCCCTAGTCTACAATATCTTTCCAAGAAAAGCTTTCTTTCTTAGCCCGACGTGTCTTCTGTTCACTCGTTAACTTCTGGGTAATATCCACAAAGTGTAGGAATTCTTCGAAGACATCTTCTAATTCTGTCACTTTGTCTTCATACACTAGCTTCCCTTCACTGTCAAAAGCATCCCCAGAACGTCCCAGCAAGAATTCTGAACTAGGCATCACGCGTGCTTGGATTTCTGGTGCATCCAGGATTTGGCGCAGGTGAGCTTGGGCACGGGAAGAACCGAGCGAGCCGAGAGAAGCACCGGTAATCATAACAGGCTTATCAATTAAGGGTTGGACACTGTAAGAGAACCATTCTAATACGCTCTTCAAGGCTGCGGTAATCGAGTGGTCATATTCTGGTGTTGAAATAATCACCCCGTCTGCTGCCTCAATCTTATCCGCTAAGTCTTGGATAGGAGCAGGTGCTGTCTTATCCTTAGGTTCGTTAAAGGCAGGACAGTCGGCAATTTCTAGAACTTCAATCTCAGCTTGGTCGCTGAAATGCTTGGCCATAAACTGTAACAACTTTCGATTCGTGGACCGGTCGGAATTGGTCCCTACAATCGCTGCAAGCTTCATTCGAATAACCTCCATTTTTTAGTCATAGATTCACCTTCAGATTACCATTAATAGACCCCTATGTGAAAAGTTAAGCAATAATTAAGGGAGCCCTTTTCTCTTCGTTTTCTCATTCCCCTAGCTTAAACTCCTGCTAATTCTCACTTCTTGGGTAAAATCTTTCATAATGATTCCCTATAGCCATACAAAAAGTTTGTGAAAAGGCTAATATCAAAGTTTTGGGTTTCTGAGCAGGCTATGATGAAATTTTAATTTGTTTGAATAAGCTTATAGCTTTTAATATACAACATTTGTATTTAAAAAGAGGCTAGCAGTCATACTACTAACCTCAAAAGTCTGTCAGTCCTCTACGCTAGTTGGTGTGGACTTTATTTTCTGGCTGTGAATGCGATCAACGATAACTGCGATCGCATTATCTCCCGATACGTTAGCTGCTGTCCCGAAGCTATCTTGTGTAATATAAAGTGAGATCATCAATTGTTGCATAGTATCTGAAACAATGCCAACCATTGGTAGGAAGGGCAGGGCTGACATAATTGCTCCACCTGGTGCACCTGGCGCTGCGACCATAGCTACTCCTAGCATCATGATAAAGCCAAGAATCATAGTAAATGGATGTGGCATATCATACATCAACAAGAGGGTCATCGAACAGCAAGTGATTGTAATCATTGATCCCGCTAAATGAATCGTCGCACAAAGTGGAACAACAAAATTTCGGATATCTTCAGAAACACCGTTGTTTTTTGCTGCCTCCACATTAACAGGGATTGTAGCCGCAGATGACTGGGTCCCGACAGCTGTCACATAACCTGGTATCTGGTTTTTAATAAGGGTGAGTGGATTTTTTCCTGCATACAAACCAGCAACTACAAATATAGCACTCACATATAATAAATGGAGAACTAAGACAACGATAAAGACTTTCCAGAAGACATTAAGGATAGTGAAAACGGAGCCTGAATAGGATAAGTTAGCGAAATTTCCAAAGATATAAAGCGGAAGTAGCGGAATAATCACTTTGGCCAAAACTTGCATGATAATGTCGCCAAAGTCACTAAATCCCTCATAAAGTACCTGTCCACGTCCTTTAGTTTTTAACCAAGAGATACCTAAGCCAATCATAAAGGCAAAGATAATAGCACCAGTCACATCAAAAAATGGTTCCAAAGGGATTTCAAAGATAGGTGTTAGCCCCTCACCAGCATCTGTTAATTTTTGTACTAAATCTGAAGTAATAAAATAGGGAAAGATCGTAATCGAAACAAGATAGGCTAAGCTTCCAGCTATAAGCGTCGAGCCATAAGAAATTAAAGCCGTTAGTCCCAATAATTTCCCTGCTCCTTCACTTAAATCGGCAATGCCTTTAATCACTAAACCTAAAATCATAAAAGGAATGATGAAATTTAAAAAACTTGAGAAGATGGCTGAAAAAGTCACAAAAGCACGTAAGGCCCATTCTGGCACAAAATTTAGTTGACCGAAAATTACCCCCAATACAATAGCAATCAACAGTTTTGGAACGAGTCCTAATTTTCTTTTTTTGTTTTGCTCAGTCATAAGTTTTCCTCCAACTTTTATAGAAAGCGTTTACATAAAACTTTATAAATCAAGGGAATGGGCAAAGGCTCATCCCCTCATCACTACTTCCCAGTCTAGACGACTACTTCACTGATAATTTTTCCAACATGTCTTTGGTCATTGCTGCTAGGTCATAGTCTGGACTAAAGCCCCACTCCTCTTTAGCAGCACTCACATCTAAGGCATTGGGCCAACTTTCAGCAATACCCTGTCGACCGGGATCGACCTGATAATCTATCTTGAAGTCAGGAATATGTTTTCTAATTTCTGCTGCAATTTCCTCTGGTTCAAAACTCATCGCACTGACATTAAAGGCATTGCGATGAACTAAGTTCTCAGCAGGTGCTTCCATTAATTTAATGATACAGTTAATGGCATCCGGCATGTACATCATGTCCATGTAGGTGCCTTTGTCAATAAAGCTAGTATAAGACTTATTCTTAAGGGCTTCATAGAAAATTTCCACTGCATAGTCTGTGGTTCCCCCACCTGGCAGAGCCTCATAACTAATCAAACCAGGGAAACGGACCCCACGTGTGTCGACACCGAACTTCGTGAAATAATAATCACAGAGAATTTCCCCGCTCACCTTTGTCACGCCATACATCGTTGTTGGTCTTTGCAAGGTGTCCTGGGGCGTTTGGTCCTTTGGTGTTTCTGGTCCAAACGACCCAATGGAGCTAGGAGTAAAGAAGTGTAGGTCATATTGACGGGCCACTTCTAAGGCATTGACTAAGCCTCCCATATTTAATTCCCAAGCCAAGTTGGGCTTTTCTTCTGCGACTGCAGATAGCAGTGCTGCTAAATGAATCAGAGAATCAATCTCATATTTCTCAACCAGAGCACCCATTGCTTCACGATCCATAACATCAAGTTCTTCAAAATATCCCTCTTGGCAAACTGGCGACTGGTCATCACGGCGAATATCACTTGCTAATACATTATCTATCCCATAGACTTCACGTAGCCTTAACGTTAAGGCTGTTCCAATTTGACCCAAGGCACCTGTAATCAGTATTTTTTTCATAGTAACCTCCTAAATGACACCAAGTTCTTTACCAACTTTTTCGTATATCTTTAATACTTGATCGAGTTCTTCTTTGGTATGAGCTGCGGTTGGCATGTTACGAACCCGCCCCGTCCCCCGTGGAACAGTTGGGAAGACGATCGATTTGGCATAGACACCTTCTTGGATTAAAGCAGAGGAGAACTTCTGCGTTAATTTCTCTTCTCCAATAATACATGGGGTGATAGGAGTCTCTGAATGACCAATATCGAAGCCCAAATCCTTCAAACCTTGCTTGAGGTAATTACCGTTATCCCAAAGTTTTTCTACTGCTTCATTAGACTCTGTCATGATATCAAAAGCTTTGATACAGGCATTTGCTGCAGAAGGGGTGAGTGAGGTTGAGAAGAGGAAAGGCCGTGCCCTGACCTTAAGCCAATCAATAAGATCCTTAGTTCCTGCTACATAACCTCCGACAACACCAATAGCTTTAGATAAGGTCCCAATTTGAAAATCAATCCGGTCTTCCAAGCCAAAGTGTTTTACTGTCCCATGACCGTCGCCTGTCACGCCTGAACCATGGGCATCATCGACATAAGTAATTAGATCGAATTCTTCAGCAATCTCTATACTTTCATCTAACTTAGCAATATCACCATCCATAGAGAATACACCATCTGTAATATACATAATCTTATCGTATTGTCCACTTTCCACAGCTTCTTTGGCCTTAGCTCGTAAGTCTTCCATATCTTGGTGTTTCACACGAATGATCTTGGCACCCGATAAGCGACAGCCATCAATGATGGATGCATGGTTTAATTCATCAGACAAAATAGCATCTTGCTTACCCATAACAGCAGAAATCGCTCCCATATTACAATTAAAGCCTGACTGGAAGGCAATCGCTGCTTCAGTTCCTTTAAAGGAAGCAATTCTTTTTTCTAATTGATTATGGATAGTTTGAGTACCATTAATTGTTCGAACGGCTCCAGCCCCCACTCCATATTGCTCGGTCGCCTCAATAGCTGCTTGTTTTAAACGGTCATCATTAGCGAAACCTAGATAATTATTTGAAGACATATTAATTAAAGACTTCCCATTAATCTGAATCTCGGCACCATTAGGACCTTGGACTGTATCAATTTCGTTGTATAGTCCCTTTGCCCTTAAATCTTGTAAATTCTCTTCAAGAAAATTTTCTAATATTTTACTTGTCATAAGACGACCAACCTTTCTATAAAAGCGCTTACATTTATGTTTTCGATACTAGTATACCAAGCTTTAACTAATATTCAATTTTATTCATAGCTATAACTAATAAAAAATAGAGACATAACGGGGAATGTGAATGAGAAAACAAATTCAAATTATCATAATTGTAAGCAGTTACTATAGCTACTTGTACTTATTTATGTGAAAATAATAAAGAAGTGCCAGCATTTGATTACTTTGAGAAATTATTAACAGAACAAATATTGTATTTCAATAAAATTATATCGCTGTCAACCGATATAAAGAGAACACCTATATTTTGACAGCACTATCTCATGAATTTATTTCTCTTTTCATTAGTCTCGAATCCTTATTGGACTTACAGTCCAAAATTGACTAGCGCATAGTGAGCAAGCGCATAATGTTTTCACAAGTTCTTTCAAGATTTCTCCCAGTCTCGGTTAAGGCAGTCTCCAGAGAACTTGGCTCTCGGCCAATAGCAAAGAGCGCCTGGACACCTTCATCGTAGAGGGCCTGCGCCCCTGGTCCGATTCGGCCAGCTAGGGCAATCACTGGGACGCCAGCCGCCCGTCCGATCTGAGCCACGCCCTGGGGTGTCTTACCGAAGACACTTTGACCATCTAAGGAGCCTTCGCCCGTCAAGAGATAGTCGGCATCTTGGCAATGATAGGCGAGCTGGCTTTCGGCAATGACTAGGTCAATACCGGACTGGATCTGGGCGCCAAGAAAGGCCTTTAAGCCAGCTCCCAAGCCCCCAGCGGCGCCGCCTCCTGGGTAGTGGGCCATGTCCCAGTCGAGGCTCAAGTCTCTCATCGCACAGACAGTGAGCTGGTTCAGATGGCGGTCAAGGGCTGCTACCATGGCAGGGTCTGCCCCCTTCTGCGGACCAAAAATCGCCGCTGCCCCCTGGTCCCCCACTAAGGGATTGGTCACATCGGAAGCGACCAGAATTTCCGTATGCTTGAGCCGGGGATCCAGCTGACTGAGGTCAATCTGAGCAAGATCGGCTAAAGCCCCGCCACCCCATCCAATCGACTGCCCCTGGTCATCGAGGAAGCGGCCACCAAGGGCCATGGCCATCCCCACGCCAGCATCATTGGTCGCGCTACCGCCAATCCCTAAGATAATTTTACGACAGCCTGCATCCAGCGCTACTTGAATCAATTCACCCGTGCCATAAGTTGTTGTGTGCCAGGGATTGCGTTCAGCTCGCCCTAACAGTTCCAAACCTGAAGCGGCTGCCATTTCAATTACAGCTGTCTCCCCGTCCGCCAGACGCCCCCATGCTGCCTGGACTTTTTGCCTAGCTTGGGGGCCAGTTACCCAGGACCTCTCCAAGCTCCCTCCGCGGGCCGCTAAGAGAGCCTGAACCGTTCCTTCACCCCCATCCGCCATGGGGAGGGCCTGGATTTTTGCTTCTGGGCAGGCGCGATGAATTCCAGCTGCCATCGCCTGACAGACTTCTTGGGCTGTTAAGGCCTCCTTAAAGGAATCAGGTGCGAGAATAATTTTCATATCATTACCTCCTATAGTCAGTCTATGGTATCCTAATTATAAAAGCCCTTACATTATATTTCGAGTCCTAAGCCCTAGATTGGAGGCCTATACCATGTTTATTTCTAGTTTTGGCGCCTTAGCTGCCCTCCTTATCGCTCTCTTGCTCATCCTCAAAAAACTCCCTGCCCCCTATGCCCTCATGGTCGGTGCCTTAGTTGGTGCCCTCTTAGGGGGTGCTAGTCTGAGCCAGGCTATAACAACAATGGTCGATGGTGCTTCCTCCATGATGAGCGCCATCCTCCGTATCCTAGCCTCGGGTGTCCCGGTGGGCTGTCTCGTTCAGACCGGCTCTGCCCATCGCATTGCTCAGGCTATTGTCAAAGGCCTCGGGCAAAAACGTGCGCTAGCTGCCCTAATCCTCGCTAGCCTCTTAATTTGTAGCATCGGCGTTTTCATTGACATCACTGTGATTACTGTCGCCCCCATTGCCTTAGCCATCTGCCAGCAGAGCCAGATCAGCAGAGAAGCCACCCTCCTCGCCATGATCGGCGGGGGCAAGGCCGGAAACCTCATCTCCCCCAACCCTAACACCTTGGCTGTTGCGGCTAGCTTCGATGTGGACCTTAGCCGGCTCATCCTACAAAATCTCATTCCTGCCCTAGTAGCTGGCCTAGTAACCCTCCTCTTAGCTCAAAGCCTCAACCGCAAGCGCGAAAAGTCAAGTCTTCCCACTGAGCAAGCTTCTAAGCCAGAAGCCACCGCTAAACAGGTAGGACAGACCTCTGAAAACCCTAATAGCGACCAAAGTCCGACCTTACTGGCTGCCCTCCTCGGCCCCCTCACAGTGGTGGTTTTATTGGCCCTGCGCCCCTTGGCCGGTTTCAGCATTGATCCGATCCTTGCCCTGCCCCTAGGTGGACTGGTCACTTTATTGGCCTGCCGACAAGGTCAACAGCTTATCAGCTACTGTCAATTTGGTCTGGACCAAGTCAAAGACGTTTGCTTGCTCTTGATTGGGACTGGGACCGTCGCTGGCATTATCACCGCTTCCCAGCTCCAAAGCGATCTCAGTCAGCTCCTCCAATACCTCCAATTGCCAGCCTTTCTCCTCGCCCCCTTATCTGGTCTCTTCATGGGAGCCGCTACAGCCTCAACCACGGCAGGGGCCAGCATCGCCAGCCAAAGCTTTGCTCCTAGTCTGATTGCCGCTCAAGTTTCTCCTCTGCCAGCCGGTGCTATGCTCCATGCTGGGGCTACCGTCTTGGACTCTCTCCCCCACGGTTCTTTCTTCCATGCGACAGCCGGTAGTGTCCATCTGAACTTCCGCCAACGAATGACCCTCATCCGCTACGAAGCTACTATCGGAGCCAGCGCCACTCTACTTGCCATCCTAGCCTATCTCATAACCACTTAGGGTGTGAGGGAGCACGGCTAGAAGTGGACCTCTGGAGCAAAGAGCCATAGAA
>NZ_KV797948.1 GCF_001809535.1 Aerococcus sp. HMSC062A02 | reverse complement strand
CATGGGTCCGGCCCATGCAGACCGTGTGCTTGTATTTTTGGGCTTTCTCTTTCAAAATTTCTAGGAACCAGGCCAGGTCTTGACGGATAATGTCATTGGCCTGCTTAAGCTGGTAGCCTTGAGCGGTATCGACCACGTCAGTCGAAGTCAGGCCATAGTGGACCCACTTGCGCTCTTCGCCTAAAGACTCAGAAACACAGCGAGTGAAGGCCACGACATCGTGGCGGGTCTCCGCTTCGATCTCTTGGATGCGGTGGACATCGAAGCTTGCTTTTTCGCGGATCTTTTGGGCATCTTCTTGGGGAATTTCACCCAGCTCTGCCCAGGCTTCGGCAGCGAGGATCTCAACCTCTAGCCAGCACTTGTAGCGGTTATCATCGGACCAGACTTGGGCCATTTCGGGACGGGTATAGCGTGGAATCATGTGACTACTCCTCTTTTTATGGATTTCACTGTTATTATAGCATGATTTATTTTAAGCTTTGCGAGGAATTTGTAAGGCAAGCTATTTAGACGGGCCTAAGGTATTTTTTGAAGAGGGCTTGAATCTTTAGCTGGTCTCTGCTATGCTAGGGTAGAAATAAGAATAAACCTTGTTAGGTGAGGTTACTGTATTAGAGAGACGCCACTGCCCAGAAACATCCAAAGATGCCAACGGGTCAGCAGAAATTCTCGAATTAAGGGATTTTCTAATGTGGCTGGAGCTACTCCTATGCTAATAAGTGCTAAAACTATGCGATGAGGTGTTTGCCGACTACTCCTGGACGATTCACGCTCACGCTCTTGTTGAGCGTTTTTTTAATCTGAAGCAATCTCCAAACCCTTAGCCCTCTGTGCGGTGACCTTCCCAAAGGTGTGGAAAGGTGATTATTATGGCCATTAAATTGAACCGACTCAACCGGAAAGACTACTACCAAGCTATCTATAAGAGCATCCAAGACAACCGGCGCGACGACTTCCGCGACCTCTTCTTGAAGCTCCATGAGAAAGACCAGGTCGCTGTCTTCCACAAGCTCTACCCTGAAAAAAAGAATAAAATTGTCGACCTCCTCCAAGCTGATGAATTCGCTGAACTCTTTGAACATTTGGACTACAAGGGGCGCCGGCAAGCTATTGAGGACCTGCCTGCTGACTATATGACCGAGGTCTTCACCTATGTGGCTGACGACGAGGTCACCGCCTTCATCCATGAACTGCCTCAAGAAGACCGGCAACATGTCCTGGAAAGTATGCGGCCCAACGACCGAGAAACGATCGAAACCATCCTAGAACATGATTTCGAAACAGCCGGGGCTATCATGACAACCGAGGTGCTCACGGTCTACGCCCAGGATAATGCCGACCAAGTGATTACGGGCATTCGCCAAGCAGCTTCCGCCGTCGAAACCATCTACTATGTTTATGTAGTAGATGAAGCCCGCCACTTGCTCGGTGTCCTCTCCCTACGCGAACTCCTGTGTGCCCCAGAGGACTGTCCTGTCCAAGATATTATGAATAGCCAATTAGTCCAAGCTGATATTGGCATGGACCAGGAAGAAGTGGCCCGTATTATCAAAGAATACGACTTACTTGCCCTCCCTGTCGTAGACGGGCAAGGCAAGTTGGTCGGGATCGTGACCGTCGACGATGTGATGGATGTTATGGATATCGAAACCACCGAAGACTTCCACCGTTTCGCTGGGATCAGTGGGTCGCCAGATAATGAAAGTGATCGCGAAAGCATCTTCGAAACGGTTAAGAACCGCCTACCCTGGATCATTATCCTGATCTTCCTCGGCCTAGTTTCAGCCAACCTGATCAATATGTTCGAAGCGACCCTGTCACGCGTGGTCATCCTAGCTGTCTTCATGCCTATTATTATGGACTCGGCCGGTAATGTAGGCACCCAGTCCCTAGCTGTCTCTGTCCGCCGGCTAACCTTAGGCGACAACACCGAAAGCTTCTGGGTCCTAGTATGGAAAGAATTAATATCCGGGATCATTATCGGCCTAGCAGCTGGCATCACCATCTGTGGTGTGGCCTACTTCCTCTTTGGCAATCCGGTCCTCTCCTTCATCATCGGGATTTCCCTAGCCGCTACCCTGTCCGTATCGACAGTCATCGGCTACCTCGTCCCAACCCTCTTCAGCAAAATCCACATCGACCCCGCCGTCGCCTCCGGTCCCTTCATCACCACCATCACCGACGCAACCGGCCTCTTAATCTACTTCAGCCTCGCCACATATCTAATGCATTTGTTGTAAAAAGGGTGTGAGACTTGGCGTTTAGACTCGGATGATTGGGCAAGTCAGAATAAGAGCGAAGCATTCGCTCGTTTCTGACTTGTGAAATCACTCCGAGTCTGCCAAGTCGAACTCGACTAAGAAGGGTGTGAGGGAGTGCGGGTAGAAGTGGACCTCTGGAGCAAAAAACCGAAGAAGTCTGCAAGACTTCGAAGGGATTTTGTGAAGAGGAGCCACTTCTGCGCGACCGAGCCCGACTAGAAGGGTGTGAGCAAGAGCGCTTAGCTTTGGATGCTTGGAGTAAGTCGGGATAAGGGCAAGCCACGCTTGCACGTTCCCGACTTGCGAAAGCACTCCAAAGCTGCTCTTGCGAGCCCGACTAGAAGGGTGTGAGCAAGAACGGACTATAAATGGTGCTAGTGAGCATCCGTTCCGCTTTTGAATTTTATCCTTAAAAAGATACAACACCCGAGCAAACCCTCTAAGTGCGGGTTATGAACCGAGCTCATTAGACAATAAATATACAAGAAAAAAAGCACTTCCAGTTCCCCCTTCAAGAGGGGAGTTTGGAAGTGCTTTTTCGCTAGCGTATCGTCTTTGTAGCATATTGATCAATAGAGAATGGCGACCGCTAGGAGAGGATTAGTCAGCTTCGACTGGGACAATCCAACCCTCAGGTGCTTCAATGTCACCAAATTGAATGCCCAGTAATTCATGGTAAAGTTTTTCCGTGATTTCACCGACTTCTTGGCCTGTTCCGAAGTTGTGGCGGTGGCCTTTATGGGTGATGGAGCCGATTGGAGTAATGATGGCTGCTGTCCCCATGGCACCGGCTTCTTCAAAGCGGTCCAAGTCATCGATGTAGCAATCCCCTTGTTCCACTTCTAAGCCCAAGCGTTCTTCTGCTAAGTGGAGCAGGGAGTACTTAGTAATAGAAGGCAAGATAGAAGGTGATTTTGGTGTGACAAACTTATGGGTGCCACGTTCGATCCCGTAGAAGTTAGAAGAGCCAATTTCTTCAATCTTGGTGTGGGTCTTCGGATCCAGGTAGATCACATCAGCATAGTCTTCATCATGGGCGCTGGCCCCTGGTTGCAAGCTGGAAGCATAGTTCCCGCCAACTTTCACGCCGCCGGTTCCCATAGGCGCTGCCCGGTCGTATTCTGAAGTGACGAAGTGTTGAGGGGCAAGGCCACCCTTGAAGTAAGGACCGACTGGCATCACGAAGACCGTGAAGATGTATTCCGTTGCTGGATGAACCCCAATATTATCGCCAACCCCGATTAAAAGGGGACGGATATAGAGGGTTGCTCCACTTTCATAAGGAGGGACATAGTCAATATTGGCCTTAACCGCTTCTTTCACCGCATGAACAAAGTCTTCAACGGGAACTTTAGGCATCATCATCCGTTCAGCCGACACTTGGAAACGCTTAGCATTTTGGTCGGGACGGAAGAGTTGGACCTTGCCTTCCTTGGTCCGATAAGCCTTCATTCCTTCAAAGGCTTGTTGGCCATAGTGTAAGGCAGGGGAGCCTTCAGAAATGTGGAGCTGGTTGTCTGTCTCCAGACCTTGCTTATACCATTCCCCATCCTTGTAGTATGCCCGCCAACGATAAGGCAAGTTCATATAACTGAAACCTAGGTTTTTCCAATCGATATCTACTGTCATTAGTGGTCCTCCTTCATAATCTTACTAACACATATATTCTACAGCTTGGGTGTGAGTGAGTCCAACCATATCCGCTAAGGCCTGGTTGCTCGGAAATTCCGCAACACTTACAACCTGGTCGTCAATCAAAATAATGGGAAGGATTTCCTCTCCATATGCCTTGAGCTTACGCATGACAACCTCTGTATGGGTGAACATAAAACCATCGCTGGCTGGGTCGTGGATAGTGACAAAATAACCCTCTTCATTCTTGAGCGCATTAAAGAAAGCTTCCACCCGATTCAGTTCTTTGACATTGGCTTCTGTATTAATGATTGAATTGTCTGTCAATGAACATTCTTCGGAGCCCCCGCAACAGCCCAATGATTCCCCCAATGGTTGGAATAATTGCACTTTTTTCATTTTCACACCTCTTTTTTTGTGTTTTCTAATTATTATACACCAAAGATGAGAGCTATGACAAGGGCAGTCTCATTATTTTATCATTCAGATAGGAAAAGTCAGCCTCTAAAGTTCGTAAAAACTTTGTTATAATAGGCCTAAAACTGATGCCTGCAGAAAGGAAGATTCCATGGACTATTTCAAAAGTTATAGCGATGATGCAACGGCCCTAGCTGGTCAAATCCGCCAGGGACAAACTAGCAGCCAGGACCTGGTCAGCCAGGCGATCGACAGGGCCAAGGCCATTAACCCCAAGCTCAATGCGGTCACCCGGCTCTTTGAGGACTATGCCCAAGACCTGGCCCAAGAAGACCACAGCCAAAGCCTCTTCGCCGGTCTCCCTACCCTCATGAAAGACTTAGGCCACAATATTAAGGGGATGCCAGCGACTTCTGGGGCCCGCCTGCTCAAGGATCAAATTGCTCCCGTAACCAGCAACTTCTCTCAGTCTGTCATGGCAACCGGGCTCATTCCTATTGGCCAGTCCAATGTCCCTGAATTCGGCCTGAAATTCATCAGTGATTCCGACTACTACGGGCCCGTCCACAATCCAGTCGATCCTGACTATAACTCCGGAGGGTCAAGCGGTGGCGCAGCAGCTGCCGTTCAAGCAGGGATCGTGCCTGTAGCGACAGCTTCGGATGGCGGAGGCTCCATTCGAATTCCAGCTTCCTTCTCTGGACTGGTAGGCCTCAAGCCGACCCGAGTGCGAACAGCCACAGGACCGCGCAAGTGGCGGAGCTGGGGCGGGGCACCGGTTGGCTTCATGATGACCAAGTCCATCCGCGATACCGCCCAACTGCTCCTGGCCCTCCAGAGCAATCTCAAACCCATGCCCTTCCAAACCCTGCCTATCCCTAAGGCCCACATCGACCATGCCATTCGATCCGTCAAAAACCTGCGCATCGCCTATTCGACCAAGTCTCCAGCCGGTACAGAGGTTTCTGACGAGGCTATCCAAGCCGTTGAAAATACCGTCCGCTTCCTTCGCGACCAAGGCTTCCAGGTCGAAGCTGCCGACCCTAAGATTAATGGTCAAGAACTTGTTCGCGGCTATTATGAAATGAACGGGGCAGAAATGGCAGCCAGCTTCCTAGGCATCGAACAACAAGTCCAGCGCAAGATTAAACGCGAAGATGTCGAAATCCAAACCTGGACCATGGCCCAGTACGGCAAGACCATCCCCGCCTACCGCTACAGCCAAATTTTTGACACCTGGGACCAGGCAGCTGAAATCATGGACGACTTCCACCAGACCTATGACATCCTGATCCAACCAAGTACCGCCCAAGCTGCCCCCCGCGTCGACGATAAACTCTATAGTCAAAGTGACTACGAGGCCATGTTGCGTTCAGAAGAGCTCCCCACTTCCGACTTGGCTGAACTTGTTTACCAAGTCTTCAAGAAGGGCTTACTTGCCTCGCCATTCGCTATGATTTATAATCTAACCGGCCAACCCGCCATCAGTCTCCCCCTCCATACCTGCCAAAACGGCCTACCTTTAGGGGTCCAACTGATCGCTAACAAGGGCGAAGAAGCCCTCTTGATCGGCCTATCTGCCTACTTAGAAAGAGAAGACCGCTTCCACTACTACCCTGATCTTATTTAGGAGGTACTTATGCACGACCAACAATTCGAAATCTATAAAAAATGGCGCCAGCAAATGCTGGTCCTCGACGAAGCCTGGGACGACGACAGCTTCGGCCAAGCCGACACCTGGTCCGCCAGCAACCCCCTCGCCCGGGAAGACTTCAACGAAACCCTAGCCATCCACAGCCTCGACCACGTCTCCCAAGAAGAAATGCAAGCCTTCGAAGACGACTACGACGCTGGAATGATCTAAAGGGTGTGAGCAGAGGTGTTCAGAAAGGAATGACTGGAGGCAAAAGGGATAAGAGCGGCTTTAGCCGATCGTTCCCATTTGCTGAAGTCACTTCCTTTCTGCCTCTGCGAACCCGACTAGAAAGGTGTGAGAGGATGAGGGACTTGCCGGCCACCAATTTGCTTTTGACAGCTCTCTCTGCAAATTGAAGTCGCTATCTTGCCTTCAAGGACTTTGAGTGCAAATAGAAAGTGACAATCTGCATCCAGGAATTCTGAGTACAATTAGAAAGCGGCTATTTGCATGTAGCAGCTTCGAACACAACTAGAAAATAGCTATTTGCATCCAGGGTCTCTGAGCACAAATAGAAAGCTTCGAGCACCATCTAATACAGATACACCTTCTTTTCATTGTGAAAGCCCCAAAACAAAAAGGCCAGGCCATTTCTCACACTTAGAATCTGAGAAAGCCTTGCCTTTTTAAAGGTGCTTCTGTTTTTTTAATTGGGCCTTGTAATGGTGGTTGACCAGGGCATTATATTCCTTATTGGCGCTCTCCAATTCCTTAGCTGCCATCCAATCATAGACCAAGCGCCCATAACGAAGAATCTGCCGCTCGGACATCCGATCTTCCTGGCTCTCTGCTTCCTGGTAGGCAAGCAGGTAGTCTTTGATCTGAGCCATGGCCAGGTCAAAGCGGCGGTAAATCACTGTAGCAATAACGTGTTGGACCTTATCACTTGGCAGGGGGCTAGCAAGCTGTCTCTCCATGAAATAACCCAAAAGAATGCCCACTAAGATATAGATCTCTAGGGTCTTGGGTGCATCCGTTCGTGTTCCCATGAGCACATTAATCAGGTGGTCGACTTCCTTTTGCAGACCAGAGAGCTGGCTGATCTCTTCTTCTGAAAGGGCAAATTCCTCGCGAATCCGTCGCTCATGGGCGTGGACAAAGTCAGGAAAATGTTGGCGGAAATTCGGATCCTTGAAGGGCAAGTCCACCTGACTAGTGACCATTTCGACCTTTTCCAATGTATCATTGTAGACAAAGTGCTTGCCATAGTAAGCTGAAAATTGAAAATCCGCCCCTTGTGGATAATGGTAGATGCCAGAGATAGCTGGTTCGATCTGGGCCACCCGGTTGATGTCCACATAAACCATACTCTTCTCATCCATCAGGCTCACTTGGTTATCCCGCTCAGACAAAAAGCGCCAACCACTGTCCCCGTCGAAACGCCCTGCCTCGCGCCAAGCCCATAACAAAGCTCCCTGCTTCTTCAAGAGGGTACGCGATGCGGCACACTGACCACCATTTGGAATCCATTGCTTCATCTTCAATCTCCTATCACTGAAAGGCTTTTAATCATTTTAACATAAAATTTTACCAGGCAACAGATGAGGCAAAAGGGATTCATTTTCCTTTTTGGGATTATTAGCGTATAATTAATTTGTTAGAGAAATATTAATAAGGAGGAATGTATTATGAGTCTCGTTGATGAGCTGTACAAGCGTTTAGATGAGAAAGAAGATCAAATGATCGAAATTCGTCGTCACTTCCATGAGAATCCAGAAGTATCATTTGAAGAAAAGGAAACGGCCCAATATATTGCCGATTTCTATAAGGACCTCGATTGTGATGTGCGGACGAATGTCGGTAATGGTTATGGTCTGGTGGTTACCATCGATACAGGCAAAGAAGGTAAAACACTTGCCCTCCGCGCCGACTTCGATGCCCTGCCCATAACAGAAGACACTGGCCTCGACTTCTCGTCTAAAAAAGAAGGTGCCATGCACGCTTGCGGCCATGATGCCCATACTGCCTATCTGATGGTTCTCGCTCAAACCTTAATTGAGATGAAGGACCAGCTCAGCGGTAAATTCGTCATCATCCACCAAAATGCGGAAGAAGTTGCACCAGGTGGCGCTAAATCAATGATTGAAAACGGTGCCTTAGACGGAGTTGATAATATCATTGCCCTCCACGTAATGACAAATATGCCAACTGGAGGCGTCTTCTACCATGAAGGTAATGCCCACACTGGCCGGTCTAACTTCAAGGTGAAGATCCACGGTAAGGGTGGCCATGCCTCATCCCCTCACCAAGCCAACGACACCATTGTCGCCGCTTCTTACTTCGTCACTGAAATCCAAAGTGTGGTTAGCCGCCGCTTGAACCCATTCGATGTCGGGTCGATCACCATCGGTAACTTCGACGCAGCAGGTGCCAACAACGCCATCCAAGGCGAAGTGACACTAGGTGGGGACGTGCGTGCCATGTCACAAGAAGTCCGTGACATCATCGAGCATGAAGTCAAAGCCAAACTTGAAGGCCTCAAGAACTCCTTTGGCATCACTTACGACCTTCACTACGAAAACGACTACCCAGTCGCTTACAACGATCCAAAAGTCACTGAATTCGCTGTCAAAGCAATCAAGGACCACCCATTCGAACAACTCACAAAAGGGGTGGACACCGAACAACCTCAACCACCATCGGATGACATCGCCTACTTCCTCCAAGAAGTCCCAGGCCTCTACCTCTGGGTCGGCGCCGCACCAAAAGATGGCGAAGCCTACCCACACCACCATCCAAAATTCGTCATGGACGAAGACGCCATGCTCATTGCAGCCAAATCCGTTGCCGCCTTCATCGGCGAATACGTAGAAAACAACGGCGTAGAGTAAGAAAGGGTGTGAGCAGTTGCGTTCAGACTTGAATGACTGGAGCCCAAACGGAAAAGAGCGGCTCTAGCCGATCGTTCCGATTGGATGAAGTCACTCCCTTTCTGCCTTTGCGAACCCGACTAGGGTGTGAGCAAGAGCGCTTAGCTTTGGATGCTTGGAGTAAGTTAGAATAAGGGCAAGCCCTGCTTGCACGTTTCCAACTTGCGAAAGCACTCCGAAACTGCTCTTGCGAGCCCAACTACATAGGCTGTTACCCCCTTCAACAACCAAAGAAAAACTCCGCTAGAGGATTAGTCAACTAATCCAAGCTAGCGGAGTTTTTTGTACATTAAACGATCTATCACTAGGGCAGGACCCCTGCACCACCATGCATCCAAATCCAAAAAGAGTACCAGCCAGAAAAAGCCAATGTTCGATACGGATCACTTACGCCAATTTCGAATCTTCTTCTCAAATTCACGCTGTCGGCGCAGGATATCAATCACCGTATCTGCTGTAAATACTGCTAGAGCAATTGCCAAAGCCGTAAACATAGTGGTTGCCAGCTCACTCAAACCTCGCGAATAATCGGATTGGATGAGATACAAGGCAGTCCGATACATCCCTCCCCCAGGCACCAGGGTATAGAAGCCTGGAATAAAGAAAACCGTAACCGGTTGGTTATAACGCCGAGAGAACCATTGGGACATTCCAGCAATCGCCAGACTCGCAATATAGGTGGCGCCTCCAACTTCTAAAGTCAAAAAATCCAAACATATTAAATAAACCAGCCAACCTGTCGCCGCAATCACTGAGGCCCGATAAATTTGACGTGGCGGAGTTTGCACACAGATAGAACAGGTATAGCCAACAAAATACGCCGCAATAATCTGCAAGATAAAATTAATCATCCTCTAATCCTCCCTATAATAATCAGGGCGATCAAAGAACCCAATGCAATCATTAAAGCTTGAAAGAAAGCTTCCATCGCCCGAGCCCCACCAGCTAGATAATCTTCATGGAAAATATCGCGCAAGGAATTAGTAATCGCTGTTCCTGGCACCAAAGGCATCAGAGTAGAAACAATCACAATCCCCAAAGAAACATTAGGGAAGTACCATGCCTGCATAGCATAGGCAAAGAGCGTGATCATCATGGTACAGAAAACATTCTCGACTGGGCTAGAAATCTCATAACGAGCTGTCATATACATCAGCCCTGATAAGAAGACCGCATCAAAAGTCGTTACTATAAACTCATCGACACCGCCTCCAAAGAGAATAGCAAAGCACATTCCTAAACCAATCACGCCAATAAAACGCATGTGGATCGGATAAGGATTACTTTCTGAATCGATCTTTAGTAATTTTAGATAAGCTACAGCCAGCGTAATCTCCCCATTAGATAATTGCCTAGAGACCGTATTTACCTTCGAGACCTTGTGAAGAACACTCCCCCTGGTTTGGATCCGTTTAATGCCCACGAGTCGATTATTCGCTTCATTCAGGTCATCAAGTGACGCATAGAGCCCCGTGGCATAGGATATTGCTACGGTTGAATAAAGGTTCGAATAACTTAAGATGCGCTCCATAGTATCTTCCACGCGGTAGGTTTCAGAGTTACTCTCCGTCATAATCTTTCCAGCTAACAGGGCCGTCTCTAAGAGTAATTTCTTAGGTACTTGCTTCTCATCTACGGCCATTCCCGTCACTCCCTCCACCATCACATTATAATTACCCTTTATTTTATCATACTGACCCTCTAATATTATAGATAAAATATAAAAAATAAGATTTTTCTCCCATTAAAATACTTTCAATCACATCTTTCATAAATATTATCAAATTTATATATAAAGGGCTTACATATTTTACTTGTGAAATTCATATTTTAATGATACTATAATTTTGACGTTAAAAGTCAAAATAAAATTATGGAGGTATAGCATATGTCAAGAGATGTTGTATTTGATTACATTGATAAGGAATTTGAACGCCAGCAAAATGGGATTGAGTTAATCGCGAGTGAAAACTGGGTATCCCCAGCTGTTCGTGAAGCTCAAGGTTCTGTACTCACTAACAAATACGCTGAAGGCTATCCTGGCCGTCGCTACTATGGTGGGTGCGAGTTTGTCGACGAAATCGAAACCCTAGCCATTGACCGCTTGAAAGAACTTTTTGGCGCTGAATATGCCAACGTACAACCCCACTCAGGTGCTCAAGCTAACATGGCTGTTTATTCTGCCCTTTTACAACCAGGTGACAAGGTACTTGGCATGAACTTGACAGATGGTGGCCACTTAACACACGGCTCTAAAGTGAACTCAAGTGGTAAACTCTATGATTTCGCTGACTATGGCGTAGACAAAGAAACCGAACGTATCGACTACGACAAACTTGAAGAAACTGCTAAAGAAGTTAAACCAAAATTAATCGTAGCTGGGGCTTCTGCCTATGCCCGTGAAATTGACTTCAAACGCATTGGCGAAATCGCTAAGGCTGTTGATGCTTACTTCATGGTTGATATGGCCCATATCGCTGGTTTAGTAGCTGTTGGCCTCCACCAGAACCCAGTTCCTTATGCCGATGTTGTTACCTCAACAACCCATAAGACTCTGCGTGGCCCACGTGGCGGAGTTATCTTATCCAATAACCAAGACCTCTTCAAGAAATTAAACTCTGCTGTCTTCCCAGGCATGCAAGGGGGCCCATTAGAGCACGTTATCGCCGCTAAGGCCGTTGCTTTCGGTGAAGCTCTCGACGATTCCTTCAAAGATTATCAAAACCAAATCGTTAAGAATGCTAAAGCAATGGAAAAAGTCTTCAGTGAGAGCGGTCTCCACATGGTATCTGGTGGGACAGACAACCACTTAATCTTACTCAAGGTAATCGACCGCGACCTAACTGGTCAAGAAGTTGAAGCGGCTTTAGATGAAGTTGGCATCACTGTAAACAAGAATACCATCCCATTCGAAACTTTAAGCCCAACTAAAGCATCTGGTATTCGTTTAGGGACACCTGCCATCACTTCTCGCGGCTTCAAGGAAGAAGAAGCAGCTAAAGTGGCTGAATGGATTGTTCGCATCATTGAAAATATCAATGACGACAAGGTGAAAGAAGAAGTGAAGCAAGAAGTTCAAGACTTAGTGAAGGACTTCCCACTTCAATAAGCATTCACTTAATCTAACTAAATAAAACGGCACCGAAGCAACTTAATCAGAAATTGCTTCGGTGCCGTTTTTTTATTATCAAAAGATGTAATAAAATACTATCTTTTTAATCTTCAATAATGTCATTCGTTGTGTAAACCCGCAGGTTACGGAAAATATAACTTGTGAAGAAACCAACAGCCGCCCCGCATAGTAAACAGATAAGCCCAGCAAACAATACTTTATGAGCTGGATTATCGGCTAGGGGTGCTAGAATTCCAGGAATGATGGAAGCAGTCCCTGGCGTATTATTGACTAAATCAGTCATCGCAACATACATACCAGAGACAGCTCCGGTGAGGGTACTCGTCACATAAACTGGCAGGGGATTGGCCGTTACTAAGTGGGCCTGAGTTAAGGGCTCAAGAGCCACACTTAAACTTTCCTCACGCGTACCAATCTTCAAGCGACTAAAGAGTAGATAGTTAGCCGTTGCGGAAGAAAAGATCGCTAAGCCAGCGATAGCCATCGCTTTACCAGTCAGGCCCATCATAGCTGTTAAGGCCATGGAGCTGAGTGGTGCCGTTGAAACTACCGTAAAGACAGCGCCCAAAACAGCCCCCATAAAAAGTGGACTGGATTGAGAAGCGGCTTCAATAATTGCCCCAATCTGACCTAGGGCACTGTCAATAATCGGTGCGATCAAGGCTGCAATGGCATAGGCAATCGGCAAGGCTGTTGCCGCAATGACAAAGACATCCAAGCCCCCATTGACTTTCTCTTGAATATACCGCACAAGGAAGGATATTAAATAGGCCGCAATAAAACCGGGCAAGATGCCAAATTGCATCATGGACAAGGCAATAAGTAAAGAGTTAACAGGACTTGCTCCTAGACGTAAAAGCACCATCCCTGCAGCCGCTACCCCGGCTAAAGAACCATTGGCTTCAGCAATTCCATTTAAGAAAGGAACATCCAAAATCGTTCCAAAAAGGGCACCATAAACAGCTTCAACCAAGAAACTAGCAACTGCTGCATCGGCTAGAGCACTCATTGTTTTTGCCCCATAAGGTGCTTTAAAGCTAAATAGAGTAAAGAAGGATAGGATCAAAGCTAAGTAAAATAAACCTAATAGTACATCCATAATTTAACTCCCACGAGCTCTCAGACTAGTGGGAACTCCTTTCTGTAGAAGACCCCTACATAACAATCTGCTGTTTAAACCACTCCCTCATCCCCATAAGGTAGTAAGCTTATTAGCTCTTACATTTTTAGTATAACATATTTGTAAGCGTTTTAAAAATATAAAAAATTGTGACAGGAAAAATATTAACAAGACGGCATTAACTTACCATTTCTTAAGAAATTATTAGGACAAATAACGAATTAATTCTAATTGAAAGAAATTCGGCTCAAAAGAATAAGCTGCTTCATCAATCATTGCTGCAATAATTTCAGGATTTATTTGGTCCTCGCGAATGCCTAAGAGGTCTTCGTAATACTCTTCCACCTCGTATTGACGAGGCTTTTGGAGCTGGTCCATCAATTCCTCAATATCAGCTGGTGCTTTAGGCATGGCAGCCGTCAAGTGAATAACGACCTCTTCCGCTTCAAAGGTAATCTCAACCCTAAGGTCCTTGACCCGGTAGTTGAAGAAATAATCCATCATCTCACTTGCAATTAATTTAGCTTTCCGAAATTCTTGAGCGTTCGGCACGGTCTCGCCTCCATTCTGCAATTGTCTCTAAGACAGGGGCCATTGTTGCAGCAACAAAGCCACCTGAAAAACCATTATTGTATAAATTTAAACCGGCATGGACGCCCCCTACATTATTCACCAGGGTCGCATGTAAGGCGCCCGCTAAGAAGCCTGCTAAGGGCCCATAATGCCCTGCAATCGGAGCTAAGGTGGTTCCAAATAGCACCGCTAGAATGGCTGAGGTCATATCGGGATCGTGGGTCAGCATAAAGTGCTGCATCAAGAAGATCCCCAAGACCACGGGCGTCACATTGCGAGGATGTTTCCCAAAGGCGGCAAAACCCATAACCGTCAAAATACCTCCCATAACTGGACCGTTGAGTACACCACCCAAGGCTATTAGATAAGCTATCGCTAGGAGTCCCAGGATGCCAACATTCACTAGCGTCAAAGCTGATCCATGTAAGAGAACAAAGTCTGTGACAGAAGTTCCTGCCTCGTGGTTCAAAGCTCGGTAGCCCTTAAACGAAAAGCGGTTGGCACTCCAGCCCATCAAGATTAGGAAGAGGCAGAGCAAGATAACAAAGCCAAAGACCGGCCCATAGTTCACCGTCACCTGAATATTCTCCACCTCAACAGCCAACTTAAAGGACCGCATGACGCTAGCCACCACCATGGCCAAAACCCCACTGGTAAAGCCTAAATTATAGAGGTTAAAACCCAGGTGGAAGCGGAGGAAGGAAGAAGCAATGGGACTCACCACAAAGCCAACAAAAATACCCAAAGCATAGCCCAGAGGAATTCCCCAAGCCAAGGGCAGGCCCTGACCGAAACTCACCAGACTCACAACAGGACTCAAAGCCGTTGAAAAGAGGGCTGTCAGCAGGACTTTTTTAAAAGGAATAGATAAAAATTTTGTATAGAGCCAAGCCCCCATCATAAAGGGAATAGTATTGAATAAATTTTTGCCAAAAAAAGCAAAACCTGTTACAGTAAAGAGTGCCGCAAAAAGTGGTCCTGTCATCCATTTGGCATGGCGGCTCACCATAAAAGCATTCAGTAACATAAGGATCCCGGCATTAACAAAGGTCGCCCCGTAGCCTCCGACGGCAAAATAGTCCGTCAATAAATTCGAGGGCGCGATGAGAATCTGCCAGTAGCCCTGCAAAAGTTCAGGCAGGGGCTGGATTAAAAGACCACAAACAATAAAAAATAGGGCCAAAAGGTATAAAAAGTTGCTAGAAATGAGATTCTTCTTTAAAAAATAGGCATCGAGATGTTCGAGTACAGTGCCTAACAAATGGATCCCCCCTTAAGCTTTACTTATTTTGTCAAAAAAACTTTTAACCGCATCCACCCTTTCTCGCGATAGGGCCCATTCGACGAAGAGCGCAACAGCCGCCCCCACCAAGGTATCCACTAAGCGCCAGAAAACATAGAGAATCCGTTCCTGGTCGGGAATGGAATAGAGGACGATCGTATAAATCGCAATGGAACCTACAATCGCTTGCGAGGAATTAAAAGCATTGCCTAAGATAATGGTGAGCATAACACCCAAAGCAGGAAAGAGATAAGAAAAAATCTGCCAATTAGGGAAGAGGGTCATCAAAGAAACACAGAGAAGGGCCATCAAGCCCCCAATAAAATTCCCAAAAATCCGGTGGCGGCCATATTTATTGGTCGACTGGAAATCCGTTCGCTGGCTAAATCCAGCAGACAAGGCAGCAATCTGGGGGGAATGGGTGCTAAAGAGATCATATAGCAAGGCGATTAAAAAGAAACTGAGACCTGTCTTAAAAGTGCGCATTCCTAAGTGAAATCTTGTCTGTCCCATGCCAAGGGCTCCTTTCATCTTGACAAAAACTTTATAAGTAACATAATAGCGGTCAAGTTAGTAATTAACAAGTCTAAATTTAAAGAAAATCTAAATAAAAGCATTTTGAAAAAGAAAATAGGAGGAGACGCATTGGAAAAATCATCCCTAACACCAAGTGAACGTGAACAAGTTGCCGATATCATTGTCAATACCTTCGAAGACAAAATCCACTATGTTTGGATTATGACCAGCGACAAGGCCAAAGCCAAACGCCTGATCGCTAAACACTTCAATGAAGACCAATTAATCGTCGTACGCGACCAGGGCAAGATCCAAGGCATCCTCTCCTATGAAAGCCGGGACCAACCCAACTTCCTCCCCATCCCCTGGCAGAGCTTCCGCCAAGAATTCGGCTTCTTCCCCTCCCTGATCCGCAGCCTAGGCTACTACATCTACAAGCACAGCCAAAGTAAAGCCCAAGCAAGAGACTGGCACATTGACCTCCTCGCCGTCCACTCCCAAGCCAGGGGCCAAGGCATCGGTAGCCAACTCCTCCAAAAAGCCAGTCAAGCCGCCAAGGCCGACCACAAACAACAAGTCATCCTAGAAGTCGTCAACAGCAACCCCCGCGGCAAAAAATTCTACGAACAAAACGGCTTCGAAACCAGCGACCACCAAACCATCCCCCGCCTCTTCCAACCCTTCACCAAAGCCGCCAACTTCAACAGCTTCTATATCATGAAAAAAAGAGTGTAAAAAGACAGGGTGCGAGCAAGAGCGTTTAGCTTTGGATGCTTGGAGTA
>NZ_KV797947.1 GCF_001809535.1 Aerococcus sp. HMSC062A02 | reverse complement strand
TACAAGCACACGGTCTGCATGGGCCGGACCCATGGCGTTCATGCCGAACCGACGACCTTTGGCTTGAAGATGGCCCGCTATTATTCGGAAATCAAGCGCCAGATTGACCGCTTCGACCATGCGGCCAAGGGGGTGGAAGCCGGGAAGATCTCTGGAGCCGTGGGGACCTTCGCCAATGTACCAACCGCTGTTGAAGCCTATGTCTGCGACCACTTAGGCATCCGTGCCCAGGAAATTTCTACCCAAGTTTTACCGCGCGACCTCCATGCCGAGTACATCGCCTGCCTGGCCTTGATTGCGACTTCCATTGAGAACATGGCAACGGAAATTCGCCACTTACAGAAGTCGGAAACCCGGGAAGTCGAAGAATACTTCGCCAAGGGGCAAAAAGGATCCAGCGCCATGCCCCATAAGCGCAATCCAATTTCCAGTGAAAATGTAACCGGCCTGGCCCGAGTCTGTCGGGGCCATGTGGTAACAGCTTATGAAAATGTTGCCCTCTGGCATGAACGGGACATCTCCCATTCCAGCGCGGAGCGGATTATTCTCTCCGATACCACCATCCTGGTCAACTACATGATCCGCCGCTTCGG
>NZ_KV797946.1:58864-98064 GCF_001809535.1 Aerococcus sp. HMSC062A02 | reverse complement strand
CACTTCTACCCGCGCTCCCTCACACCCTTATTTATTAGAGAAGTTTTCCCAGTCTTTGAGGAAGCCCTCGATTCCGGAGTCGGTTAAGGGGTGTTTCCATAATTTAGGGAATAATTTGCCTGGGATGGTAGCGATGTGAGCGCCTCGTCGAACGACTTCTTCAAAGTGAGGCAGGGTCCGGATGCTAGCTGCAATAATTTCCGTATCATAGCCGTAGAAATCCAACATGTCCCGAATATCAGAGATCAGGGCATAAGCGTCTGTCCCAATATCTTCTAAACGGCCGACAAAAGGACTCACATAGCTAGCTCCAGCCTTGGCAGCCATGACTGCTTGGCTGAGGGTAAAGACCAGGGTTACATTGGTCTTGATGCCTTCTCCTGCTAATTGGTGGACTGCAGCCAGCCCAGCTTCGGTCATGGGGATTTTAACGACTACATTGGCTGACCACTTAGCCAGTTCACGTGCTTCTTTGACCATGCCTTCTGTATCTAAGCTGACCACTTCCGCGCTGACGGGCCCATCAACAACGGAGCAGATTTCCTTAATCACTTCTTCAAAAGGCCGTCCCTCACGCGCGATGATGCTAGGATTAGTTGTTACCCCATCTACCAAGCCCAAAGCGGCGATGCGTTTGATTTCACCCACATTGGCTGTATCTAGGAAAAATTTCACCTGATCTCCCCCTTATAATCATTTTTTAATTTTATATCTTCATTCTACCACACCCTGCCAAGACCTAACAAGCTATATCCCAGTTAAAAAGTTTTAGGCAATTGAAATATAAATGTTGGTAGGGATTTCAAGTGTACAAGTTTAAAATCCGAGCATGGTCATGGCTAGGAAAGTAGAATAAGAAAGAAATAAGAGCCTTTCGGGAAGATATTGGCTATCATACATGCAGAGCTTTTTCTAGTATGCTTGATTCATTTAGTATACAGTAGCTTATGAAAAAGTATCTGTTTCAGATTATTTACATATCTTTCCATAGTTAGTTAATCAAACTTTTTTCACCTTGTGACTAAGGGGGCTAAACTTACTTCCCTTTATAGTTATTGTAGCAAAGGAGACGATAGGCAATGGATATTCTATCCACAGACTAAATCTCTACTTCTAGAGGCTGGGACAAAAGTTCCAGCCTCCTTTTAAATAACAAACATTTTTCAAAAAACTACTCCAAAAGTCAGGCCTGACATCCACTTCACGAACTATGAGAAATCGTTAGTAAACGTTTTCTCTTAGTTTGCTCCAGTGCTTCAGGCCTGATCGACTTTTGTCATACTCTCTTTTGTATCTCCAAGCACTCTATAAATTTCCAGCTAAATAAAAAGACGCCCAGCGTCATCTGATGGATGGACCACCACGACGACACTGGACGTCTCTAGCTATTTTATAAAAATTACCACACAAATTTTTCCTAGGGGCAAGATTTGAAGAGATTAACGATGACAGAGCTAAGAAAGGCCTGGCCATCAACCTCCTATCATCTTCTAGCCTACAGACCCTTCCATTTCATAAGAAATCAGACGGTTCAATTCAACCGCATATTCCAGTGGGAGTTCCTTGGAGAAGGGTTCTACAAAGCCCATGATAATCATCTCAGTCGCTTGGCCTTCGGTGAGGCCCCGGCTCATGAGATAATAGAGCTGTTCTTCTGAAATCTTGGAGACCTTGGCCTCGTGTTCCAAGTCAACTTGGGAGTTATGGATCTCGTTCATCGGAATAGTATCTGACTTGGAGTCCTTGTCGATCAGGATAGTATCGCATTCAATGTGGGACTTAGAGCCCTTTGAATTTTTACCAAATTTCACATCCCCTAGGTAGTCGGTGATTCCTGACCCCTTGGCGATCGACTTGGAGATAATAGAAGATGAGGTATGAGGGGCATTGTGGATCATCTTGGCCCCAGTATGTTGGTGCTGGCCTGAATTCGCAAAGGCGACAGACAACATGGTTCCCCGGGCCCCTTCGCCATCCAAGTAGCAGGATGGATATTTTTGGGTAAGCTTGGCGCCGAGGTTGCCGTCTACCCATTCCATGGTCGCATTTTTACCAACCTTGGACCGTTTGGTAACCAGGTTGTAAACATTGTCCGACCAGTTTTGGATGGTGGAGTAGCGGCAGTAACCCCCCTCTTCAACGAAGATCTCAACAATCGCAGCGTGCAGGCTGTTGGCCGAATAAGTTGGGGCCGTACAACCTTCGATGTATTCCACTGAGGCCCCTTCGTCGACAATGATCAGAGTCCGTTCAAACTGCCCCATGCTTTCGTCATTCATCCGGAAGTAGGTCTGGAGCGGGATGTCGACCTTAACACCCTTAGGCACATAGATAAAGGTCCCCCCTGACCAGACACTGGAGTTGAGGGCCGCTTGGAAGTTATCCGATGGTGGCACTAAAGTAGCGAAGTATTTTTTGAAGAGTTCGGGATATTCTTTCAAGGCCGTATCGGTATCGGTGAAAATAACCCCTTGGTCTTCATAAATTGCCTTGGTGTTGTGGTAAACGGCTTCAGATTCATACTGGGCCACGACACCGGCTAAGCTATCCCGTTCAGCTTGGGGGATCCCAATCCGTTCAAAAGTTTCTTTAATCTTATCAGGGACATCATCCCAAGTTCTGGAATTCGTATCTGACTTCTTCTTATACAGGGTAATGTCATTTAAATTTAAGTCGGAGATATCTGGGTTCCAGTCCGGAATGTGACTGTTTTGAAAGCGTTTAAGGCTCTTGAGTCGGAAGTCTAACATCCACTCAGGTTCCTCTTTTTGGGCGGATATTTCACGGATGACTTCCTCAGTTAGGCCGGTATCAATCCCAATTTCAACTTTGGAATCCACATCGTCGTGAAAACCATATTTATAATCATCAATTACTGGAAGTTCACTCATTTATTCGTCTTCCCCCTCTTCTACATCTTCTTCAACTGTTTCTTCGTCACTATGAATACCTTCTTGGAGGGCCTGCCAACCTAAAGTGGCACACTTGACCCGGGCCGGAAACTTGCGGACTCCAGATAGGAGGGAAGCTTCGCCGAGTTGGTCATGGTAGTCAGTATCCTCATCCAATTCAGGCAAGGTAATCATTTCATTAAAATTATGAGCTAAGCTAAGGGCTTCTTCCACAGTCTTGCCCTTAATTAAGTCCGTCATCATACTAGTACTTGCCGTAGAGATAGCACAACCTTGGCCATGGAAGGCGAGGTCTGTGATCTTGTCATCTTCGATCTTCAAGTCTAAGAAAATGACATCACCGCAAGTTGGATTGAGCATTTCAATCGTCTGAGTGGCCTGGTCCAAAGCCCCATGGTGGTGGGGATTTTGGTAGTGGTCCACGATGACAGCGCGGTATAGATTTTCCATTTTAGATAAAGCCATCGGTGAAAAATTCCTCCACTTCTTTTAAGGCGCTGACTAAGCGGTCAACATCAGCTTTCGTATTATAGTAAGCGAAACTCGCCCGGGCAGTTGCCCCTTGGCAGAGTTCCCGCATCAAGACCTGGGCGCAGTGGTGTCCGGCCCGGACAGCAACGCCTAGTTGGTCAAGACCAGTTGCCAGATCATGGGGGTGGACCCCTGCCAGGTTGAAGCTAATCACACCGTGGTGGTGGTCTGGATTAGCAGAGCCGTATATAGCCACCGCCTCATAGTCAGCTAGGGCAGCCATGGCATAGCGGGTAAGTTCTTTTTCATGGTCGGCAATGGCCGCCATCCCACCGACGCTCTCAATCCAATCGAGAGCCGCCGAAAAGGCAACTACACCAGCTATATTTTGCGTCCCGCCTTCGAATTTATAAGGCAGCTCTGCCCAGCTGCTTGATTCACGTTGGACCAGGGTAATCATCTCGCCCCCGTACTCCAAGGGTTCCATGTCTTCGAGAAGCTCGCGCTTGCCATAGAGGATACCCACCCCGGTCGGCCCATAGACTTTGTGGGCACTGAAGCAATAGAAGTCGCAGTCCAGGGCCTGGACATCAACGGGTAAGTGGGCCGCTCCCTGGGCCCCGTCCACTACGATATAGCCTTGGTTATCATGGATGACTTGAGCCAGGGCTTGGATATCTTGGGCAGAACCGAGCACATTGGAGACGTGGGAGATAGCCAGGATCTTAGTTCGATCGCTTATCGCTTCCTTCAGATCTTCGGCTGTCCAGATCCCCTCCTGGTTCATCTCCAGATAGCGTAACTTAGCCTGGTTACGCTTAGCTGCCTCTTGCCAAGGGATGAGGTTGGAATGGTGCTCTATCGGTGATATTAAGATTTCATCGCCAGGCTCAAGCACGGCATCCGCAAAGCTGCGGGCAATCCAGTTGATGCCCTGGGTCGTGCCCTTGGTGAAGATGATTTCTTCTCTTTGGCCGGCATTGATAAAGGCTTGCACCTTGTCGCGGGTTCTTTCATAGGCCTCGGTTGCCCGGTTGGCTAGGCTATGGACTCCGCGGTGGATATTGGCATTGTCGTGGAGATAATAAGCTTCTAGGGCATCAATTACTGCCTGAGGTTTCTGAGTGGTTGCTGCATTATCCAAGTAGACCAGGTCTTCATCATTCACTTTTTGCTTGAGAATGGGGAAATCCCGGTAAATATTAGTCATTGTCAATAGCCATCAACTTCTTATCTATAATTTCAATTAATTCTTCACGCATTTCTTGTAAAGGAATCGCTACAATCACACTACCTAAGAAGCCACGAATTACTAAGCGTTGGGCTTCTTTGCCGGAAATTCCCCGACTCATCAGATAGTAGAGTTCTTCCTGGTCGACCCGGCCCATGGAAGCGGCGTGGCCTGCCGTCACATCATTTTCGTCGATCAATAGGATAGGGTTGACATCGCCCCGCGCCCGGTCAGAGAACATCAGGATCCGTTCTTCTTGTTGGGCATCAGCGCCTACTGCCCCACGGTAGATGTGGCCAATCCCATTAAAGGCCAAGCGTGAGCGGTCGAGGATGACCCCTTTTTGGTAGATATGACCGACACTGTGACGGCCATAGTTGGAAACTCGGGAGTTGACCCCTTGCGTTTGCTTGCCATCCGAGATGCCGACCACATTCACATAGCTGACCGAGCCATCTCCGATCAATTCAGCATTGTAGTCAGCGACCACATTGCCATCGTTAAGCATACCGACGGCCCAATCAATCCGCGCTTCAGGGCCACAGTGACCGCGGCGGGTAATAAAGCCCGTCGTATTTTCGCCGAGTTCGTCCAAGGCAGCATAGTGGACTTCTGCATGGTCAGCTGCAATGATTTCGGTTAAGATATTAGCAGAATTGGCTTGGTCGCCATGCGTTTGGAAGCGTTCCACAAAGCTGAACTTGGCATGGGCTTCTGCCACAATCAAGACATGGTGGTTATAGGCCAAGTCTTGGCTGGCATCTTGGAAGGCGTTGACAACAATCGGTTCTTCGACCTGCACATTTTCAGGGACATAGAGGAAAATCCCACTATTCATATAGGCCGTATGGTAGGCGGTAATCTTGTTGTCGCCTGGTTTAGCGGCCTTGGTCATATAGTAGTCCTTGAAGAAGTCTGGGTAAGCTTGCATGGCTTCGAAGATATCCATCAAGATAACCCCTTGGTCCTTCAAGTTCTGGCTCAGGTCCAAGCTCAGGGTCTGGTCGCCGAATTGGTTCATGAGGGCTTCTTGTCCCTTGTGTTGGTAGCGCTCATCCAATTCAAAGTCTGTGGTCCCTTCCCCCTGGATCTTGGCTCCATATAGAGGCCAGCGTTTGACATCCATCTTAGGGGTATCGGGTAAGTCTAAGTGATCAATATTTTGAAAAGCTTTCTCTCTCAAGGCAAGTAAAAATGCAGGTTCCTTTTTAGCTTGGGAGAAGGCTTGTATGGCTTGCCAGTCTTTCTGGCTCATTTGTTCTGACATAGAATCCTCCCTTATCAGCTAGTCTTCATCCAATTCGATGTTAAGCTCTTGTGCAAGGCCCTTGTAGCCTTCAGCTTCTAGTTTTTTAGCCAGCTCAGCATCACCAGATTTGACTACCCGGCCGTCCATCATCACGTGGACATAGTCAGGCACGATATAGTCTAAGAGACGTTGGTAGTGGGTAATGATGAGCGAGCCAAACTTATCACCACGCATGGAGTTCACCCCATTGGCGACAACCTGTAAGGCATCAATATCTAGTCCAGAATCAATCTCATCTAAGATAGCAAAGGTTGGTTCAATCATCAGCATCTGTAAGATTTCATTACGTTTCTTTTCCCCGCCTGAGAAGCCTTCATTGAGGTAACGTTCTGCCATTTCTTCAGGCATTTCTAAAACTTCCATCTTGTCATCAAGCTTTTTAATAAAGTCCATGACGGAAATTTTATCGTCTTCTGGCCGTCTGGCATTGATCGCTGCGCGCATAAATTCCGCATTGGTAATCCCAGGAATTTCAGAAGGATATTGCATGGCTAAGAATAAACCAGCTAGAGCCCGCTCGTCCGTTTCCATTTCCAGGATATTTTCGCCGTCTAATAAGATTTCACCTGAGGTCACTTCAAAGGCTGGGTGGCCCATGATGGCAGCAGATAGGGTAGATTTCCCTGTCCCGTTAGGCCCCATGATGGCATGGACTTCCCCCGTATTGATGGTTAAGTTAACCCCTTTTAAAATTTCATTCTCTTCTACTGAAACATGTAAGTCTTTAATTTCTAATGTCGACATAATGCCCTCCTTATAAAACAATCGTTAGTCTCTTCTTATTCTAGTCTATTTGATAATACTTTTCAAATATGTGAACCAAAAGACTCTCTGACTCGTCATTGACTTGAACCATTCTAAATTAATTCTAGCCTTCAGAGATCAATTGACGAAGTGGAAAGCGTTTTAACTTCCCCAGTTTTTAGTTATAATGACTAGTAGTGATTGATAGAAAGGAAAAGCGAAATGCCTATTGATGTTGAATCTCTATATAACCGCCGTAACGATAGCCCCTTCAATCGGACACTTGTTGGCGACCTCTTAGAAAATCTCGGCCATAACCGTCCTGATGACACCGCCCTCGTCGGCGGACCAGGCGCTTACAGTCTACCCGACCACCAAGTCTTGAACTATGGGACTTATAATAGCAAGGCTAACCAATTTGCCCAGAGGCTCGACCAGCTTGCCCTCGAACGAGCCAGTCGTATCCTCTTTATCTGCGAAAATTCAACTGAGGCCCTAATTGCTAAGTTTGGAACAGCCAAAGCTGGCATGGTCTCGGTACCCGCTAATCCCAATTTCTCAGAGGATGTCATGGCCCATGTGATTGACCTGACCCAGCCTTCTGTCCTCGTCATCGATGCCGAATTTATCCCCAAATTCGACAGCCTATTAGCGGGCCACAGCTTCCAAGTTAAGCTCGCCATTCCAATTGGTGGACAAGTCGCCGCTTCCTACCAGGACTTTAATGCTTATTTAGCCGACCAGCCCAGCCAGCAACCGGACCGCTATCCCCTCCATGGCGATGACATTTGGGAGATCCTCTTTACTTCGGGAACGACCTCCTGGCCCAAGGGCGTCATGATCAGCCACCATTACAGCTACCATGCGGCCTCTATCTACGGCATGCACATGAGCCGGGGCGTGGACCAAATCCACCACTACCGCGTGGCTTCCTTTCTCCCACTCATCTACCACTGTGCCGATCTCACCCTGGCTATTTCCGCCATGCTCTATGGCGGCACTTTAATTTTCGGACGTCGGCAAAACGCTCAGGAAATGGCCCAAGTCCTGGCTCAGAGCCAGGCCACGGCGCTCTGGACGGGGCGGATTGATATCATGGAAGCAGTCTTTGCAGCAGCTGACCGAGAAGACCTAGACCTGACCAGCCTTAGCTGTCTGCTCTACGCCTATTCTCACTTAGAGCCCGAACTTTATCAAAAGATCCAAGCCCACTGCTCGCCACGAGTCCAAGTCATCAATTCTTTCTCCCAGACCGAAGTTCTTGCCGGCTTTAGGCTCTACCATGCAGGCAATGAAGCCCTCTTAGCCGACCATCCAGGCGAGAATGTGATCGGGACGGCCGATGCCCGCCTCCAACAAAAACTTGTCAGCCCAGACCAAACGATGACTGGCGAAGTCGCCTACCGGTCACCAGCCGCCTTTTCAGGATACTATCGCAATCCCAAAGATACAGAAGAAGCTATCCAGGATGACTGGTTCCGTTCCGGTGACCTGCTAAAGCTAGAAGCAGCTGACCGAGCCATCATGGTCGACCGGAAGAAGGATGTAATTAAGACGGGCGGCGAAAACGTCTCCTCTGCCCGAGTAGAGACCATCCTCCTCCGCCATCCTGAGATCAAACAAGCTGCCGTGCTGGGAATGCCTGATTCGCATTGGGGTGAAGCCGTCACGGCGGTGGTTGCTTCCGACACACTCAGCCCAGCCGATGAGAAGCGCTTGATTAGCTTTTGCCACGACCAGCTGGCCGGCTTCGAATGCCCTAAACGCATATATTTTAAGCCCCACTTAGACGAATCGATCGGGGGCAAAGTTAAAAAAGCCTCCCTCAAATCATGGATAAGGAGTAGAGAAAATGAAGAATAAAATCACTATTATCGGTAGCGGCTTTATGGGTAAGCAAATTGCTGCTGCCTTCGCTAATGCCGGCCTAGCAGTCTGCCTGGTCAAGTATGGCAGGGCTAGCGATGAAGACATGGCCCAGATCCAGACCGCCTGCCAAAAATTAATCCATCATAAGAAAGCTAGCGGAGCTCTCAGCGTCATCAGCTATCAAGACTACCGCCAAGAAGGACAAGTCAGCGGCCTAGTGATCGAATCCATTATTGAAGACCTAGGAGCAAAAAAGGACCTATTCGCAGACCTAAGTCAAATTTTAGGGCCTCAAGTGATCTTAGCTAGCAATACCTCCAGTCTATCCATCCAGGCCTTAGCAAATGACTTGGATACCAGTGCCCAAGAGCGCTTTCTCGGCCTCCATTTCTTCGCCCCGGTGACCAGCAATCCCCTAGTGGAAGTCGTTCCCCATCCCGTTTTTCCCGAAGACAGGCTGCAAAAGCTCTGCCAGTGGCTCAGCAATCGGGTGGGCAAAAAATATATTATCGCCCAGGATGTCACCGGTTTTGTTGCCAACCGGATCGCCTATTACAGCAACTATGACATCATGTACCGGGCGGAAGCTGAAAACTGGCTGCCTAGTCAGACCGACGCCCTGTCCGGCAAGTACCTGGGTCGGACCAAGATGGGGCCCTACCGGCTCGTCGACTATACAGGCTTGGACCTCTTCGAACAGGCCCTGGCCAACTACCAGGAGGATCCGACCTGCCAGGACTACTTCCCTTCCCGCTCAGCCCATCTTCCCCTCCTAGAAGCTAGCTACTATGGGGACAAGGTCGGCCAAGGCTACTACAAAAAAGACCAGGGCAAACGCTATCACTATAACTTCCAAAAGCAAGCCTACGAAGCGACCAGCTTCCCCCGCTTTGACATTATGGATAACTTAGACCAGCTAGACACTAGGGATCGTTTCCAAGCTATCCTAGATGCTGAAGACCCCTATGGCCAATTTATGGCCCAGAGCCTGGTCAACCTGCTCGCCTTTGCCGCTCAAAATGTAGGTATCGCCTGCCAGGACTACCGGGATATTGACCGGGCCATGGTTTGGGGTTACCAATGGACATACGGCCCCTTCCAGATCTGGGACTTGATCGGCTTCGACCAGGTGAAGGACCTCCTAGCCAAGCGCCAGGTCAGCCTACCGGGCTGGCTGGAAAACTTCCAAGGCCCCTTCTATCCCGATAGCCACTGCCTGGCCCGCCACCAGTCCTTGGCAGCTTATGATAAAGACCTGATCCTCGACCAGGGGGCGGATTATAGGCTCTACCCGGGGCCCAATCAGACTTTGGTCTTTAGCCTCGAAGCCAAGAACAGCGTCATTAATTTAGATTTGTTAAGGGGCTTGGACCAAGCCCTGGACCGCCTGGAAGACTCACCGGCTATTGGGCTGGTTATTTACAGTCCCCAGGAGCATTTTTCTCGAGGCTATGATATCAAGGCCTTTGAAGCCAGTATTGCCCAAGACCGTGTGGTTGAAGATTGCCAGATTTCTTTTGATCTCGGCCATCGCATTATACAGCGGATGAAATATAATCAGAAGCCGATCGCTGTAGCCTGCCGGGGCTACTGCCTGGGTGGGGGAGCCGAGCTTGCCCTCCACGCCAGCCGGATTTTTGCCAGCCCCCAAGTTAAGATGGGCCTGCCTGAAGCCAACTTAGGCCTCATTCCTGGAGCAGGAGGCCTGGTCGAGCTGGCGGAACGCATTTATACAGCAGCTATGACCCGGATGGAGCGCAAAAACCGCCTGCTCGCTTGTTTCGAAACGGTCGCCTATGGAAAGATTTCGGCTCACGCTAAAGAAGCCCAAGAGCTGGGCTATCTCACTGAGGAAGACGTTATTGTGCCCAACGAAGACTATCTCCTCGAAGCCGCTATCGACTGGCTCACTTACCAGGGCCGCTACCAGAGCTTCCGCCCTCAATTTCCACAATCTTATCCTGTTTTGGGCAAGGAATTCATGGCCCTGGTCATGGGGACCACCCAGAATTGGCGCCAAGGTCTCTTTATTAGTGACCATGACAAGTACCTAGCCGATGCCATTGGTCAGGTCTTAGCTGGTGGAGAGCTTGCTATGGGGATCCAAGTCTCCCGCGAGGACTTATTAGAAGTCGAAAAGACCGTCTTTAGCCAGCTTTTAACTAGCCAAAAGACCCAGGACCGCATCCAACACTTTGTCAAGCACAAGACCATCTTGCGTAATTAGAAGGAGGAAACTATGTCTGAAGCTTATATTGTCGCCTTTGCCCGGTCAGCTGTGGTCAAGGGCAAGCCCACTGGTCAATTTGCCTATGATCCGGCAGAGGACATCGCTGCCCAGGTGCTCCAAGGCTTGATCCAGAAATTAGGCCCCCACTTCGATCCCCAGCTAATCGATGACCTGATCGTTGGCTGCTCCATGCCAGAAAACCGCCAAGGGGGAAACATTGCCCGTAAGCTTGGCCTAGGCGCGGGCCTTCCCTATGAAGTTCCCGCCGAAACTATTAACCGCTTCTGCGCCTCTTCCCTGCAGGCTCTGGCCCATGCCAGCCAAGCTATCCAGGCCGGCCAGGCAGACTTGATTATCGCGGGGGGTCTAGAATTCCAATCCACCACCCCCTACGCGAGTCTAGAAGCCCACAATAACTATGCCCTAGAAAGTCAAGGCTGCCATCTGAGCGATTGGATGGGTTTGACAGCTGAACGTGTCGCAGAGGACTATCAGATTAGCCGTGAGGACCAAGACCAATTCTCTGTCGACAGCCACCACAAGGCCCACCGTGCCCAAGCTGCTGGCAAATTTGACGCAGAAATCATTCCCGTCAAAGCCCATACTGCCCAGGCCCGTCAGAGTCAGCTAGTTCAAGCTGACGATGGCATCCGTCCCGATACCAATCTGGACCAGGTCAGCCGGCTCAAGCCAATTTTCAAACGAGGGGGGACCGTCACCGCTGCCTCCTCCTCCCAGATTTCCGATGGCGCCAGCTTTTTAGCCCTTGTTTCAAAATCAATGCTAGACCAGCTCCAGCTCAAACCCCTGGCGATCTTTAAGGGCTACCAGGTAGCTGGCGTTGACCCCGCTGTCATGGGCATCGGCCCCGTCCCAGCCATCCAAAAATTACTCACCCGCCAACAGATTAGGTTGGACCAAGTCGACCTCATCGAACTCAACGAAGCCTTTGCAGCCCAAACCCTGGCCGTGATCAAGGCCCTCGATTTAGATATCGATAAGGTTAACCCCAATGGCGGGGCTATCGCCCTGGGGCACGCCAACGGAGCAACAGGGGCCGTTCTCAGCTGTAAATTATTAAACGAAATGGCGAGACAGCCTGAATCCCGCTACGGCCTTGTCTCCATGTGTATCGGCGGAGGCATGGGAGCTGCGGCTCTCTTTGAATCTTTATATTAGGAAGGTGATTGCATGACATTTTTTCAAGAAATAGGTGTCCAATATCCGATTGTTCAAGGGGCTATGGCGCGCATTTCCAAGCCTCAATTAGTGGCAGCCGTGAGCCAAGCGGGTGGCCTCGGTATCTTATCCAGTTACGGTCTATCGGCAGATGAGCTAAAGGCTTCCTTGGATGAAATCCGCCAGCAGACCAACCGGCCCTTCGGTGTCAATCTCATGCTCCAGCAGGATAATATTTCGGACCTCCTTCCCATCCTCTACCAAGAGGATATTGCGGTCGTCACAACAGGAGCAGGGACACCCAAGGCCTTTGCGAAAGACTTGCGCGCTTCAGGGACCCGGATTGTTCCCGTCATTGCCTCGGTTAAGCATGCTCAAAAAATGGGCAAGCTGGGCGTCGATGCTCTCATCGTTGAAGGCCGAGAAGCCGGTGGTCATATCGGACAGAGCTCGACTCTGCCCTTGCTTCAAGCGGTCCGCCAAGTGACCCAAGTCCCTCTCATCGCAGCGGGAGGCTTTGCGACTGGGGCCAGCCTTCTTGCGGCCCAGGCCCTGGGTGCATGCGGCATCCAAATGGGGACGCGCTTCCTAGCCTCTGTGGAATGTCCCATACCAGATGCTTATAAGGCTGCTATTCTAGCGGCTGACGACCAGGGCACGATTGTCACGGGGCAAAGCTGGGCACAAGCTGTCCGCAGCCTCAAAACGCCCTTCCTAGAAGATATCCTAGCGGCAGAATTCAAGGGCCAAGACCCCGCCAACATCCAAGCAGCCCTCAAGCAATCCTATCAGAAGGCGCTAAGTGACGATGAATTCGACCAGGCCAGTCCCATGGCTGGGGAAAGTGCTGGCGCCATCCATGATATCCGCCCCGTTCAAGAAATTATCGACCAAATCATAGAAGAAGCTCAAACAGCCCGCCAGCAGCTTTGCCAAGACTAGACAAACAACAACAAAAAGCCTCCCAGTCAGTTCACACATCAAACTTGACTGGGAGGCTTTTCTTTCCTGGTTCTATCATTTTATTTACTGGTCCAACCATTGAGCGAGAGCTTGCTCGCGGCTACCCGCTGAAACATGGTCCCCGTCAGTTAAGAAGGGGCGCTTGATTAACATCCCATCTTTGGCCAGGGTCATCACGATATCTTCCTTAGACATATCAGGAATCTTATCTTTAAGCCCCGACTGGCGGTAGGCTTGGCCCGAGCTGTTAAAGAGTTTTTTGACATCGGGCCAGACTTGGTCGACCGCCGCTCGGATGAGTTCGGCTTGGGGTGGCGTCTGGCGGATATCGATCCAATTAATATCGTAGCCAGCTGCTTCTAATTGCTTGCTGACTTTTTGGCAGGTGCTACACTTCTTCAGTCCGTATAAATCTAAAACGTTCAAGATTAGCCTCCTTTGTTAATTTGCGTGCCAGCCGAATAACAAGATTCTGCTGGTGGTCTTTCTCTGTTTGACGTTCATTGTAGCGAATCGAGGCAACTAGGCCCACACACATCATATTGGTAATCAGGGCCGATCCCCCCTGGGATATGAAGGGTAAGGGAATCCCCGTCAGCGGTAAGAGCCCTATCGTCATCCCGATATTTTCGATAATGTGGAAGGCGAAGAGGGTGACAATCCCTGCTACCATGGCCACATAAAAGCTATCATTGGTCTTAAAGGCAGCGGAGATCATGCAATAGATCAAGATAAAGTAGAGCAGGATTAAGAGTGAACTACCAATAAAGCCAAAGTTCTCAGCAATAGAAGAAAAGATCATATCAGATTCTCGTACCGGTACATAGACTTCAAAATTACCTAGGCCCTTACCGAACATCTTCCCTGATCCCACAGCCTTGATCGACTGACTGAGCTGGTAGGATTCAGATGCCGTATTCTCAAAGGGCGCGAGCCAGGAATCAATCCGGGAGAATTGGTAATCCTGGAAGCCTAAATTCAAGAGCAGGTCCCTATCGTAAACCACTAAAAAGAGTAAGATCAAGAAGAGAAGCGTAATCACCAGGAAAGTTGGCAAGATAATGTGCCAAGAAATCCCGGATACAAAAATAATTCCAACTAAAATCATCATAAAGACGAGCATGGTCCCGAAGTCATTCTGCAAGACCACTAAGAGCATAGGCGGCAGGGACCAAGCAAAGAGTTTTAAAAGAAAGCGCCAGTCTAAGCCTACCTGGTCCCGGACTGCCATCTCATCATAGCCGATCCGGTTACAATCCCGGGTGTAATCATCCACCAAGCGTCCCATCATTATAATGTAGAAGAGTTTCATCAATTCGGAAGGCTGGAAGGTCAATCCCCCAATTGAAAACCAAGATCTGGCCCCACTCGCCTGGGCCAGCCCGCGGTCATAGAAGATCAAGACCAAGATAAGGAGGAAGAGGCCAAAGAAATAAGCCAGGGGCGCTAAACGGAAGAGGGTCTTCCGGTCCAATTGCATCATCAGGTAAACCAAGACCAAACCGACCAAGAACCAAGCCCCATGCATCAGGGTCGGTAGGAGGGAGGCCTCCTCATACTGGAGGTAGGTCGTCGAAAAGACCGTAATCATAGAATAAAGCATGAGGGCCAAAAGAGTTAAAAGCAAAGGAAAATCATAGCGGGTCTGGGTTAGATTTTTGACTCGCTGGTACTTGCTTCGTTTCATATCCATTATTCATCACCAACTTCACTAAAATAATTATCTTCGAAACGAATCGGCGCGTCCATTCGTTTGAGGTTGCCATATGCGATCTCTTTCTCTTCGGCCGCCTCCCAAGTGCTTGACCGGCGATTAATATAGGCTGGCTGCTCTCTTAAATAATCGGAGAGGTGGTCAAAGCGGTAGTAGAGAACATTGATCAGAGCCCCTGATACAATCGATATACAGAAGAGGTAGATATAGATCATCAAAACCACAAAAACGCCAATGGTCGAGGAGGTCAAGGATTGGCCGACAAAATAATCCACATAATAGCTAAATAAAGTACTGATCAAATACATCATCAAAGTCGATACCGAGGCCCCAATCAACGAATACTTAATATGCCAGCCGGGCATAGGGACCACTTGGTAGAGGTAGCTATTGAATAAGAAGAGGGCCAGCACCAACCAGAGATCCTGGACCGAGAGCAAGCCACTAATGATCTGGACTAATTGCTCAGGTAGGCTGATATGGGCCTCCAGGAGTTGGAAGAAAGCTTCGCCAAACATATAGAGGAGGCTAAAGACAGCCACCACTAAGACCAAGGCAAAAGCCAGAAAGAAGGAAATCAGTCGGGTAAAGATCATATTATTTTTGTGGTCGATCCCATAGACCCGTTTAAGCACCCGCTGCAAACTCGTAAAACCTGTCGATCCCGACCAAATAATGGCAATCGATGACAGAGAAATTACACCCATATTTACATTGCCCAGGTATTGCTTGAGGACCGGAATAATAAAAGGCACCACCTGGTCAGGCAAGAAATCCGTAATCAGTTGGATCACCTGACCAGTATCCATGGGAATAATCGGAATCACATTTGCTAGTAAGATGAGCAAAGGGATTAAGGCGAGTAAGGTATAGTAGGACATTTCTGCAGCACTTCCTCCTACATAAGCATCTTGTACGCTGCGTTGAATGACTGACAAATACTTCTGCTGGAACTTTGCAAACATCAGCTTGCCTCCCTTTTCATTAATCATATAAAAAATCCTGCACCTATCGAAGAAGTGCAGGACTCCGTGTGCAAGTTATATTTTAACACACTTATGGGGTAACATCATTCCAAGTGTTATTTAAAATATCTTGTTGCAATAACTGGCCTGTATCAGGTTGGTAACGGTAGATAGTCACCAGGTTAGACTGCTGCATATTCTCAGGAGCCTGCCGGCGAACTTCCACTTGGAAAGTCCCATCCTCTAAGAGGCTAGGCATGAAGTAATAGTCTTCATTGTTATAGATATTCCCTGAGGCTTGATGGATCAGGCTTGAGACCTTGGGCAGGAGGTCCTTGGACGAATCCAAGTTTGATTCTGTATTCGAAGCTAGGCCTTGGTCCTGGCTAGTCGCTGCCGCCTTGTCCTTAGCACTGGCCACTTGCGGCTTATCTCCTGCTGAGCTCTGATCTGCGCGCTCTCCCCCCTCTTCAACACTGGTCGCTGATTCTTCTTGGTCAGCCGCCTGCTTATTGGAGGTTTGCTGACTGGCCTGGACTGTTTGCGAGGAGGTCTTGGCCTGGTCACCAGAGAAGGTCAGTGACTGGTCGGAGCGTCCACAAGCAAATAAGAAGAAAGTCAGACTGAAGAGGCCTAAGCTAGTCACAAATTTTTTCCACATCTGATTTTACCGTCCCATCTAATTTTTTTCTGCCTATATTTTAGCACAAAACTCCGCTTTAAAAAGCCTTTTCAGAGCTTTCTTAAGCGAAGTTTAATAGATTAGCTGGGGCTATTGTTCCTTGTCCCAGACCGGAATACTAGACCCATTAGTCATCTCGTCGATGATCTTGGCTACCTCATCTGTTTGATAATATTTCACAATGGTTTGGTAGATGTCCTTATCCTTCTCATCTTGACGGGCTGCAATCACATTGTAATAGGGCTTGGAAGACTCCGCTACAGGTTCTAAGTAGATACTGTCTTGGGTTGGCACGAAGCCCGCATCCGAGGCCATATCGTTATTGATTAGCGCAATGTCTGCATCACCCAGTGAGCGAGCTGTTTGATTGGCTGCCATAGATTTAAAGTTTAGATTTTTTGGGTTTTCGGTAATATCACTAATAGAAGGGAGCAGCCTCTCGTCCGGATCCAACTTAATTAAACCCGCTGTCTGCAAGAGCAAGAGGGCCCGACTTTCATTGGACACATCATTTGGCAGGGCAACAACTGCCCCATCTCGCAAGTCATCAAGGGAATCAATCTTTTCTGAGAAGACACCCATGGGATTGAGGGTCGTATAAGCAATCGTGGTATTGCTGTAGCCCCCTTCTTTATTGACCTCTTCCATAAAAATTTCCGTCAAGGCCGCGTGCAGGTCAATCGAGCCATCTTCTAAGGCTACAATAGGGCCCCGATAATCGGTAAATTTCACCAATTCTAAATCGATATTTTCCTTGTCCTTCAGTTCCTTTTGGATATATTCCCATTGGTCGTTCTTATCGCCCACTACCCCTAACTTAACATGGGTTGTTTCCTTAGAAGAACTCCCGCATGCCGTTAGAAATAAGGTGAAGACCGCCACCAATAAAAACAATTTCTTTTGCATCATCTGCCACTCCTTGTTATTTTATTCATCCTGACCATGCTAAAAGAGGCAGGATAAGCTCTTATCATTATATAAAGATTCTTAAGGAATAGCAAAGATCTATCTATAGGATTTATTGATAGATGATGGAAGCTTCATCCGATCAGTCTCTGCAATAGTTAGCAGGGATAGCTATTATTATTTATTTCTATCCTCAAAAACTTTAATTAATGGTAGACTAGTCCTTGCAAGCCAAATGAAAGGATGATCAGCTTGACTAAAAAACTTACTGATACCGTCAAATTCCGCCACGGTGCTGAAATTAAAGGACGGATTGTCCAACCCCCTATGCTCACTAATAGTGGCCTCAGCCAGGGCTTCGTTAGCCAAGACACCCTCGACTACTACCAAGCTCGCTCAGAATCCGCTAGCCTTGTCATCGTCGAATATTGCTATGTCATCAAAGACGGTGGACCTTCCCACACCTGGGCCGCCAACAAAGAACAGCTCGGCATCCAAACTGATGCTCACATTGAAGGTTTAAGCCAAATCGCCAAAGCTTTGAAGGCCAAGGGCAACAAGGCCATGGTCCAAATTAACCACTCTGGCCGGGAGTCCAACTTCCCTGCCCGCCATGGCGGACGTGCTCTCGCCCCTAGCGCTATCGACTTCTCCTTCTTAGATTACCCCGTAGAAGAAATTACTGAAGAAGAAATCTACCAAGTCATCGAGGCCTTTGGAGACGCCACACGCCGGGCCATCCAAGCTGGCTTCGACGGCGTAGAAATCCACGGGGCCAACCACTACCTCCACCAGCAATTCTTCTCCAAGTGGTCCAACCAGCGGACAGACCAATGGGGTGGCTCTTATGAGAATCGAACGCGCTTTATCCGTGCGGTCAATGACAAGGTCTTCGAGGTCGTTCGTCAGGAAGCTCCTAAAGACTTCATTGTTGGCTACCGGATCAGTCCAGAAGAAATCCACGGTGATAATGTAGGCTACACCTATGAAGATTCTACCCGCCTCGTCGCAGACCTAGGCAAAGCTTATGACTTCGACTATATCCACGTCTCTCACCTGGACTATAAGCACAAGCCTGAAGGTCAAGACCTGACCTATGCCCAGCTCTACCGCCAAGTCCTTCCCGAAGAAGTCAAGTTGATTGTCGTTGGCGGTATTACTAATGAAGAAAAAGCGGCTGATGCCCTCAACTATGCTGACCTAGCGGCTGTCGGACGCGGCACCCTGATCGACCCTCAATTTGGCAAGAAAATTATGGAAGGCCGCGGTCAGGATATCGTAACGAAAATTTCACCCGAACAAGTGAAAATCTCTAAACTACCACCCGCCCTGGTCACCCTCTTCTCCGATCCCCAAATGCCCCTGCAATTGGCCGGCCGGGAATCGATCTTTTCCCTCCACGGTCAAGATAGTGACTACTACCGGGAAGGTTATTAAAAAATGCAAGAGAGCTAGTCAACAATCTAGGAATAGCTAAGATTAAGAAAGAGTAGACAAATTTACTAAATACAGGATCCCTTAAATCTTGTGTACAATTTTGCTTACTTTTCATAATAATCAGCAAAATAAAAGCAAAAAGAAAAAGCAGCAATTCCGGCCTAAAGCCTACAATTGCTGCTTTTATAGTACCTCGAGAGCGAGATTCGAACTCGCGACCTACGGTTTAGAAGACCGGTGCTCTATCCAGCTGAGCTACCCCGAGAACTCACAAGATATATTGTACCGCGTCCTAGGGATAGCTGTCAAGTGACATCCTAGCCAAGTCTCCGGTACGGTCCTGTAAAAAGAAAACCAGCTTAGAAAAGACGCATCAGCGTTGGACTAAGCTGGGTTAATAGTCTTTGGCGGGAACGTGTGAGAATCGAACTCACCCAAGAAGCTTCTAACTCCTTATACTGGTTTTGAAGACCAGAGGGAACACCAGAACCCATCCGCTCCCAGGACAAATTCTATTATAGCATTTATTTTCAAAAGAAGCAAAAGATTCTTCCCTTTTTTAAGCTTAATTTCTCTTAAAGCAGAGGACCGCATTGTGGCCCCCAAAGCCAGCACTATTACTTAAAGCATAGCGCAAGTTAGCAGGCCGTCCCTGCTTAGGCACATAGTCGAGGTCTAGTCCTTGGTCTGGATTTTCCAAGCCTAGGGTAGGAGGTAGGAAGCGGTCAGATAAGGCGCACAAGGTAAAAATCGCCTCGATGGCACCCGCTGCCCCCAACAAATGACCGGTAAAGGACTTAGTAGAGGAAACGGCCAGTTCTTGGGCATGGTTCCCAAATACTTGCTTAATCGCTTCACTTTCACTCGCGTCATTGGCTGGGGTTGAGGTCCCATGGGCGTTAATATAATCAATCGCTGTGGGATCGATTTGTGCCTCAGCTAAAGCTTGGGCCATGGCCTGGCCGAGTCCTTGGGCATGAGGAGCGGGAGCCGTCAAGTGATAGGCATCACTGGTCGCCCCATAGCCCACAATTTCACCATAGATAGGAGCTTGGCGGGTTTGGGCTGATTCTAAGGATTCTAAGAGCAGGAAAGCCGCCCCTTCCCCCATCACAAAGCCGTCCCGGTCCCGGTCAAAGGGTATCGATGCCCGATTAGGATCTGATCGATGGCTAAGAGCCGTTAAATTATCAAAGAAAGTCAGACCAGCAGGGTTCAAGCAGGCCTCACTTCCTCCTGCCATCGCTAAGTCTAAGTGGCCATTTTTGATGGCGCGGAAGGCTTCACCGACCGCTGAATTCGAGGAGGCAAAGGCCGTTGCAATAGCTAGGGCTGGCCCCCTAAAGGACAGGTCTTGGGCTAATTTCATAGCGGTCTGTCCAGCCAGATTCTGAAGAAAGACTTGGCTTTTGCTTTGACCTTTGAGGGCCCCTTCAATGGCAGTCAAGCCACCGAGTCCATTGCCCAAGTAACAACCGGCCCGGTAAGGATCAAAGTCTTCCACCTGCAAGCCACTCATCTGGTAGCAGGCCTTAGCCGCAGCCCGGGCCAAAATCGCATAGGCTTCCTCGCCACTGGTTGATGCATAGAGACTGCGATCTGGAAGGGGGGCACAGACCTTGACACCTAAATCTGGGCAAGTCATACCAGCTGCTTCCAGTGTCTTCAGCCCATGCTGTCCCGCTCGTACCCGCTGCCAATTCTCTTCCACGCTCTCTCCTAAGGGGCTGATGGCAGCCATGCCTGTTACTACAACACCTTGCGTCATATGTCACCTCTCCTCATTTATTCATTCAACAAAAAAGGCCCGGCTCATAACGACCAAGCCTCAAGCCTTTTATAAGTCATCTAAAGATAATTTATCGGTATCAATGCTCCACATCAAAGCAAAAGCATTGGGGCCGCTGTGGACACCGACCGTGGGGCCAATAATGCCCTCATCTAAACGCATGTCGGGGAATTTCTCTTGAACGATAGCCTTGAGTGACTGGTAAGGTTCAAAGTCCTTGCGTCCTGAAATCGTCGCACGCAGGGGCAAGCCCTTAGCTGCATCCTCTTCTAAGCTCTCAACAACCCGCTGGATAGCCTTCTTCAGACTCCGGGTACGAGCAGATAGTTCCAAACGATCCTGGCCGACCTTGACAATCGGTTTAATCTTGAGGAAGTTCACTAGGGCTGTCGCCGCTGAGCCCAAACGTCCCCCCTTGAGCACATAACGTACATCGTCTAAGATCACATAGAGCTTACTATAAGGGGGCAATTTATCGAGATTAGCGATAATTTCTTCAACTGACCGGCCTTGGTCGCGCTCCTTAACGGCTGCTTCAATATAATAGCCCTGAGCTTGAAGTCCGATTTGAGAGTTAAAAGGATAAACCTCCAAATCTTCCTCTTGGGCAGCTGCCATCTTCAGAGTTTCAAAAGTTCCTGACGCACGAGGAGTCACCATAATAGCGAGCACCTGGTCATACCCCTTGGCTTGGATCTCATCAAAGGCTTCCATAAAAGCGCCGGGACTCGGTTGGGATGACTTCGGAAATTCCCCGCTAGCTTCCACCTTCGCATAGAAGCTTTTATCATCAATATCTACCATATCGCGGTAAGTCCCATCCGAAAACGTTACAGACAGTGGAACCACAAAAATATCATGTTCTTCTTTAAAAGCCGGATCCAGGTAGGCTAAACTATCGCAGAGAATTGCGATCTTTGACATGTACTTTCTCCCCTTTCTCATCGGAAACTGTCATTCCTTTTAATTTTAACATACGTTTTTTATAAATACAATTTTTTATTCCGCTCAAAATAAATACTAAAATTGCCAAGCGAGCATTTTAGGGTAAAATAAAGCTATGGAGGTGCATCATATGCATAAGATTCTATTTATCGGTGACAGTCAAGTGGCTGGGGGCCGCAACCAAGCCAAAAGCTCAAAAGACCTCGGTTCAGGCTTTGTCGCCCAACTTGACCAAGTCTGGCAAAGCCAACAGCTCCCCCTTCAGGCCATTAACAAAGCCTACAAGGGGGCCCAGATCAAAGATGTATGGACTGACCTCAGTCGAAATTTAGAGCAAATTGGAAGTGTCGATGGACTAGTCCTGGGGGCTGGTATTAATGACGTTTATTTCCACCGGCAATTAAATCAGGCCGGCTGGCAGGCTTATCTCGAAAATTGGCCGGAGATTTTTTACCGCTTATGTGACCACTTAACCAAGCACTTTAATCCCCAATTTATGCTCTGTTTAGATGTGAGCGCCGGCTTCGAGGACCCCCGCTTACAAGAACGTCTACGCGACTTTCGACAAGTTTCTAGACAAAATGTCCAGGCCCAAGCTGAACTGGTAAGCTTTGCTGAAGTCTTTGAACAAGCTCCCCACACTTACTTTGTGAGCGACCACATCCACTTCAGCCCTGCTGGCCACACCTACATCAGCCAGGCCCTCAACCCCCGCATCCAAGACCTTATCCGCTAAAAAGAGAGGTCGGCCAAGGCCAGACCTCTCTTATAATAGTAGCTATCTATTTTTTAATATTAATTGCTAGGCATCAAATCATCTATACCATTTATTTTTGAGCAGGACTGAAGCGTTGAAGTTGGGCCTTAGCCGTACGGACCGTTGGAGTCTCGCTAGCTGAGGGACCTTGGCCCGAACCGGTACCATGCTTTAGCCGTTGGAGCAAAGCGACTTACGGATAAAGTACAAGACGGCTTCAGCCGTTGTTGATCCTCTAAACGTTCAAGGGCAAAATTTAAAAGCGAAACGGATGCTCACAAATATAATTAACAAAGAAATCTTTATTCTTCCATGAAGTCTTTCAATTGCTTAGAACGGGAAGGATGGCGCAACTTCCGCAGAGCCTTAGCTTCGATCTGACGGATCCGTTCCCGGGTCACACCGAACTGCTTACCAACTTGCTCTAAAGTTTTGGATTGACCATCTTCTAGACCGAAGCGTAAACGAAGGACATTTTCTTCCCGGTCGGTTAGGGTATCTAAAACTTCATTGAGCTGTTCTTTCAGCATTTCTTGGGAAGTAAATTCCTCTGGGCTCATCGCTTCATTATCTTCGATGAAGTCGCCCAAGTGGGAGTCATCTTCTTCCCCAATTGGAGTTTCAAGCGAAACAGTCTCTTGAGAAATCTTCATGATATTGCGGACTTTTTCCGTTGGCAGGTCCATTTCGGCACCAATTTCCTCTGGCGTGGGTTCGCGCCCCAAGTCTTGGAGGAGTTGCCGTTGGATACGGACCAGTTTGTTAATGGTTTCTACCATGTGGACAGGGATCCGGATGGTCCGGGCCTGGTCAGCGATGGACCGGGTAATGGCTTGACGGATCCACCAAGTCGCGTAAGTTGAGAACTTGAAGCCCTTGGTATAGTCAAACTTTTCAACGGCCTTCATCAATCCCATATTTCCTTCTTGGATCAAGTCAAGGAAAGACATGCCCCGGCCTACATAGCGCTTGGCAATAGAGACCACCAAACGCAAGTTGGCTTCGGCCAGTTCTTGCTTGGCAATCGGATCTCCTTCTTCAATCCGTTTGGCCAAGGCCACTTCTTCATCAGCTGTTAGAAGGGAAACACGACCTATTTCCTTGAGGTACATGCGGACAGGGTCATTCATCTTGACATTAGCTGGAATACTGGTTTCGTCCTCTTCTTCCTTATCCTTAGCTTTTTTGTCCTTAGCGTTCTTGCTGTCCGCTTTCTTATTGGTCTTCTTATCCTTATCAACAATTTCGTCGATGGTCTCGTCATCAATTTCTTCTTCTTTGATCTCGTCTGATTTTTCAGCGGTCCGCTGGAGTTGGCGGTTAGTCGGGCCACCGTCGTTATCCACTACGGCTACCCCGGCTTCTTCGAATTGTTCAATCAGATCATCGATTTGCTTGTCATCTAGGCCGTAGGGTTGGGCAATGGTGTCGCTTAATTCATCATAGCGAATGGAACCAAAGATGCGTTTTTCATTAATTAAAGCCTTGCTTGCTTGCTTTAAACTCGGTTTTTTATCGTCTGCTTTAGCCAAATAAATCTCCCCCATTTACTATCTTTTCATCTGTCTCAATATTTGAATCCGTCTAAGGTTTAAGTCGCCAATCCGCGCTTGGTCATTGGTCAGTTTAGCCTGCTCCATTTCATCTTTGAGCGCTGCTAACTGGGACTTCAAGTCCGTCTTAGTCGTGATATTAAAGACCAAGTCCTCAATTTCCATATCTGTCACTTCTTCTGGTGTATCCAAACAATAAATATCTACCAGTAAAGCCTGGTCTGCCTGGTCTAATAAGCGGTTGTAGAAGGCCTGAGGGGAATAATTCTCTCCCTGGTCCTGGCGGTAGGCTTCCAACAAAGTGAACAGCGTCTGCATTTTAACCGACTGGAACTGAAAATCTGGATACTTTACCTTGAGCATGACCCAGGCATCCTCTTGCTTCAATAAACGATTGAATAAGTGCATTTCATTAATCTCTAAGGGACTATAAGCCTCTTGGGCCGGCTGGCGAGACAGGCTTTGCCAAGAAGTATCTGCCCCTTCTCTAAGAGGTGAATTGTCCGGCCGAGAAGCTCCTTGCTGAGGCAGGTCACGATGAACTTGGAGAAGTTGCTCTTTGAGACTATCTACAGCTAGCTGGGTCTCTTGGCTGAGCTCCTTGAGGTAGAGCTCCTGCTCCACGGCTGTATCCAGGCGGGCAATCCGTTGAATAATGGCTTCAATATATTGAAGTTTACCCGAGTCAGTCGCCAAATCATAGTGCATGCGGTAGTAATACCGGTAGAAATGCATAATGGACAGGCGCTGGTTGACAATAAAGTGCCCAAACTGTTCACTGCCATAGTGTTCGATATATTCATCCGGGTCCATTTGATCGGGAAAGACACAAACTTGAACTTTGACATCCGATGCTTCTTCAGCAAAGTGGTCAAGCGCACGGTAGGCCGCTTCAATCCCGGGTTTATCCCCATCATAGGCCAGTAAGACCTCTTTCGTCTGCCGGCGGATCACTTGGATATGGGCGGACGTCAAGCTGGTCCCCATTGAGGCCAGGCCATTCTTGATTCCTGCTTCACTAGCCTTAATCACATCCATGAAACCTTCAAAAAGAATGACTTCCTTGACCCTCCGAATTTCTGGCCGAGCCAGGTCCAGGTTAAAGAGAAAGCGGCTCTTTTGGAAGAGAGCTGTTTCCGGACTGTTCAGGTACTTGGCCTGCTTACTTGTTTCTCCCGAATCATCAGGCAAGATCCGTCCAGAAAAAGCCAGGGTCTCCCCTTCTGGACCGCGGAGGGGAAAGATGAGTCGACCGGCAAAACGGTCGCGAATTTCTTGGTCATAGTCGCTCCGGATAAAGATTCCTGAAGCGATTAGGGCCTCATCCGAAAATTCCTTGGTCCGCAAATGCTGGTAAGAAAGCTGACCATCCTTAGGGGCAAGGCCAATCTGATAGCGGTCAATGGTTTCTCGGCTAAAACCTCGGCCCTTTAAATAGGCCATGGCCTCCTGCCCATACTGGGTTACCGTCAAAAGATAATGGTAGAAATCCTTAGCCGCTTCATGTATGGCAATTAAGTTCTCTTCATCAGCAGACCATCGCCTTCGCTGACGGTTAGTGGTACTTTCAAAGTCAAAGTCGACACTGGCGTGGCCCTTCTGCGCAACCAAAGCCACCGCTTCCTGGAAAGAACAGCCTTCAATATCCATCATAAAAGAAAAGACATTGCCACCCCGACCACAGGAAAAGCACTTGAAAAATTGCTGGTCTGCTTCAACAGAAAAAGATGGCGTCCGTTCATCATGGAAAGGACACTTTCCAAAGTAGTTCTTCCCGCGTTTCTGCAAGTCCACATATTCCCCGACAATATCCAGGATGTCAACTTGTTCTCTGATGGATTGGACCACTTCATTTGGTATTACTTTTGCCACTGGGTCACCCTCTTAATGACATAGGATTGTGCATTGTATAGTATACTTCAAGTTCTAGCCAATTGCAAGAAAAGGCTTAGTCCTCATAGGCTCCTGCAATGACATCTTCGATAATCTCCCAGGCTTCATCCTTGGCCTCTGCAGTCTTCGAAGAAAAAGGTAAGATCTGGTCTTCCGTTACCAGGTCTAGGCTCTCTTTGATCTGAGCCAGGTGCTTATTCCACTGGGACCGTTTGACCTTATCAGATTTAGTAGCGATCACAAAATAAGGAATCTCATAGGCTTCGAAGAATTCCTTCATTTGGATATCCTCCTTACTTGGTGCATGGCGGAAGTCCACCAAAAGGAGGGCTAACACTAAATTGGTCCGGGTCCTGAAGTAACGCTCAAGCATCTCCTGCCACTTTTTCTTTTCGCTCTTGCTCACCCGGGCAAAGCCATAGCCCGGCACATCGACAAAATAGAGACTATCTTCAACGTCATAATAGTTTAATTGTTGGGTCTTTCCTGGTTTACTTGAGGTCCGTGCAATATTTTTCCGCCGGACCATGGTGTTGATAAAGGAACTCTTGCCTACATTTGACCGGCCAGCTAGGGCGATCTCTGGGCGATCGGCTTCCGGGTATTGTTCGGGGCGCACCGCACTAATTAAGAATTCCACTTGGTGAACTTGCATTGTCCTACCCTCCTATCAATAAAAACGAAAGGGGCTGGGACTTTTCCCAACCTCTTGCGTTACTATCCTTGCTTAGCCTTCAATAGCCTTGCCCTCAGCATCATAAATCTCAGTCTGGGCCTCTTGGTTGATCACATCTTCTGTGACGATAACCTTGGCTGCCCGATCATGACTAGGGATATCATACATAATATCAATCATGCTCTCTTCAATAATAGCGCGCAAGCCTCGAGCACCGGTCTTACGTTCAATGGCCTTCTTAGCAATGGCTTGGAGGGCTTCATCAGTGAATTCCAATTCCACATCATCCAAGGCCAGCAATTGTTTGTATTGCTTGATTAAAGCATTCTTTGGTTCGGAAAGAATTCGCACCAGGTCGTCCTCAGTCAATTTATCGAGCACAGTAATAATTGGCAAACGGCCAATAAACTCTGGGATTAAACCGTAGGACTGGAGGTCTTGTGGAATAATATGGTTAAGGATCTGTTTCTTCTCTTCAGGACTTTCCTTTTCCGCTGTTTGACCAAAGCCAATCACCCGTTCACCCAAACGTTCTTTAACAATATTTTCAATTCCGTCGAAGGCGCCGCCAACGATAAATAAGATATTAGTCGTATCTAATTCAATAAACTCTTGTTGGGGGTGCTTACGGCCGCCTTGTGGGGGAACATTAGCGGTAGTCCCTTCCAAGATCTTCAGCAAGGCTTGTTGGACCCCTTCTCCACTGACATCCCGGGTAATAGAGACATTCTCAGATTTACGGGCGATTTTATCGATTTCATCCACATAAATGATCCCGTACTGGGCCCGTTCAGGGTCATTATCGGCAGCTTGAAGGAGTTTAAGCAAGATGTTCTCTACGTCTTCCCCAACATAACCCGCTTCCGTCAGCGAGGTTGCGTCGGCAATAGCAAAAGGCACCTTCAGCAAGCGGGCTAGGGTTTGGGCAAGGTAAGTCTTCCCAGAACCAGTTGGCCCGATCAGGCAGATATTAGACTTTTGCAGTTCGACCCCTTCAATTTCTTTGTCCTTATCTGTTTGAAGGTTACTATTGACCCGCTTATAGTGGTTATAAACGGCAACAGATAAGGCTTTTTTAGCATCCTCTTGGCCAATCACATATTGGTCCAAGACTTCATGGATTTCCGCTGGTTTAGGTGGGTCTACCATGACCAGCTCATCCGAGATTTCCATTTGCGCTTCGTCATCAATTATTTCTTGGCACAGGCTGACACATTCATTACAAATATAGACATCCGGCCCAGCAATAATCTTGTTCACTTGGTCTTGGGACTTGCCGCAAAATGAGCAGTGTACTTGACCCGTATCATCATTAAACATTTATTGCCTCTCTCCCTTCTTACACATCAACTAATTTTGTCAAAAAAAGAGGTTGAAGTCAACTGTTCCAACTCCAACCTCTCTTTCTCAATAAAAAGCTTATTCTTCAATCGCAGAATCTGTGATCAAGCTCATGGCTTTCTTAAGGGCAATGTCACGTTTCAGCATATCTGAAGTAACAACTTGACGAACTTGTTCTTCAGGCATGTTGTAGGTTTCTGCTAAGGACTTGATTTCTTCTTCAACATCTTCGTCGCTAGCTTCGATATTTTCATCAGCAACGATTTGTTCAAGGATTAAGTTTGTCTTCACGCGTAACTCAGCATCTTCAGCAAATTGTTGACGGAGGTCTTCTTCTGAAGTGCCAGTTAATTGATAATACAAGTCAGGGCTGATGCCTTGGCGTTGCATTTCATTTAAGTAGTGTTCTAACTGATGGTTCACTTCTTCGTCAACCATAGCTTGTGGTAGGTCTTCGATTTCAGCATTGTCAACCGCTTGGCGGATAGCTTCTTCATCACGGGCATCGTCAGCTTGGCGAACTTTAGCTTCTTCGATTTCTTTCTTGTAGAGGTCTTTGAGTTCATCTAAGCTGTCAACTTCTTCGTTAACATCCTTAGCGAATTCATCATCAAGTTCTGGAACTTCTTTAGTTTTCACTTCATGAACTTTCACTTTGAAGGTTGCTTCTTGACCAGCTAAGTCTTCGGCATGGTACTCTTCAGGGAAGGTTACCTTCACATCTTTTTCGTCGCCTTCTTCAGCTCCAACTAATTGGTCTTCAAAGCCAGAGATAAAGCTATTAGAACCGAGCTCTAAGGAGTAGTTCTCATCCTTACCACCTTCAAAGGCTTCGCCATCTTTAAAGCCTTCAAAGTCGATCACTACGGTATCGCCTTCTTCGGCAGGGCCTTCTTTAAGGCTGAGTTCAGCCAAGTTATTTTGAGCAGCTTCGAGGCGTTGGTTAACTTCCTCTTCGCTGACTTCACGGTCTTGTTTAGCAACTTTAAGGTCTTTGTAGTCGCCTAATTTAACAGCTGGTTTAGTAGCAACTTCAGCCTTGAATTCCCAGTCTTGACCTTTTTCAATCTTTTCGATATCGAATTGAGGTTGGCCGACAATATCCAAACCAGATTCTTCAACGGCTTGAGCATAGGCTTGAGGGAGAACCAGGTTAATGGCATCTTCGTACAAAGCAGCTTCCCCAAACATCTTAACAAAGACTTGGTAGTTCACTTTCCCTTTACGGAAGCCAGGTACGCTCACATCTTTTTTTACACGTTTGTAAGCTTGTTTCAAAGCCTTTTGGGCATCTTCTTGGGCTACGGTAAAGTGTAGAACGCCTTCATTAGTACTTGTCTGTTCAAAATTTACTGTCATGTATTAATTCCCCTAACTCTTCAAAATTTCATTTTTAGATTAATCGATTGATAGCTTTTAATCAAGCAAATTGCCTCTATAGGCATATCATCGTTCACATTTTGACATATTACACTAAAAAGCTTAAAATGTCTAGTTTAAACCAAATAAAGTTCTTGGTCTTGGTCAGCCGACATGCCAAGTCATGGCTGGACAAACTTGTAAGGCCCTATGTATTAAGAAGCTTGCAAGCGTGTTATAATTGTGTTAATTTTTGTGCAATTTATTCCTTTTATCCGGTAAAATTGCTATACTTATAGGGATAGATTGGAGGAGTAGACGATCTGATGCATTACCCAAATGGTAAAAACTTTGAAGGAAAACGGGATCAGGCCAAGTCCCGACCCGGCCCTAAGACTAAAAAGGTCCAATTCGGCCAGCGGGGGATGCGGCTTGAGAACATGCTAAACCAATCCAACCAGTGGTACCTCAACCGCGGCCTTGCAGTGATCCATAAAAAACCGACCCCTATCCAGGTGGTTAAAGTGGACTATCCCAAGCGGGCCCGGGCCAAGATTACAGAGGCCTATTACCGGCAGGCATCAACCACCGACTACAATGGCATCTATAAGGGTTGGTATGTAGACTTCGAAGCCAAGCAGTCTGACCGCATGCAGAGCTTCCCGCTCAATAATATCAAGGACCACCAAGTCAAGCATATGACTGCCTGCAGCCAGGCAGGCGGCTTGAGCTTTGTAATCTTTTGGTTCTCTAAGCGCCAGGAAGCCTACCTGTATCCTATCGAAGCCTTGCTTGAAGACTGGCGGGCCTATCAGGATAGTGAACGGTCTTCCATCCCCTTCCAGCGGATTGAAGACTATGCCTATCCCATCGCCCTAAAATACCAACCTTACTTAGATTATCTCCCCTTGATAGACCAATATATTGCAGACTATGGCAAAAGTCACTAGTCACTGATTCATATTTATAGGAAGAAGGTTTTAATATGTCTGAAAAAGACCGCCGCCACCAGCGCTACAATAAGAAGCGACAACCGCGCCAGGCCTTATCAAATCAGTCACTTTGGAAAAAAATCATCCTTGCTATCGTCGGTTTCTTTGCCGTCATAGCCCTCCTCTTGGGCCTAGTCTTCGCCTACTGGGCCTTCAGCGCGCCCGAACTGACTGAAGACGAATTGCGGGGCTCCATGGCCTCCATTGTTTACGACAACCAAGGGCAGGAGATCTATGAAACCAGTCAGAATGAACGGCGGATTGTCAAAGAAGATGAAATTTCTCAGTTAACCTTTGATGCCGTCACTTCGATCGAAGACCAGCGCTTCATGAAGCACAACGGGATCGACCCCAAACGGATTATCGGCTCCCTGATTGCTAATATCAGAGCAGGGGGAATATCCCAAGGGGGGTCTACCCTGACCCAGCAATTGGTCAAGCTGTCTGCCTTTTCAACTAAGTCCGAAGACCAGACCTATAAGCGTAAGGTCCAGGAGATGATGCTCGCCCTCCAGCTCGAACGAAATTATACCAAAAAAGAAATTTTCGAATTCTATATTAATAAGGTTTACATGGCTAATGGAGTCTATGGCATGGGGACGGCAGCTGAGGTATACTATGGAACTAGCTTAAATAATCTTGGCTTGCCGCAGACCGCCCTCCTAGCTGGGATGGTGCAAGCGCCGAATAATTACAACCCCTATACGAATCCTGAGGCAGCTAAGGAGCGGCGCGACTTAGTACTCTCCGAAATGCTGGAAAATGGCAAGATCAGCCAAGCAGACTATGAAGCTGCGGTCAATACACCAATCGATGCTGGACTCCAGCCCTTAGAAGAAAACCGTGAAAAAGAGAATTCCGTCAACCAAGTGGTGGATTCCTATATCCAACAAGTGGCTGAAGACGTCAAGGCCGCTGGTTACGACATGTGGTCAGACGGCTTGAAGATCTATACCCACTTGGATATGAATACCCAAAACTATATTACCGAACTCTTGAACGATCCCAACGGCGCTTATTTCCAAGATTCTGAGGTCCAAGCTGCCGCTTCAATTGTCGATACCAAGACAGGACATATTATTGCCCTCTTCGGCGGCCGTAACCAGACTGAAGCCTTGAGCTTAAACCGGGCCACCCAGTTAAACCGGAGCGTCGGTTCTTCTATTAAGCCTCTGAGTGACTACGGTCCTGCCATCGAACACTTAAATATCAGCCCTGCGACAGGAGTTAAGGATGAGCCTTACCGCTATAGCAGCGGCGACCCGATCAATAACTGGGACCGCCAACACCAAGGCCTCATCACCATGCGCCAAGCCTTAGCCGAATCTAGGAATATTCCGGCCCTCAAGGTCTTCCAAGCAGTAGGTGCTGAAAAAGTGAATGACTTCCTCAATAACTTAGACATCAACCTCAATAATGGTGAAGGCGTCTATGAATCCAATTCGATTGGCGGGGAAATCACACCCTTGAAATTATCAGCCGCCTTTGCAGCCGTGGGGAACTATGGGGAATACAATGAACCTAAGGCTGTGGATTATTTCGTTACCCTTAACAATGAAAAAGTTGAAGTCTCAGGCGAAAGTCGCCAAGCCATGCGGGAATCCACCGCCTATATCCTGACCGACATGATGAAATCGGTTTTCACCGAAGGCCTATCTGCCCCCTACCATAATGGCGGCATCATTGAAGCCGGTAAGTCAGGTACGACAAATTATACGGACGATCAAATTGCCCGCTTCAGTATTCCATCCGGAGCCGCACCAGACCGCTGGATGTCCGGTTTCACCACTAATTATTCAATCTCCATTTGGATGGGGTATGATAATCCAAACTCACCTAATGGTTACATCACAGAAAGCGCCGGTCATGCGGTGGACTATCTCTACCGGCAGATGATGGACTACGTTTCTAACGGTGCCCACAATGAGGACTGGCAGAAACCCGATACTGTCCACGAAGCCAACCTAGTCGCCTTATCCAACCCGGTCCGGCTCGCCACAGCTTCGACACCTTACAGTCAAACCACCCGCGACTTGATCAATGAAAACCTCTACGAAGAATTCAAAAACTCTGCTTCAAGTCCTGGAAACTTGGACCCTAACGGCAGCTACTATAGCCACTCTACCCGCCGTTACAACCGGGCACCAAGCTATGAATCCACTTACCAATCTGGCTACGACGACGAAGACTATGAAGACAGCTCTGGTCGGTCTAGCCGGTCTGTATCGGATAGCCAGGTTGATGGGCAAGAAGGTTATGAACGAGGACAGTCATCCTCCTATGAAAACCAAACACCTACGAGACCAAGTCAGCCAGGAGAAAGGCCAGCTGAAGCTTCAACTTCCGCACCAGCTAATCCATCCGGTGGAGGTACCGGTAATGCTGGAACCCCACCAATGTCTGGTGATCCTGCAACTGCATACTAAAAAAAATCTCGCTTCCCTCCTTTCCTGGAGTTGAAGCGAGATTTTAGTTTGCTTATTATCTTTTTGCCGACTTGTACCCTAATTAGCCAGTAAGTTATTAGCTGAATAAACAGGGTCATTGGTAATATCAATCCCCAAACGTTTGATGGTCTTTTCATTCTCCCGGCTGAGGATAAAAGTCGCGTGAGCCTGGCAGTTCGCCAAGGACTCTAATTGGTCATAAGCCGCCTTGGCAGTCGGATTGGTTACCGCACTCATGGACAAGGCGATCAAGAGTTCATTGGTCGTCAGGACAGGCACCCGGCTGTGGAGGGCCTCCCGCTTGAGGTCTTGGATGGTGTTGAGGATCATAGGAGCAATCAAATCGATCTCATCATTAATGCCGGCCAGGGCCTTGAGACTGTTAACAATTACAGCCGCCGAAGCATCCATAATCTCGCTAGTCCGGCCGGTAACGATCCGTCCATCTTCCAGAGCCAAAGCAACAACCCCTTGGATTTCATTCTTGCCGAAGCGTTCTTGGACTTCAACCTCATAGTCGCGAGCGGGTTGGACAACTGCCCGGTCCGTCGCATGGAGGTCACTTTCTTCCATAATAATTTGCATCCGGCGCCGGCAATCCTCGTCCAAGGTACCTTTGACAAAGTCGTTTTCAATAGCGAAGTAGCGGCGAATAATCTCTTGCTCCGCTGCCTTCTTGCAGAGCTCGTCATCAATAATCCCATCAGCAATACAGTTAACGCCCATGTCGGTTGGCGATTTATAAACAGATGGGGCTTCAGTAATGTTTTCAATAATGCGGCGGATGACTGGGAACATATTGATATCCCGGTTGTAATTAACAGCCACTTCGCCGTATGCTTCGTAGTGGTAGTTATCGATCATATTGACATCCTTCAGATCCACCGTAGCGGCCTCATAAGCAATATTGACTGGGTGCTTCAAGGGCAGGTTCCATACCGGGAAGGTTTCAAACTTGGCGTAAGAAGCATTCACTCCCCTAGTATGCTCATGGTAGAGCTGGTTCAAGCAAGTGGCGAGTTTGCCGCTTCCAGCCCCTGGAGCAGTAACCACCACAACAGGTTTACTGGTCTCAATATAAGCATTCTTGGCAAAGCCTTGGTCGCCAAAAATCGCTTCAATATCAGTCGGATAGCCTTTGATAGCTTCATGGGCATAGACCTTAATGCCGCGGTTTTCCAGGTTGGTCATAAAGGCTTTGGCATTGGGTTGGCCATTGTAGCGGGTCAGTAAGACACTGTTAACAGGGATCCCATAGCGCTGGTACTCCGCAATCAGACGTAAGACATCTTCATTATAGGGAATCCCATAGTCGCCTCGAATCTTATTATTTTCAATATCGCCAGCATAGATACAAATAATGATCTCAGCCTGGTCCTTGAGTGTCGCCAAGAGCTTCATCTTTGCGTCTTCATCGAAACCAGGAAGGACCCGCTTGGCATGCTTATCGCCGATCAATTTACCGCCAAATTCAATATAAAGTTTATCCTTGCCAGACACGCAATCCAGGATATGTTTGGACTGGTGGGCCAGGTATTTTTCTGTATCAAAACCAATTTTATTCATTTGCAACCCTCTTTATCTCTTAATTTTAACGGTCCATGGTCTGAGAATAATTCTCCTTCATACTACTTTAGCACCCTAAAGATGACTTGTAAATTAAATCATCGAACTTTAATCAAAATCTCTGGAAATGAGAGCAAGCTTAAGTTATCATGCAAGAAGAGTTAACTTATTTAGCAAAGGAGCCGCGCCGTGACCTACCAAGTCTACACCCACATCCCCTCAGCCTTAAAAGAACGTCCCTATGTCCCTGTCCATGCCTGGGAGGTTGACCAGCCCCGGGCCATCCTCCACGTGGTCCACGGCATGTCCGAACATGGCGGCCGCTATGAAAAATTGGCCCACTATTTTAACCAGCGGGGACTGACGGTTATCGCCCATGATCAATTAGGCCACGGCGCCCTCGCACGTAAAAACCATAACCTGGGCTATCTGGGAGCGCCCAAGCAAGCCAAGGACATTCTCGTTGCCGATACCTTAGCTGTCGTCCGGGACTTTAAAAAGGATAGCTTACCCTATATCCTGCTGGGCAATAGCATGGGGGCCTATGTCACCAGGCTCTTCCTTAAATCCTACAGCCAGGAAATTGACGCCTGCATCCTGTCCGCTAGTCACGCCCATGTCCCCTTCATCGGCGGCCTGCGCCGGGCCCTCCAAGTCCTCACCCTGCGAAGTAAGCGAGAGACCAATCTCAAACTCCACCAGCTCATCTTTGGGCAGGAGCCGGTCAAAGCCAAGAACTCCCCTGCCTACCAGGCCACTTGGCGGGCAGGCCAGACCCTCAAAGAAGAGCCTCTGATCGGCTTTGTCTTCACCAATGCTGGTTTCCAAGCCGTCCTCGACTTAGCCCAGCATGCCAGCCAACGAAATTGGGCCCAGGGAGTCCGCCCAAACCTGCCCATCCTCATCCTCAACGGGGGAGCAGATCCCCTGCATTTTAGAAAAAATGAGCAGGAGCGGCTCAAGGCTGAACTGGAAAGGCAAGGCCTCCGCCAGGTCAACACCAAACGCTTTGCTGGCCATGGCCACGAACTCTTCTTCTATAACCGGGAAGAGGAGGTCTTTGCCTACATCGGAGCATGGTTAGAGAAAGAAATTCTCTAAAATTCATATAATATTCACATTTAGGTCTTATACTGTAAGTGTACTAGCAAAAGATGTTGATAAAAAGATATTCCTTACTTCCTCTCCCAATTAAGTTAAGGAATGTTCGGTAGAACCAAAAAGGACTGCTTAAGCAGTCCTTTTTAAAACGTAAATCGTTTACAAACGTAGCCATAATGGAGATGATTAGATGTTATCAGGACAAGAAAAATCGGTTAGCCCAGCAGAATGGCAAATCATGCGGGTGGTCTGGGCGCAAAAGGAAACCAGCAGTCGCTATATTATTGATTGCCTGGCCGAAGCCATGGCTTGGAAGGATTCCACCATTAAGACCCTGATCCGGCGCTTAGTGGACAAGGGTTGGCTAGATAAGCAGAAACAAGGTCGGTCCTATATCTACCGAGCTCAGGTCAGCCAGGAAGAAGCCAGTCGTCTGGAACTCAAGACGATTTTTGACAACCTCTGCCAGTGCCAGGCCGGAGAGCTCATCGTCCAATGTATTGAAGACACCCCCCTCTCCCAAGACATGATTGACCATATTCAAGAAGCCTTGGATGAGAAGGCGCCGCAAGCTGTGACTTGTTCCTGCCTGCCAGGTCAATGCCAGTGCCAGGTCAAGCACTAGGGAGTTAATTGCCAGTTGATCGGTGCTTGACCGTCCGCTACAAGGATTTGATTGCACTTAGAGAAAGGTTTGGAACCAAAGAAGCCGCGGTGGGCCGACAAGGGACTGGGGTGGACCGAAGTCAAGACAGCGTGCTTAGTCTCATCGATCAAAGGACGCTTAGCTTTTGACGCATTTCCCCAGAGAATAAAGACGATCTTCTCCTGGCGCTGGTTAAGTTGGGCGATCGCATAGTCTGTTAGCTCTTCCCAACCATGGTTCTTGTGGGAGTTGGCCTGACCCTGGCGGACAGTTAAAACCGAGTTCAATAAGAGCACACCTTGGTCCGCCCATTCCGTCAAGTTCCCGTGCTGGACAGGCTGAAAACCCACATCGTCTGCTAATTCCTTGTAGATATTGCGCAAGGATGGCGGAATTGCTACCCCCTTTTGCACAGAAAAGGAAAGGCCATGGGCTTGCTTAGGACCATGGTAGGGATCTTGACCAAGGATAACCACCTTAACTTGGCTAAAGTCCGTCCGTTTGAAGGCTTCGTAGATGTGGAACATATCGGGGTAAACCACCTCTTCTTGGTATTCCTTTTTTAAAAATTCGCGTAGCTTTTGGTAAGTCGGGCCTTCAAAAACGGGGTCCAAAACCTCCTGCCACTGGTTCTCGATAATTTGATGCATGGAAAGCCTCCTTTTGCTTTTAACTAGCAGATTTCTAGTCTCTTCGGCCTTAAAATGGTAGAATAGACATAGACTTAAGATAAACTTATTATAGGAGGAAATTAGTGATGATTCAACTGATTGCTTCAGATATGGACGGGACCTTACTCAATGGTAATATGGAAATCCCCCAGGCAAATATTGATGCCATCATGCATACTTACAGCCTAGGAATCCCTTTCATTGTCTGTACCGGACGTAACTTTGAAGAAGCTAAGATTGTGCTCAATGAAGCAGGCATTCGCTGTCCAATTATCGGTCTCAATGGGGCAATCGCCTTTGACCGGGACGGGACGGTTGATTATGAAATCCCCTTGGCGGATAAAGAATCCCTGGCTATCCTTGACCGGGGACGTGAACTCGGCTACTACATGGAAGCCATGACTTCAAAGAATGTCTATTCTAGTTCCAGAACCCAACGTATCCAAGGCATTACCCGATTGATCCAGCAGATGAATGTTGGTATGAGCCAGGAGGAAGCGGAAACAAGAGCCACCCAATCAACTGAAGTTACTAATATCGACTACCGAGACGACCTCAGAGACCTGATCAATAAAGAAGGACAAAAGATCGTGAAGATTACCTTCACCCACCAAGACCCTGACCGCCACCTAGTCCCTCTCAAAAAAGAATTCCTACAAAAATTCGATGACATTTATGTCACCTCTTCCTTCAAGTATAATATTGAAATCAGCCAGACCCACGCCAATAAAGGGGCAGCCCTCAAACGTTACTGTCAAGAGCACGGCTACGACCTCGACCATGTCCTAGCCATTGGCGATAATTATAACGATATCCCCATGCTAGAAATTGCCGGCCACAGCTTTGCCATGGAAAATGCCGTAGACGCAGTTAAAGAAACCGCCAAGTACCAAGCTCGGTCTAATAATGCAGCTGGTCTTGCGGGAGCCATCCAAGAAATTCTTGACCGAGAAAAAGAAGGCTAGTCTCAAGCGCTGCAGCTTCTAACTGTGTTATACTAATAGTAATAAATGATTACAGTTGGAGGAAGCCCATGTTTAATTTCAACCGCATTCGTGTTCTCTTTGTCTGCCGGGCCAACATTTGCCGGTCTCCCATGGCTGAAGCTGTCCTTCGCCAAAAGGTCAAAGAAGAAAAATTAAGACGCAAAATTTCTGTCGATTCAGCAGCCATTGAAGATTGGCGGGTGGGAAATCCCCCCCATCCAGAAACCATTAAAATCCTGGAACAATTCCATATCGATCCTGGGAAAATGAAAAGCCGCCAACTGACCGCAAAGGATGGTAAGAAATTCGACTATATCATCTGCATGGACCAAGACGTTAAAGAAGATGCCCTAGAACGTATCCCCAGCCCCTACCATGACCGCGTTTACTTATTCAATGAATTCTTGGGAAGTGATGACGATGTTCTAGATCCAATTATAACTAAAGACTTTTTAACAACTTTTGATGACATTTACGAAGGTGTCAATCCCATTACAGAGACGATCGTAAAGGAAAGGAAGTTATCGTAATGGAATCTCTAGCAAAAGAATGTCGTGACCTGGTTGAAGAATTGATCCAGGAAGCCAATTTGAAAGCTGGTCAAATCGTTGTGGTTGGCTGCTCATCATCCGAAATCATTGGGGAGCGGATTGGTAGCCAGTCCTCGCCTGAGATTGGTCAGGAAGTCTTCCAGACAATTCACGAAACACTCAAAGCCCATGGTATTTACCTAGCGGCCCAATGCTGTGAGCACTTGAACCGCGCCCTAATCTTGGAGCGGGAAGCCCTTCCCCAAGCTATTGAGGTCAATGTGGTTCCCCAACCCAAGGCCGGCGGATCTTTTGCGACCGCGGCCTACAAGGGTTTTGAAGATCCCATTGCTATTGAAGCCATCCAAGCCGACGCCGGTATTGATATCGGCAACACTTTGATTGGTATGCACATCCTGCCAGTCTGCGTCCCGCTCCGTCTCCAACACCACCGGATTGGTGAAGCTTGGGTCAACACCTGCCGGAGACGGCCTAAGTCTATTGGCGGGGAAAGAGCCCACTACAACAAAGATTTAAAATAGCTTATTTTCTCTAATGGGTTTATAATAGAGTCAAGGAGGAATTTGACATGACATTTGAAAAATCAAAAAAGAATCTCAACCAATTAGTTGCAGACTTAAGCCAAATGAAGTTGATCCTACATAAGACACACTGGTACATGCGTGGGGCTAATTTCCTTTTCCTCCACCCTCTCCTCGATGAGTGGATGGATGACATTGATGGACAATTAGATGAAGTGTCTGAACGTCTCATCACTATCGGTGGTTCACCCTATGCGACCATGGAAGAATATATCGAACACAGCAAATTGACCAATGAAAAAGGCAACTGGGAACAATCCACCCAGGAACGTTTCGCTGAACTCCTCGATAATTACCGTTATCTAGTTGGCTTCTACCGTGAAGCTGTCATTGAAGCGGATGAAGAAGGCGACGGCGTGACCAATGACCTCTTGCAAGGCCACCAAAACGCTCTTGAAAAACGTATCTGGATGTTAGCCGCTGAACTAGGCCAAGCCCCTGATATCTATTAAATTTAAATAGCCAAACAAAGGGACCCCTAAGGCAATCAACGCCTTAAGGGTCCCTTTTACTGGATTAGAATAAAAATTTAACCAAGGTCATGAGGCTGGGACAAAAGGTCCAGCCTCTTTTTTTGAATAGTGAACATTTTTCAAAAACCTGCTCCAAAAGTCAGGCCTGACATCCACTTCACGAACTATGAGAAATCGTTAGTAAACGTTTTCTCATAGTTCGCGGACAGTTGCTATAGCTGTTCGAGGCGCAGCGAGTTACAGATATAGTATGCGTTAGCT
>NZ_KV797946.1:39448-58764 GCF_001809535.1 Aerococcus sp. HMSC062A02 | reverse complement strand
AGCGAGTTACAGATATAGTATGCGTTAGCTGGTTAAGGCCTGATCGACTTTTGTCACACTCTCAATCTCGAGCTTACGATCTTTCAGATATGCCTTTAGACTGATGGGGTCATTGGTGATGAGGCCATTGATTCCTTTATCCATCAAGCTTTCCGTTAAATCGAGGTCATCCACCGTCCAAACATTTACCTTGATGTCCCTAGCCAAGAGATCCTCCAGCATGGCCTCATTAATAGCGAAGAAATGGGGATGGTAATAGTCAGCCCCATGTTCCTGGCAGTAGCGGCCGGGCGAAATAATGCTGTTGACTTCAAGGAAGGCGCAAGATAAGTCTGGTGCTAGGTCTCTCACCTGCTGGATGCTGTAATGGTTGAAAGAGGAAATAAGCACACGGGCCCCACACTGATACTTTTGGACCAAGTCGACCACTTTTTGAGCCAGGCCAGGATATGGGTATTGGTTGGTCTTTAGCTCAATGTTAAGGAGCATATCATTGCCTTGCAGCCACTGGAGGACTTCCTCCAAAGTGGGAATCTGCAGGTCTTCGCTAGGGCCAACTGAGGCGAAACCATAAGAAAAGTCAAAGCTTTTGAGCTCAGCCAAACTGTAATCCATGATCCGGCCGCTTCCATTAGAGGTTCGGTCGATGGTCTCATCGTGGCAGACCACAACTTGACCATCCCGGCTTAACTGGACGTCCAGTTCTATACCATCCGCCCCAGCAGCGTGAGCTTCTCTAAAAGCGAGTATGGTATTTTCTGGGAATTTGGAACTGTAGCCTCTATGCGCTAATATTTGCATATTTACCTCCTCGATTATTTTTAAAAACGCTTGGGAGCTAAGAGTGATTCGCCTGTTTCCTTATCAAATAAGACAATTTGGCTCAAGTCCAAGCCCACATAGATATCCGTATCATATGGAATATGGATGGGCGGGTTAAAACGGGCCGTGCATTCTTGGTCGGCTTCGTGGAAGTCAAAGTAAACATAGGTGTCTGACCCGACTTGCTCCACATTATTGGCGTGAACATGGATAACATTCGATCCTTCGCGACTCTCTGCATGATAGAGATTTTCAGGACGGATACCAATCAAAATATCCCGGCCATCTGCTTCAACCAAGAGACGTTCTTTTAAGTCGTCTGTTAACATGAAGCATTCATTAGCGCTCTGCATAGCTGGTCCTTGGTCAGTAGAAACCAAACGAGCATTGATCATGTTCATCTGCGGACTCCCGATAAACTCAGCCACAAAACGGTTGACAGGATTGCGATAAAGATTGTCTGGCGTATCAAATTGTTCAATCCGCCCCTGATTGAGGACAGCAATCCGCGTCCCCATGGTCATAGCCTCCGTCTGGTCGTGGGTCACATAGATAAAAGTGGTCCCTAACTCGCGGTGGAGTCGAACAATTTCTGAACGCATGCTTACTCGCAATTTGGCATCTAAGTTAGAGAGGGGCTCATCAAGCAAGAAGACTTTTGGCTTTCTCACCATGGCCCGGCCCAGAGCAACCCGCTGTCTTTGTCCACCTGATAGAGCAGCCGGCTTACGGTCGAGAAATGGCGTTAACTGCAGAACTTCAGCGACTTCTTCTACTCGTTTATAGCGGTCTTCCTTGGAAACGCCCTTCATCTTCATGGCAAAGGCCATATTATCCCGCACATTCATATGAGGATAGAGGGCATAAGATTGGAAAACCATAGCGATATCCCGGTCCTTGGCCGGCACATTATTGACCAGGTCATCCCCAATATAGAGCTCACCTTCCGAGATATCTTCCAAGCCTGCGATCATACGCAGGGTGGTCGACTTCCCGCAACCGGAAGGCCCTACTAATACAATAAATTCCTTGTCGGCAATATCCATATCAATATTATGGATGGCCTTATAACCATCTTTGTAAATTTTTCCGACTTTATTTAAAACTACTTTAGCCATTTTCTACCCCTTTACTGCACCTTGTGTTAAACCTTTTACCATATTCCGTTGGCCGAAGATAAAGATAGCCAAACTTGGTAGCATACAAATTACAACTCCAGCAACCATGAGCACCATGGACTGGGAATCAACACTGTTGAGCATGCCAATCCCAACTTGAACCGTCCGCGCCTGGTCATTATTGGTCACTAGGAGTGGCCACATGTACATATTCCAACCCGATAGGAAAGATTGGACGGCCATGGCGCCAATTGTTGGCTTCAATAACGGCGTCATAATGGTGAACAGGAAACGGATATCAGAGCAGCCATCGATCTTAGCTGCCTCGTAAATTTCATAAGGGAAGTTCTCCAAGGCTTGGCAGCACAAGAAAATATTGAAGGCTGAAACCATATAAGGAACGATGAGAACAACTAAGGTATCATTCCAACCCCAAGAAGATACCATCAAGAATTGGGAAATAATCACTGCCTCACCTGGAATCATCATGGTCGATAGGATGAGGGCATAGATAATCTTCTTGCCCTTAAATTCAATAAATTGGAAGGTGAAGCCAGCCAATAATGAGGTAACAATCTGCGAAACTGTGATGGCTAGGGAAACAATGAGGGAGTTTTTGATATAAGTGGCAATTGGTGCCATGGAGAAAACATCAACAAAGTTAGTGAAAGTAATTTCTTGAGGAATGAGGATGCTTTCTGGATTATAGAGTTCACTAGCTGGTTTGATAGCCATTAAGAAGGCATAGATCAGGGGAAACATCACGAAGAGCCACATGATCACATTTAAGATTAAGAGCCACCAGCGATTCTTGGATTTACCCCGCGGTGGATTAGCTTGTTCTTTCTTTAGGCTTTTGTCTTGACTGAGTACGGATTCCATTAATGATCTAGCCCCTTTCTGACTCTAAACATGATAAAGGTGAGTAGCATAACGATGAGGAATAAGATAACCGACTCCGCTGAAGCAAAACCGTAGCGGTAGTTCATGAAGGCATTGCGGTAGATATCATAGACAATCACGTTAGTCGCTTCACCAGGTCCACCCTTGGTCAAGATATTGATTTGTCCGAAACCTTGGAAGGCATTAATAATATTGGTGACCAGAACGAAAAACATGGTTGGTTTCAGGGACGGAAGGGTAATATTGGTAAACTGTTGGAAAGAGTTGGCCCCATCAATCGAAGCCGATTCGTAGAGGCTATCATCAATACTAGCCAAGCCCGAACTAAAGTATAAGAAGTTCATCCCGCTATTCAACCAGCCGGTCAAAACACCGACTGCGATCAGGGCCAGTGTAGGATCGGTCAGCCAGTTAACCGACATGTTAAAGGCCTGGTTGATAATCCCAATCGAAGGATTCAACATGACCTGGAAGATCATGGCCATCCCTGCCGAAGCAATAGCCATGGGCATGGCATAAGAAGTTGAGAAGAACTTCAAGCCAGGGAAAGTTTTTTGACAGAGCAAGGCGGTCGCGAAGCCGATAACCACCCCTGTCGCTACCACAATCAGTACAAATTTAAGGGTTACAATGATAGAGTTCCAAAAACTAGGGCTTTGAAACAATTCAATGTAATTATCAAATAAAATAAATTCTGTGCTCCGTCCCATCCCGTCCGTTAAGAAACCGCTCCGGACGATGGTTTGGATAAAGGGCCAGAACATAAAGAGCACTAAGATTAAAATGGCTGGAATGAGGTAGGTATAACCTTGCAGCTTCTTCCAGCTGCTCTTTTCTTTTTTAACCATAGGAATTTTTGCTTCCAATCCGATCTCTCCTTCTAAAAGAATAAATAGCTGAGAGATAGCACCCAGCTATTTATGGCATCATCGAGTTGTTGATTTATTTGTTAACCTTGTTGTAGTTTTCAAGGGCAGAATTGGTTTGGTCAGCCATCCGTTTCACCACATCAGCTGGTGCATCTGACCCATTGAGCAGAGTTTCTAGCTCAGCTTCATAGATTTGACGAGCTTCTTGGTTAACCCCTGAAATAGCCCCTTGGTCGGATGGTTCAGAATTGTGTAATTGGTTAATAGCTGTTTCAAATTGCGGGAATTCTTCCAAGTTCTTCTTGAACTCTTCTTCTTCGTGGGAATTTAAGTTAACAGGGAAGTAACCTGTTGCTGCATTCCACTTAGCTTGGACTTTAGGTGATACCAGGTATTCGATGAACTTCCAAGTCGCATCTTTCTTAGCATCATCTCCAGAGTCGATCATCCAGAGGGAAGCCCCACCGATCGATACCCCTTGGTCATCTTCTTCTGTCAAACCTGGATAATAAGCCGTTCCAACTTCGAAGCGGTCATTCACTTCGGTCAAGATTTGACGGAGGTTGGCGGTTGAGCCAACGGTCATTGCCGCTTGGCCTGAAACAAATTCAGGTTGGCCACCTTCGCGGCCTACATTTGGCATATAGCCCTTCTCTTCGCCTTCATTCCACATCTCGAGGACACGTTCCATCGAGCCGTTGTCATCGAAAACTACTTCCGTTGGTGCGGATTCCCGACCGTTGCCGTTGTTGAACATATCTTCGCCCATCTTATTAATCCATTGTTCAATATACCAACCATAAACCCCAACAGAGATAGGCATGGTAACGCCATCTTGTTCAGTTAGTTTATCTGCATTCTCAAAGATTTCTTCCATGTTAGAAGGTGCTTCGGACATGCCAGCTTGTTCAAGGACATCCTTGTTGTAGTATAAGATCGGCGTGGATGAGTTAAAAGGCATGGAATGGAGCTTGTCATCCAAGGTATAGTAAGCTAAAAGGTTAGGTTCTAATTGACTTAGGTCAAAGTTGTTCTTGTCAACATATTCTTGAACAGGAACCGTTAGCCCTGAATCAATCATAAAGGCTGTCCCCTGCTCAAACACTTGCACCAGGTCTGCCCCTACCGCTTCACCAGAAGCAGAAGATCTTAACTTGGTCAAGGTTTCATCATAGGTCCCTTGGTACTGGGCATTAACGAAGACTTCATCTTGGGAATTGTTAAAGTCTGCCACTAACTCATCTAGGGCTTTCCCTGTTTCCCCGCCCATGCCGTGCCAGAAAACAAGTTCAGTCTTGCCTTCGCTGTCAGCAGAATTGGCTTGACCAGAATCTGTACTGCCAGCGTCGCCAGAATTACCGCAACCGGCTAAAAGCAAGCTGAGTCCGGATAAAATCACGGTTGATTTCAATAATTGGTTAAGTTTCATTTTATTTTTTCCTCCAAAGATTTATTTAAGCTATCTGTATTGTAACCATCCATTATTAATTCAATGTAAATTCAGCGTAAATTTTACATGAATATGTAAAAAATGTGTAAATCCTCCCTGCTTTTTACTACAGACTTTCCACAGTCTCCGTTATACTAGGACTAGACAGTGAAAAAAGTCTAGAAACGGAGTGACCCTATCATGAAAGAAAGAATTGGCCTCGTCGACATCGGTTCCAATACCATCCGTCTGATTGTGGTGGATATTGACGACCATTTTGGCCTGCATGAAATTCAAAATATTAAGATCCCAGCTCGTCTTTACCATCACTTAGATGAAGAAAATATCATGGACCAAGCCGGGATCGACCTACTCTGCCAAATCCTCGATAACTTCGCCCATGAATCCCAAATCCTTAAGGCTAACAAGCTTCTCCCCAAGGCCACCGCAGCCATCCGCCAGTCCAAAAACTACCAGGAAATTTTGGATACGGTCAAAGAGCGCACAGGCATCACGATCGATATCGTCTCCGGTGACAAGGAAGCCTACTACGGCTACAACGCCATCATCCACACCATGTCCGACCATGATGCGCTAACCATCGATATCGGCGGGGGGTCAACTGAAATTACCTATTTCAAAAACAAAGAAATTCAAGCTTCTCATTCCTTCCCTTTCGGAGCGGTCTCCCTAACGGAAAAATTCTTTGCTGACAAGGACCATGACGATAAGTCCGCCATCAAAAAAGCCCGCAAATTTGTACGCAAACAATTTGCCGACTTTGACTTTATTAAAGAAGCCCAGCTCCCCATTATTGCTGTGGGGGGGTCAGCCCGTAACGTCACCCGGGTCCACCAACTCCAGAACGACTACCCTCTGGCCGGTATCCATAATTATCAGATGTCTGAAGAAGACCTCGAAGACACCCTGGACCTCTTTCTCTCCTTGTCCGATAAAGAACTGCGTAAATTGGACGGACTCTCAACCGACCGAGCAGATATCATCACCCCAGCTTGCCTGGTCTTTAGCGAATTGATGGCCTGTGTCCAAGCCCCCTGCTTTAAATTTAGTCAATACGGCTTGCGCGAAGGCATCCTCTATGAATATATTGAAGACCACTACCCTGCCCCCTACGATATCTTCCATATCCAGAGACAGACCATTGAGGGCTTAACCAACACCTATCACTTCTCCATGGCAGACCACGCCCAACGCGTGGATATCGTCCGCCAAGTCTATACCTGCCTCAGCCAGCAGGAATTCTTGGACTGGAATGACCAAGAGAAACGCCTGCTCATCTATGGTGCCTACCTCTATTTCTGCGGCCGCTTTATCGAAAGAGGGGCCGCCTCCCAACACACCTTTTACCTGCTATCCAACTCCAATATGAATGGTTTCGACCACAAAGAGCGGGTGGCTATTAGCCTCATTGCTTCCTATAAAAATAAAACACTTTTTAAACAATACAGCGAAGAATTCCAAGACCTCTTCACAGAAGACGAATTAGATCGGATCCAAGCAATGGGCGGTTTAATCAAGTTTTCAGAGTCGCTCAATGACTCACACTTCAATATTATAAGTTCAGTTGATATGATTATTCAAAATGATACATTAATTTTACGTATTTTTTACAATGGTACGTTAATATCAGAAGTGTACCGTGCGGAAGATCAGAAGAAACATATTGAGCGGATTATTGACCGCGATATCCAGCTCGATTTTATTCCGACGACTGCGCATAATCTATAAGTTTTAAACTTAGGAAGGGTTGTAAACTATGACTGAAGACAAAGCGAAAGATATTAAGAATCCGGACTACTATGACAACCGGGAAGTTTCCTGGCTATCCTTTAACTACCGGGTCCTTCAAGAAGCAGCGGACAAAAGAAATCCTCTGCTTGAACGTTTAGGCTTTTTAGCCATCGGCAGCTCCAATCTCGATGAATTTATGATGGTTCGGGTAGCTGGCTTACAAGACCAGTCCCACATGCAGGGCGACACCCGGGACTCGAAGAAACATTGGACTCCTGACCAACAGCTTGACGCCATTGCCAAGGCCAACCGAGAAAATGTGGACTACCAATACAAACTCTTGGACCGCTTAACCCAAATTTGTGCTAAAAACCAGATCCACTTCAGTCCGGTAGATAGTCTAGAAGATAAAGAAATTGACCAAGTCAAGCAATACTTTAACGAACAAATTTTCCCTGGCTTGACCCCTCTAGGCATCGATGCCTATCGCCCATTTCCCAATTTAAATAACAAGGTCAGCAACTTGTTCGTTAACCTGCATAGTGACCAAGGCGAAGAGATTGCCATCGTACCGATTCCCCAGCTCTTGGACCGCTACTACCATTTTGAAAAGCAGGGCCAGCACTACCTGGTTGACCTCCACGATATCGTCCAATATTTTATCGGCGAACTCTTTCCTGGCTACCAGGTGCTAAACAGCTTCTACTTCAGAGTGACCCGGAACGCTGACCTGGAATTACATGAAGAAGGGGCCCAGGACCTCTTAGTCGTCATCGAAGACTATCTTAAGAAGCGTCGCAATGGAATCGCTGTACGGATTGAATTCGACCAACGCCAAGTGGATCCTGAGAGCTTCCACCAAAATGTAGCCTTCCTCATGGATGAGCTCCAACTCCAGGACCGCGATGCTTACTTCTTGAACGGTCCCCTCGACTTAACTGGTCTCAACGAAGCGGTCGACCTCTTAGAAGATACTTTCCCAGAAATGACCTTCAAAGACTTCAGCCCCGTCTACCCACCTGAACTGGAACATGAAGGTCTCTTCGATTATATTGAAAAAAAAGACCTCTTCCTCCACCACCCCTATGATTCCTTCGACCCGATTGTCGAATTTATCTCCCAGGCAGCTGATGATCCAGCGACCATCGCTATTAAGATGACCCTCTACCGGGTATCCAGCGACTCGCCTATTGTCAAGGCACTCAAACGAGCTGCCGAGAATGGCAAGCAGGTCACCGTCCTAGTCGAACTTAAGGCCCGCTTCGACGAAGAAAATAACGTCCAATGGGCCAAGGTTCTCGAAGAAGCTGGCTGCCATGTCATCTATGGGAAGTCCCACCTCAAGACCCACAGTAAGATTTCCCTCGTTGTTAAGCGCCAAGGCAAGCAACTCAAGCGCTATGTCCACCTTGGAACAGGTAACTACAATGATAAGACGGCCCGGGGCTATACCGATATGGGCGTGCTCACCACCAATCCTGAAATTGGTGAAGATGCCACCAACTTCTTCAACTATCTGAGCGGCTATGCGGAACAACCCGACTACCACCACCTCCATGTATCACCTTTCGATATTCGCGATTCTTATATTGAAGATATAAATGACGAAATCGAAATGCATAAGAAATATGGGAATGGTAAGATCATCGCTAAGATGAATTCACTCACTAGCTTGGATATTATCCGTAAGCTCTATGAAGCCAGCCAGGCCGGTGTCCAAGTTGACCTCATCATTCGCGGCATCTGCTGCCTGATCCCAGGCATTCCCGGCCTTTCCGACAACATCCGGGTCATCTCTGTCGTTGGGCGCTTCCTCGAGCACAGCCGGATTTACTACTTCCATAATAACGGCCAAGAGAAGCTCTTCTTGTCTTCAGCGGACATGATGACCCGTAATATGATCCGCCGGGTTGAGATTGAATTTCCGATCCTGGATCCTTCCATCCACAATGAAATCATGAACATCCTCAAGGTCTATTTTGCTGATAATACCAAGGCTCGCTACAAGCTCCCCGACTCTTCCTATGCCTATGTCCAAAACGATAAAGCAGAAGTCTCTGCCCAAGAAGAGTTCATGAAAAAGGCCCTGGCCAAGAAAAACAGCCAAGGCCCTAGCCAAGCCAAGAAAAGATGGTTCCAGCGCTTACCCTTCTCCTTTAGAAAATAGGGAAATAAGCAGTAAGTATTGATTTCCTGCTCTCTTTCATGTAATATTCGAGAGAAACAATAAATTAAAAAGCGAGGTAAAGCATCCATGTTAACTGTCAGCAATGTCAGTTTGCATTTCTCAGATCGCAAACTTTACGACAATGTGAATTTAAAATTTACCCCCGGTAACTGCTACGGCATTATTGGGGCCAACGGAGCAGGTAAATCAACTTTTCTTAAAATCCTATCCGGTGAAATCCAACCCTCAACTGGCCAAGTCAACTTAGACCCTGATGAACGCCTATCGGTCCTCAGCCAGAACCACTTTGGCTTTGAAGATTATACCGTGATCGATACAGTGATCATGGGGAACAAGGAACTTTACGAGATCAAAAATGAAAAAGATGCCATCTATGCTAAGGCTGATTTCACCGAAGCAGACGGCATCCGTGCCGGCGAATTGGAAGCTCAATTCGCTGAAATGAATGGCTGGGAAGCCGAATCTGAAGCGGCCCAATTGCTCACCGGTCTCGGTATTGAAGAAGCCGTCCACAACCAATTAATGAGCGAATTGGACGAAAAAGATAAGGTCAAGGTCTTACTGGCCCAAGCCCTCTTCGGCAACCCCGATGTCTTACTTTTGGATGAGCCGACTAATGGTTTGGATGCCGCATCCATTGAATGGCTTGCCGACTACCTGATCGACTATGAGAATACTGTGATCGTTGTTTCCCACGACCGCTACTTCCTCAACCGGGTCTGTACCCATATTTGCGATGTGGACTTTGGACGGATCCAGCTCTATGTCGGTAACTACGACTTCTGGAAGCAATCTTCTGAATTAGCCGCTAAATTGCAGGCCGATGCCAATGCTAAAAAAGAAGAAAAAGTCAAAGAACTCAAGGAATTCATTGCCCGCTTCTCTGCCAACGCCTCCAAGTCCAAACAGGCAACTTCACGGAAGAAGATGCTGGATAAGATTGAACTCGACGACATCCGTCCTTCTAGCCGTAAGTATCCTTTTGTCGGCTTTGAACCTGAGCGCGAAATTGGTAACGACGTCCTCACTGTTGAAGGGCTGTCTAAAACGATCGATGGGGTCAAGGTTCTCGATAACATCACCTTCAATCTCAAAAACGATGACAAGGTCGCCTTCGTGAGCCGCAACGACGCTTCCGTTACCGCCCTCTTCAAGATTATCATGGGCGAGATGGAGCCTGATTCTGGTAGCTATAAATGGGGCGTTACTACCTCCCAAGCCTACCTACCACGGGACAGTTCTAGCGAGTTCGATGGCCGTCAAGACACTATCTTAGAGTGGCTCTGGCAGTATGCCAAGACCCCTGAGGAGCAGGATAATACTTTCCTGCGCAGCTTCCTCGGCCGGATGCTCTTCTCCGGCGACGATGTCAATAAGCAAGTCAATGTCTTATCTGGTGGGGAAAAGGTTCGCTGCCTACTCTCTAAGCTCATGCTTTCTAAGGCCAATGTTCTGGTCATGGATGATCCAACCAACCACTTAGACTTGGAATCCATCACCAGCCTCAACGAAGGGCTCATCCGCTTCAAGGGCGTCCTTCTCTTCAGCTCCCACGACCGGGAATTTCTTTCTACTATTGCCAACCGTGTCATCCACGTCAGCGGCAATGGTATGGTAGACCGTATCGACACGGGCTACGAAGATTATCTCAATAATCCAGATACCCAAGAACGCGTCGAACAACTTTATAACTAACAAAAAAGCGTGAAATCATGAGCTCGTGATTTCACGCTTTTTCTAATACTTTTTCATCCAAAGTTGGTCGATATAATGGTTGTCCCGCTTGTGGATTACCATATCCGCCCGGTTGCGAGTTGGTAGGATGTATTCATTTAAATTGACCAGATTAATCTCTTGCCAGATCCGCTTGGCTTCTGCCATGGCCTGGTCTTCCGCCATCTGACTATAACGGTAATGGTGGTTATCAGGATTCTCTGCTGCCTTATGCATGAGCATCTTGAAACGCTCATAGTACCAGCGCTCAATACAGGTCGTATCCGCATCCACATAGATCGATAGGTCTGCAAAATCGCCCACAAAGACTTGCTCCTTATCATCCAATTGGAGTACATTGATGCCTTCAACTATCAAGATATTGGGATTCTTCAAGATCTGCTTAGCCCCCTCGACAATATCATAATTCTCATGGGAATAAACAGGAAAGGCAATGTTCCGTTTATTGTTCTTCACATCCGTCAGAAATTGCAGAAGTTTGGGCATGTCATAGCTTTCGGGGAAGCCCTTGCGGTTAAGAATACCGCGTTTAATCAATTCCTCATTGGGATAAAGAAAACCATCAGTCGTGACTAAGTCCACATTTAAATCAGGGAAGGCCTGGGATAAAAAGAGCCGCAAGAGACGGGCGGTGGTTGACTTGCCGACCGCTACCGAACCTGAAATGGCAATCATAAAGGGTGGGATCTCGGCTTCAATTCCTAGGAAGTGGTTGCGCCGCCGCTGCAAACGGCTGTAATTGTCGCGGTAAATGGCAATTAATTGGGTCAGGGGCTCATAGACTTCCATGGCATCTGTTACCGATAATTCATCATTGAGGGAGATAATCTTTCTCAATTGTTTCTCCGTTAAATGAATTTCAATCGAGGGGTGAACTCGTTCCCGGTAGTCTCGCCACTGGACGCGGTCAATAATATGATAGGTTTCTGCTTCAATCAAAACAATTCTCCTTTAGTTTCCATCTCGTAAAAGCCAGCTCACATGGATCCGCGCACAGGAATTTTCTCCCATGAGAATCTGGTGCCAGCTCTGGGCTGGTGTCCCCTCTTCTTCAATTCGACTAGCCAGCTGATAGTCTTGGCCCAGGCCTATTTCATGGTCATAACTGATATCGAAGGTCTGGACGCGGTGATCGGCTATGAAAGTCCCCGGAACTTGGTTAAGGACCCAGCTAAGGTAGACCGAATTATTCACATGCTGGTTGGCATCAATTTCGCTATAGTGAACCCTTGCTTCTGACAAGCTATCAACTTGCTTTAATGTCTTTTTAAAACGGTAGGGACGTTCAGCCTTTTCACCAGTATTTTCTGCTTGGAGTTGGTCAGGAATCCGGACAATCTTACGCGCGGATAAGTCCATCAAGCTAAACTGGGACTGGCCCGAGACTACGACCTGACCGTCTGAATCATAGAAGCGGTAATAGCGGTAGATAAAGAAACGGTTGACCTCAATAATCCCTGTCTCTACTCGGACCTTATCGCCCAAGCGGGGGAGATGTTGGCAAGCAAAATGATGGTTCAAGACAATCCAATTATAACCTGCTGGAGTCAGGTCAGAAGGCCAATCATATTCCTGGTTAGCCACTAATTGGAAAACCAAGTCTACCATCCCCTTCATGGTCAGGTCTCCATAGGCATCACAAAAAAGTTCAGTCAAAACAAATTCCTTGCTATAGGCTGCCATCCAAATTCCCACTTTCCAACGTAATCTTCATCTAATTTTACAATACTGTCATCATACCAAAAAATTTAAAGTCTGCCTAGACCTAGGCGCTAAAGAAAAGGCTAGTCCTTGTGCTCTTTTTTCTCTTTTTCCTGTTCATTGCGGATAGCTTGATAGTCAGGATCCTTCTTGCCCCGTTTAAGGCGTGCCCTAAATTCGGACTGCATCAGCTTGCGGATACTCTTAGCCGATAGCTTCTCATTGCGGACATCGTGCTCAGCGATAACGCGAAGAACAGAAATATAGGACATAGCTAGGGCAGTGGTCACAATAGAGGCCGTTGCTCCAGAGATTGCTCCACCGGCTAGGCTACCCAAGCCTGGAATGAGCTTAAAGATATTGCCCACCAGGGTCCGGCCCAAGAAAGTCGCTCCCGTAGTGCCCCCCACTGCCCCAATCAGGCCCACTAAAGTCTGGTGTTCCAAAGAAACGCCAAAAATAGCGGTAATATGAGCAAGCATGGAGATCTGAAGGGGGACGATTAAAGCTGCGTCTGCGAAAGGAATGGGGGTAAAGCCCACACCAAATGTTGAAATAATATAGCGGCGCGCCCAACGTCGCGCCAGACGTGCTTTGCGGTCGAGATCTCCCTGTTGGGCATTGTTAAAAGCATCCTGAACATCATGGGGAATGACAGCCAGGGTTTGCTCAATCAAGTGGTCTAAGCCGTAAGCTTCCACCGTGTAGTCTGGGCTCACCGGATAATCCTTGGCCATGATCGGGACCACCGCTTGAACCTTTAAGTTCAGATTTTCCAAGTATTTTTTGAAGTCTTGGGCAGGTTGACCGATCGCCTGGGTTAAAACTAGAATAACCGGCATCTTCTCAGCTAGACCCTGGATAAAGTCCTTCTCCATAGGCTCAATTCGCGACGAGGAGGCGTTAATGCAGTAATAGGCGCAGTGCATGGTCTCGCCCTTGGCCTCCAATTGATCCAAACATTCATTGATCTCCCGTGCCACTTGGTCTTGGATGGCTGCGTCCAATTCCAAGCCTCTTGTATCATAGAGGACGAGGGGCAGGTTATCCTTGGTAATCTGGCGCAAATGCTTAGTAATCGGCTCGCCAATCCCTGTTTCTACTAAGCGTTCGCGAAAGACCCGGTTAATAAGGGTTGATTTTCCCACTCCTGTCTTACCAACGACTAAGATATGGATGGGTTTCATTTTTTTGATTTCATCTTGGGTCTGCTGGGTTAATTCCTCAATCAAAGAGAGGTCAACAGCTGATGCTTTCTTCATAGAATCCTCCTTGGTCATCATTAGAATGTTTATATAGATATGATATAATATGATTAAAAATGATAGGATGTGTTAACGTGCCCAGCCAACAAAATATCTTTAAGGATCCCGAAATTCTGCAATCCAAGTCTTACCAGGTCACGAATGAGGTCTTCTGCGCCGTTAGTCACGGCATCGGGCTCATTTTGGCCATTATCGCTTGCGTCAGCCTGTCGATCAAGGCTGTGCGCTTAGACAGCTCCCTCCACCTCTTGGCCTATCTTAATTTTACACTGGCTATGTGTATGCTTTATTTTAACTCAACTCTCTACCATAGTCTAAAATTTACCCGCGTCGCCCCACTTTTTCGCGTCTTTGACCATTGTTCCATCTATTTATTGATTGCTGGTTCTTATGCCCCCTACTGCCTCCTAGTCCTCCCAGCTGGGATCGGTTGGCCCATCTTTATCCTAGAATGGCTGATTGCAGCCCTCGGCATCTTCCTCTCATTAAAGGCTAGCGAGCGCTTTAAACGCTGGGAGACCTGGACCTATATCGCCATGGGCTGGTTGGTTATCTTTACCCTAAAGCCGCTGATCGATCATCTTCCTCTGCCTGGGCTCATCTGGACCCTTATCGGCGGTATTGCCTACACTCTGGGCACCTACTTCTACATCAAAGATGACCAAATCGCCTACTACCATGTGGCCTGGCATCTCTTCGTTATGGTCGGCAGCGCCTGCTTCTTCATTGCCATCTTATCTTATACTTAAGGGCTTTTTTCCAAAAAAGGGCCATTCTTTAGCATTCTTGGCTTAGAATATGTTAAAATATTAAAGTGGTAGAGAAGAGATTCTCCAAATTATAAATAAAGATACATAAATATCAATTGAAAGAAGGAAGACTATGATTTATAAAGTTTTTTACCAAGAAACAAAAACTGAAGTGCCAACGCGCGAACATACGCAGTCACTTTACATCGATGCTGAATCGGTCACTGAAGTACGCCGTATCCTCGATGAAAAAACCCCTTACCATGTTGAGCACATTCAATTATTAGATGACGCTCACTTAGCCTATGAGCAAAAGAGTGACCGTTTCGAATTGACGGAGTTTGCTGATTAATGAAATTGAAAATTAAAAACCATGAAACTGCTGTTTTCGCCATTGGGGGTTTAGGCGAAATCGGTAAGAATATGTATTGTATCCAATTCCAAGATGAAATCATCGTCCTCGATGCAGGCGTTATGTTCCCAGAAGATGACCTGCTCGGAATTGACTATGTGATTTCAGATTATTCCTATCTGATTGAAAATAAAGACAAGATCAAGGGCGTCTTCATCACCCATGGCCACGAAGACCATATTGGTGGGGTGCCCTTCTTGCTCAAGCAAGTCAATGTGCCAATCTATGCCGGGGCCCTTTCCCTGGCTCTGATCCGGGGTAAATTGGAAGAACACCACTTGCTCCGTGACGCTGAGCTCCATGAAGTGGATGAAGATAGTGTCATCAAGTTCCGCAAAACCCAGGTCAGTTTTGCCCGGGTAACCCACTCTATTCCGGATGCCATGGCCATCTGTGTCAAGACACCTTCCGGTAATATTGTCTTCACTGGGGACTACAAGTTTGACTTTACTCCGACCGGTAAGAAGGCAGACCTGCACAAGTTAGCCCGCCTAGGTGATGAAGGGGTCCTCTGCTTACTCGGTGACTCCACCAACTCCGAAATTACTGGCTTCACCAAGTCAGAACGGGTCGTTAGTAGCGCCTTAAAAGATATCATCGATAAAATCGAAGGCCGGATTATTTTTGCCAGCTTTGCTTCAAATATCTCCCGGCTTTCGGAAGCCATCGACATTGCCATCGCCAACAACCGCAAAGTGGCCGTCTTCGGCCGGTCCATGGAAAATGCCGTGCGCAATGCCCAAGAAATTGGCTACTTCGACCTACCAAAAGGTGTCTTAATCGATGGTAAGGACATTAACAAGTATCCAAGCAACGAAGTCATGATCATGTGTACTGGGTCTCAGGGTGAACCCATGGCGGCCTTGAGCCGGATTGCGAACGGCACCCATCGGCAGATCTCCATCCAAGATGGGGACACTGTCATCTTCTCTTCCTCCCCGATTCCAGGGAACACGACTAGTGTTAACCGCGTGATTAACAAATTGTTAGAAGCCGGAGCAGAAGTGGTCCACGGTAAGATTAACAATGTCCACACCTCCGGCCACGGCTCGCAAGAAGAACAGAAGCTCATGCTGAGCCTCTTGAAGCCTAAATACTTCATGCCGGTCCACGGAGAATACCGTATGCTCTCCATCCAAGCTGATACAGCTGTCAGCCTAGGTATCCCACGGGAGAACACCTTCATCATGGACAACGGTGATGTCCTCGCTCTGACTGAAAATTCAGCGCGCCGGGCGGGTCATATCCCTGCCAATGATGTTTATGTTGACGGCAAGGGCATCGGCGATATCGGCAATATTGTCCTCAGAGACCGCCATAAGTTGTCAGAAGATGGCCTAGTCCTAGTGGTTGTCAGCATCGACTTCGAAACCAACCAATTACTAGCTGGCCCAGCCATCGTCTCCCGCGGCTTCATCTACATGCGTGAATCCGAAGACCTGATCAGCGACGCCCAACGTGTCATCCAGACCGCCGTTATCGGTCACTTAAATTCAGGCAACAAAGTCAACGAAAAAATCCTACGCGACAGCATACAAAACTCACTCCAACCCTTCCTATACAAACGGACCAAACGCAACCCGCTCATCATGTCCGTCGTCATGTCCGTTTAAAATAAGGGTGTGAGGGCGCGCGATTAGAAGTGGACCTCTGGAGCAAAGCGGCAGAGAAGACTACAAGTCTTCGGCGGCGCTTTGTGAAGAGGAGCCAGTTCTGCGCGACCGAACCCAACTAAAAGGGTGTGAGGGCTGGCGTTTAATCTTATACATAAGGCATAAAAAAGGAGTAAGTCTTCAGCTGAAGGCTTACTCCTTTTCTTCTTTGACGAGACCATGTTTAAAGGCATAGATAGTAGCTTGAGTCCGATCAGAAACTTCTAATTTAGACAAAATATTAGAGACATGGGTCTTGACCGTTTTTAATGTAATAAACAAGAGATCAGCAATTTCCTGGTTGGACCTGCCTTCAGCAATTAGAGCTAAGACTTCCAATTCGCGCCGGGTGAGGTCATCGTGTAAGTGGCGCTCCTGGGCCTTGTGCTTATCTTCTTGCATCTTCTCAGACACAGCCTGGGTCATGACTTCCTGTCCGGCTATCACTTGGCGAATGGCTTGAGCAATTTCCTGGGCAGAGGATGTCTTCAAAATGTAGCCCTTAGCCCCTGCTTCCATGGCGGGATACAATTTATCATCATCTAAGAAGCTCGTTACCATCAGGATCCGAGCTTCTGGCCAGTCAGCTAAGATAGCCTGGGTAGCCTCGATGCCATCCATTTCATCCATAACAACATCCATTAAGATAAGGTCTGGTCGGAGGTCTAGGGCCTTATCATAGGCTTCCTGTCCGTTAACTGCCTCGCCTATGACCTCAATGTCTTCCTGGATAGCCAGATACGAGGCCACCCCTAAGCGAACCATCTCATGGTCATCTACAATTAATACTTTAATCATCTAAGTCGTCCTCTTTCTATTCTGGTCTAGGGCAATTTGGATCCGTACTTGGGTCCCCTGCCCCTCCTGGCTAATCATCTGTAGCTCGCCTGCTAGCTGGTCTACCCGTTCGCGGATGTGTTGGAGGCCATAGCCCCCTCGCTGTTCTGCTCCTTGCTTAAAGCCTCGCCCATTATCCCTAAAGACTAAATAGAGCCGGTCTTGCCGGGTAAAGAGCTGGCACTCAATCTCCGTCGCTTGGGCATGGCGCAAGCTATTGGATAAGAGTTCTTGGACAATGCGGAAGAGATTATTCTCAATTTCTTTATCCAAGTCCCCCACATCGAAGCGGGTCACAAAATGAATGGCCAACTTGCCTTCTAATTCATCAAAGAGATGCTGGATCCCCTGGGCCAGGGACCGTTTTTCTAAGGCAATGGGTCGCAGATGGAGTAGGAGGGCCCGCAATTCATTTTGGGCATTTTGAGCTAGATTGGCAATCTTCTGTCGGAGGTCAGCTTCTGGCCCTGTCTGTTGGTCAGAAACTTGGTCCAAGGTGGCCAGGAGCATGGTCATTGCGAAGAGTTCCTGGCTCACCGAATCGTGGAGTTCCCTGGCCACACGCTGGCGCTCAGCCTGGATAATATCTGCCTCAGATTTGCCTGTACTGGCCTGGTCTAACTGCAGGTGCAAGTTTTGCCTTTCCAAGCGTCCCGCCTGAATTCTTGTCTTTAAATGGTCTAGCCTAGCCAAGAGCTTAGGGCTCAGATAGAGATTTTCCTTCAAATTCAAACGGTCCAGCTGGTGGATATTGCCTTGGCTGAGCTGGTCGAGGTAATGAAGCAAGAGTTCCTCATCCCGAAAGATTAAACTATACAAGCACAAGGATAAAACCAAAGCTAAAAAGCTGGGCAATAAGAGAAAGGCCAGGCCGAGTGGGAGGTCCTGCCAAGTCCATTGGAAGGGAGGCAACCAGCCGAGTTCAAAGCAAAAATACAGGGTCAGAGCAAACAAGGCATAGCTAAAGATTAAGCAGACCATAAAAATGGAAAACAAACGCCGCCATTTCATAGGAAAACCACCTCAACTTCCCCCCAGAACTGGGTCAAGTCAATAATCAATTCCCGGTCCTCATCCAAGTGGTCGCCTGTACGAAGCGACAAGCGCTGGTTGTTTAGGCAATAGGTCTGTCCTTGCCAGGTCAAGCGTGTTCGATAGGCCTGGATATTCAGTTGGCAGGCCTGGGCTTGGGGAACGACTAATTTTATCCGACCGTGGAGCTGGCTAACCGCCAACCACTGCTTGCCCTTAACTGGCAACTTCTCAGTCAGATCAATAAAACGGTAGGCGTGGAGAGAATAATCATGGAAGCTATTCCAGTCATAAGTCTTGACCGGTACCGTCTTGAATCCAAGCCAGTCATCCAATTGAAAGAAAGTACCTCGGTCTTGGCCTAGCCCTTCTTCACCCTGGACTACTTGAAAGTCAGTAGTATCTCCTTTCTCTTTTTGCCAAAGCTGGATAGCTAGGATCACACCACCTAGAGATAGGATCAGCCAAAAATGGGGCAGCTGAAAAAGGCTCAGACAAAGGATTAACACTGCCAGAAAGAATAAAGGCAAGCGAATATAGGCTGGCCAGGTCTTCCCTGCCGGGGCCAGTGTGAACAGTCCAAGCAAGCCAATCGCTATGAAAAAGACTAGGAAGAGCCCTAGCGCTTGTGAAAAATCATAAAGAACGAAGCCTAAAATAAGCAAGGCCAGTAATTGGCAAATAAACTTCAAAACCATCCCTCCTTTCCTACTATTATAACAAATCCTCAGACTAATGAATAAAAAAGCTGGAACAAAAAGTCCCAGCTTCAATAAATTATTATACAATGTTTTGTTGCAAAATAGGATTAAAACCTACAGTCGGGTTCGGTCGCGCAGAACTGGCTCCTCTT
>NZ_KV797946.1:0-39348 GCF_001809535.1 Aerococcus sp. HMSC062A02 | reverse complement strand
TCTCCAGTCTTTTGCTCCAGAGGTCCACTTCTGATCGCACGCCCTCTCACCCTTTAGTCGGGTTCGGTCGCGCAGAACTGGCTCCTCTTCACAAAATCCTCCCGAAGGCCTCCAGCCTTCTCCAGTCTTTTGCTCCAGAGGTCCACTTCTGACCGCACGCCCTCACACCCTTTAGTCGGGTTCGGCTTGGCAGTCTCGGAGTGATTTCACAAGTTAGAAACGAGCGACTGCTTCGCTCTTATTCTAACTTGCTCCAATCATCCGAGCCTGATCGCCAAGTCTCACACCCTTTAGTTGGGTTCGAGGCTGCAGAAAGGACTCCTCTTCGCAAAATGCTATCGAAGGCTTGCAGCCTTCTCTAGCATTTTACTCCAGAGGTTCCTTTCTCCCGCATCCTCTCACACCCTTTTTTACTCAGCGTTTTCTACTGCGGTGATTTTTAGGGCAAGTTCGCCGCCTGGGGTTTCGAAGCTGACTTGGTCGCCGACTTTTTTGCCGATGAGGGCTTGGGCGATTGGAGATTCGTTGGAAATTTTGCCTGAGAGTGGGTCTGCTTCGGCCTTACCTACGATGGTATAGGCTTCTTCGTCGCCGTCTGGCAATTCCACGAAGGTTACCTTACGACCGATTGAAACTTCGTCGCTGTCTAGTTCGTCAGGGTTAATGATTTCAGCATAGCGGATCATTTTTTCCAATTTGGCGATCTGCCCTTCCACGAAGGCTTGTTCGTCTTTGGCTGCCTCATATTCAGAATTTTCTGAGAGGTCCCCATATGAACGTGCGATCTTAATCCGGCTTACGACTTCAGGACGTTTATTTACTTTTAAATCTTCTAATTCAGCTTCAAGGCGCTGTTTGCCTTCGATTGTCATTGGATAGCTTTCTTCTACCATGAATCTTACTCCTTCATAAATAAATTAAAAATCAATAGCAATAGGGTACCACTTTCATGGCCCTATTGCAATATAAGAATGGCTTATTTTAAGATATCTTTTATCTTAGTTTGTAATAAGTCAATGGCCACGTAGTTCGAGCCACCTTCTGGAATAATCAGGTCGGCAAAACGTTTCGTGGGCTCGATAAATTCTTCGTGCATGGGTTTAACGACAGACATGTATTGGTCAATGACGGAATCTAGGGACCGGCCCCGTTCGGCCATATCACGCTTGATGCGACGGATGATCCGAATATCCGCATCAGTATCAACAAATACCTTAATCGTCATGAGATCTCTTAATTCTGGATCATAGAGTGAGAGGATCCCTTCTAGGATAATAATCTTCTTAGGCTCAACATGGACCGTCTCCTGGCTCCGATTGTGTTCAGCAAAATCATAGACTGGCATGTCGATAGCTTGGCCCTGGCTCAATTGGCTAATATGTTCCTTCAAAAGTTCCATATCGAAAGCCAGGGGATGATCATAATTGGTCTTCTGACGCTCTTCCATGGTCAGATGGGTCTGGTCTTTGTAATAGGCGTCTTGGGGGATGTAAACAATGGATACATCCTTAAATTCTTCCATAATCCGCTGAGTAATGGTTGTCTTCCCACTCCCGGTTCCCCCGGTCACGCCGATAACGATTTGTTCTGTCATGTTGTCTCCTCTTAATTACTTGAACTTGTTGCTGGTGATTGACTTTGGCCAGTTGATTGACTGGCCTTAGGTTGAGCTAGCTTAGCGTCCTCTTCGCTGACGTGTTCATCAACTAGCTTGAGATGGTCTTCATAGGTCTTGGAATAATAAACTTCCCCTGTTGACAGGTCGGCCACAAAATAATAGTAGTCATTTTCTTTGGGATTGAGGACTGCCTGGAGCGACTCCGCCCCTGGATTATTATAAGGGCCTGGTCCTAAGCCTGGATTCTTGTAGAGATTGTAAGGGGAATCCACCTGGGTGTCCTTGATGGTCACGTAAGACTTGTGTTCACCCAAGGCGTAATTGACTGAGATGTCCGATTGGATAGGCATCTTGTCGGCTAGACGGTTATAGAAGACCCCTGCGATCATGGCCCGGTCCTCCGTAGTCGACGCCTCAGCCTCTACTAGAGAAGCTAGGGTGAAGATTTCGTTCACGGATAGGTCAGAAGCCTGGAAGGCGGCCTTGTTATTTTGGTAGAACTTATTCGTTTCATCCACCATCTGGGTCACAAAAGCTTCGAGGTCTTGGCCCTCCCGCAACTGGTAGGTTGCCGGGAAGAGATAGCCTTCTAATTTATAACGGACATCGTTATTTTGGCTCACATCAGCCAGAAGCTCCGGATAAGTGGCCAGGAGCTTTTGGAAATAATCTGGACTGGTCACAAGGGCCATGAAGTCTTGGGCTGAGAAAGGCGTATTCTGCTCGATAATGGTCGCCATCGACTCAATATCCGTCCCTTCTGGAATAGCGATTCCTGCTTCCATTTCCTTAGCCCCTTCAGCTAAGTTTTTAGCTGCTTGGGAGAAGCTAGAATGGGTTTGCATTTTATAAGTTCCCGCTTGGAGGTTTTCAATTGGGTTGAAACGCAGATAGAGGCGGAAAATATCATCATTAAAAATGACCTGCTTATCCTCTAATTCCTGGGCCACACTGGCTTGGGTCGCGCCCTGGGGAACTTCGATGACAATATCCTTGGAAGGCTTAAGGCCCCCAGTTGATGCCATAACCCCAATATAAGCTGCAAAAGCCAAGACGATAACAATCAGGGTCACAAATAAAGAAGTGATTAAACGGTTGGTCACCGACTTCCGCTTGGGCCCTTGGCCTTCTAAGTGTTCCTGTTCGGCTGTTTGTCTAGGCTGCCTTCTTGTTCTTTTTCTCATGTGAACGCTCCTATTCTCTGTTCTCTAGTCGATTCGTGTCAGTGTGTCAATCCACAAGGCAAATTATTGGGCAGACTCTCGCCTGCCACATGATAAAAAAAGAGGCTGGCTTGACGCTGCCATCTCTCAGCCTCTTCTTCAACTGCATCCGTTAACCTGCCCCTATTTGCCAGAATCCTTAGCGGGGTCCAGGAGCCTTGCAGTCAATTACAATTCATCAGATATAAAGGTATTTAAAACTTCCTCTACCATGTTCCACTCTTCATCGCTTTCGATAGGATAGAGACTGCCATTCAATTCATCGTCACTCTCTTGGTAAGAGAAAGCTTGAATTTCAATATCATCGCTGTCCCCTAAACCTGCTGGATAGAGCAGGACATAGGATTTACCAAAATCATCTGATTCGAAGGTAAATAGAATTTCATAGAGGCTCTCATTGCCCTCTTCATCATAAATGGTAATTAATTCTTTATTTTCTTCACTGGCCATAATTTCTCACGCTCTTTCTTGGTCTAAGTAGGTCTGTAAGATAAGAACCGCAGCAAGCTTATCGATCACCTGCTTACGCTTCTTACGGCTCACATCCCCTGCTTCAATTAACATCCGTTCAGCCTGCATGGTCGTCAAACGCTCGTCTAAATAAACAACTTCTAGGTCAAAGTGTTGCTTCACCCTATCGCCATAAGCGCGTGAAGCTTCCGCACGGGGGCCTTCTGAATTATTCATATTTTTGGGTAGACCAATCACGACCTTGGTCGCCTGGTAGCTGTCAATCAACTCGCCCAAACGGTCTAAGCCAAATTCCTCTTGGTCTTCGTTAATCTGGATGATCTCTAAACCTTGGGCAGTCAGTCCAAGGGGGTCGCTAACAGCGACCCCCACAGTTCTTGAACCAACATCTAATCCTAAATACCTCTTCATTAGACCTCGCGCCCACTCTTTTCCATATAACTGCGAATTAATTCTTCAATAATCTCGTCACGTTCATGATAACGAATTAGGTTGCGGGCCTGGTTATGCCGAGGAATGTAAGCTGGGTCTCCAGACAAGAGATAGCCTACAATCTGACTACTTGGATCATAGCCTTTTTCTACAAGTGCATCATATACGATATCCAGTGTTTCACGAACATTTTTTTCTTTATTCTCATCAAACTTGAAAAGAACTGTTTCATCTTTGACACTCATACCTTATCGCACCTCCAAATCTTTTAACATCATTTTAACCAAAATCTGACAGAAGTACAAGAAGCTAGCCCCTATGTAATCAAAACTTAAACTTGGGTTAACACCTTCTTCACCTCAGCTAGGGCATCAGGAATCCCCGCTGGGTTCTTACCGCCGGCTTGGGCCATGTCTGGACGGCCGCCACCGCCTCCGTTAATCTTAGGCGCAATTTGCTTAATAATATCGCCTGCTTTGAGACCCTTGTCGACCAAGTCCGCTTTAACAGCGACTAAGAGATTAGCCTTGCCCTTGTTTGAAGTAGCGAGAACGAGAAGGTCGGAGTCTGTTCTTTGCTTCCATTCGTCAGAAATCTTCCGCAGGTCGTCCATGTTGCGGTTAGGTAATTCTTGGGCGATCAGACGGATACCAGCTACTTCTTCTACATCTTGGAAGATATCCTTAGCTGCTTGGGCATTGGCCTTGGCATGGAGGGATTCAATTTCCTGGCTCATTTCTTTGTTTTGGCTTTCTAATTGTTTGATCCGATTTAAGATGCCATCTCTTTCCTTGGCCTTGCTTTCCACGCGAATATCTTCCAATAAGTCTTCTAAGCCCTGGAAGTATTGGACAGCAGCCTTAGAGGTTAGAGCTTCAATCCGGCGCACTCCTGAGCCGACACCTGTTTCGCTGGTAATCTTGAAGAGGCCAATCTCAGCAGTATTCTTCACATGGGTCCCCCCGCAGAGTTCAATCGACCAATCCGCTACCTTGACCATGCGGACTTCATCCAACTTGTCATACTTGTCGGTAAAGAGGGCCATTGCTCCTTCTGCCTTAGCTGTATCAGCATCTGTAATCACCGTCTTCACAGGAATCGAATCATAAATTTTTTGGTTAACCTCATCTTCAATAGCTTGAAGTTGGTCCGCTTCGATATGACCAAAGTAAGTAAAGTCAAAGCGGAGGTAGCGGTCGTCTAAGAGAGAGCCCGCTTGGTTAACCTGGTCACCTAAGACATCCTTCAAGGCTTGGTGGAGCAAGTGAGTAGCTGTATGGTTCTTGCGGATCAAGCTGCGACGCTCCTTGTCCACCACTAAGCGCACCTCTTGGTTGAGGTCCAAGGACTGAATGGTTTCAATTTCATGCAGGTTCTGGTCATTAGGGGCGTGTTGGACATCAGTGACATAGGCCAATAATTCACCCGCTGGACTGTAAATGGCGCCAGTATCCCCGACCTGGCCCCCCCGTTCGCCGTAGAAAGGCGTCTTGTCAGCGACTAAGTAAGCGACGCTATCAGCGGGAACATGGTCCACTAATTGGTCTTCATAAACCAAGGCATTAATCTGACCCAGGCTTTCTGTTTCTTGGTAGCCAGTAAATTGACTCGGCACGTCGAGCTCAGAAAGGACGGTCGATTGGACAGCCAAGCCCCCCATTTGTTTGCGGGCAGCCCGAGCGCGTTCACGTTGGGCTTGCATTTCGTCATTGAAACCTTGCTCATCAATGCCGAGGCCTTCTTTTTCCAAGAGCTCTTCGGTCAGTTCCAGCGGATAGCCGTAAGTATCATAGAGCTTAAAGGCATCTTGGCCGGAAAGGACCGTTTGATTATTTTCTTTGAGGGCCTGAACCATGTCATCGAGAATAGCTTGACCTTCTTCAATGGTTTCTTGGAAACGTTTTTCTTCCTGACTAATGATAGTTTCGATGAAGTCTGCCTGTTGGCCAATATTTGGATAGTGGCTTCCCATCACTTCAGCTACAACGGGAACCAATTGGGCCAAGAAGGCTTCCTTGATCCCAAGTTGTTTAGCGTACATCACGCTGCGGCGGATTAAACGGCGGAGGATATAGCCCCGACCTTCATTAGAAGGTAAGGCCCCGTCACCGATGGCAAAGCTTACCGCCCGGACATGGTCAGCGATCACTTTAAAAGCCGTATTAATTTCTGGATTTTCCCCGTAATGGTGGCCGTCAGTCAGCGGTTCAATGGCCTTAATAATCGGAACGAAGAGGTCGGTTTCAAAGTTAGTTTCCGTATTTTGGATGACGCTGGTGATCCGCTCAAGCCCCATGCCGGTATCAATATTCTTCTGTTCGAGGGGTTGGTAACTTCCGTCAGGCATGTGGTTGAATTGGGAGAAGACCACATTCCAAATTTCAAGATAGCGTTCATTCTCCCCACCTGGATACATTTCTGGATCATCATCGGCTAAATCTTGGAAAGCTTGGCCCCGGTCAAAAAAGATTTCCGTATCGGGTCCACAGGGGCCTGCGCCCAAGTCCCAGAAGTTATCTTCTACGGGAACAAAGTGGTCTTCACTCAGTTGGGTGGTTTCACGCCAGATATTTAAACTCTCTTCATCGTCTGGATGATAGGTCATGTAGAGGCGGTCTTTGTCTAAGCCCAACCACTTCTCATCAGTAAGGAATTCCCAGGCCCAAGGCAGCATTTCTTCCTTGAAATAGTCGCCAATGGACCAGTTCCCTAACATTTCAAAGAAAGTTTGGTGGCGGGCAGTTACCCCGACATTCTCAATGTCATTGGTCCGGATACATTTTTGGGCATTGGCAATTTTAGGGTTTTTAGGTTTTTCTGACCCATCCAAATAATGTTTCAGGGCAGCTACCCCTGAGTTGATCCATAAGAGGGTCGGATCATCTTGGGGAACCAGCGAAGCGCTGGGATAGATATCGTGGGACTTGCTTTCCCAGAAATCTAAGAATAATTGCCGAATGTCTGCACTAGTTAATTGTTTCATCATATCCTCCTAAAAAAATAACGGCGCTATTACAATAAAGGGCGCTTGAAACGCGGTACCACCTTTATTGTAATATCACCGTCTTTGATATTACCACTTCATTAGCTTGTTAACGCGAGCGCGGCAAATTTTCATCTGCGATTTTAAGAAGAGAGCGTCCATTGAGGAGTGAACGCTTGCACTATCCGTTCTCGCTAGTAGTCTCATGGATAAATTCTTCTCTAGATTTCAAATCATACTGATTATAATGCGTCTTAGGCCATGCTGTCAAGTCGCGGGCCCATTCTTCTAGAAATCATAGGGACTTAACCCATCCATCCCAATCATCGGGTCAATGGCCTGGCTAGCTACCAGGTCTGGGGTCAGTCGCTTAGGGCCCTGGTCAAGATCGGGAGTCTCGGCTTTTAAGGCTGCTTCTTTAGGGGGCTGTTTTAGTTCAGAAGCTATTGCTTCCTTCTGATTCGCCGGAGACTCTTTACCGGCACGAATCAATAGGAAATCATAGAGCTGGGTCTGCCGGCTAGCGCCCTGGTGCTGGATAGCATGGGCAAAGGCCGCCTCTTCCCCGCACATAATCAGAGACTGCTTAGCCCGGGTAATAGCTGTATAGACCAGGTTGCGCTTGAGCATACGTTGGTGCTGGTGGACTAAGGGCAGGATGACAATAGGGAATTCCGAGCCCTGGGCCTTATGGATAGAGGTACAGTAAGCCAGAGTCAACTGCTTCCAGTCGGTTCGCGTATAGGTCACCTCGACCTCATCGAAGGCTACCACGATTTCATCTGACTTTGATGCGGTTTCTTTGGCGAAGAAGATGGCCACAATTTCCCCCATATCCCCATTAAAGACATTCTTTTCAGCCTGGTTTTGCAGCTGGAGCACCTTATCCCCTACCCGAAATATCTTCTCAAAGTAGACCACTTCCCGCCGCTGGTTATCGGGATTGGGATTTAAGCGCTCTTGGAGGACCTCATTGATGTGGTCGATTCCTGCCTCACCCTTATACATGGGAGCGAGAACTTGGACATCGCACAAAAGATAGTCCTTGGCCACGGCACGTTCGGCGATCTGGGCAACGATTTCCGCAATTTGCGCGCTCTGGGCCTTGATAAAGGACCGATCAGCGTGTTGGCGAGTCAGGTCTGGCGAGAGCAGGCCCTGCTTGATCTGGTGGGCCAATTCGGTAATCGAGGAGTCATCACTCTGCCTAAAAATTTCATCCAACTCCCGGGCTGGTGCGACCTGGGCCCTCAAGATGTCAGCCAGCACCTGGCCAGGGCCAACTGACGGCAACTGGTCCTCGTCCCCGACAAAGATGACCTGCATATAAGGCGGGATGCTCTCAAGGAGCTGGTAGGCTAGCCAGGTATCTACCATGGACAGTTCATCGACAATCAAGAGGTCGGCTTCTAACATCTGCCCGATTCCCTCGACCCCTTCATCGGATTCATCCTTGGTCAGGCCGAGCAGGCGGTGGAGAGTCGAGGCGGGTAGACCAATCACTTCAGACATCCGCTTAGCCGCCCGTCCTGTTGGCGCGGCTAAGGCTATAGGGAAGCTATCCTCCAGATAGTCTTCCTCCGCCAAGGACAGGTTTTTAAGCTGGGCATAGACAGCAACAATCCCCTTAAGGACCGTCGTCTTCCCCGTCCCAGGCCCACCAGTTAGGACATAGAATTTGGATTGGAGAGCTTCTTTAATGGCTTGTTTTTGGGCATGACCATATTTGAGATTCCACTCAATCTCCACCTGATCAATAGCCCGGTCAATGGCTTCATGGTCTAAATCCTGACCGAGCGGAGAGGCAATCATATCCGTCAGGCGGCGAGCAATAGTCTCCTCTTGTAAGAAGAGATGGGGCAGGGCCACCCGGGTCGAACCTTCAGGGCAGATAAGGAGGCCTTCTTCCAGCATTTGGTCTAAAGTATCTTGGACAGCTTGAGCGGGCACCCGGTCCTGGTAGAGGCCCAGATTGACCTGGTCTGTCGCCACTTGTACCAGCTGGTCCGCTTCCACATAAGTATTGCCGGACCGGTAGCAGATTTCATAGAGGCAATAATTTAAGGCCCCAGCCAAACGCTTGGGACTATCATAGGCCAAGTCCATCTTAGCCGCTAGCTGGTCCGCCCGCTTGAAACCGAAGCCCTCAATCTCACGCACCAATTGATAGGGGTTCTCCTCGATCACTTCCACGGCTTGGTCCCGGTATTTCTCATAGATCCGAGCAGCCAGGCTAGACGAAAAGCCCCATTCGGAGAGCTGCATTATCACCCGCTGACTGCCTTGGTCTTCTTGAATCAACTCCACCAGCATGGTCCGCAATTTCTTGGAAAGCCCTTTGACTTCCTTCAATCGTTCAGGCTCAGTTAATATCACATCGATGGCCTGGCTACCGAGGACTTCGACAATCCGGCTGGCCAAGGTCTTCCCAATGCCTGGAAACTGCGAAGAAGAAAAATAACGGACTAGTCCATTCTTACTGGTGATTTTAACCGGTTCAACAGATTGGACTTGAAACTGAAGGCCATACTTGGCATGTTCAACCAAGTGACCATTAAATTGATAGGCCGTCCCTTCTTGAACCGAGACAAAATTCCCAGTCACGACAATTTTTTTCTCCGAGTACATAGTATTAGTTTCTTCCACAGAAATTTGCATCACCTTGTAATAATTAGTCGGATTCTCAAAGAAAACCGCCTGGATTTCCCCAATTATATAATCTAAATCCTCCGTCTGACTCATCTCTCTCCTCCTTTCATTGCGATTCCTATGCGCTCCGCTCTTAGACATCAGCAGCGCCTTCAAACTTTAACACTCCACCTATTATAGCACAAGGCCCTCCCAAAGAAAAAAGCCCCAGATCTCTGTCTGGAGCTCATGCTATTATTTACTGATACTGCAGTTGCTTGTCGCCTTGGTAGGCAGCATCGATAGTACCCCCACCCAAGCATTCTTCCCCGTGGTAAAAGACAATAGCTTGGCCTGGTGTAATCGACCGGGCAGCTTCTTTGAAGGTCACCTTGGCTGTTCCATCGTCTTGAATTTGGACACGGACAGGCAGGTCCTTTTGCCGGTAGCGGGTCTTGGCTGTACATTCAAAATCCTTCTCTGACCAATCATCCTGGGTAAAGGAAAGGTCGCTGGCTGCTAGCCAATCCGCATAGAGCATGGGATGGTGGAAGCCTTGGCCTACATAGAGTTCATTCTTAGCTTGGTTCTTACCAATAACAAACCAAGGCTCATTGCCCTTGCTAGTCCCACCAATGCCTAGGCCCTTACGTTGGCCAATGGTATAGTACATAAGCCCGGCATGTTCGCCCATTAGCTGGCCATCCAGGGTCAGCATCTTGCCAGGTTTAGCTGGCAAGTAATTGGAGAGAAAGCCCTTGAAATTCCGCTCCCCAATAAAGCAAACGCCTGTGGAATCTTTCTTATGGGCAGTAGCTAGGTCATTTTCTTCAGCGATTTGACGGACTTCCGATTTCTCCAAGTGGCCGATGGGGAAGAGAGCTTTCTGCAACTGCTTTTGAGACAATTGGTTCAAGAAATAGGTTTGGTCCTTATTGTTATCCTGGCCTCTCAGGAGGTGGACACGACCATCCTCATCACGGCGGACTTGGGCATAGTGGCCCATAGCGATATAGTCCGCTCCCAACTCTTCAGCATAGGCTAAGAAGGCCTTAAATTTAATTTCTTTATTGCACATCACGTCCGGATTGGGTGTCCGGTCCTTCTTATATTCATCTAAGAAATAAGTAAAAACCCGGTCCCAGTACTCTTTCTCAAAATTGACGGAATAATAAGGAATGCCAATCTGTTCAGCAACCTTAGCTACATCTTGGTAGTCTTCAGTCGCCGTACAGACACCATTCTTATCCTTTTCATCCCAATTCTTCATGAAGAGGCCAATGACTTCATAGCCCGCATCTTTCAATAAGAGCGCGGAAACGCTAGAATCTACCCCTCCAGACATGCCGACAATGACACGTTCTTTCTTTTCTTCTGACACAACATCACCATCTTTCTTTATAAATTTACGATTGAAGGTCGCATTTGTGTTGTGTTAACATCTCCCTATTTTACGGCCTCCCCAGGGAAATTTCAAGTGAGAGACCATGACAAAAAATCCTCCCTCTTTTAAAAATATCGAAACTTTTTAGCAAAAATCTGTTTCAATAGTTCACGGACACTTGCTATAGCTGTTCGACGCATAGCGACTTACAGATATAGTATACCTTAGCTGATTCAGTCCTAAGCGACTTTTATCACACTCCCATAACAAAAAAATGGACAAATAAGGGCTTTCATGTTATAACTCTCCTAGGGTTTAAACTGCGCGATAATAGAAAGAAGGCATGACATTTATATGTTAGAAAGCATTAAAATTAATAACGAAGTAATTGAATTACTCCAATTTCTATGGCAAACCGTAGCGGCTGGAAACAAGGTCAGCGATTCCTACATCTCAGATATTGTATCGAATCCCGCGATGGAAGCCATTTATACGGAAGACTTCAGCCAAGAAACTGCCCGGATGGTTCTTTCTGCTATCGTTAACAAGGAACCTCTAGCAGAAGCCAGTCCGAAAGCTAAGGAATTTTATGACTTTAACTTCTTTAACGCCGATGATCCGGGTAACGTTGAAATGATGCTCCCTATTGTTAAACAATTAAATGTGGATCAATTAAAGGATGACTTTAATGACGAGACGCGTTTCCATAAACTCATTATCAATTTCGTTGGAGCCTATGATATCAGCCATGTGATTGAAGAGAACGTTTTAACCATCAACTTCTTCAAGCTCGGCATTGATTGGGCGACCATGGACCAAGCCCTCATCGAAGGCCAAAGCCTTGAAGACTTTATCCAAGCTTGCGCCAAAGAAATCCTCAATTAAAACAAAAAAGTTAACTCTAGAAACAGCTGGCCCTTTCACCAGGACCTCTGAGCACTAAGCAAAAAATAGAGAGGCTGGAATTTTTATTCCAGGCTCTCTATTTTTCTTTGTTTCATAATAAAGCCGTACAGCCGCTTCAGCCAAGGCTCGCTTAATCAGAGACTACTTGGATGATTTGGTATTTTTCCATGTCGGCTAAGATAAAGTCCAAGGCCTCAACAAAGTCTGCCATACCATCTGACTTAAAGACATTGACCGTTTTTAAGCCTTTTTGATTGGTCACATTCATTTTAAGCCCCGTTAGCTCTTTGTCCACAGTGATCTTCAAGCGCACGCTACGGGCACTGGCGAAATCAGGCTTCACTTCCTGGTCATATTGGAAATTGCCTGATTTTGTTTCAGCAAAATGATAGTCACGCAAGCTATATTTTTTACAGTCAGGGTGGAGCTGGTAAACTTTAGCTCCCCCTGGTAACTTTGCGGTTTTTGGATAAGCCATAGAATCCTCCTTATGAATCAAAACTAGCTAATAAATCAAGCACTTGGTCAAGCTCAGCCTGACTGGTATGCGGATCAAAAGATAGGCGCAAGCTTTGACGAATGCGGTCATCTTCTTCCCCATACAAATTGACCAAGACGCGGCTAGGCTCTAAAGATCCCGCACTACAAGCAGAGCCAGCTGATAAGTAAACATCTTGGAGGTCACACTTGATCAGGGTTTGGTCACTCGGGTGTCCCGGCCAATAAATATTTAAGATATTCGCCAGTTCGGCTTGTTTAGGCCCGTTAATTTGGAAATTGAGCCCCCGCGCTTCAGCTCCATCGAGGAAATATTGGCGTAGAGAGCGCAATTTTTCCATCCGCTCAGCCAGATTATCCTTGGCCAAGTCAACCGCCTTGGTCAAGCCAGCAATGAGCGGATAACTTTCGGTAGAGGCTCGCTTGCCGTGTTCCTGGCCACCCCCGGGCAGGTAAGACTTGAAGTTCTGCTTACTGTCTCGGTAGTAGAGAAAACCGATTCCCTTAGGCCCATGGATCTTATGCGCTGAAAGAGCCAAGGCATCAATGTGGAGGGCTTCCACATCAATCGGTACCTTCATGTAAGTTTGTACCGTATCGGTGTGGAAAAAGATCCCTCGCTCCTGGCAAATCTTCCCGACCTCCTCAATCGGTTGGAGACTGCCCAATTCATTATTCCCATGCATGATCGATACAATAATGGTATCTTCATGCAAGGCCGCTTGGAAGTCATCTAGCGAAATATGCCCATCTGGGTCTAGGTCTAGATAAGTCACGTCAAAACCTTGTTCTTCCAGGCGGTGCATGCATTGGTAGACGCTTGAATGCTCCACCTGGCTTGAAATAATGTGGCGCCCCTTCGACTGCAAGCGCTCAGCAGTCTCTAGAAGGGCCGTCGTATTCGCTTCCGTTCCGCTTGAAGTAAAGATAATATCCTCCGCCTTGGCATTCAAGGTCTCCGCAATCGTGCGCCGGCAGGACTCAATCTTATGGCGGACGTCTCGACCTAATTGATAAGTGCTTGAAGGGTTGCCAAAATCATTCAAAAAGGCATCTGTCATGCAGGCCACCACATCCGGATGGACGGGAGTGGTGGCAGCATAATCTAAGTAAATAGACAAATCTGATTCCTCCTTAATCTTTAAATGTTTTTTCAGGGAAAAGATAGGCAAGTAGGTCTTTGGAGATACGTCGTCCCTTGCCCTGGGCTGGGTAAATATGCATCATCATCATGGGATTATAATTGGCTTCAATTAAAGCATAATTATCTGCCTGGGCAGCTTGATGGCGGTCTCTGATCATCAAGTCAAGTCCCGTCACCTTAACGTCTAGGGCCTGGGCCATTTGGCTAGCTAGCTCCAGGTAGGAAGGATCCATATCGTCCGTCACATCGATGGAATCGCCCCCTGTTGAAATATTAGAATTTTCTCTTAAAGGAACGATTTCATCCGCTTCAGGGACACTATCGAAGTCATAGCCGTAAGCTTCTAAGACCAAAGCCGCGGACCGGTCTAGGCTGATCTTTTCCAATGGGGTCCGGTGGTTCTCGCCCCGCTTAGGATCCTGGTTCTTAAGGTCAACCAGTTCGCGGATACTGTGCTGGCCGTCTCCTTTAACAAAGGCCGGAACTCGGAGCAATACGGCTAAACACTTGCTATCGAGAACGAAGAAACGGTATTCAGTCCCCTCAGCAAATTCCTCCACGAGAACAGTATCATCATAGCCAAAAGCAATATCAAAAGCTTCTCTAAGGCCTTCCTGGCTAGCCCCTTCTTTAAAGATAGAAATGCCTACCCCCATATTCGTCGATTTGGGCTTGACCACGACTTTCTTATCCACAAAGACCCCTGCTGCAGACTGGGCAGCGTCTAGTGAGTTAAAAGTCTGGCTCTTAGGCACCGTAAAACCGGCCGCCTGGAGCAAGTCCTTGGTCACGACCTTATTGCCCATCAAATAATAAGAGATCAGCGAATCTTTGCCCGTAATATTAGCATTTTTAATATATTCCGTATGGTCCCGGTAGGTCAGGGCAATTAATTGGTCTTGCCGGTCCAAAATATCAATCCACAGGCCTTGCTGGATCGCATCTGCAAGTAGGATTTGAGTCGATAATTCCATATCCTCAAAGCCCCCTAAGAGATAGGGATGGGTAAGTGCCGCTTCCTTATTGGCCTTGGCACGGTCTAAGTTATTTGCTAACCAAGTGTCGACGGTCGGATTGTTTGTCACCAAACGTCCACTCGGGGTAAGGCTAGGATCCAGCAGACGCTGGCGCATGCTGTCAATGAGCGGATTGAGGGTCTCGGAAACGCCTAAGCTTTCCACCATATCGGTCATGCCCTCTAAGAGGCTGAGTCCTTCTTCCTGGTAAGCGGTTGGCTGGAGCGTTTCTTCTTCTGCAACCTCTAACTTCATCTCATAGCCCTGGTAAACTTCAGGCATCTGGCAATCCATATCGGCCCATACGAGGTAGAGGATGAAGTATTTCATGAAACGGATGTCATCCAGACCAATCCCATAAGCTTCCTCCGCTTGGATATCGAAGAGGCGAAATTCCAGATACTTAATTCCTGTCTCCAAGAGACCTCGAGCTTGCTTAGCCCCGCGCAAACGGACATTGGAGTAGAATTCCTTCTCAGCAATCAGGCGGCCATCCTTGACATTGGCTTCTAATTCTTCCACATAGTCTGGAAGGTTATCGTAGGTGTAGGTCACATCTTTCTTATTAACATAGCCCAAATGGGAATTGCGGATGCTCCGGATAGGATGGGGGAAAATATCCTCTGCCCGATTATAGAAGGAGGCATGGGCGCTCGGAGTCGCGCCAAATAAATAGACAATCAACCACTCATAGCGCAAGAAATTGCGGGCTAAACGCAAATAAAAGGCCGTTGTAAATTCTTTGATGGAGGCATAGCCCTGGTCATCGGCCTGGTAGAAGATTTCTAGCAGGTCTTGGTCAAAACCAAAGTTAAAATGAATGCCAGAAATCATTTGCACCTTCTTGCCATAAGCCTTAACCAAGTACTCTCGGTAAGCCACATCTTCAGCTTTGTCGAGGTCAGCCACATGGATGGCATCATCTTCTGGTAAAACCGGAGGCATGCTAGAAGGCCAGAGCAATTCATCCTCTGCCAATGATCTTAAAGCTACTTGGTGGATGGCCTGAAGCCAATGGTAAACTCCCTCTTCTGAATAAACAGGAGGAGTCACCAACTCCAATTGGGACTCCGCAAAGTCTCTTTGGATATACTTGTTATCTGAACTGCCATCAACAGCAGATGGATGGGGACTTCGTGCTAAGTCTCCATTTGTTTTGATACGATGGCCTTCCCGCTCAATACCGAGCGACACATGCTGGAAGGCGGTTTTCAGTTCGGGGTGTGCATTAAGGAAAGCTTGAAAATGACGCATACACAGCTCCTTCTCTCTTTTTATAAATTTAGATAGACTATATGACTATTTTAGCACGGGGATCTGGTATTCGCACAGATTTAAACTTAATTTAATTATTTTTAGTAAGTAAATTCCTTTCAGTCTTGATTTATAGTATATTAGAATAAGAAGATAAACTAAAGGAGGTAATCATATGGCCCAAGCAAAAGCCCCGCTCGCTTATCGGATGCGGCCTCAAAAAATCGAGGATATGCTCGGCCAATCCCACTTAATTGGCCCCAAACAAATTATTCGGCGGATGGTGGAAGCCAACCGTCTTAGTTCTATGATTCTCTATGGTCCACCTGGAACGGGTAAGACCAGCCTGGCCCAGGCTATTGCTGGGTCACTCGATATCCAACTACGCCAGCTCAATGCTGCAACCGACACTAAGAAAGACCTCCAGCAAGTCGCTGCCGAAGCTAAAATGAGCGGGCAAATCATCCTGCTCTTAGACGAAATCCACCGCTTGGACAAGGCCAAGCAAGACTTCTTGCTCCCCCACTTGGAAAACGGACGCATTATCCTAATCGGTGCGACGACTGAAAACCCCTATATCAGCATTAACCCAGCCATCCGTAGCCGGACGCAAATCTTCCAGCTCGAACCCCTCAGCCAGGCTGATATCAAGCAAGGCCTAGAGAAAGCTCTGGCCGATGAGGAAAGAGGGCTCGGCAAGCTTGCCATTCAAATCGATGACGTTGCCCTAGACCACCTGGCCCAGGCCTCAAACGGAGACATCCGCTCTGCCCTCAACGCCTTGGACTTGGCAGCTCTCTCAACCCCTGAAGACGACCAGGGCCAGATCATCATTGACCTCGCAACAGCCGAGAATTGTATCCAGAAGAAGTCCTTCAGCCACGATGCGGATGGCGACCAGCACTATGATGTCATCTCCGCCTTCCAGAAGAGTATTCGCGGGTCAGACGTTGATGCCGCCCTCCTCTATGCGGCCCGTTTGATGGAAGGGGGCGACTTAAAAGTCCTCTGCCGTCGCCTCTTAATTACGGCTTACGAAGATATCGGTCTAGCCAATCCAGAAGCCTGCCAGAGAACCCAAGCAGCGGTCAATGCCGCCCTTCAAGTCGGCTATCCGGAAGCCCGGATTCCCCTAGCTAATGCCATCATTGACCTGGCCCTATCCCCCAAATCCAATTCAGCCATCAAGGCCATCGATGCTGCCCTAGCTGATGTCCGCCAAGGCAAAGCTGGACTCGTCCCCAAACACCTGCGCGACGGCCACTATGCAGGCTCTAAAGCGCTCGGCCATGGCCAAGGCTACCGCTACCCCCACGACTACCCAAACCACTGGGTCGCCCAAAACTACCTGCCTGACACCCTCAAAGGTAAACATTACTACCAGGCTGGTCAAACCGGTAAGTACGAACAAGCCCTCGGACAGATGCAAGCCTACCGAGAAAAATTAAAAAAGGGATAAGTTAAAAGTTTCAGGCGTAATCGCTTGCATTTTCTACGATCTAATGATAAATTATAAGAGAAGAGTTCTGAAGTGTACGTGTTATTCCTTTAATGTGTTGACCGAACAAATTTTACTATCTAGGGATTCGTGAACTCCAGTGGAGGACACGCCCCATCACGGGGAAGTCTGAAGCTGGATAGCGAAACCCACCTGCACTTAAGAGAGCGGGTTCAATACAGATAGAGCACACGGCACCTGTCGGAGCTCTTTTTTTATTTTTTCTTATTGAGCTCTTATGAAAAGGCTTGTGAAATCTTAAGCTTACAGCGATGAAATCGATTTAATTTTTTCAAAAAGATGTTATAATAGAGGTAAAGAAGGAGTGTGATCACTATGTATCAAGAGTATTCACGTATTTTAGCCCCTATTGATGGTTCTAAAGAAGCTGAACTAGCTTTCAAAAAGGCGGTCCATGTGGCAAAGCGCAATAACGGTGCCCTAGTCATCGCTCATATTATTGATACACGTGCTGTCCAAACCCCAACCGGCTATGAAGGCGCCTATACCAATGAATTAGTGGAACAAGCTTCTAGCGTTCTCAATGATTACAAGACCTACGCTGAAAAAGAAGGTGTCCAGGAAGTTGAAACCATTATTGACTATGGTTCACCAAAAGTTCAAATTGCTAAAGACCTAGCCTTGGAAAAGGAAATTGATCTGATTATGATCGGGGCAACGGGGCTGAATGCAGTTGAACGCCTCTTCATCGGTTCTGTTTCAGAATACGTTATCCGCAATGCGCCTTGCGACGTCCTAATCGTCCGGACTGACCTGGAAAACAATGAATACCACCGTAAATAGTATAAGATTATAAGAGACAGGCTTAGCGCCTGTCTCTTTTTCAAAGTAAAAAAGCGTGCCTCTGACTCAGCTGAATCAGAAAGCACGCTTTTCTTATAATAGTGATTGACTCTAGATATTACCTAGACGTACAGTATCGCGGACGATCATCAATTCTTCATCAGTCGGAATTGTCCAGATAGCTACCTTGGAATCATCAGCTGAAATCTTAGCTTCATCTCGGGTATCATTGCGTTCGCTATCTAACTTAATACCAGCCCATTCCATGTCTTTACAAATTTCTTCACGGAAGGAAGCAGAGTTTTCACCGACACCTGCAGTGAAGACAATAACATCAGCTCCACCCAGAACGGTTAAGTAGGAACCAACATATTTACGAACACGGTCATAGTAGATATCTAAAGCAACTTGGGCACGTTCATTGCCTTCAGCGGCAGCTGCTTCAACGTCACGCATATCAGAAGATACGCCTGAGATACCCAATAAGCCGGACTTCTTATTCAAGATAGTAATCATTTCATCCATGCTGAGGCTTTCTTTTTCCATGATGTATTGGAGTAAGGAAGCATCAACGTCGCCGGAACGGGTCCCCATAGTAATCCCAGCTAGAGGGGTGAAGCCCATGGAAGTATCGACAGACTTGCCGCCGTCAACCGCTGTAATCGACCCACCATTCCCGATATGGCAGGTAATGATCTTGAGGTCCTTAATGTCTTTACCTTCTAATTCAGCAGCACGTTCTGCCACATACTTATGAGAGGTACCGTGCGCACCATAGCGACGGGCTTGGTGTTTTTCATAGTATTCAAAAGGCACAGAATAGAGATAAGCCTTTTCTGGCATAGTGGTATGGAAGGAGGTATCAAAGACACCCACAGTTGGTTTGCCAGGTAGAACTTTTTGGAAAGCACGGATAACCTTAGCTTCTGCAGGGTTATGTAGAGGGGCAAAGTCAGCCAATTCTTCTACTTTTTGGATATCTTCTTCATCAAGTAAGGCAGAGTCTTTAAAGTGTTCGCCCCCTGCCACAATCCGGTGGCCAGAGCCAGCGATTTCATCAAAGCTTTCAATCACCTTAAGCTCTTCTAACTTCTTGAGTAAGTGGTTGATCGCAACTTCGTGGTCTTCAATATCTAGGGTTTCTTCATGCTTTTCCCCTTGGAATTTAACGGATACGATCGAATCTTTTAAGCCGATCCGTTCGATAATACCGGATGAAATCACTTCTTCAGAAGGAACTTCATAGATTGAGAATTTCAAACTAGATGAGCCTGCATTAATTGCAAAAACTTTTGACATACTTTTTCTCCTCTTCACATAAGTTTTTATTATGGTACAACTAAGTACGACACTTTTATTATAACACGTCTTGGCTCCACTTGCTAAAACTGTCTATGAATTTTTCCATATTTTCTTGATCTTTTAGGTCAGGTATATCACCAATGAGCACGTTTTCAGCTTGTTTGGCACCACCACCCTGCTTTTGCACCATGAGGACCGACTTGCGCGCCTTAGCCTGGCGGAAGAGTCCTTCAGGCAGGTTGAGAAAGGCTTGGAAGTAACCAGTCTGGGCGATGGCTTGGACCAATTGAGCTGAATAGTCTTCCTGGAGAATCTGGGTAGGCACTAAGAAGATCCCCCAAGCCCCTTCTTGCATATACTTTAGACTCTGTTCGATCATCAGATAATGGGCATAAGCGTGGGGCGTTCCCTGGTCCATGGTATTGGCTTTGAAGGTCTTGGCCTGTTCATCGAGGGGGTAATAGCCCACTGGCAAGTCAGCCACTACCAAGTCTACTGGCTCCAAGAGTAAATTCTCGAGAACATCGCCGTAATAGAACTTGGCTTGTCGGTCCAAGAATTTAAAGGACTGGTCAGCAATAGCTAAGAGTAGGTCGTCATTGTCATAGCCTACTGAAGCCACTTGGTAGCCCCCTTCTTCAAGCCCCCGCTGGACCATTAAAAGCAGGTTGCCTGTCCCTACTGTTGGGTCAAAGACTTTGAGCGGCGTCTCTTTAGACTGCCCCCTCGTTTGGAGCAAACGGCTAGCAAAATAAGTCAAAAGCATGGCAATGCCAGCTGGAGTCATCTGGTGGTTGGCCTGGAGCTGGTCCTGGCGTTCAGCCTCTAGGAAGATCAATTGGAGGACCTGTAGGCGTTCGCGCTCAGAGAACTTATCCCAATCGACTTGGTCATAGAGGGCTTGGATCTTTTGTGCGATCTCAGGATTAGGCTGGCCATCGATCACCTGGAGGACCCCGTTAGCAATATTTTGCAGATTTTCATGCCAGGCCTCCGTGTAAGAGAAGTCGAGGGCTTGCATCATGATTAGGTTGGCTTGGTTGACTTTGTCATAGGCTGCTTGGATGTATTCAGTCGACACGTTAAACCTCCTTAATGAAAAAGGTCGATTCCCCTTCATTCAAAGTAGAATCGACCTGATTTTCTTTCTCGTAATTAAGCTTCTACTGGATACACAGAAACTTGTTTTTTGTTCTTGCCCTTGCGTTCGAAACGAACAACGCCGTCTACAAGTGCGAATAAAGTATCATCGCCACCGCGACCTACATTGATCCCTGGATGTACTTTAGTCCCGCGTTGACGGTAAAGGATTGAACCGCCAGTTACTTCTTGACCATCAGCACGTTTAGCACCTAAACGTTTAGCTTCTGAATCACGACCGTTGGCAGTTGAACCGCCACCTTTTTTGTGGGCGAAGAATTGTAAATTCATTTTTAACATGTGAGCTTCCTCCTTTATTAACTTACCCTTGGACATATTGGACATAGTCTGGATAATTACTAGCGATATCCTCCTTCAAGGCCAGTTGGCACTGCTTGAATAGGATATCAACGAGCGCTCTTTGTTCAGCTGTCAGTTCCTGGGGTAGTTCTACATAGAGGTAACCCGCCTCAGGGTCGGATTCGACCAGGGCTTGGATACCTGCCATGCGTTCAAGGTTATTGACTAAAGCAATGCTCAGAGCCGAAACTCCAGCACAGACAACGTCTTCCCCGTAGTCACCGGCCATAGCATGGCCTGAAATTTCCATGCTGACAAAGTGCTTGTCTTGATTTTCTTTAAATTGAACCTTAATCATGCTTAAGCATTGATGCTGTTGATGGTTAATTTAGTGTAAGGTTGACGGTGACCTTGTTTACGACGTGAGTCTTTCTTCTTGATGTATTTGAAAGTAGTAACTTTCTTTTGACGGCCGTGTTTTTCAACAGTTGCTTCAACACTTGCCCCATCAACGAGAGGAGTTCCCACTTTAACTTGGTCGCCTCCAACGAAGACAACTTGGTCAAAAGTGACTTTTTCGCCAGCTTCAACGTCTAATTTTTCAACGTAGATTGTTTGGCCTTCTTCAACTTTAACTTGTTTTCCACCTGTTTTGATAATTGCGTACATGTAACGCACCTCCTTAAATAACTTAGACTCGCCATAGTAAGCGGCCTTGGCACTTGAAAGCTTACAATGAGCGGTTGCAGATCTGGTGGTCACAGAAATACAACGCTATTATGTTACCATTTCCTAAAGATGAGGTCAAGTCTTATTTAAAAATAATTTTCTCCATAAATCTCTCTAAGAATAGGGCCACTGCTAGTAGATCTGCCGCCCCGCCTGGACTCACATTATAATAAATGCAGGCTTGGTTGAAACGGTCAAGTTCTTTGATTAGGTCGTGGTCAGACAGGTCCTGGTCGAGAAGCTGGCGGCTGGTCAATTGGAGCCAATGATAGGCTTCAATCCCACCTCTTTTTAAGACATTGGTGTCTTCAACTCTGGACATGAGATAGAGGAGGAGCCGGTGTTCGGCTGTTTTCGGATGGTCTTGGCGCATGGCTTTGAGGAAGTTGAGGCCTGCAATGATGAGAGTAGGATAGCCCTGCTCTGCTTCTTCGCGGATACCTTTGATCCCGTATTCCAGGTACATCTTTTCCCCATGGGTCAGCTGGCTTTTCTGGTCGAGATTTGCCCAGTCCTTAGTGATTAAGCCCTGGGTCATGTTCTGGATCATGGTTTGAATGCTTTCCAGAACTTTTTCTTTTTCGGCATGGAGGCTAGGATGCTTTTCAGTCTGAGGGCAAGGACCTTTTAAGAGGTCAATATCGCCGTGGGTTACCATAACGGCAGCCGTCGCCGCTAAAAAAATGCCCATGGAGAAGACAATGCCCTTATGGGTATTCACGCCAGCTGTCGCCTGGAACATGTCCTTCTCTGCTTCAACCCCAGCCTGGCGCAGGGCTTGGAAGAGGGGTTGGGGACGCTGGTCATTATATCCCAACTGGGCGGCTTGAATAAAATAAGGAAAGAGAGCTGTTGCACTTTCAACAAATAGTTTAGGGGTCATATCGTCATGGGCCCCATTATTGGTCGGATCAACCAGACCTGGCTTGGGCCAGACCATGATTTCACGAAGGACCCCCTGTTCCGCAAGCTGGGCTAAGAGTAAGGTTTCATCTTTCGATTTAATGGCTACACTTTGGCTAGGACCAAGCTGGAAGTCCTCTGCTAGGCTGAGCTCTTCTTCGGGAGCAACTAACTTATTATTCTCTTGACTTTCGCGCTCCACAGCTAGGCGGATGTGTTTTTCAGATGTTGCCAGGTGCTTATAGATCACTTCCTGGAGCTTATCGAAGCGCTGTTCCTTCATATAATGGTAAATTACCCAGTGGTCATCCAGGGCAGCCCGGCGCCGCTGCCGGTCATTGATGGATAAGGAACGGAAACGGCTGAGGTATTCATAAAGGGTGGAGACGATACTCTGCAAGCGCGGCATCTGGGCCTGTTCATAGATGTATTCATTGAAACCCTTCCATGAAGAAGTCAAGCCCTCAAGACTAGCCCCTTCATAGGCCGCCTCTCCCCGGTTAAGGATGGCCTCCAAGTCTTCAAATTCTTTGTCTCCCATCTTTTTAGCCGCATTAATAGTCGCAATCGTATCCAAGCTCTTTCTTAATTGATAGATTTCAGCTACGTCTTCAGCCTTGATATTCTTAACCATATAGCCATGCTGGGGAATATATTCCACTAGCCCCTCTTCTTCCGCCCGACGCAAGGCCTCCCGGATCGGGGTCCGGCTAATATTCAGGGAATCGGCATAAAGTTTTTCATTAATCCGTTCGCCGACAGGGATGGTACCGTCGAGGATGACCATCTTGAGTCCCTCATAAACGATTTGACTGAGTGTCTTCCCCCCTTTTTGACTTTCTGTCCGGCAATATTGGACCAAGCGATCTTTCTGAGCCATCTTATCACCTCTCTAAAAGCTTAGCTTTGCTTTTTTATAAATTAAATATATCAAATTATTCCTAGTATCCACTTCACGAAGGCCGCCTAGCCTGCTAAGTCTTGGATCGCTCCGCTTCACTAGTTCAGGACTGCGACTTCCTCGCACGCTACTTATATTATAAATGAAAAACCTAGCAGAAACATCTGCTAGGCGAATTTAATTTCTTTTTTAGCTAAGGCTTAGCGTTTAATTTTCTTAATGGTATCGATAATGGTCCCATCGCGGTATTCCACTAGGGCAACGACTTCATCCTCAAACTCTAAATCCTTAGGTGTGCCCACTAAGTCGTAGGCTTTTTCCTTGAGTGCCTCAATCGTTGTAAGTTCAACACCTGCTGCTTCCAAGCTGTCAATCAGGTCTTGACGCTTAGGATTGACTGCAATCCCGTTATCGGTCACAAGCACATCAACACTTTCCCCTGGCGTAGTGACAGAGGTTACCCGGTCCTTGATGGAAGGAATCCGGCTCCGCACAAGAGGCGTTACAATGATCGTTACCTTGGCCCCTGCAGACGTATCGGGGTGGCCGCCTGGTGCCCCTTGGATCATGCCGTCTGAACCTTGGACCACGTTAACATTGAAGTCGGTATCCACTTCCAGAGCGCCGAGGATCACATAGTCGAGGTAGTTGACATAGGCCCCCTTATTGAATGGGTTGGCATATTCAGAAGTTGAGATTTCAAAGTGGTTAGGCGTTTCGTGGACAGAAGCCACAGAAGCGGTATCGAAGTCTTGGGTATCTAGGATAGCTCCAATATAGCCTTCCTTGAGCAGGTTAACCATGGGCTCAGTAATCCCACCGAGGGCCCAGCCCATCTTGATCCCTTTAGCATCCATATAAGGCTTGAGGAAGCGGGTCACAGCGAGCGAAGACCCGCCAGCCCCAGTTTGGAAGGTATAACCATCTTCAAAGTAAGGCGTATTGACAACCACTTCAGCAGCACTCTTAGCGATCTTTAATTCGCGTGGATCGTCAGTCAAGCGGATAGCACCGGAAGCAATCTTAGCTGGGTCACCCACTTCATCGATTTCAACCACATAGTCCACATTGATGGAAGAGATGCTAGCAGGATGGTTAGGAGTAGGCACCAAAGTATCAGTTAAAACAACTACTTTGTCTGCATACTCTGCATCAACATTAGCATAGGAGAGAACACCACAGTCTGACCGTCCTCCCTTACCGGAGGCATTACCCAATTCGTCTGAAGAGGGAGCCCCGATGAAGGCTACATCGATATGGACTTGGCCAGTTTCAATGGCACGAACCCTGCCGCCGTGAGTCCGAATCATAGCCGGATGTTTCAACTTACCAGTCGAAATAGCTTCGCCCACTTCGTCTCTCACGCCGGAGGATGAAATCCGGGTAATGGTGCCGTCCTCGATCATCGGTACGATGTCTTTGGCTGCCTTACCTAAACTGGAAGCACAGACATAGAGGTCCTTGATGCCCATTTCATGGATAGCCTTCATCACGGTTGGCATGGTATAGTCTCCGTTGCGGAAATGGTGGTGGAAGGAAATGGTCATCCCGTCCTTAAGTCCAGTCTTTTCAATGGCTTCTTTTAGAGAAACGAGTTTTGATTGGTCAGAGCAGACATTGGCCCGTGTCTTAGGTGTGGCCTTTTGGTAGTCATAGTCTTGGCGGTAGTCGAGGCCTTGGTAGACTTCAACACCGTCTGTCAGAAATTCTTCTGGTATGTCACGTCCAACTGCGTTTTTCATGCTAAATCCCCCTTATAAACACCTGATGCCTTGGCGATGTCCAGTGTCCGTTGAGCGCCTTCAACCATAGCAACATCCACCATCTTACCATCAACGACCAGGACACCAACACCCTTGCGTTTATTTTCCTCAAGTTCCATGATAATATTTTCCGCATGGCGGATTTCCTTGGCATTAGGTGTAAAGACTTCGTGAACCGGTGCAATTTGTTTTGGACTTATCAAGGACTTGCCGTCAAAGCCCATATCCTTGATAAGTTCAGTTTCTTTGGTCAAGCCTTCAATATTATCTACGTCTGTATAAACCGTGTCAAAGGCCATAACCCCCGCTGCTCGAGCAGCCATTAAGATCATCGACCGGGCAACAAATAATTCTTCTCCGCCTTCTGTAACCTGGGCGTGGAGTTCCCGGCGATAGTCCCCTGCGGATAGGGCAATCCCCATCATGCGCTCACTGGCTTCGGCAATTTCTTTAGCATTAAAAACAGCGGTTGGTGATTCGATGGCCCCCATAATCATGGTTGACCCCTTTTTCACACCAAATTCCTCTTCGGCTTCCTCAATCAAGCCTTCAACAATATGAACATCTTCTGCGCTTTCGGTCTTAGCAATCCGAATCCCATCGCAGCGGCCAGCAACTGCTGCCCGGATATCTTCTTTATAGTAAGGCGTATCAAGCGGGTTAATCCGTACCCAAATTTCAGTTTCGCCATAATCTAAATACTTCAGTGTGTTGTAAAGTTGGATACGTGCTGAATCTTTCTCGCTTTCTGATACGGCGTCTTCTAAGTCCAAGATCACACAGTCTGGTCCGTAGACATATGGATCTTTCACCAAAGAAGCCCGCTGGGTATTCAGAAACATCATCGTTCTTCTTACTGATCTTCTCATAGCTTCGTCCCCCATGGTAATCCTTCACTCTGATTGACTGATCTAAAAACTGCTGTCTGTACGCGCGAACGGATGGTGCAATCCAAAGCCCCATGATCATCGGCATAGAGCTTAACTCCATCCACTTCTAATTGGTCTAAAACCTCTTCAATGGTCGCCTCAATGGCTTCTCCAAATTGGGCATAGACAGTTGAGTCCACTTGAATTTGACGGCTATCAGCAGGTTCAACCGTGACCCGAACATCGCTCGACTCGATGGTTCCTGCCTGAGCCTTATCTTGTAATTCCATAGCGTCTTCCTCCTTCGCTTAATTCACATCAATTATATCAGATTACATCTGAATGCTCACATTTTGTACCGGCACATCGTACCAAGGGTCTTGCCGCTTCCTTAAGAAATGTTCTGCCTGGGCTGGAAAAGCAATATAGCTGAGCACATCTTCTTCGCTCTGGGCAAAGTCCTGGCTCTCCTGGCGAGCTCTTTCGAGTCCCGGCTCCAGCAAGTCAGCAGGACGACTGTCCACCACTTCATCCTGGCCAATAATTTGCTGGCGGATTTCCGCTGCAATCGGAGCCGGTGACTTACCGTAGAGCCCTTTCACATAGTCCTTGATCTCATTAGGAACCATCTTATAGCGTTCACCTGTCAGAACATTCATCACGGCTTGGGTTCCAACCATTTGTGAGAGCGGTGTAACTAGGGGTGGGAAGCCCAGGTCTTCTCTAACTCGGGGCACTTCTTGGAGGACTTGCCCATACTTATCTTCTTGACCCGCTTCTGTTAACTGGGACAAGAGATTAGAGAGCATCCCGCCCGGTACCTGGTAGAGCAAGGCGCGCGGTTCTGTCTGCATGACTTTAGGATTGATAATTCCCTCTTCAAGGAATTCATCCCGGATCGGTGCAAAGTAATCCGCTATGCTTTCTAAGCTTGTCGTATCCAGACCATCTGCATAACCTAATTCTTCTAAACTGATATGTAGGCTTTCGGTAGCTGGCTGACTGGTCCCCCCCGAGAAAGGTGAGATCGCAGTATCAATAATATCTGCCCCCGCCTCAACTGCCTTAAGATAGGTCATTTCAGAAATACCGGCAGTGGCATGGGTATGGATATCAACCGGCAAGTCCGTCCGTGCCTTGATTCCTGTCACTAGGCTGTAGGCCCGGGCTGGCGTTAGTATGCCCGCCATATCCTTGAGGCAGATGGAATCCACGCCTAGGTCAAGCAAGCGGTCAACGATATTGAAATAATAAGCATCTGTATGGACTTCAGAAATTGTATAGCAGATCGTCCCTTGAGCATGGGCACCATACTTCTTCACCGCCCGGATGGCTGTCTCTAAATTGCGCACATCGTTCAAGGCGTCAAAAATCCGGAAAATATCGATGCCATTTTCAACAGCCTTTTGGATGAAGGCTTCGACAACATCATCGGGGTAGTTGTGGTAGCCCAATAAGTTTTGCCCTCTCAGGAGCATCTGTAATTTAGTGTTTTTGACAACTGAACGGATCTGGCGCAGACGCTCCCAGGGATCCTCGTTCAGATAGCGCAGGCAGGCGTCAAAAGTCGCTCCGCCCCAACATTCTAAGGCATAATAGCCGGCTTGGTCCATCTCTTCGAGGATGGGCAACATCTGCTCTGTCCGCATGCGCGTCGCGGCTAGAGACTGGTGCCCATCTCGGAGAACCGTTTCGACAATTTTAATTGATTTTTTCATCATCTATTCTCCCATCCTCTACAATCATCTTAGCAATGGCCTGGTAGATCGCCTCAAAGTCATGCTGGCGGCTCCTAGCACAGACCTTGGCATCCTGCTGGCAAACAAAGCACTTCCGCTTAGGCAGTCCCACTTGGTCGCGGCTCAAACTCTGCTGTTTGCCGTCCTCATCCAGGTAGAGGCAGTCAATATCCATTAAGCGGCCTAAGACGGTCTCTTCCTCTAAGCTAACTAGGTAGGCCTTGACACGAGGGGCGGATTGGTCTACAAGGACAAAGTACTCTTTACCAGCTAAAGTATCCCGGGTCTCCTCCTCTACTATAGCAGGGCCAAAAGCTTCTTGACAGTAAGTTCTTAAGTCTGCTTCTGCCAGAGCAAAGACCCGATCAATCAGCGGGCTTCGCTTATAGGGTCCTGGCATATTCAGTTTCAAGGCGACTAAGCAAGCCCCTGCTGGCCCCTGGTCTAAATAACTGGCCTGGATAGCAGCCCGGCTCTCTCGAGCGTCCAGAGCATCCTCTAATTGGCAGAGAGGACCCTTTCTTAAGGCCAAGCTCAATTTTTTCACAGGGTCAATAGTCATGGCTTTGGCTCAAATCCTTTCGTTCTCTCAACATGGTCTGACCTTCTGGCGACTGGACAAAGGCTTGAGTCGCCTTCGGTAGGTAGGCCTGGGCCTCGTCAACTTGTCCCTCTAGAAGCAGGGTCCGCACCTTAGAAGCAGAGATGACCTCGCCACCATGGGCCACTTGCCGTCTAGGAATAATATGCAGGCTCAGCTCTGGCGCGAATAGCTCAGCCATCACTTGGTTATAGGCTGCTGTGGTCGGACTCAGGGGCTCGTCACCAACAAAGCGCTGGCTGATGCCGAGAGCCGGCGCGATTTTTTCCTTAAATAAGAGGGCGTCAACCGCTGCTTGGGCCTTGACCACTGTCTGGTCAGCCTTAAGGAAATAGGCCGGAAAAGTAGCCTGGGAAACCATATAATGCATGGTCTCCACCACATAGACCTGGTCTAGGTCGGCTGTTCCTTGGCGCACCAAACTTAAGCGTGTTTCCTTATCGAAGAGTGACCGGTCTTCGGAGAGAACGAAGACATAGAGTCCGTCCACTGCCTTGAGGGCCTCTTCAATTAAGTAGCGGTGCCCCTTGGTGAAGGGATTAGCATTCATCACGACCGCTCCTAAACTTTGGTCTCCTGTAAAGGGAGCCTGGGCCTTAATGGTGGCAAGATAGCTGTCTATCCCCTCCTGGGACCGCTCCATAAAGGCCACATCTTCCGTCTCCACTAAGAGATCAAAACCCAGGTGTTCAAAAGTTGTCCGTTTAGATGCCTTGGTGAAGACAAGGACACTCTCATAACCTGCCTGATAGATCTCCGTCAAAAGAAAAGAAATCAATTGGTGGAAGGCTGTCCCCCCTGCATAGGCTTGGCGGATTGCTAGGCACTTGAGGATATTGGCTTGGTAGGAAGCAGTGCCCACCAAGTCATCCCCGTCAAAGAGCCCATAACTAGCGTCCAAGTTTTTTTCTTCCTGGAGTCCGGCACAATCAAGCAGGTCCAACCAGAGCTTCCGGTCATAGCTTGATCGTTTCACTCTAAGTTTCTGTATCTTTAAGTCGATCCTAATCAGTCCTTTTATATCGAATTACTTGTTATCTTCTGGCGGGAAGACCTTGAGCAAGACCTTCACAGCCAGGTAGAGGAAGGCCATGACAACAAAGATGCCGCCCCAACCTAGAAGTAAAATTTGAAAAGCGTGAACAAAATTCTCATTCATTATAATAACCTCCCCCTACATGCCAACGAAGTAGCCTAGGATAAGCCCCCCGGCAACCACTGAACCGATTTGGCCAGAAACGTTAGCTGAAATCGAATAGTTTAAAACAAAATTCTGTGGGTCTTCTTCTGTCGCCATCTTTTGGATCACCCGGGCAGACATGGGGAAGGCTGAAATCCCAGCAGCACCGATCATTGGGTTGATCTTTTCTTTGCGGAAGATATTGATCAACTTACAGAAGAGCACGCCCCCAATGGAGTCCATAATAAAGGCAACTAAACCGAAGGCGATGATCATCAGGGTCTGGAGGTTGAGGAAGGCTTCGGCTGTCATGGTTGAAGCGATGGTAATCCCCAATAGAATCGTAATCAAGTTAACCAATTCATTCTGGGCGGTATCGGATAGGCGGTCGAGGACCCCACATTCCCGCATGAGATTACCGAACATCAAGAAACCAACTAGGGGTAGTGAAGCTGGAGCTATCAAACCTGCCACAATGGTAATGATAATCGGGAAGAAAATTTTGGTTGTCTGGGATACGCCTTCTGACCGATATTTCATGCGGATTTGGCGTTCCTTCTTGGTTGTAACTAATTTAATGGCTGGCGGCTGGATAATAGGCACCAGAGACATGTAAGAGTAGGCTGCTACTGTGATTGGTCCTAAGAGTTCAGGGGCCAATTGGTTGGAGACAAAGACAGATGTTGGGCCGTCTGCCGCACCGATAATCCCAATTGAAGCGGATTGTGGAAGGGTAAAACCAGCTGCCAGGGCAACAAAGATCGTAAAGAAAATCCCAAACTGGGCAGCTGCCCCAAAGAAGAGCATGGAGGGATTTTGCAGCAAGGGGCCAAAGTCAATCATTGCCCCAATCCCAATAAAGATAAGGAGTGGGAAGAGTTCCGTTGCAATCCCAAAATTAAAAAGTTCATCTAAAACACCGACTGGGCCTCCAGGTTGAGTAATCATCCCTGAAAAAGGAATGTTTACGAGGATGGTTCCTAGGCCCATGGGAATTAAGAGCGTTGGTTCGTATTCTTTTTTGATTCCTAGGTAAATAAGCACAATCCCGATCAGCATCATCACGATCTGCTGCCAGGTAATGGCCAGGAATCCCTGTAATAAAGCTTCCATAATGTGTCTTCCCTTCTATTCTATTCCACTGTAAATAGGGTCTCACCCACATCAACCGTTTGGCCTTCCTTGACTAAGACAGAAGTCACTTGGCCAGCCTTGGGTGCTACAATTTGATTTTCCATCTTCATGGCATCTAAGACAACAACCGCTTGCGATTCAGCAACGGTCTCTCCCGGTTGAACCAGGACATTTAGAATCGTCCCAGGCATAGGAGCCGTCACTTCTTCACCTGAGCCAGGTTGGCTAGCGGGAGCTGGTGCTGGGCTGGGCTCTGGAGCTGCTTCGGCTGGGGCTTGACTTGGTGCAGAAGCTGGAGCAGCTTGAGCTGGGGCCTCTTGAGCTGCAGGAGCTTCGAAGCCAGGCGTTAATTCTTCCATTTCAACCATATATTCTTTATCATTTAAACGGACACGAAATTTTCTTAACATGATGTTTTCTCCTTTATTTTGACTGTTTATGAAATGCGTTCGATGCGTTTGACGCGGTAGTGGCTGTCTTCCTGGTCATGGGCAAGGATACAAGCGGTCAAGATGCCTGCTAATTCCTGGTCGAGATCAACCGCTTCGATAGACTTAATCCGAAAGACCGTATCTGACCGGGCCCCTGTCACGCAGGCCGTGGCGATCGCTGCGACCGTGCAAGCCTCTTCAGGCTCTAAACCGCTCCGCTCAATCCAATCCTCACTGGCCTCGGCTTGGGGAAGGTCAGCTGCCTTCTTTCTTTCGGGCTCAACCGGGTCAGTGGCAGGCTCCTTGCTTTGAAATAAGTGCTGAATGCGAGAAAATAATCCCATGAGGTGCCTCCTTTCCAATAAGTTCTTGTTAACTTGATTATAACGAAAGATTTCAGCCTATGTTGTTTTTTTACTGCACTTAAGACAGATTGTTCATGTGAACGCTATCATTAATGTTCTTTTGGTGTTTTATTCTCGATCACTATTGAAACAGCGCTTACAATCCTTTATCATCTAAATTAAATTAAGTATTCTTCATATGAAGACTTGTCAAATGAGAGAAAGTTCATCTATAATAGTCTTTATGTGAAAACATGATCAAAGGAGGTTTGTCGGGATTTTTTGTAAATAGAATACTGATCATAAGATCTAGGAGGAAATGATATGTTAACTGTTTTAAGTTATTTGATGATCATCATCTTTATGTTCGTGATCATCAGAAAGAAAATGTCGCCCTTTACGGCTTTAATTGGTATCCCTTTAATTTTTGCTCTGATTGCAGCTGTTGCTGGTCTCTTCCCGGTTCCTAATCCGGAAGTCGAAGACGCCTTCATCAATAACCCAAGTCTCTTTGAACGGATCACATCCCTAGGCGAATTCGCTGTCGACGGGGTTGGTCAAACGGCAACTACAGGGATTATGCTTCTCTTCGCCATCCTCTATTTCGCGATTATGCTGAATGCCGGGATGTTTGACCCCATCACGGAGAAGATGATTCGCTTCGCTAAAGGGGATCCGGTCAAGATTCTCTTTGCCACTGCTTTCATCTCTATGGTGGTTTCCCTCAACGGGGACGGGACGACAACAACCCTCATTGTGTGTACAGCCTTCATTCCTATCTATAAGAAGCTTAATTTAAGGATGATGAACCTGGCTGTCTTGATTATTTTAATGAATACCATTATGAACCTCTTGCCTTGGGGTGGACCAACAGCCCGGGCCATCTCCGTACTTAGCTTGAATGACCAAGAAGTTATCCGTGCCCTAGCGCCAGGTATGGTGATTTCCGCTATTTATGTACTCGGCCTATCCATCTTCTTAGGTGTCCGCGAACGTAAACGTGTGGGAATCCAAGAACTAACCGAAAAAGATATTCAAGCACTCACCGCTGCTAAGTCTGATGAAGAACAGGCCATGAAACGTCCAAAACTCTTCTGGGTCAACCTCATCATGACCATCACTCTGATCTTCTTCCTCGTCTCTGGTTGGTTCCCAGCCCTCTTCCTCTTCCTAACAGGGACGGTGCTGGCTCTAATCATTAACTACCCTGATCTCAAGCAACAAAAGAATCGCATCCAAGAAAATGCTGGTGACGCTGTCCAAGTGGTCATCCTAGTCTTTGCGGCAGGGATCTTCATGGGACTCTTCACAGGTACCGGTATGGCTGATGCATTAGCCCAAAGTCTTACGACGATTATCCCAGATAGTTGGGGCCGGGCTTGGGGACTCATTACAGCCCTACTTTCGGCACCAGGTACTTTCTTCCTCTCCAACGATGCCTTCTACTACGGCGTACTCCCTGTCCTCTACCAAACCGGTACCCAGTATGGCTATACAGCCTTAGAAATTGGGGTGGCTTCCCTACTCGGCCAAGCCTTCCACTTACTCAGTCCACTCGTTGCCTTCATCTACCTTCTCTTCAACCTAACAGGAGTTGACATGGGTGAATGGCAAAAAGAATCCGGTAAATGGGCCCTCGGTATCTTTATCATCTTCATTGCCGTAGCCGCTATTACTGGAGCTGCTCCAATTATTAAATAAAAGAATTTTGCATTAAAAGCGTGAAAAATATTTCACGCTTTTTTGTTTCTTTTACAGAAAAGCCCCTTCCTTTTTGCTATTGACTCTTATTCATGTTATATAATGAAGATGAGTCAAAATACATTAAAGGAGGACAAAATATGTCTGAAACTCAAGAAGAACTTTCTTTTTTGGATAAGGTTCTCAATGCCATTAAGGAAATATTTGCGCCGATTTTGATCGGACTTACGGCAGCCGGTATTCTCCAAGGGATTACCATTCTCTTGCATAGCTTTTCTTTAATCCAGGAAGGCAAAGCAGAGTACATTATCCTCAACTCCATTTCCAATGCTGTCTTTTATTTTCTCCCTATCTTGCTCGCTAATTCAGCCGCCAAGGTCTTTGGGGCCAACCAGATCCTGGCTATGGCGACTGCTGCCTTCTTACTCCATCCGGAAATTACCAGCGAATTGGCCAATTATGATGGGAGCGCGGACTTCTTTGGCATCCCTCTCCCACCAGGTAACTACCCTAGTTCCGTAATCCCTATTATTCTGATCACTTTTGCCCAGTCCTATATTGAAAAGTTCTGGTACAAGGTCATTCCAGAGATTGTGCGTGGAGTCTTCGCTCCTGTCCTGGTCCTGCTCACAACCTGTATACTGGGAATTTCAGTTTTAGGCCCGCTCGGGACTGTTCTAGGCGACGGCTTGGTTGCCTTAGTGGACTTCCTCAGCTCCAGAGCCGAATGGTTGGTGCCTGCCCTCTTAGGAGGTTTTGGCCTCTTCGTGGTCATGTTTGGCGCCCATTATGCCCTCTTCCCGGTTGTTACCCAAACCATTGCAGCAACCGGTACAGATACCTTCTTTAACCCTGGCATGCTGGCCGCCAATATGGCCCTATCAGGTGCTGTCCTGGCTGTCTTCTTTAAGACCAAGCACAGTGCCTACAAGCAGTATAACTTGTCAGCTTGTGTAACAGCTGCCATGGGCGTCTCCCAGCCAGGCCTCTACGGCGTCGCCATCCCTATTAAGTCCGTTCTGATGGCTTCGATCGTCGGCGGACTGGCAGGCGGACTCTACGCCGGTATCAGCCAGGTTTATGCCTTTGCCTTTGCCAACCCAGGAATTGCTGCCCTTCCTATCTTTATCAGCCCAGATGGGGACATGTCCAACTTGATTAACTGCCTCATCTCCATTGCTATTTCCTTTGGCGTGGCCTTTGCTCTCGTCTACTTCCGCCCCTTCACCGATTTACCCGATGAAGATGTCAATGAGATTGTTGCTGACTAAATCACTTTACCAAGCGACTAAAGCTTAAAAGCAGGATCCCGCCCCTAATTGAGGGGAAGGATCCTGCTTTTTATTGCTTATTTAAAGTCACTCGAAGAAATGATTCTTGTCCCGTATTCACGACCGAATTCCGTATCGTGGGTGACAATCAGAACTGCTTGGCCACTATCGGCAAGTTCTTGGATCAGGGCACCCACTTGATTGGCCGATTCCCGGTCCAAAGCTGAGGTCGGTTCATCAAAACAAATCACATCTGGATTCAACATCAGGGCCCGGGCAATCGCCACTCGCTGTTTTTGCCCTCCTGACAGGGTTGAGGGTTTAACCTCTGCCTTATCAGATAAGCCGACCTTGGCTAGGAGGTCTAAGGCCTGGGCTTTGATTGCTTCAGGACTGGCCAGCTTTTGAGCTAAAGGAGCCTCCATCAGATTTTCCAATACCGTAAAATTGGGAAATAATTGGAAATCTTGGAAGACCATGCCGAGGTTATTCTGGTAAGCACGCTGGTCGGCCTTACTTAAATAACGGGCCCCAGACTCAGCTGCTTGGCAGAGGTATTGGTCATTGATGCGGATGCTGCCTTGGTCTGCTTTTTCTAAGTTATTGATTAAACGCATAAAGGTTGTCTTCCCAGTCCCTGACTTGCCGAGAAGAATAACAATTTCCCCTCCTTCAATTTGGCAAGTAAACTGGTCAATAATTTGGTTCTTGTTATAGGCTTTGGAAAGCCCTTCTACATATAAAGCCATCTTATGCTCCTTTCTACTACCAGTCGATGCGGCCTTCGAGACGTTTCAAGAAGAAGGTTACCACGGCTGTAAAGAGTAAGTAAATTGCCCCACAGAGAAGATAAGGGGTCAGAGTAGCGTAGGTATTAGCGGCAATAGACCCTGCCCTTAAAAGTTCTCCCAGGCCGATCACATAGACGAGAGAGGTATCTTTGACTAAAGAAATCACTTCATTACCGACAGAGGGCATAACGATCTTCATGACCTGGGGTAGGATAATCCGTCTAAAGCCTCGGACATGACCGATTCCTAGGACGTTAATGCTTTCAAACTGACCATCTGGTACAGAGGAAATACCCCCGCGGAAGATTTCAGTAAAGTAAGCGGCATAGTTAATGACAAAGGCAAAAATCGCTGCGGTAAAGCGGTCTAAACTCAATCCGATATAAGGTAAACCAAAGAAGAAAACCATCAATTGTAGCATCAGTGGACTGCCCCGCATCACAAAGACATAAGCCTCAATCAAGCCTTGCAACCACTTAGGGCCAAAGACCCTAAGAATAGCGATCAAGAAACCAATAGGGATACTGAGTACTAAGACAACAATAAAGATGAGAAAAGTCATCTTAAAAGCTGACAGTAAGGATGGGAGAACTGTCATCACAAGGGAGTTCCCCCGGTCAGCCGTTTGGTCACCAGCAAACCACTTATCATAAATTTCATCGTATTTTCCATTCTCTTTCAATGTTTGGATACTCTGATCAATCGTTTCCTTTAATTGGGTATCTTCCTTACGCAAAGCTACCGCCATGGGTTCGACATATTCCTCATTGACGAAGTATTTGTACTGGCCTTCTGGGCGCTGCTGGAGGGTGTAGAGACCATAAATGGTTCCAGTGGCAATGGCATCGATCCGTCCAGCATCCAGATCAGCAAATACTTCATTATAACTTGGATAAAGAACTGGTTGGCCATCTAAGCGTTGGTAAAGATTATTCGGCCAGGTCTTCATTTCTTCTGCTGTGGTCGATCCGCTCTGGCTGCCGACTTTCTTTCCAGCTAAGTCTTCCAAGTCATCGATGGGATCATCGGCGCGGGTAATAATCATTTGTTTACTATCAATATAGGGTTCGGTCAGGAGAAATTGCTTCTCCCGTTCAGGGGTAATCCCAAAACCATTCCAGATCATATCAATATTTCCCGTATTTAACTCGGTCTCCTTCATTGACCAGTCAATCGGTTGGAAATCAATCGACCAACCATTGAGGTCAGCCACTGCCCGAGCGAGGTCAATATCGAAACCAACTAAATTTCCTTCATTATCCCGAAAACCCATGGGAGAGAAAGTATCATCCAACCCAATCACATAGTGGTTCTCCTTAGCCTCAACTGGGCTTGAAAAAACAGATAATAAGGGGAAAAATAGTGCGAAGAGCCAAACAATGGAGCTCAGTTTCAGCATTTTTTTCATGGGAGTCATCCTTTCTTTATTTAATCATAATAAAACGTCCTCTAGTCATTGACTAAAGGACGTTAGAAGACGTGGTGCCACCTTTATTCGCTAGACATTCACATGGCTAGCCTCAGCATGTCAGACGAACTGACACAGGATTAACGCTCCAACACGGCTAAGCATTTCCGATTAGCAACTCTGGGGTGTGCCATTTAGTAGGTCTTGCTAGCTCTCAGCTCGCCTAGCTCTCTGTAAAGACCATCCTAAACTTTTTCCCGTCAACATCATTTCCTATTAATAAAAAAATCCTTTCGTATCATACGAAAGGACGTTAATTACGTGGTTCCACCTTTGTTCATAGCCTACTCACATAGACTATCTCTGTGTGTAAAGTTTACACTTGATTAACGCTCAAACACGGGTACAAAACCAGCTCATGGGTGTGTAGACATCAGACTTGGATTATTCGCAGCGACCATAATCTCTCTTGGCAAGTCTTTGATGACCTCTTCCAATCAACGCTTTTTTTCTTTAACTTATACTCATTATAGACAAGTTTTGAAATTTTGCAAGCCTTTTTTACTTATTTATCCATTCGGCAAATCGTTCCAAGCAGTAATTCAAGATAAAAGCCATCAAGCCGTTAAAGAGCAAGGAAGGCAGCAGATGCTGGAAGAGAAAGATCCCGTACTGGGGTTTTTCTAAATTAAAAATAGAAAAAATAAAGTAAATCAAATGGCCATAAGTGAGATAGACAATCATGGTCCAAAACCAAACACTGTAAAAGTTTATGCGGAAGTGCTGGGCAAAATAGCGAGTAGCAAAACAAATCAATGGCATGATGAAGAGATTAACACCAAGCACCCGGGAGTAATAGGTATCGAAGATAAAGCCTATGACGATAACCGAAAGATAGAGGAGATTCACCCTTTGGCAGTAAATACTCAGGATAGTCAAGGCAATGATTGTGAGCGAGGAAGTCATCGAATAATTGACTTCACCCAAATTCTTCAAAAGCATCACCTGCAAGGAACCGTCAAGTAATAAGATAAGAATCAAGAGAATAGGAAGAGCAAAGCGCCGACGAAAGTAATTACTCATTGCTTGAATCTTCATCAGTTCCCTCTCCTTCTGCCTGCTCAGCTTCTTCTCTAGCCTGCTTGGCTTCTTCGTCCTGCATCACTACAAAGACCTTGCGGATATCATCAAAGTCAGCCGCCGGTTTAACCCGAACCTTCTGGGAGAGGCCAAATTCGTCCGTCTTCGCCTCGACCACCTCACCAATAATAATCCCTTCAGGCGAAACCCCGCCTAGGCCAGAGGTAGTGACCATATCTCCCTTGTTGATTTTAGCATCTTGGGCGACCTGAGTGAGGATAAGTTCTTGTTCTTTCCGGTCATACTCCTTGATCACCCCATGAACAATCTGATCCTTAATCTGGATGCTAGCAGCAACTTCCATTGAATTATTAGCTGTTGAAGTCAGTAATTGGACCTTGGAACTTGTTGGATTCACTTCCACAATCCGTCCAATCAAGCCGCTCGCACTCATGACCGACATATCCGTTGTCAGGCTATTATTGGAGCCCAAGTCGATAGTAATATAATCCACCCAAAAGTCTGGTGACCGGGCAATGACATTACCGCCAATGACTTTTTTATCCACCAGGGTTGGCTTAATTTCTAAGAGATCATTGAGTTCCTTATTTTCAGCTTTTAAACTTTCATTCTGTACTTTTAAATCTTGGAGGACCCCAATTTGCTTTTTCAACGATTGATTTTCTTCATAGGTATTCTTCAATGAAGCAACCGAATCCCCAAAATTCATCACAAAATTCCCTGGCGAAGATACTGCTCTCCCAACGACAGCTGTTAGATCATTCATCCAGGAAATAGGCTTAGGGGTTTCATGACTACCAAAGAGCGAGAAGAAAATTAAACTCAGGGAGGTCATGATACTCACAAGCAGCACAATCAATTTTCTCTTTTTCAAAAACTGCCGCAAACTTATCTTTCCCTTCAATTCAATCAAATTTTGTATAATATTTCATTACATAATTATAGCTAACTTTAGACGAACAATCAATAAAGCGAGAAAAATCTCAGATAAAAAAATAAAGGCTGGGACAGATTCCCAACCTTTATAAATGACCCGTACGGGATTCGAACCCGTGTTACCGCCGTGAAAGGGCGGTGTCTTAACCGCTTGACCAACGGGCCAATATTAGCATGTAATGGTCCAAGACAGAGTCGAACTGCCGACACCTTGAGCTTCAATCAAGTGCTCTACCAACTGAGCTATTGGACCAAAAAGAAAACGGTCCGGACGGGATTTGAACCCGCGATCTCCTGCGTGACAGGCAGGCATGTTAACCCCTACACCACCGGACCAAGTATATATTATGCTCGTAATTGCGGAGGCAGGACTCGAACCTGCGACCTCCGGGTTATGAGCCCGACGAGCTGCCAACTGCTCTACTCCGCGATATTAATAAAAGGAGGATAAGGGATTCGAACCCTTGCGTGGTTTGACCCACCTGACGGTTTTCAAGACCGTTCCCTTCAGCCGGACTTGGGTAATCCTCCATGTATATCAAAGTTAAGCAATGACCCGTACGGGATTCGAACCCGTGTTACCGCCGTGAAAGGGCGGTGTCTTAACCGCTTGACCAACGGGCCTAAGTTAATAACACAAAACGGAGAATAAGGGATTCGAACCCTTGCGCGGCGATAAGCCGCCTAACGATTTAGCAAACCGTCCTCTTCAGCCTCTTGAGTAATTCTCCATATTTACTTGTAATGGGCCTGAATGGATTCGAACCATCGACCTCACCCTTATCAGGGGTGCGCTCTAACCAACTGAGCTACAGGCCCATAAGAAGCGGGTGACGAGAATCGAACTCGCGACAACAGCTTGGAAGGCTGTGGTTTTACCACTAAACTACACCCGCATTGATGAATAAAATTACGGTCCCGACGGGAATTGAACCCGCGATCTCC
>NZ_KV797945.1:25763-51199 GCF_001809535.1 Aerococcus sp. HMSC062A02 | reverse complement strand
AGGTCCACTTCTACCCGCGCTCCCTCACACCCTGATTAAAGTTAAGAATATAATGAGAATAATGGCTTCGGGTTTACCTTCGTCTGGAAACAGCGTAAAATAGATCTATTGAATACTTGGAGGTTATTATGTATAAAGGTGTAATTGTTGAAGCCCTGGTGCTCGTCATTTTTGCCGTAGTTGGCCACTTTATTGGTGAGCGCCTGCCCGAGCGGGTGCGGAAGGCTTGCATGCAAATGATCGGGGTTGTCGTGCTCTATCTGGGCATTTCCGGGGCCAGTGATTCTAAGAATTTAATTGTTTTATTAATGAGTCTCTTATTAGGAACCATAATTGGTGAGTTTATTAATATTGAAGGTGCCTTAGACCGGGGAAGTAAGGCGATCCAAAACAAGGTAGCTAGTGGGGAAGAGGCTTCACTCTTTGCGGAAGGTTTCGTAACCGCCAGCCTGGTAATCTGCGTGGGCGCTATGACGGTTCTTGGGGCCCTCCAATCTGGTCTGAACGGCGACCACAGCTTGCTCTATACCAAGTCAGTAATTGTTGCGGTGAGTTCGCTTATCTTCGGCTCAACTTACGGGATTGGGGCTGCTTTTGCGGCGCTCTCCGTCTTGATCTACGAAGGTGGCCTGGTGACCCTAGCTGCTTGGATTGCCCCTTACCTGACACCAGATGTGGTGGCAGAGATGTCTGGGGCCGGCTCCATTATCCTGGTTGGCCTGGGTTTGAATATGCTGGAAATTACCGACATCCGGGTAACCAATCAGATCCCAGCAATTTTTATGCCCATCCTCCTGCTGCCTCTTTACAATCTCTTCTAGATTTAGTCAAAAAATCTCGAAATATCCCTTGCATTTTTAACTTAGACATGCTATCATGCAATAGTTGAAAATAATTCAATACTTACCGAAGACAGTTAGTGGCAAAAGCCTTAATTTCTAACCGAGGGAGATCGAGATTCACCGCATCAGGTGTTAGATAGTTCTCTGTGTCTTCAGTGACATGGAGTTTTTTTATTGCTTGGCAATAGAAACTCTGATTAATCTTATGGAGGTGAAATAATTGAGCGAACAAGCAATTGCTAAGAAACAAGAAGAAGTTAACGTATTGGTTGACCGCATTAAAAACGCAAAATCAATCATCGTTGTTGACTACTTAGGTTTAACTGTTCAAGAAGCAACTGAATTGCGTAGCCAATTACGTGCAGAAAATGTATCATTCAAAGTTATCAAAAATACGATGATGCGTCGTGCCTTAGACACTTTAGGTGTTGAATACCACGAAGAAGTCTTCCAAGGCCCTACTGCCGTAGCATTTGGTGAAGAAGATGCAGTTGCACCTGCACGTATCTTGAAGAACTTCTCTAAAGAAGCAGAAGCTTTAGAATTAAAAGGCGGCGTCATCGAAGGCAAAACCTTAACTAAAGAAGAAATCAGCAAGATTGCTTCCCTACCAGGTCGCGAAGGTTTACTTTCAATGCTCTTATCTGTATTGCAAGCACCTGTCCGCAACGTGGCATATGCAGTCAAAGCTGTACAAGACCAAAAAGCAGAAGAAGAAGGCGCAGCTTAATTATTTGGCTGCCTAGATCCAAACAAATCATCTAAAAAATGGAGGAATAAAAAATGGCTTTAAACATTGAACAAATCATTGCTGATTTAAAAGAATCATCAATCTTAGAATTAGCAGACTTAGTATCTGCTATTGAAGAAGAATTCGGCGTTTCTGCTGCTGCTCCTGTAGCTGCTGCCGGTGCTGGTGCTGACGCAGGCGCTGCTGAAGAAAAAACTGACTTCGACGTTGAATTAACAGACGCAGGCGCTGCTAAGATCAAAGTAATCAAAGCAGTTCGTGAAGCAACTGGTCTTGGCTTGAAAGAAGCTAAAGAATTAGTTGACGGCGCTCCAGCTGTTATTAAAGAAGGTCTTCCTAAAGAAGAAGCAGAAGCTCTTAAAGCAGCTATCGAAGAAGCTGGCGGTTCAGCAGAACTTAAATAATCTACTTCGGATCATGAAGGAGGCTGGGACAAAAGTTCCAGCCTCTTTTTTAATTACGAACATTTTTCAAAAACGGCCTCCAGTGATTCAGGCCTGATCAACTTTTGTCACACTCTCTTTCTTAAAGGATGCGAGCAAGATGTCTAATACACAAATAGAAGCTTCGAGTGTGTGTTGGCAAAGGGGAGCCCACACTTGAGCCCGCCGAGTGTGTGTTGGCAAAGGGGAGCCCACACTTGAGCCCGCCGAGTGTGTGTTGGCAAAAGTTAGCCCACAATTGAAGCCTCCAAGTGTGTATAGCTAGCACTTCATAAATCTTGTACGACAAGTCAAAAGCAAAAAACACTGCTCCTGCTGCTTAGGAACCTTCTAGAGGGTCAGCGGCAGCTTCTGGCAGTGTTTTTGTGTTATTTTGATTTAGCCTTGAATGGCTTGGACGATTTCTTTGGCATAGGCTTCGACGACTGGGGCGCTGTCTGTGCCGTGCTTGGCGATGAGTTTGACAATGGCAGAGCCGATGATGGCGCCGTCTGATGCCTGAGACATTTCCCGAGCCTGGTCAGGACTGGCAATGCCGAAGCCAACTGCCACCGGGATATTTGTAGCCTGGCGGATACTCTGAACAATGCTTGGGATATCGGTTTGGATGTTTTGGCGGACACCAGTTACTCCTAGGCTAGAGACGAGGTAGAGGAAGCCTTCTGCTTCGCCAGCGATGGTTTGGATCCGTTCCTTACTGGAAGGGGCAACCATGGAGATCAGGGTGATGCCGTGCTGATCACAGGCAGCCTGGAAAAGCCCTTTTTCTTCATAGGGGGCGTCGGGGATGATGACGCCATCGATGCCCGCGTCAGCTGCTTTTTCCATGAAGCGGTCGGTGCCGTAAGCGAAGATGGGGTTGGCATAGGTCATGAAGACCAAGGGGGTGTCATGCTTTTGGCGGATGCGGCGGACGAGGTCGAAAATTTGGTCGAGTTTGACTTCCTTAGACAGGGCGCGTTCGTCTGCGGCTTGGATGGTCTCGCCTTCAGCGACGGGGTCGGAGAAAGGGATCCCTAATTCTACGATTTTAGCGCCAGCAGCGATGAGGCTGTCAACTACGGCTTCGGTAGTGGCCAGATCAGGGTCGCCACAGGTGATGAAGGGGATGAAAGCCTTGGTTTCAAAGGCGGCTTGGATGCGTTGGGTACTTGGCTTAGTCGTCATAGATTTCTACTCCTTTATAGCGGGCGATGGCGGCCACGTCTTTGTCACCGCGGCCGGATAGGGTGATCATTACACTCTGGTCTTTGTTGAGTGTGGGGATAACTTTGAGGGCGTAGGCGATCGCATGAGCGCTCTCGATGGCAGGGATAATCCCTTCGAGCCGGGAGAGGTATTCGAAGGCAGCAACTGCTTCGTCATCAGTAGCAGGGACATAGTTCACCCGCCCGGTATCGTGGAAGTGGGCATGTTCAGGGCCAATGCCTGGGTAGTCGAGGCCGGCAGAAATGGAATAGACGGGGGCAATTTGCCCGTCTTCATCCTGGCAGAAGTAGGACTTCATGCCATGGAAGATACCTTCCTTGCCGGTGGCGATCGTCGCTGCAGTTCGTTCGGTGTGGATGCCTTTACCAGCTGCTTCAACGCCGTAGAGTTGGACCTCTTCGTCATTAAGAAATTCATAGAAGGAACCGATGGCATTGGACCCACCGCCGACACAGGCGAAGACCATGTCGGGTAACTTACCGGTTTGGTCGAGGAATTGTTGGCGGGCTTCCCGGCTGATCACGCGTTGGAACTCGCGGACGATGGTTGGGAAGGGGTGGGGGCCCATAGTCGACCCAATACAATAGTGGGAATTTTCGAAGTTGGCGCTCCAGTCCTTGAGCGCCTCGTTAACGGCATCCTTCAGGGTCTGGGTCCCGCTTTCAACGGCAATGACCTTACTGCCCAGAAGTTCCATCCGGTATACGTTGAGGGCCTGGCGCTCGGTATCTTCTTTACCCATATAGACCACGCATTCCATGTCAAGCAGGGCAGCGGCTGTTGCGGTGGCCACCCCGTGCTGGCCGGCCCCTGTTTCAGCGATTAAGCGGGTCTTCCCCATGGCTTTAGCGAGCAGGGCTTGACCGAGGGCGTTGTTGATCTTGTGGGCGCCGGTATGGTTGAGGTCTTCGCGTTTCAAGTAAACCTTGGCCCCGCCTAGGTCTTTAGTCAAGCGGTCGGCATAGTAGAGGAGGGAAGGGCGGCCGGCATATTCTTTGAGCAGGCGCTGGTAGTTGTCGAGGAAGTCCTGGTCGTGGATGAAGTGGTCGAAGGCTTCTTCAAGCTCTAGGCAGGCGTTCATGAGGGTTTCTGGGACAAAATAGCCCCCGTGTTTACCAAAATAACTCTCTTTTGTCATCGTATAATTCCTTTCATTCATGGCTGAGTCTTATGAGATAGAGCGGACAATCTGACAAATCGCTTTGGCCTTGTCGTAGTCCTTGTGACCGTCTGCACCTTCAATGCCTGAGGAGATATCGACGACCTCAGGCTGGGTCGTTCGGATGGCTTCTGCTAGATTGCTAGCATTGAGCCCACCCGCGAGGAAGAAGGCTTTGGCCCGGTGCTTGTCTGGGCGGGCACTGATCAGGTCCCAGTTAAAGGCCTGGCCGCTGCCGCCACGGACATGCTTGTTATAGGCATCATAGAGGTAGGCATCGCAAGCTAGGTCGACTTGGAAGGAATCCTTATTCTTAATGGCCAGAGCTTTGATAATGGGCGCCTGGCATAGCTGGCGCAGCTTGTCAATATAGGCCCGGTCTTCGTCGCCGTGGAGCTGGATAACTTGGACAATGCCGGCGTCGACATAAGCTTGGATGGTCTCTTGGTCTTCATTGACGAAGACGCCGACACAGGGAATATCTGGGTCCAGGGCTTGGCGGAGCTCTTGGGCGGTCGCTTGGTCAATCCGACGCTTGCTTTCGGCTAGGATGAAGCCAACATAGTCCGGCTTGAGCTCATTGCAGATGGCGACATCGTCTAAAGTTTTGAGGCCGCAGAATTTGAGTTTAGTCATGGAAATCACCTCGCAGTTGGGAGAGGACCTGGCCCTTGTTGTCAGCCCGCATCAAGGTTTCGCCAATAAGTAGGGCGTTCACCTTGCCGGCTTCTAGGTGGGCAACTTGGTCACGCTGGGAAACGCCGCTCTCAGCAACAAAAACAATATCTTCAGGGACGTGCTGGCGGAGGCGCTGGGTATTGTCCAGGTCTACGGTGAAGGTTTTTAAGTCGCGGTTATTGACCCCGATGATCCGTGCCCCGATGGCCTTGGCCCGCTCGATTTCTTCTAGGTCGTGGCATTCGACCAGGGCGTCTAGGTTTAAGTCATGGGCCATTTTTTGGAAGTGGGCCAGGTCCTCGTCATTCAGGATAGAGACGATTAGGAGGATGGCATTGGCGCCTAGTAATTTAGCCTCATAGATTTGGTAGGCCGTGAAGATAAAGTCCTTGCGTAAGAGGGGCAAGCTAGTGGCTTGGCGGACAGCTTGGAAATCTTGGTCGGATCCTTGGAAGAAGTCGGGTTCGGTTAAGATGGAGATGGCTGAGGCCCCAGCCGCTTGGTAGGTCTGGGCAATGTCAGCAGGCTGGTAGTCTGCCTGGATCAGGCCTTTTGAAGGGCTAGCCTTCTTGCATTCACAGATAAAGTGAAAGCGGGCCTTTTGGCTGAGGCTATTATAGAAGGGAAAGGGCGCTTCTTGGCTGAGGTCGATAGCTTGGCAGGCGGCTTCTAATTCAGCTAGGGGCTTTTGGGCCATTCGCTCCTGGTAGCGGATTTTGCGCTTTTGGACAATGTCATCGAGTATCATAGGAACCTCCTTAAACGGTTTGGCTGGCTTGGATAACTTCTTCTAATTTCTTAGCAGCAGCTCCAGATTGGATGAGCAGGCGGGCTTCTTCAATACCGTCCCCTAGGCTATAGCCGTCTTTAACGAGGGCGATGGCCAGTCCGGCATTGAGAAGGACGGTATCGGACTTGGCATCTTGGCGCGTGCCTTGGAGGATTTCGCGGGTAATTTGCGCATTCTCGGCGGGTTCGCCACCGACCAAGTCTTCTAGCCGACAATAGTCAAAACCGTAGTCCTTGGGGTCGAAGACGAAGTAGTTGATCTCGCCATCGCGCAGGGTGGCGACGTGACTGGTGGTGGTGAGGGTGATTTCATCCAAGCCGTCGTCACCGGAGAAGACCATGGCCCGTTTAAGGCCGAGTTTCTTCAGGACTTGGATCAAGGGTTCGATCAGAGCGGAGTCGTAGACGCCCAGCATTTGATAGTTGCAGTTGGCCGGATTAGCCAGTGGGCCGAGGATGTTGAAGACGGTGCGGATCCCCATTTGCCGGCGAGGACCTGCCACATAGCGCATGGCAGGGTGGTATTTCTGGCTAAAGAGGAAGGTCATGCCTGTCTTTTCTAGGACCTCCTCAGCTTCGTCAGCGGAAAGGTCCAGCTGGATGCCTAATTGTTCCATACAGTCGGCGCTCCCTGACTTACTGGAGGCGCTGCGATTGCCGTGCTTGGTCACAGAAATGCCTGCTGCGGCAATGACGAAGGATGAGGTGGTTGAGATATTGAAGGTATTGGCGCCGTCCCCCCCAGTGCCCACAATGTCTAGGGAATCTGTCGGGTGTTCGACTTGGGTTGCGAAAGCCCGCATGACATCAGCGAAGGCAGAAATTTCATCGATCGATTCGCCCTTGAGCCGGAGCGCGGTCAGTAAAGTTGCGATTTCCACATCACTTACCTCACCACCCATGATGGCTTTCATGATATCTTCGGATAATTGATAATCGAGGTTATTGCCGGCGACGACTTCTTTAATGGCTGTTTTCACTTTTGTTGCTGTTGTCATGGTTGTTTCCTCCTATTTTTAAAAAGTATAAATAAATTAAATCAGACTAAATAAAAAGACTCCTGTCCCTTACAAGGGACAAGAGTCTGAAGAATCAGTTTCCTGCGGTACCACCCAAATTGGTATTTGCCTACGCAAAAATACCCACTTTGCTCACGTACTAACATACGTGCTTGGAGCTAACGGTTCAAGCTTCCGTAACTTACTAATAGCCGAGGCGTTGTAAGTTCCTTTAATGAGTCCATTCCTTCTTTTAATGCCGCGTTCTCAATCAATAACGACTCCCTGTCCGTTAAAAAGAAGTACTACTCTCATAGAATTTTAATCTTTATTAGGATTTGTTAATATAATAACGGGTCATTTGACCAAAGTCAAGGGGAAAAGTGAAAAAATCACCCTTGATCGGAAAAGAAGAGAGTGTGACAAAAGTCGTTCAGGCCTGAACCACTGGAGCGAACTATGTCCAATCGTTTGCAAACGATTGGACATAGTTCGTGAAGTGGATGTCAGGGCTGACTTTTGGAACAGGTTTTTGAAAACGTTCGTCGGTTAAAAAGAGATGGACTAGGCTATTCCAGGCCCGGCCTAGCGGTAGACCAGGACAGGGATAGGGGCGTGCTTGACCAAATAAGTCGCATGGCTGCCAAAGTAATCGCTGAGTTGGGCATCGCCATGGCTGCCGATGATGAGCAGGTCGGCTTGGCTGGTTGGGAGGAGGTCTTTGATAATAACCTTAGCGGGGTCGCCGCCCTCAGCAACTAAGCACTGGATCTCTGGGAGGCCTGCTGCTTCTGCCTGGGCCCGGTAGCCAGCAACCTGGTCCAAAAAGGCTTGACGTTTGCCCTGGAGTTCCTTGGGGTCGAGGGCTTCATAAACATTGAGTTGACCGGCTTCGAAGACTGAAGCGATACTGAGGGGACAGCCTTTGTCCCGGGCCAGGTTGATAGCATAGTGGAAGGCTTTTTGGGCTTCCTTGGACCCGTCCACTGCGACGAGGATACGGTCAAAGGTCATCTTATTCATGGTTGGTCATCCTTTCATGACTAGCAGGCAATAAACTTTGGTGTTTGGCTTGGAGGCGTTTTTCTCCTTGGTGGATGCCGATGATAGTCCAGGCAAGCAAGGCGAGAACAAGGACAATGACGAGGTAAGCGACTTGGTGGGACCAGGAGATGGCTGTGGCGCTGGCTTGGTCACCTAAGAAGGCTTCGAATTGTTGGGGCAGGCCGATTAAGTTGAGATAGGTCAAGCTCACAACGGACAGCCAGCCTAGCCCGCTGATAATTAGGGAGTTTTTAAAGCGTCCCTTCATCTCCAGCTTATTGTTAGTCATCATGAGCAAGGGGACGATGGAGAAGGGGAGGGCGAAGGCTAAAAAGACTTGGGAATTATTCATGAGATTATTCAAGGCAGTGTGCTCTTCAACCGTGGACTGGCCCTGGGTCACCCAGACACAGATAATGACCGGAATCACAGAGAGCAAGCGGGTGGTTAAACGACGGGCCCAGATTGGCATCCGCATATGGATAAAGCCTTCCATGATAACTTGGCCAGTGAGAGTCCCAGTGATGGTTGAATTCTGTCCAGAGGCTAAGAGGGCCAGGGCAAAGAGGGTAGAGAGGAGGCCCGTCCGCGCAACAGCCGCCAGGGGTCCCGTTGCCATAACGTCCGGTTGGGAGAGGGCCTGGTAAAGGCCGAAGAAGGAGGGGTCAGTGACCGTGCCAGTCTTAAAGACTGCAACCCCCATGATGAGGAGTAAGGCATTAACAAAGAAAGCCAGGGTTAATTGGATATTGGAGTCCCAAGTAGTGAAACGGATCGCCGATTGGATGGCTTGGGGCTTTTGGTGGTCAATCTGCCGGGTTTGGGAGACAGCAGAGTGGAGGTAGAGGTTATGGGGCATCACGGTAGCCCCGATGATTCCAAGGGCGCCGGTTAAGGGCGTCTGGCCGCCAATTTCAGGTTCTCTGGCGAAACTTTTACCAGTTGGGATGAAGCCTTCCAAGAGCGCCGCCCAGTCAGGTTTAGAGAGGGCGACTTGGTAGACGAAGATAAATAAGATCACAAAGATTAAGCAGACGACCAAGGCTTCGATCTTACGGAAGCCGACCTTGCTGAGGAGTAAGAGCAGGAGGACGTCGAAGACTGTGATCAGGACAGCTAGGAACATGGGGATATGGAAGAGGAGGTAGAGGGCAATGGCTGCCCCGATGACTTCTGCCACATCGGTTGCCATAATCGCAAGTTCCGTGATGATCCAGAGAATGAAGCCTAAAGGGCGGGAGGTTCGGGCGCGGATGGCTTGGGCCAGGTCCATTTGGGTGACGATGCCGAGCTTGGCTGCCATGTACTGGAGGAGCATGGCGATCAGGCTGGACATGAGGATAACTGACATGAGCAAGTAGCCGAAGTTTTGCCCACCGGTAATGGAAGTGGACCAGTTGCCCGGATCCATATAACCCACAGCGACTAAGGCACCGGGGCCGGAATAGGCGAGTAGGGTGCGCCAGAAGCCCTTGCCTTGGGGGACGCTGATACTGCCGTTGATCTCTTCTAGGGAAGGGCCATTGGCATGCTCGAATAAATGATGGTTGGGACTTTCTTTTGACAAAGCGAACACCACTTTCTATACTAAATGATTTTGCATTCATATATATCATACGCTTATCTTTAAGCGATGCAAGAAGTTATTTTTAGGTATGCCGAATTAAATGCGAAAAAATTAGGGACTATGCAAATGTGGTCATCGGAATAAAGTTTCATTCATCAATTGAATAGAGAGTGTTCACTCATTCACAAGATTTGCTTATAATTGTCTTAAGCAATTAAAGGAGGAAGAAAGTATGAAAGCAATTGTTGCAACCGAAGACCATAAAGCTAAAGTTGTTGATAAAGAGCTCAGACCTCTAGAATATGGGGAAGCCCTGCTCGATATGGAGTGTTGCGGGGTTTGCCATACCGACTTACATGTGAAGAATGCTGATTTCGGCGATGTTTCGGGTGTCGTCCTAGGCCATGAAGGAATTGGCGTCGTGAAGGAAGTTGGCCCAGGAGTCACTTCCTTAAAGGTAGGCGACCGGGCGAGTGTGGCTTGGTTCTTCGAAGGCTGCGGGCACTGTGAATACTGCATCTCCGGTCGAGAAACCCTTTGCCGCCAGGTGAAGAATGCTGGCTATACGGCTGATGGGGGCATGGCCCAAGAATGTATCGTCACAGCTGACTATGCGGTTAAAGTACCAGAAGGCTTAGGTTCAGCGGAGGCCTCTTCGATTACCTGTGCTGGGGTGACAACCTATAAGGCCCTCAAAGAATCCCAAGTTCGTGCGGGGCAATGGCTGGTCCTCTTTGGTTTGGGCGGTCTCGGCAACCTAGCCCTCCAATACGCCAAGAATGTCTTCAATATGAAGGTCGCGGCGGTTGACATTAACCCAGGCCAATTAGATTTTGCCAAGCAATTTGGAGCTGATATCTGCTTGAACCCAGAGACAGATGACGTGGCTAAGATCGTCCAAGAAAAAACCGGTGGCGCTCACGGCGCAGTGGTGACAGCCGTTAACAAAGCAGCCTTCGACTCAGCTGTTAATGCGGTCCGGGCTGGGGGAACGGTTGTGGCAGTTGGTTTACCTGTCGACACCATGGACCTCTCCATTCCTCGTTTGGTCTTGGATGGTATCCGGGTCGTTGGTTCCCTAGTCGGTACTCGAGAAGACCTGGCTGAAGCCTTCCAATTCGGCGCAGAAGGCAAGGTTGTTCCCCAAGTTCACATGCGCCCTATGGAAGACATCAACGACATCTTCGACGAAATGGAAAAAGGCCAAATTCGCGGCCGGATGGTCATTGACCTGAAAGATTAAAAGGGGCGACCCTTTAAGAAAATTCCTTTGACTTCTTTAAGAGTGGCTGGAGCTTTGTTTCTAGCCACTTTTTGTGTAAAGAAACTTTCCGAACAATTATTGAAAGCGCTCCTAAAATCTTTTTTCATAAAATATGACTTTATACTCGATTTTTGATCGTTTTTCCTATATACTAATTGTAGTGAAAAAATTCACAAAAATTGAAAAGGTGGTATAGATATGAGAAAGGCAGAAGTATTTAAGTTTCATTTCCGTAACGGTGGCGAGTGGGAAGTTTCAGCTGAACACATCGGAGACTTATGGATCAAACGTGTTTCGAATAGTTTAGGCCGGATCAACGGTGGCGAAATCCTTGAAATTAATCCAGCAGAAAGTCTTAAAGTGGAAATTTTACCAGATGCTGATACTTTCCAATCCGATTCCATTGACCAAGGTGGCCTTGAAACTGGGATGTTTGAAACCATTACTCGTAACCGAGGAATTGAATGGGTAACCTTATCTTGGTCAGACGGTCAAGAGAGCGAAATTTATTTCCCCTTTGAACCTGTTGATGAAGACGGTTTGGAAAATAAATATATGTCTTCTAAAGTTGGAGAAAATGGCCACCTTTACATTGTGATTGACCAAGAGAGAAAAGTTTCAGACATCTATTAATAGAAAATAAAAGTTTGCGATCTGTTAGTCGTCTAAGCTTTTACAAAAGTTTTTACCATAAAGAGCCCGGCTTACTGGGCTCTTTTCTTATGGACAAGTTTTGCTGACGGAGAAGTCAGCCAGAACAGTTTTTTCTTGCTATTTAAACTTATAATTAGTAAGATAAAATTGAAAAAAGTGAAGGAGTTGGCTTATGGCACACCAATATTTTGACGACAATCGTGACTTGGCTCATGATCTCAAGACCTATGAGACGGAGCTTTTTGGGGAGAGCTTTCGTTTTACCACGGATAGTGGAGTCTTTTCGCGAGACCGCTTAGATTTTGGTTCACGCTTGCTATTAGAGACTACCGCTCATTTAGACTTTCCAGAGGGTCCCTTCCTCGACCTAGGTTGTGGCTATGGCCCAGTAGGAACGGTGCTCGGGCGTCTATACCCTGAACGCACCATTCGTATGGTGGATGTGAGTGAACGGGCCCTGGACTTAGCTCAGGAGAATACGGCCCTGAATGGGGTCTCCAATGTTGCCATCAGCCGGTCGTCAGCTTATGACCAGATTACAGACGAGCGCTTTGCGGCGATCTTCACGAATCCCCCTATCCGAGCCGGCAAGCAAGTGGTCCATCAGTTCCTAGAAGGGGCCTATGACCAGCTCTTGCCTGGCGGGCTCTTGCTGGTAGTGATCCAGAAGAAGCAAGGAGCTCTTAGCGCCCGGAAGAAGATGGAAGAAGTCTTTGGTCAAGTGGAAGAAATTGAACGCAAGAAAGGATATTGGATTCTTTCGAGTCAGAAGTAAGGAGTGACGGTAATGTGTGCAGCAAATGAATGGCTAGATAAGCAGTTGGACCACCGGACGATTCGCGAGTTCAAGGATCAAGCGGTGCCTGAAGAGATTGTTGACCAATTGGCGGAAGTGGCTATGCGGACAGCAACGAGTGAGGGGATGCAGATGGCTTCAATTATTCGGGTGAAGGATCCGGACAAGCGCCATGCCATCGCTGAAGTGGGCAAGCAAGAATATATTGCCCGGGCTCCTGAACTCTGGATCTTTCTCGTGGACACCTACCGCAACCAACAGATTGCGGAGCGGGAAGGCCGTGAGAACCTAGCTGCCCATCAGTTGGAACGTTTCCTCCAAGGCTATAGTGATGCGGTATTGATGGCCCAAAATGTGAATAATGCGGTGGAATCCTTGGGCATGGGAGCTGTTTTCCTCGGTAGCATCCAGAATAATATGGGACAAATGATTGATATTTTAGATCTGTCACCGCTAACCGCTCCAGTCCTAGGCCTGGCCTTCGGGGAACCTAACCAGAGCCCTCAATTGAAGCCTAGGATGCCTAAGACTCTGCGTTTCTTTGAGGATACTTACCACTTGCCTGAGGACGCGGAAAGCCTCTTGGAAGATTACGACCAAGAGATGACGACTTATTATGACCTGCGCGATGCCAATCGACGGGTCGACAGTTTCTTTAAACAAGTGGGCGACAAGATGGAAAATCGCCGGCCCCGGCGTGAAGCCTTGATCGATGACCTGCGCAAGCAAGGTTTTAACCTGATCCGCGACCGGGAAGAATAAGCTTCCGGTATCATGCGAATAAAAAACGTCCAGCTTATCTCATGGAGGCCGTGCCAAGAAGGGGCCTCCGTGAGGGCTGGACGTTTTTTTATTGGGGACGTGACTTAGGGAAGAAGTCCTGGGCGATGGTTCGGGCACATCGGTCGGTATCGCGATTGCAATAGTGCTTGGACATATTCTTGGCCTTGTAACGGTAACGGGGATCGTAGTAGGACTGACAGAGGGCTTCGATTAGCTGGTCGATCTTCCCTTGCTTGAAGGCCGCGATATAGGCGTCGACTCGTTGGTCAGACAAGCGTCCGCGTAGACGGTTGAGCCGGTCTAGGATCGCTTGAGGGGGGACTTGATCTTTGAGATAGTCAGCTTTTAAGATCTCAACCCGACGGGTCATGGGGGCTTCGATGAGGATTTTTTTGCCTGCTTTCATTCCTTCTTGGAGCTTTTTGGGCAGGACACAGTGTCCAATATGGGCCGATTCCCCCTCGATAAAGACGGGAAATTCACCGGGCGCTTCTTGGCAAGCTTGGGCGGCTTGTAGTTGTAGGAGAAGCTGGCTTTCGAAGGCCTTTTGACTGTGCGACCGGTTCTTTAGGTCGCCAAAGAGAGAGCCCTTGTGCTGGGCGCAAGCTTCCAGGTCGACTACAGGATAGCCCATCTGATGGAGGATGTTAAGGAGGGCTGTTTTCCCGGTTCCGGTGTAGCCGTAGAGGGTAATGGGCTGGACGAGATTGAGAATTTGATCGAGTTGGTCAATCACTGCATGGCGGTAAGATTTATAGCCACCGTCTAATTTATAAATATGAAGGCCAAGACTATAGCACAAGGCCGCTAAGGAAGAGCTCCGGAAGCCGCCGCGTGAACAATAGAGAATAGTTTTGGCGAAATCCTGGTGGCAGGACTGCAAAAAGGCAAAGTATTGGGGCAATTTTTGGCTCATGGCCTCAATACCGACTTGCTTGGCTTGGGGGATTTCGCCTGATTTATATAGGGTGCCGACCTGGGCCCGGGTTTCATTGTCGAGAACAGGCAAGGAGATAGCGCCAGGAATGTGATCCTTGTCATACTCAGCTTCTGAGCGAACGTCGATAAAGACTCGATCAGGGGTATTAAGGCTTTCTTGATAAGTAATGCTTTCGTACATGACCATCCCGCTTTCTATATATTGGGCTAGTGTAGGCCTGATTCGCAAACTTGTCAATCTTTTTTGGAAAAAGATTTGACCTGGGACGATAAATCTGCTATCATATGTATGATATAGTTATTGGAATCTGCAGGAGTCGAAATATTGTCCGATTTCCCGCATATTTGGTCTAAAACAAAAGATAAGGCAAAAAAAGTGTCGATTCTTTTGTTATTTTTTTGTCTAAAAAACGGGTAAACCGGGCCAATTTTTATGATTCTTAATAAAATCTTAAAACTTTTACTGGCTTATTTTATAGAGAGGTGGCAATACATGTCGGGACATGATGTCAAGTTTGGGAAGCACAGCGTTCGCCGGAGTTATTCGCGCATCAACGAAGTGCTCGAACTACCAGATTTAATTGAAATTCAAACAGATTCTTATAAATGGTTCTTAGAAGATGGGATTGTATCCATGTTCAAGGATATCTCACCGATAGAAGACCATGCAGGGAAGCTGGCCCTAGAATTCGTGGACTACAAATTCCAAGAGCCTAAGTATGATGTCTCAGAATCACGCGCTCAAGATGCCAACTATGCGGCGCCAATGTATGCAAAACTACGTCTGATCAACAAGGAATCAGGTGAAATCAAGGACCAAGAAGTCTTCTTTGGGGACTTCCCATTGATGACCGAAGCCGGAACCTTCATTGTTAACGGGTCTGAGCGGGTGATTGTTTCGCAGTTGGTTCGTTCACCAGGGGTTTACTTCAATGAGAAGGTAGACAAGAACGGCCGCCACTCTTTCGGGACAACGGTTATTCCTAACCGTGGGGCCTGGTTAGAAACGGAAACAGACGCTAAAGGCATTTCTTACGTACGGATTGACCGGACGCGGAAGATTCAACTATCTGTCCTCGTTCGCGCGTTAGGTTTCTCCCAAGATGATCAGATCCGTGAAATCTTCGGCTCTAGCAAGACCCTCGAAGATACCATTGAAAAAGACCTCCACAAGAATGAATCCGATACCCGGACAGAAGAGGCCTTAAAGGATATTTACGAACGCCTGCGTCCAGGTGAACCAAAGACGGCAGAATCCTCAAGAAACTTGCTGGTTTCACGCTTCTTTGACCCACACCGCTATGACTTGGCACCAGTTGGTCGCTACAAGATCAATAAGAAGCTGGACTTGAAACACCGCTTAGCTGGCCAAGTGCTTGCTGAAAATATCGTGGACCCTGAAACCGGGGAAATTCTACTCGCTAAGGATACAGAACTCAGCCGCGACCTGATGGAAGGCCTAGGCAAGGCCCTAGACCAAGGGGCGAATACGGTTGAGATCTATCCGAATGACCAAGCTGTTGTGCCAGAGCCTGTCCGCCTACAAGTGGTGAAGGTTTATGCGCCAAATGATCCAGACCGCGTGATCAATGTGATTGGCAATGCTAATCCAGCTGACGATGTGAAGGCCTTAACCGTTGCTGATATCATGGCTTCAATCAGCTACTTCTTGAACCTTTATGAAGGTTTGGGCAAGACCGATGATATCGACCACTTGGGTAACCGCCGGATCCGCTCAGTGGGTGAACTCTTACAGAACCAATTCCGGATTGGTCTTTCACGGATGGAGAGAGTGGTTCGGGAACGGATGTCTACCCAGGATGTCGATACGGTGACCCCACAACAATTAGTTAATATCCGTCCCGTGGTCGCTGCAATTAAGGAATTCTTCGGGTCCTCCCAGCTGTCACAGTTCATGGACCAAAACAACCCCCTATCTGAGTTGACCCACAAGCGTCGTCTCTCTGCTTTGGGGCCAGGTGGTTTGACTCGTGACCGGGCAGGCTATGAAGTTCGGGACGTGCACTATTCCCACTATGGTCGGATGTGTCCAATCGAAACGCCTGAAGGTCCGAATATCGGGCTGATCAACTCGCTGGCAACTTATGCCAAGATCAATGAGTACGGCTTTATCGAAACCCCTTACCGTCGGGTGAGCTGGGATACCCACAAAGTAACCGACAAGATCGATTACCTAACCGCCGATGAAGAAGATAATTACATTATTGCCCAAGGGAACTCGGAATTAAACGAAGATGGGTCCTTTGCCTCAGACAAGGTAATGGCTCGTTATGTGGAAGAGAATATCGAAGTAAGCCCTGAACAAGTGGACTACATGGACGTATCACCTAAGCAGGTAGTCGCTGTCGCAACCGCATGTATCCCCTTCTTGGAAAACGACGACTCCAACCGTGCCTTAATGGGGGCTAACATGCAGCGTCAAGCGGTGCCGCTTCTCCAACCAAATTCCCCACTTATCGGGACGGGTATGGAATACAAGGCGGCCCACGACTCAGGGACAGCTGTTATTGCTAAAGAGTCTGGGACAGTTGAATTTGTTGACGCCCGCGAAGTTCGTGTCCGTCGTGAAAATGGCGCCCTCGATAAGTACGGCTTAATCAAGTACCATCGGTCAAATGGGTCCACCTGCTACAACCAAAAACCACTGGTTCGGACTGGTGAAGAAGTTGAAGCTGGGGACATCCTAGCTGATGGGCCATCCATGCAGAATGGGGAATTGGCATTGGGCCAAAACCCACTAATCGCCTTCATGACTTGGGATGGTTACAACTACGAAGATGCGGTTATCCTTTCTGAACGTTTGGTTAAGGATGATGTGTATACTTCTATCCATATCGATGAATTAGAATCTGAAGCCCGCGATACCAAACTCGGACCAGAAGAAATCACGCGTGAAATCCCTAATGTTGGGGAAGATGCCCTGAAGAATCTTGATGACCGCGGCATTGTTTATGTCGGTGCAGAAGTTAAGGATGGAGATATCCTAGTAGGTAAGGTAACGCCTAAGGGAGTAACCGAACTTTCTCCAGAAGAGCACCTACTCCACGCCATCTTCGGTGAAAAAGCGCGTGAAGTACGTGACACCTCACTCCGTGTCCCTCACGGTGGTGGTGGTATCGTTAATGACGTGAAGATCTTCCTGCGTGAAAACGGGGATGAACTCAAACCAGGCGTCAGCATGCTCGTTCGTGTGTATATCGTCCAAAAACGTAAAATCCAAGTCGGCGATAAGATGGCTGGGCGTCACGGGAACAAAGGGGTTGTTTCCCTCGTTCTCCCAATGGAAGACATGCCATATATGCCAGATGGGACCCCTGTTGACATCATGCTGAACCCACTTGGGGTACCTTCACGGATGAATATCGGACAGGTATTGGAACTCCACCTCGGAATGGCTGCCCGCAACATGGGCATTAAGATCGCTACCCCAGTATTTGATGGGGCAGTGGACGAAGACATTTGGTCAGCAGTTGAAGAAGCCGGCATGGCCTCAGACGCTAAGACTGTCCTTTACGATGGGCGGACCGGTGAACCATTCGATAACCGGGTTTCTGTCGGTGTGATGTACTACCTGAAACTTTCCCACATGGTCGACGACAAACTCCACGCTCGGTCAATTGGGCCATACTCCTTAGTTACCCAACAACCACTGGGCGGTAAGGCACAATTCGGGGGACAACGTTTCGGTGAAATGGAAGTTTGGGCACTGGAAGCCTACGGGGCAGCCTACACCCTCCAAGAAATCTTGACCTACAAGTCAGATGACGTCACTGGCCGGGTACAAACCTACGAAGCCATCGTCAAGGGTGAACCTATCCCACGTCCAGGGGTTCCCGAATCCTTCCGCGTACTGGTCAAAGAATTACAGTCACTCGGCCTAGACATCCAAGTCCTCGACGCCGACGACAAAGAAATCGACCTACGCGACATGGACGAAGACACCAACAATTTCAACCATAAAGAAGACAAAAAAGAAAACACAGAAACAAACGAAGACAAGACTGACGACAAAGAAGATAAATCAGACAACAAAGAAATCACAGCCAAAGAAGCAGAGTAAAGAAGGGTGTGAGCAGAGGCGTTTAGAAGCTTAACACTGGAGCACGAACGAAAAAGAGCAAGCCATGCTTGCACGTTTCGATCGTGTGAAGTGGAGGAGCTTCTGCCTCTGCGAACCCGACTAAAGGGTGTGAGGGCTGGCGGTTAGCTTTCGTTCACTGGAGCAAGTCACCAGAGCAGTCTGCAAGACTGCGGCGGAGACTTGTGAAGTGACACGAAAGCTGCCAGACCGAACCCAACTAGGAAGGGTGAGAAGGCTAGCGGTAGAAATAGACCTCTGGAGCCAAAAGCCAGAGAAGGCCAAGAGGCCTTCGACGGATTTTGGTGAAGAGGAGCTATTTCTGCTAGCCTGAACCCAACTAGGAAGGGTATGAGCAGTTCCTACACCCAACTGTGATTCTCGTTTTTAATGACAAGGTAGGCTTGCTGGCGAGCAACCCAGCAGGCGAGAGGCAATTATAAAGGGAGGTTGGCCCCTTGGTCGATGTTAATAAATTTGAAAGTATGAAGATCGGTTTAGCATCCCCTGATAAAATTCGTTCCTGGTCTTACGGTGAAGTGAAGAAACCAGAAACAATCAACTATCGGACGCTAAAACCTGAAAAAGACGGTCTTTTCTGTGAACGTATCTTTGGTCCCTCCAAGGACTGGGAATGTTCATGTGGGAAGTACAAACGGATCCGCTATGCGGGTGTCGTTTGTGACCGTTGTGGGGTAGAAGTTACCCGTTCTAAAGTTCGTCGGGAACGGATGGGCCATATTGAATTGGCAACACCCGTTACTCACATTTGGTATTTCAAAGGCATCCCTAGCCGGATGGGTCTCTTATTAGACATGAGCCCACGTGCTCTCGAAGAAGTGATTTACTTTGCTTCTTATGTGGTGACAGATGCCGGGGATACTCCTCTTGAATACAAGCAACTCTTATCAGAGAAAGAATTCCGTGAATACAAGATGGAATACGGCAACCGTTTCCAAGCTGGCATGGGAGCAGAGTCTATTAAGACCCTCTTAGGTCAAGTTAACTTGGAGAAGGAATGCGCGGAATTGAAGGAAGTCCTAACCAGTGCACGCGGTCAAAAACGAACCCGGGCAATCCGTCGTTTGGATATCCTAGAAGCCTTCCGTAAGTCCGGTAATAATCCAGAGTGGATGGTTATGGATGTTATTCCAGTTATTCCACCAGAACTCCGCCCAATGGTTCAACTCGATGGGGGTCGTTTTGCGACATCTGACTTGAACGATCTTTACCGTCGGGTGATCAACCGGAATAATCGTTTGAAACGCTTGTTAGACTTAAATGCGCCAAACATCATTGTTCAAAATGAAAAGCGGATGCTCCAAGAAGCTGTGGATGCCTTGGTTGATAATGGCCGCCGTGGCCGCCCTGTTACTGGGGCTGGGAACCGTCCATTGAAGTCCCTATCTCATATGTTAAAAGGGAAGCAAGGCCGCTTCCGTCAAAACTTGCTCGGTAAGCGTGTCGACTATTCTGGCCGTTCTGTTATCGCCATCGGTCCATCGCTCAAGATGTACCAATGTGGCCTGCCTAAGGAAATGGCCTTGGAACTCTTCAAGCCTTTCTTAATGCGTGAATTAGTGGGCCGTGAAATTGCCGCCAACGTGAAGCATGCCAAGCGGATGATTGAGCACCAAGACGATAAGGTTTGGGATGTTCTTGAAGAAATTATCAAGGAACACCCTGTTCTCCTTAACCGGGCACCTACCCTTCACCGTTTGGGGATCCAGGCCTTTGAACCTGTTCTCGTTGAAGGGAAAGCCATCCGTCTCCACCCGCTAGCTTGTGAAGCTTATAATGCCGACTTTGATGGGGACCAAATGGCGGTCCACCTACCACTCGGCGAAGAAGCCCAAGCGGAAGCACGGATCTTGATGTTAGCTGCTACCCACATCTTGAACCCTAAAGATGGCCAGCCAGTGGTTACCCCATCTCAGGATATGGTTCTAGGGAACTATTACCTGACTATGGAAAGTGCTGGGGCTATCGGTGAAGGGATAGCTGTTTCTTCAGTTGATGAAGCGATGACAGCTTATAAGAGCGGCAATGTGGAATTGCACACCCGGGTGGTCATTGATACCGATTCCTTACCAGGCAAGAACTGGACGGAAGACCAAAAGGGTAAGCTTATCCGGACAACGATCGGGAAACTTTTCTTCAACCAAATTATTCCAGATGGCTTCAACTACTTGAACGAACCAACCCAAGAAAACTTGAATGACAGCTTGCCAGACAAGTACTTCTTGGAAGCTGGTGCGGATGTTGAGGAAGAAATCAAACGTGCAGAATTAGTCCCTCCATTCAAGAAGGGTTACTTAGAAAGCATCATCGCTCGCGTTTTCAAGCAATTCAAGGTAACGGAAACCCAAATGATGCTTGACCGCTTGAAGGATCTCGGTTTCGAATTCTCAACCAAGTCAGGGATCACGGTAGGTATCTCAGACATTACCGTCTTGGATACGAAGAATGAACTGGTAGATGAAGGCCACAAACGTGTGGATAACATCACCAAGCAATACCGTCGCGGTTTAATTACTGATGATGAACGCTATGAACAAGTCATTAGCACTTGGAACAAGGTCAAAGATGAAATTGAAAACCGCCTGAAGAACTCTCTATCGGCAGAAAACCCATTCTTCATCATGATGGACTCTGGGGCCCGGGGTAACATCTCCAACTTTACTCAGTTGGCCGGGATGCGGGGTCTGATGGCTGGTCCTAACGGTAAGATTATCGAATTGCCTGTAACCTCCAACTTCCGGGAAGGTTTATCGGTTCAAGAGATGTTTATCTCCACGCACGGTGCTCGTAAAGGGATGACCGATACAGCGCTGAAGACAGCCGACTCTGGTTACTTGACCCGTCGTCTGGTTGACGTGGCCCAAGATGTGATCATCAAGGAAAGCAATTGCCACACTGACCGTGGTTTGCGGGTTTCAGCTATCCGTGAAGGTAATGAAATGATTGAAAGCTTGGAAGAACGTCTGACAGGCCGCTACCTTCAAAAAGAAGTTCGCCATCCTGAAACAGGCGAAGTCCTTGCCCACCATGACCAATTGATTTCAGAAGAAGTAGCTAAGAAGATTGTAGAAGCTGGCGTTGAAGAAGTGACCATCCGCTCCGTCTTTACCTGCAACACTCCATACGGTGTCTGCAAGCACTGCTACGGCTCTGATTTGGCAACGAATGGTGAAGTTGAAGTCGGTGAAGCGGTCGGAACCATCGCTGCCCAATCTATCGGGGAGCCTGGTACCCAGTTGACCATGCGGACCTTCCACACGGGCGGGGTTGCCGGTGACGATATCACCCAAGGTCTCCCTCGTGTACAAGAAATTGTGGAAGCACGCCATCCGAAAGGGCGCGCTGTGATTACAGAAGTCACAGGTGTGGTTACCGACATTAACCAAAACGAAGCAACCCGTGAAAAGACCGTTAACGTCAAAGGGCTTACGGATGAACGAGAATATGTTGTTCCTTATACAGCCCGTATGCTCGTTGAAGTAGGCGACACCATCAAACGTGGGGACCGCTTGACTGAAGGGTCAATCGATCCGAAAGAGCTGCTCCACATCACGGACGCACTCACTGTTCAAACTTACATGTTAAGTGAAATTCAGCGAGTTTACCGGATGCAAGGGGTAGACATCAACGACAAGCACGTGGAAGTGATGCTCCGTCAAATGCTCCGTAAAGTACGTGTCCTCGATCCAGGGGCAACTGACCTCTTACCAGGTAAGTTGATGGATCTCGAAGACTTCAGCAAGGAAAATGCGGAAGCTATTAAGACGGGATCTATTCCAGCGACTGCCCAACCTGTCCTTCTTGGGATTACCAAGGCGGCTCTGGAAACCAACAGCTTCTTATCAGCTGCTTCCTTCCAGGAAACCACCAAGGTCCTTACCGATGCGTCGATTCGCGGCAAGCGGGATAACCTGCTCGGCCTGAAAGAGAATGTTATTATCGGTAAGATCATCCCAGCAGGTACAGGGATGGCCCGCTACCGTTACATGGAACCTAAGAAATTAGGTGAAGTGCCAACAACGGAAGAATATGTGACCAATGAAGATGGGGAACAAGTGATTGTTGAGCACCCTGTTGAACCTGAAAACTATGTGGGACACCCATAGAACATTTCGTTTAAAAAATTGAAAATTAATCAAATTTTAGAGGCTGGAACTTTTCTTCCAGCCTTTTTTCTATGGGAAAAGTAAAAGAATAATCACAGCCAGGCTAATGAAGGGAACGAAGGGGAGGGGATGGTGTTTGGCTTGGCGGCTGAGGAAGAAATAGGCCAGGGCTAGGCCTGAGCTGAGAAAGATGATTTCCAGACTGGCGGCTAGGCCATATGCTAGGCAGAGGCTGGTGAAGAGCTTGATATCCGCTCCGCCAAGGCCTTCTTTGATGACTTGGTTGAGGGCGTAGAGGGCCAGGCAAAGGGCCAGGGCCTGGAGCCAGCGCTCTAATTGCCAGGTCTCTTCGCGTGCTAGGCAGGCGAAGAAGAGAAGGACCTGGAAGCGGTCAGGGACGACCAGGGCAGTGAGGTCTGTGGCTGTCATAAGGGTTAAGATAGCGAGAATGACCAGGTCGCTGTAAGCCTCTTGAGAGATCAGGTAGAAGGCTGTACAAGCGAATAGGGCCTCAATTAGAGGGTAGTAGAGGGGGACAGGGGTTTGGCAAACTTGGCACCTGCCCCGGCAGAGCAGATAGCCTAGGATGGGGCAGAGGGCCCAATAAGGGAGTCTGACCTGGCAATGGTCGCACTGGGACCGTCCCCAAATAATGGCACCGGAGTGGATGGTGCGGTAGGCCCAGAGCATGAGAAAGGATGCTAGGCAGGCTAGAGCAAAGAATAAATAGATTTGACTGAGCATTAACATGATGTATAACCTCCTTACTCATATATAAACGAAAAAAGGCAAAATTCACGTCGGATTTATTATTTTTATTTGGCCGAATCTTTCGTTATAATGGAGAAAATACCCAGAAAGGTTGATGGCTATGCTAACATTGACGGATATCTCTTATGCTAGGGATGGCCGGCAGATCCTAGACAAGATTAATCTCCAAGTCCAAGCGGGAGAGTCTCTGTCTATTAACGGCCCCTCAGGCAGTGGCAAATCGACCATCCTGAAGATTATCGCCCAATTGCTTAGACAAGATAGCGGCCAAGTCACTTACCAGGGTAAAGCAGCCCAAAGCTATGACTACCAAAGCTACCGCCAAGACGTTTCTTATTGTGTCCAAAATCCCGTTCTCTTTGGTAAAAACGTCCAGGATAACTTTGATTTCGTCGCCGAGGCCCATCATCAGAAGGCCCTGGACCAGGACCGTTTAGCGATGCTTAAAGCGGCTCTGGGCTTAGCTGACCTGACCGATGACCAAGGGGTGGAGACCCTGTCAGGGGGCGAGCGTCAGCGTCTGGCCTTGATCCGCCACCTGGTTTTCCCGCCCAAGATCCTCTTATTGGATGAGGTTGTCTCTTCTTTGGATGAAGCTTCTGCCCAGGCGGTCTGGCAGCTTATTTTGGCTGAGGCAGATCGCTGGGGCATGGCCCTGGTCTGGATTTCCCACCGGCCAGAAGACCAAGACATGGCCGACCGGTCTCTTTACTTAGTGGATGGTCACTTGCAGGAAGGAGGAAGTAAGTCATGACCCATGAACTCGTCATTAGTCCCACTTCTCTAGGCCTATCCTTCGTTCTCGTCTTGGTAGCGCTGGCGATTTCTTATAAGGAGAAGCTGGGCCTCAATAAAGATATGTTGGTTGCAGTTGTGCGTATGATTGTCCAATTAGTTGTGGTTGGTTACATCCTGACCTATGTCTTCCAGATCGATAGCTTCTGGGTGACCCTGGTCGCAATGGGGATCATGATCTTTAATTCAGCCTGGAACGCCAAGAAGCGTGCCCAGGGTCTAAGCAATGCCTTTAAGATTTCCCTAATTGCGATCTTTTCGGGGATTGGACTATCGGTGCTAATTTTGGTCTTATCTGGCACCCTGCAATTTGTGCCCCAGCAGATGATTCCAATTACCGGCATGCTGGCTGGTAACGGCATGAAGATTGTTGGGCTATGCTTTAACAATATGCACACTCTCTTCGATGCCCGGCGTCAGGAAGTCTTTGAGAAGCTGGCTCTCGGCGCCTCGACCAAGCAGGCCTCCTGGTCGATCATCCATGATACCATCAAAGGGGCCCTCCAACCGACCATCGATGGGATGCGGACCCTGGGCCTGGTGACCTTACCTGGCATGATGACCGGGATGATGATGGCTGGCTCCATGCCTCTCCAGGCAATTATGTATCAGATTATGGTTTACTTCATGATCTTGTCCTGCGGGGCAGTGGCTAGTATCCTCTGTACCTATTTGGCCTATCCCCACTACTTCACTGAATTCGGGCAATTGAAGGAAAAATTTTAGAAAAATCAAAAAAGCTCTTGCCTAAAACCAAAGAACTGTGCTATACTTATCAAGTCGTCACGAGAGAACAGTTCTTTGGGATGAGAGCTTAAAAATGTCAAAAAAACTATTGACTAAAGTCAAATCTCGTGATATTATATAATAGTTGTTAGAAAACAACTTACCGACATGGAGGATTAGCTCAGCTGGGAGAGCGTCTGCCTTACAAGCAGGATGTCGGGGGTTCGAACCCCTCATCCTCCATAACTTTGATTCGTTAGCTCAGTCGGTAGAGCATCTGACTTTTAATCAGAGGGTCGGGAGTTCGAGCCTCCCACGGATCATCACAAATTCGAATATGAATTTGATGCCGGCTTAGCTCAGTTGGTAGAGCATCTGATTTGTAATCAGAGGGTCGAGGGTTCAAGTCCTTTAGCCGGCATGTATATCACGCGGAATTAGTTCAGTGGTAGAACATCACCTTGCCAAGGTGGGGGTCGCGAGTTCGAATCTCGTATTCCGCTTATTTGTTTTTTATGGATCTGCTTGTTAATAGGCCGGGGTGGCGGAACTGGCAGACGCACAGGACTTAAAATCCTGCGGTGGTTACACACCGTACCGGTTCGATTCCGGTCCTCGGCATTATATTTTAATACGCACCCATGGCTCAACTGGATAGAGTACCTGACTACGAATCAGGCGGTTGCAGGTTCGAATCCTGCTGGGTGCATACCGGGAAATAGCTCAGCTTGGTAGAGCACTTGGTTTGGGACCAAGGGGTCGCAGGTTCGAATCCTGTTTTCCCGACTCGATTAAGACCTTACCTTCTGTAAGGTCTTTTTTGTATGTGGAATGGGATAAAAATGAGAGTGTGACAAAAGTCGTTCAGCCCTGAGCCAGCTAACGCATACTATATCTGTAACTCGCTGCGCTTCGAACAGCTATAGCAACTGTCCGCAAAGGCTGGTAGAGCCTTGTGAGTGGCTCTACCAGCCTTTGTGAAGTGGAGTCAGAGCTGACTTT
>NZ_KV797945.1:19923-25663 GCF_001809535.1 Aerococcus sp. HMSC062A02 | reverse complement strand
AAGTGGAGTCAGAGCTGACTTTTGGAGCAGGTTTGGGCTTGTACGGCTGACGCCTACTAGCCGTAATTCACATCGCCTGCATGTTCATGGTTAACAATTAAAATAGCGATCGCTCCAACTGCCCAATCTATGGGCAGTGGAGCGATCGCTTTTACTGTGCTTTATTTTACTTTTAGAAGAAGAGACCGACTACGCTGGCTACGAGTAGGGAAGAGAGAATTGAACCCAAGAGGACCTTAACTAAAGATTGGGAAAGGACCTTGGATTGCTTCTCACTAATGCCCTTGATGGCGCCGAGGGTAATCCCCATGGTTCCGAAGTTGGAGAAGGATACCAGGTAGGTGGCAACCATAGCTTGGGTCTTAGCGCTAGCCCCACCTAGGAGACTTTGGAATTCACCCATAGCAACGAATTCGTTGGTCAATAGCTTGGTCGCCATGAGACTCCCCGCTTTAACAATGTCTTCGCTTGGAATCCCAATAATGAAAGCCAAGGGTGAGAAGACATAGCCCATGGTTTCGGTGAAGGTGATGCCGAAGATTCCTTCAACAATGGAGTTCAGGAAGGTGATCAAGGATACGAAACCAATCACCATGGCAGCGATAATAATAGCAAGGTTGAAGCCATCAGTGATGTATGAACCGAGCATGTCAAAGAAGTTGCCTTTGTCTTCTGCACTTTCTTCTAGTAGTTCAAATTCTTCGCCAGTTTCGACTTCTTCCGCTTCGTAAGGGTTCATGATGCTGGTGATAACTAGAGCAGCGAAGATGTTTAAGAAGACTGCTACAACGACATATTCGCCAGGAATCATTTGCATATAAGCAGCTAGGGTTGAAGCTCCGACTGCAGACATCCCAGACAAGCAGATGGTGAAGAGGGAGCGAGGGTCCATGCCTTGGATAATTTCTTTAATCGAAATAAAAGCTGAGGTGTTCCCGAGTACAGCTGTTGAAATAGCGAATTGGCTTTCGACTTCTCCCATACCGGTAATGAAGTTGATCCCTTTTCCAACCCATTTCATGATGAAGGGGAGAACTTTGATATAGTTCAAGATCCCAATCAGTGCTGAAATGAAGACCAGGGGCAAGAGAACGTTGAAGAAGAAGACTGAAGCGCCTTCTTCGATGACGATGCCGCCGAAGACGAAGCTAATCCCACCTTGGGCTTGGGCAATCAGCCAGCTGAAGAAGTTGGAAATGCCTTCCAGAGCAGTGATCCCTGCTGAGGTCCTGAGGCAGATGAAGGTGAGGACCAACATAGCGACAAACATCATGGCGATATTTTTAATTTTACTTGTGATCTTTGAACGATCATAGGATAAGAGGGCAGCCAGTGCTAAAATGACCAGGATCCCAATTAAATTCCGAATAATTCCCACAGTATATTCCTCCTATTGTTTATAATCTTGGGCACGTTTAACAACAGCTGATATTGACAGGTCTTCGTAGACCGAGTGCATGGTGCTGGTTGCTAAATTCGCTGCAGCTTGGGCGAGTTGGGTCACTTCCTTAATGTCCAGTTCATGGCCGTAGTGGTAGTTGGCCCAGACAATGGTTGCCATAGCACAGTCACCTGCGCCGTTCGCGCTAATCACGTCGGATTCTAGCACTGGGACATAGTGGGTTTCTTCTGAGTTGGCACAGACCATTCCCTTGGCACCTAGGGAGATGAAGGCATTGTTGACGCCAAGCTCTATCAGTTTTTCGGCAGCTTGACGGGCTGTTTTCTCGTCAAGGATCTTGATACCCGTATAGAGTTCTGCTTCATATTGGTTAGGCTTAATGGTGTCGATCCGATCTAAGACCGCTTCGAAACGTGCCGCCTTGGCTACTGATACAGGCTCTACATAGAGGGGCGCCTCGACATGGTCAACAATCCACTCAATCGTCTCCCGGGAGATATTGGCGTCGATGACACAAATCTTGGCTTGGTTTAAGAAGTCCAGGCGGTCGGCCAAGAAGTCTGGTGTGATACGTTTAACGATATCCATATCGTTGACACCGGTAATCATATCCCCGTCGCTATCTGTAACATAGAGATAGGTTGAGGTGTGTTCGTCCTCTAATTTCTCTGCATAATCGAGGGAAATATTTAATTCTCGACATGATTTTTCAACTAGTAAACCAAAATCATCATCACCATATGCGGTCACGAGATAGGTCGGTACCTCTAATTGCACTAAATTGTGCGCGATATTACGGCCGACCCCCCCTGGACTCAGGTAAATGTGACCAATGTTGGAATCCCGCTCCCGGTACATGGGACCAGAAATCCCTGCAATATCCATGTTTAAGCCGCCGATAATTGCGACATATGACTCATTCGTCATCCCACTGCCTCCTTTAAAATTTGCATAAGATTGCACGCTTTCTATTATACACAATTCTTCTTAAGAATGGCACGATTTCATGAAATTGTAAAGAGAAAGCGCTTTAAAAATTAGCTGGTCTAAAGCCTATCAGACCGGGGCAAAAGCTTGGTTTGGTCAAGTTTTGAAAGACAAAGATATTGACGCTTGGCTGAAAATTCGGTATGATAAAGTTGAATGTCAAACTTAGTCAGACTAGAGGTGATTAAAAATGCGTAATAAAAACATGTCTGATATAATAGAAGCCTACCTGAAACAAGTCTTACAGGAGTCGTCGAATGTTGAAATTCGGCGGAGTGAAATCGCTGAGCGCTTCGAGTGTGTTCCCTCACAAATTAACTATGTCATTAATACCCGCTTTACTCCTCAGAATGGTTATCATGTGGAGAGTAAACGTGGGGGCGGTGGTTATATTCGTATCGTTAAGATGACGGTAGTTGATGAGGCGGACTATATTGATTCGATGATTCAGCTGATTGGCGACGAATTATCAGATAAGGACGCCCAAGCAATTATTAGTAATTTACACAAGAATGACTTGCTTACGAAGTTGGAAGCGCGCTTGATCTATGCGAGCTTAGACAAGGACGTCATGGCCCATGTGAACCAAGCCGATTCCTTACGCGCCTTGATCTTAACGAATGTGCTTCGTAAGTTGAAATACGATCATTAAACTGCGCGAAGATTGGAGTTTAGACCATGAAAGAAATCTATACGGAAAAAGCCCAGAAAGCCTTAGCCTATGCCTTAGATGCGGCGAAGGATTTCCGCCACCATGCCATTGGGACAGAGCACCTCTTGATGGGTCTTCTAGTCGAACCTGATGGCATCGCCCATGCGGTCCTGAGCCCTCATATTGATGACTATGAAACCCTTAAGGAAGAGGTCGAGTTCGTAGTGGGCTATGGTTCAGGCCAAGATCCTTATAATGAATTAGGCGAGCCTGTCTATTCCCCCCGTGCCAACAAAGTGCTCTACCTCAGTACGGAAGAAGCTAAGAAGAATCGGGCTTCCTTAGTAGGGACCGAGCATATCCTCTTGGCTCTCATGCAAGAAGAAGTCCTAGCTACCCGTATTTTACGGAATTTAGGGGCGGATCCAGATATTATCCGCCGCGACATCTACCAGATGCTCGGCCTGCCTTTAGATAGGGGGGGACGCAAGAAACAAGGGAAAGTTGATTCTCACAAGAGTAAGACCCCAACCTTGGATGCAGTCAGCAAGGATTTAACCAAACGGGCCCACAATGGCCAACTTGACCCCATCATCGGTCGGGAAAAAGAAGCTCGACGCATCCTCCAGATCCTCAGCCGCCGGACTAAGAATAACCCTGTCCTCGTGGGCGAACCTGGTGTAGGTAAGACCGCTATTGCGGAAGGCCTAGCCCAGGCCATTGTCAGTGGACAAGTCCCCGAAAGCTTAGAGAACAAGCGCTTGATGATGCTCGACATGGGCTCTTTGATTGCGGGAACTAAGTACCGGGGTGAATTCGAAGACCGGATGAAACATCTGATTGAGGAAGTCATCCAAGATGGACAGGTCATTCTTTTCATCGACGAATTGCATACCCTTATCGGAGCTGGCGGGGCAGAAGGAACAATGGATGCTTCCAATATCCTTAAACCCGCTCTAGCCCGCGGTGAAGTTCAAGTGATTGGGGCAACCACCCTTAATGAATATCAGAAGTATATTGAAAAAGATGCTGCTCTAGAACGACGCTTTGCCAAAGTCCAAGTTGATGAACCGACAATTGAAGAAACCCGGTCCATCCTGGCCGGCATCCGCCAAGCCTATGCGGACTTCCACCAAGTGACAATTACCGATGAAGCCATTGATGCGGCAGCCAATTTGAGTGCGCGTTATATTTCCGACCGCTTCCTGCCAGACAAAGCTATCGACGTGATGGATGAAGCCGCAGCAACCAAACGCCTGGATGCCCAAGGGAAAACGGACCAAGCTGGCAAGAGTCAGGACTTGGTTCGCGACTACCGGCAACTCGAAGAAGCCAAGCTAAGGTGTGTGGCTGAGCAGAACTTCCAAGAGGCTGCCAAGCTCCATGCCAAGCAAAAAGAGCTGGAAGAAGCCCTCAATAAGTTAGAGACCAAGCGTAAGAAGAAAAAGCAAAACTATAACTTATCGATCGGCGAAGAGGAGATTGCCGCAATCATTGCCCAATGGACCGGCATCCCTATTAGCCAGCTCACCGAAACGGAAAATCAGAAGCTCTTAGCCTTGGAGGAACGCCTCCACCGCCGGGTCAAAGGCCAGGATGAGGCGACCAATGCGGTGGCTCGTGCTGTACGCCGGGCCCATTCCGGGATTAAAGACCCCAACCGGCCTATCGGTTCCTTTATGTTCCTAGGCCCAACCGGGGTCGGGAAGACCGAATTAGCCAAGAGCCTAAGCGAAGAGCTCTTCGGTTCCGAACGCCACTTGATCCGGGTCGATATGTCCGAATTTATGGAAAAATACTCAACCAGCCGGATGATTGGTTCTGCCCCAGGCTATGTGGGCTATGACGAAGGGGGTCAATTGACCGAAAAAGTACGCCAACACCCTTATTCAGTCGTGCTCTTTGATGAAGTGGAGAAGGCCCATCCCGATATTTTCGACCTACTCTTGCAAATCCTCGATGATGGCTACATCACCGATAGCAAAGGCCGGATGGTGGATTTCCGCAATACCATCATTATCATGACCTCAAACCTCGGAGCAACCGCCCTGCGTGATGAGAAGACAGTCGGTTTTGGTCAGGAGTCCGTCAGCCATGACTATGACCGGATGAGCCAACGTATCCGGGAAGAATTGAAGCAACAATTCCGTCCCGAATTCCTCAACCGGGTGGATGAAATTATCGTCTTCCACTCCCTGAACCAAGAACAAGTGGGCGAAATCGTCAGCAAATTTACAGATGCCATGGCCGAACAATTGGCCCAACAAGGTATTGACCTCCGTCTCACCCACGGCGCCATCAAAGTCCTCGCTGAAAAAGGCTTTAGTCCAGAATACGGAGCCCGTCCCGTGCGTCGGGAACTCCAAAGCCAAATCGAAGACCCACTCAGCGACCTCATCCTATCCCAAGCCGTCGGAGAAGGCGACCGCCTAACCATCGGCTCACGCCAAGGCAAACTCTACATTCGCATCCAACACGAAGACGGCAGCGAAGAAAAAGAAAGCCTAGTGAAAACACAGGGTGTGAGGGAGCGCGGGTAGAAGTGGACCTCTGGAGCAAAGCAACAGAGAAGACTGAAAGTCTTCGACGGCGTTTTGTGAAGAGGAGCCACTTCTGCGCGACCGAACCCGACTACCAGGGTGTGAGTAAAGGCGTTTAGAAAAGTATGACTGGAGGCAAAAGGGATAAGAACGGCTTTA
>NZ_KV797945.1:2299-19823 GCF_001809535.1 Aerococcus sp. HMSC062A02 | reverse complement strand
CCCGACTACACAGGGTGTGAGGGAGCGCGGTTAGCTGAACACTCAAACAAGCTCGTTGACTGTGGATTGATAGAAATGAACCCACAATCAGGCTAACGGAGTGTGTGTTAGCAGCTTTCAATCCCCACACGAGACTATAAAGTGTGGGTTGACCAGCCAGGAGGCACTACCCCATAAGCTAAATGATATGTGAAGAGAGTTGGTCCGGCGCCAGCTCTTTTTATTCGTCTTTCCAGGGGCAAACTTTTCAGCTGCCAAGCCTGTATGGTATAATGCTAGAAACAGAAGAAGTGAGGTGGATGGTATGGATAAGAAAACAAAGGCGGGACTTTTTGTATTAGGTTCTCTCGCTGCAGTGACAGCGGTAGCTGCTGTTGCATTTTTTGAAGAAGATAATGAATCGACCTTTAGTAACTTGCTAGATACGGTGGGCAAGAAGGGCAAGGCCCATGGACAAGACTTGGTCGATAAGTTGCCCTTCTTTTCGGATGATTCTTCAGCCGGTAAGTGGAAAGATCGGGCATCAGACCTTTACCAATTGGTTGACGCTTTCCGGTCAGATGATTAGATCCAACCGTCTTGGTGAGTGTCTGAACGATGACTCAATGGTCAAGACTGGAAAAAGAACTGTTGATTATAAAGGATTGCTTGTGGGCAATCCTTTTTTATTTAGGGTAAGAGCAAAGACGTTTAGAAGCTTACCATTGGGACACGAACGAAAAAGAGCAAGCTGTGCTTGCGCCTTTCGATCGTGTGAAGTGGAGAAGCTTCTGTCTTTGCGAAATCATTCCGACTTTGCCAAGTCGAACCTATGCTTAAAAATTAAAACTTTCTCATCATCCCCTTAATCTGTGCTATAATTGACCTATTAATAACATAAAGGAGTGACTGCAAATGGCAATTTATGGCCAGAAATTAGGCATTGTCGGGGTAGGTTTTGTCGGGTCCAAAATTTTATCCAATGTGTTGGCCGCCAATCTCTTCTCTGAAATTGTTTTGATTGATGAGAAAAAAGGGAAGGCGGCAGGGGAAGCCCTCGATGAGCGCCATGCTATGGGACTCGGTTCGACCCAGCATGTGAAGGTCTATGCCGGTGAATACAGTGATTTAGCAGATGCGGATGTGATTGTAGTTGCTGCAACCCATATCTACGAAGATGAAATTCCGGCTGAACGTCAGGATCTTTTATTAGATAATATTCCGGTCCTGGATGATGTGATGTCAGGAATCAGCCAACACACCCGGGAAGCTATCCTGGTTTTTATCTCCAATCCTGTTGATACCCTGGCCCATCTAGCAGTGACAGAATATCATTACCCCAAGGAACGGGTCCTATCGACGGGGACTATGCTGGATTCAGCCCGCTTGCGCTATGCGGTGGCTGAGCACTACGGTATCGATCCCAAGTCAGTGACAGGCTATATGCTAGGGGAGCACGGCATGTCTTCTTTTGCAGCCTGCAGTCATCTCAATGTTCAGGGGATCCCTTTTGACCAGCTGAGCGATTATTTTGAAGGGATTAGCCCCCTCGATGTTGACCAATTGACAGAGGAAGTTGTCCAATCGGCTTATGATGTCTTTATGGATAAGGCGGGTGTGACGGATGCCGCCATTGCCCGGGTAGCGGTGGAACTCTTGACGACTATTGTCCTGGACCAAGGGACGATCCTGCCTGTCGGGACCTTCTGTGGCCAAGGCATTTATGAACTCGACCAAGCGGTAACCTTCAGCCTGCCTGCTCAGATTGGCCGCCAAGGGGTTGTTCGGACCTTCCAGATTCCACTCAACGAATGGGAAAAAGAAAAATTAGTCCAAAGCGTGGCAGTTATTGACCAGTCCATCCGCTTTGGTCGGGAGAAGCTGCAAGACTACCGCAAGCAGTAAGCCCCTTATCAGTCAAGACAGAGCCGCAGCAGAGTTTGTGGGAGCGGAAGCTAGCGGCTTTTTTCTTTGCTTAAACAAGCTTTAAAGGAGAAAGTGATGAAAACTATCCAGCATCAATTTATTCGCAGCGCCTTAACGCTTGCCCTATTGGCTTTAGCGGGTTGCCAGGGTGCTTCAAGTCCTCTGACTAAGCCGCAAGCAGAGACCGTCCATGAAGCGCGCATCATGGCCCATGGCGACTTGCTCTACCATGACCCGATCTTTGCTAGCGCTGCCCAGGTCGACGGCTCTTTCGACTTCCATCCCAATTTTACTTATGTTAAACCCTGGATTCAGCAGGCTGATCTCAGTCTGGCGGACTTTGAAGGGACGATCGATCCCAGCAAGCCCCTGGTCGGCTACCCGCTCTTCAATGCCCCTAAAGAGGTGGCTGATGCCATGGCGGATACGGGCTATGATGTGGTGGACCTGGCCCATAACCATATCTTAGATTCGGGACTCGAAGGACTCCGCTCAACGGCAGCTAGCTTCAGCCAGCGGGGCATGACGCCTCTGGGGGTCTATCCGGAGACGTCCCGCCAGGATGCCGATATCTTGGTCAAGGAAGTCAATGGGATCAAGATTGCTCTTCTTGCCTATGCTTACGGCTTCAATGGGCTGGAGGCGGGCCTGAGCCCTAGCGACTATGCCTCTTGCCTCTCTGACCTCGACGAAGAGAAGATGCGTCAAGAAATCGAGCGTGCTGAGAAAGTAGCAGATGTGACCGTCGTCATGCCTCAGATGGGAGTGGAGTATGCCTTGGAACCAACCCAGGAACAAATTGATTGCTACCATAAGATGGTGGCCTGGGGAGCGGATGTGGTCTTGGGTGGCCATCCCCATGTCATTGAACCTGCTGAAGTGATCGACCGTGGAGGGGATAAGAAGCTGATTATTTATTCCATGGGTAACTTCCTCTCCAACCAGCGCGCGGAAACCATGGAGGGTAATATTTGGACCGAGCGCGGGGTCTTGATGGATCTGACTTTTGAGAAGAAGGGGGACAAGACCCGGATCAAGGAGGTCCAAGCTCGGCCGAGTTGGGTCGCTCGGGAAGACCTGGGGACCTATTCCCAGACCTTTAATCGCAAGCAATACCTCTATCAAACTTATATCCTCGATGATTTCGTAGCTGGCGGGCCTTACCGCGACCAAGTTGATCCAGCTGTCCGAGACCGGATCGACCAGGCCTATGCTGCAGTTAAGGACCATGTGGGATTGAACTGGCCCCAAGCCAAGCACAGCTACCAAGCCAGTCCCGGGATTGATGTTTGAAGTGGTTAATCAATGGGTGAGACAAAAGTCCAGGCCTAAGCGATGTTTGTCACAGTCTCGGTTAATAAATACAAAAATTAGTTTTTTAGAAATGAAAAGTAAAGAATCTTTAAGTTCTTTGCAAGACTTGTCGGCTCAAATAAATCATCTGAGGAAGCAGAAGAAGTCGAAACTTTCCTATTATATGACGGCCTCTGAACTTTGGGTCAGGGGCTGCTTTTATTTTCTGGAAGGGCTTTAAAGACGATAAAATATCGTTTTTTGAGAAAGAAATAATTTGACCAATGGCTTAGATTATCGTAAAGTAATAATTGTGGGAACATATCTTTTGAAATCTATGGAAGGCGAATAGCCCCTTCCAAATTGAGAGCCAAGCAGAAACTTTTCATGCTGGCTCTGCTTGATTATTCCGAATTTGAGGTGGTTGTTTGCAGCATGAAGACTTTATGCGTTTGGCCATAGCGGAAGCCAAGAAGGCGGAAGCTTTGGGCGAGGTGCCGATTGGTGCGATTGTTGTTAAAGATGGCCAAGTGATTGGACGCGGCTATAACTTGCGCGAGCAGTCCAATGATGCTACGAGCCATGCGGAGATGCAGGCCATTCGTGAAGCCAACGCTTATTTGGATAATTGGCGACTGATGGATTGTGATATGTATGTCACTTTAGAACCTTGTCCAATGTGTAGCGGGGCAATTATTCTATCGCGGATTCGACATCTTTATTTCGGGGCATATGATCCCAAGGGCGGCACAGTAGGTTCTTTGATGAACCTTGTCACTGATGAGCGCTTTAACCACCAAGTTGAAGTGACCAGCGGCCTCTTAGGAAGAGCCTGCAGCGAGATGTTGACGTCTTTTTTTAGAGAATTGCGTAAGCAGCGTAAGCGGGCGTCACGGAAGCCTCGAAAGGAAGAAAACAACTTGCACTAATTATTCTTAAAAGAGCGGCTAGTTGTTGTCAGGCTATGCTTAGTAGTAGAAGATAAGGTATAATGATTCTTATAAGGGGGGTGGAGCGATTGGCGAACCAAACGATTCAACAGGTTGTTGATGCAGAAGCAAAAGCTAAGGGCATTAAGGCAGATTTTGAAGCCAAGTTAGAGCAATTACGTCACGAATATCGAGCAAAATTAAAAGCGCTAACAGAAGAAAAAGATGCTGAAGTGGCTGATTTCAAGGCCAACAAGAAGGCCGAACTTGATCAAGCCTATGCCGAATACCAAGCACAAGCAGATGAAGAAAATCAGGGCCAAATTCAAGGCCTCGGTCAAAAATTTGACGAGAACAAAGAGGATTTGGTCGCATATGTTGTTGAGGAGGTGAGAAAATCATATGGCAATAGCTAAAATGAAGAAGTTGTCGATTGTATCGAAACCTGCACTAAAGGAAGACCTGGTGAGAAACTTACAGGCCTTGCAGAGTGTCGAAGTGTCGGCCCTGCCTAGGGAAGATGCTGAAGATGCGGTTGATGCGGCACAAGTGAAATCTGAAGACTATGTCCAATATGATGATCTCTACCAAAGAGCAGAGCGGGCTTTAGTGATCCTATCCCGTTATGCTAAAGATCGGTCCATGATGGAGAAGCTCACCCATAAGCGTCCTGTCTTTAGTCTAGAAGGTCTCCACCAAGAAGTGGACCTGGACCAAGGCCAGGCTTTAATTGAAGAGGTCGAAAAACTCTACAATCAACGGGAAAACATTATCTCCACCCGGGAAACAGTGGAAGATGAACAGACTGCTGTTTCTAACTGGCGGAGCTTGGATGTGAACCCAGCCGAGCTTTATCAACTGGACCACTTTGCCGTTTCCTTGGGGACTGTCCCTAACGATAGCTCAAGCAGCCAGTGGCATGCCCTTAAGGAAGATACAAAAGATGAGGATATTTCCTTATTAGAAGCCTTCTCCAATGAGGACGAAATTGGGGTGGTAGCTGTGACCCGCAAGTCTCAAGCTGAAGACTTCCAGGGGAGACTGGCTCAATACCACTTCCAGCCTTTCGATTATCCTTATGAAGAAGGTCCAGAAACAGCCTTCCAGAACTTGGAAGACAAGCGTAAGTCACTTATCAAGGAAGAGGAAGAAGTGGTGCAGGCGCTCCAGACTCTAGAAGCTAAGATTCCTTTAGTGGAACAAGTCGCTGAAGAGACCTATAACCGCTCACAACATGCCTTGGCTGTCCAATTGACTTATGATAATGATTATTTAATCTTACTGAGTGGTTGGACTGACGAAGAGGACTATGACGCGCTCATCCAGAAACTGGAAGCCAGTATTGGGGCAGATAACTTTGTTGTCGTGGAAGAAGAGATTACAGAAGAAGCGATCGACAATAACGAAGTCCCCACAAAACTTAAGAATAATGCCCTGAACGCGCCCTTTGAAATGATTACCGAAATGTACGGGGTACCCAACTACCGGGAGATTGACCCGACACCATTTATTACCCCCTTCTACTTACTCTTCTTCGGGATGATGATGGGGGACCTCGGTTACGGCTTGGTACTTTGGTTAGGTACCCTAGTCGCCATGAAGATGATGGACCTGCATGGGAGTGCAGGAAACATGGTCAAATTCGGCCATTACCTATCCTACCCCACCATGCTCGTGGGTCTGCTCTACGGTTCCTTCTTTGGGGAGTCGATTCCAACAGGGATTGTCGATCCAACAGGCGATGCGATCTTGATCATGGCAGCCTCTGTTGTGATCGGTTTGATTCATATCTTAGTTGCCCTCTGCATAAAGATCTATCTTGAAGTGCGCCGGGGCAATATGGAATCAGCCTACAGCGATGGCTTAGGTTGGATCCTGATCCTACTTGGCCTAGGTGCCTGGGGGATCGGTGCTATGGCTGGGATGCCAGAAGTTGGAACCATTGGGAAATGGGTTTCCATTATCGGCTTTGCCGGAATGATTATTGTCCCTGTTATCTTCCAAGATAAGAAGCTCCTGGCAGCTGGGCTAGGTCTCTACAATATCTATGGGATTTCAGGCTATGTTGGGGACCTAGTTTCCTATACTCGTCTGATGGCGCTGGGGATCTCTGGGGGATCCATCGCCATGGCCTTCAACATGCTTGTTGGCTTCTTCCCAGCCCCAATTCGTTTCACGATTGGGATCGTATTGATTATCGCCTTGCAATCCTTTAACTTGTTCCTCTCAGTTCTGAGTGGTTACGTTCACGGTTTGCGTTTGATCTTCGTAGAATTCTTCGGTAAGTTCTATGAAGGGGACGGCCGGGCCTTCAGCCCAATCAATACCCTAGAGAAATATGTACGTTTAAATAACTCTGACAAATAGACACAATATATAATACGGAGGTATAGTAATGGAAAACTGGATAAGCTTTTTTGTTGAAAATGGTGGCGCAATCTTCGCTATGCTAGGCGTAGCAGTTGCCGTAATGTTCTCAGGTATGGGGTCTGCCCGCGGTGTTGGTGAAGCCGGTCAATCCGCTGCCGCCCTAGTGAAAGACCAACCTGAAAAATTCGCCCAATCACTGATCTTACAGCTCCTACCTGGTACCCAAGGTTTATACGGCTTCGTGGTTGGTTTCATGATTTACTTACAATTAGGGAATGAATTAAGCTTACAACAAGGCTTTCTCTATTTAATGGCCGCTCTTCCTATCGGGATTGTTGGTTGGATCTCAGCTAAATACCAAGGTCAAACTGCTGCTGCAGGTATGCAAATCTTAGCGAAACGCCCAGAAAACGTCTCTAACGCAATTGTTTACGCCGTTATGGTGGAAACCTACGCAATCTTAGCTTTCGTTATGTCTCTACTCCTAGTTCTACAAATCCAAGGCTAATCAGAGAGTGTGACCAAAGTCAGAGCTGGCCTAGGCCAGCTCTCGCAGCCTAGTGCCTAGCTGGAGCATACTCCAGCGGCATGATCAACCAATAGATAATATATAGAGGAAAGGAGGCACTGTATGGCAACCATTCAAAATTTAACTCAGGATGTCCTCGCTAAGATTAGCCAGGAGGAAGATGCCAAGTTCAAATCGGGCAAAGAAAAGCTTGAGCAAGACACAGCCGCTCGTGAGAAGCGCATCCAAAAAGATGCTGAAGATAAGAAGGCGTCCCTAAAAGACCAGGCGGCGCGCGAACTGGACCGCAAGAAGCAAGGTTACAACAACCAAATGCGCAACCAAGTCTTAGCCAAGAAGCAAGACTTGATCCAAACGGTTTATACCGAAGCTGTGACAAGATTGACGGAACTTCCAGAAAATGAGTTTATCGAATTTGTCAAAGGTGCTCTATCACAATTAAATACAGACCAAGCGACTGTCTTACAGCTTGGCTCGAAATCAGAAAAACAATTGACCGACCAAGGTTTAGCCCAACTTCAAGGAGACTATCCGAACTTGAAGCGCGCTGACCAAAACTTACGCGGTCAAGGCGGCTTCATTCTCTCCCAAGAGGGGATGGACTATAACTTTACTTTTGACCAACTGATCGAGGAACAAGAGGAAGCTCTTTCTGCCGAAATTTCCAAACGCGCATTTAATTAGAAAGGAGTTGTCGAAATGGAAAATACAGCATATGCTGGGTTGAATGTTTCCGTCCGCGTCCAAGAGACCAGTCTTTTGCAAGCGTCGGATTACAACGCCATGTTACAGGCAACTTCTTTAAGCGAGGCGCTCAATGTCTTGCGTAAGACGGACTACAACTTACCAGAGGACATTGAAGAAACAAGAGACTTCGACGCTTTCTTAATGGCGGACTTGCGTCGGGCCTATAATGACCTCTACGCAAGCACACCAGATCCACGTGTGGTTGACTTCTACGCCTTGCGCTACGAATACCATAATTTGAAGGTTCTCTTCAAGGAGTGGTATGCAGAGCGTGACTTCTCGGATATCTACCTCCCCATTGGCCGGCACAGCATTGAAAGCTTGCGCCGGGCAGTGCGTACCGGAGATGGCGAGGGTTTCGACCAATCCATGATCCAAGGCATCCGCGATGTGCGCGAGAATTTTGAGAATTACCATTCTTTCGATGCCATCTCGATCATCTTAGATTCTGCCTATCTCGATAATATGCGGGAATTAGCGGATGAAATCGATGATCCAGGTGTGGACCGACTGGCCGATATGACGATTGACTTTGCCAACCTGTCTATGCTCGTTCGGGCCATCCAGCAAGGGCGGTCTAAGGGCTTTATGCGGGCAGTCTTAAGTGACAAGGGGACCCTAGATAGCGATGAAATTATCAACTATGCGGTCTCCCACAATCACGCGGCCATTGCCCAGGCCTACAAGTCCCTCATCTACGGGGGGAACTTAGCTAATGCCTTGCATGAAGATGGCAGCACCAGTGTCGTGGAATTAGAAGGTCGGATTGAAGAAACTGAAGCAGAAGAAATGAAGCTGGCCCAATTGGAGGCATTCGGCCCCCTACCAGCCCTAGCTTACTTGTATTTCAAAGAGAATGAAATTACTAATATCCGTTTGATCTTAGTCGGCAAGGCCAATGACTTAGACGAACAAGCAATTAAGGAAAGGATGCGACCTATCTATGGCTCATAAAATTGCAGTCGTCGGTGAAAAAGATGTCGTGATTCCTTTTCAATTGATCGGCTTCGATGCTTTCCCCGTTAACGACGGCCAGGAAGCCCGTAAGCAAGTCGATGAATTAGCAAAGAGCGAATACGGTATCATCTATCTTACCGAAACGATCGCTGAACAGATACCAGACACCATTTCCCATTACGACACCCAAGTCGTACCTGCTGTGATTTTAATTCCTTCACACAAGGGAAGTCTCGGCATTGGGAAGAAACGTGTCCAAGATAATGTTGAGAAGGCTGTCGGACAGAATATCCTCTAAGTCCAGCCATCTCAGTGAAACAACCATTAGAGGGAGGAAAAGATTTGAAATCAGGGAAAATAGTAGAAGTTTCTGGTCCACTGATTAAAGCTTCCGGCATGGAAGACGCTGCCGTTCAGGAAATCTGCTACGTTGGCGACTTGAACCTCATGGGCGAAATCATCGAAATGCACGGTGATGTTGCGTCTATCCAGGTTTATGAAGAAACTTCTGGTTTAACCCCAGGAGAAGAAGTGCGCCCAACCGGGGAGCTCTTATCAGTAGAACTCGGTCCAGGACTTTTAACACGTATGTTCGATGGGATCCAACGCCCACTCGAAGACTTTATGGAAGAAACAGGCTCCAATTACTTGGTACGTGGGGCCCATGTTGACCCACTTGACCGTGAGAACAAATGGCATTTCGAAGCCACTGTCCAAGAAGGTGACAGCGTTGAAGCTGGTGACATCGTCGGGACCGTCCAAGAAGGTGAAGTGATTGAACACCGGATCATGGTTCAAAATGGGGTCAAAGGAACAATTGCTAAGATTGCTTCTGGCGAATACGATTTAGATGATACGGTCTATGTCATCCGTGATGAGCACGGTGAAGAGAAGAGCTATGGCCTCTCTCAAAGATGGCCAGTTCGTATCGGCCGTCCATTCAAGAAGAAATTATTACCAGATAGCATTATGACCACCGGCCAGCGGGTAGTCGATACCTTCTTCCCTATTACTAAGGGGGGCGCCGCTGCCATCCCAGGGCCTTTCGGTGCTGGTAAGACAGTTCTCCAACACCAAATCGCAAAATTCGCAGATGCGGATGTCGTAGTGTATGTTGGTTGTGGGGAACGTGGGAATGAGATGACGGACGTTGTTAACGAATTCCCAGAATTGATCGACCCCAATACCGGCAAGTCTATCATGGAACGAACCGTATTGATTGCCAATACCTCCAATATGCCGGTTGCGGCGCGTGAAGCCTCAATCTATACCGGGATTACCATTGCGGAATACTTCCGTGACATGGGCTATTCTGTCGCTATCATGGCCGACTCAACCTCACGTTGGGCCGAAGCGCTCCGTGAAATGTCTGGTCGTCTGGAAGAAATGCCAGGGGACGAAGGTTATCCAGCTTACCTAGGTTCACGGATTGCTGAATACTATGAACGTGCCGGGATTGTTGAAGTTCAAGGGAGCGAAGGCCGGACAGGTGCTGTTACAGCTATCGGTGCGGTGTCACCTCCAGGCGGGGATACTTCTGAACCAGTTACTCAGAATACCCTCCGTGTGGTGAAGGTATACTGGGGTCTGGATTCCAGCCTATCCCAACAACGTCACTTCCCAGCCATTAACTGGTTAGACTCCTACTCACTCTATCTTGATGATGTGACTCAAGGAATTTCCGAAGCCACAGACACGAATTGGCAAGAAATGGTCGGTAGCGCGATGTCGACCCTTCAGGAAGAAGATGGCTTACAAGAAATTGTTCGTTTAGTCGGGATTGACTCCTTGTCTGAGCGTGACCGTTTGACCTTGGCTGTAGCGGCTATGGTTCGTGAAGCCTACCTGCAACAAAACTCCTTCGATGATGTTGATGCGACCACATCTTTCGATAAGCAATTCAAGATGCTAGACATTATCTTAACCTTCGAGCACGAAGCGCGTGAAGCGATGGAAGTCGGCGCTTACTATGACGAAATCATGAAGGGGACGCAAAACATTCGCGAGCGCATCTCACGGATGAAATACACCCATGAAGATGACCTCGACCAATTAGACCAATTGAAGGACGAGATTAATCCTGCCATGCGTGATCTTGTACAAAAGGGAGGGGCTGAATAATGTTAAAAGAATATAAATCCGTAACAGATGTCTACGGCCCTCTGATGATTGTCGATGACGTTGAGGGAGTCGGCTATGATGAATTGGTTGAAATCCAAATGCAAACCGGTGAAAGCCGGGTGGGCCAGGTCCTAGAAATTCAGGAAGACCGTGCCGTTGTCCAAATTTATGGGGGCGGGGCAGGTGTCAACCTACGTGATACCAAGGTTCGCTTCAAAGGGCGCCCGCTTGAATTCGGTGTATCCGAAGACATGATTGGTCGGGCCTTTGACGGACTGGGCAACATCAATGATGATGGCCCTGCGATTATCCCAGATGAAATGCGTGATATCAACGGGACAGCGATTAACCCTATGGCTCGTGACTACCCCGATGAATTTATCCAAACGGGTATCTCTACTATTGACCATATGAATACCTTGGTCCGTGGGCAAAAGTTACCAATCTTCTCGGGTTCTGGTCTTCCCCACCAAGAGTTAGCTGCTCAGATTGCCCGTCAGGCGAGCGTGCTCAATGACGATGAACAGTTTGCGGTAGTTTTCGCCGCTATGGGGGTAACTTTCGAGGAAGCTCAATTCTTCGAAAATTCCTTCCGTGAAACAGGGGCGATTGATCGTTCTGTCATGTTCATCAACCTAGCCAATGACCCAGCCATTGAACGTTTGGCAACCCCTAAGATTGCCTTAACAGCTGCGGAATACCTGGCTTATGAGAAAGATATGCACGTCCTCGTTATCATGACCGACATGACCAACTACTGCGAGGCCTTGCGTGAAGTATCCGCTGCCCGCCGTGAAGTGCCTGGTCGTCGGGGTTATCCAGGTTACCTCTATACCAACCTGTCAACCCTTTATGAACGTGCTGGACGGATCCGCGGGGCTAATGGTTCGGTAACTCAGATTCCGATCTTAACCATGCCGGAAGACGATATTACCCACCCAATCCCTGACTTGACCGGTTATATTACAGAAGGTCAGATTATCTTAGACCATGAGCTCTACAACAATGGGGTTCGGCCACCAATCAACGTATTGCCATCCCTCTCCCGTCTGAAAGACAAGGGGACTGGGGAAGGTAAGACACGTGAAGACCACGCCAACACCATGAACCAGTTGTTCTCAGCTTATGCCAAGGGTAAGGAAGCTAAGGAATTGGCGGTCGTACTCGGGGACTCTGCCCTTTCTGATACCGACAAGCTCTACCTCAAGTTCACTGAGCGCTTTGAAGAAGAATATGTCAACCAAGGCTTCAACACCAACCGTGACATCTTTGAAACCTTAGATTTAGCTTGGGAACTCCTCGCCATCTTGCCTAAGTCCGAATTAACCCGGATTAATGACAAACTGATCGAGAAATACTATCCAGAAGACGCTGAAACTGAATCTGAAGGAGCGTGATGCTAAATGGCCAACGCGTTAAATGTCAAACCGACGCGGATGGAATTGCGCAACCTGAAGAAAAGTTTAGACGTAGCGACACGCGGACATAAATTACTCAAAGATAAGCAGGATGAACTGATGCGTCAGTTTATCGATTTGATCCGCCAAAATAACGAATTGCGCGAGGAAGTTGAAGCCCAACTCTCCGGCGCCCTTCAAAATTTTGTCCTTGCGTCGTCATTGATGAACCAGTCCTTCATTGATGAACTCGTCGCAATTCCAACCAAAGAAGTCTCTTTGGAAATGCACAAGGAAAACATCATGAGCGTTGACGTCCCTAAGATGCAGTTCCATTACTCCGAAGAGCAAGAAAGTGAAAATGAAAAATTTGCCTATGGTTACTTGAACACCTCAAGCGAATTGGACGAAGCGATTGAAACCATGACTCAAGTGATGCCGCGCCTACTCGAACTCAGTGAAATCGAAAAAACCTGCCAGCTCATGGCAGACGAAATCGAAAGTACCCGTCGTCGGGTAAACGCCCTCGAGTATCGAATGATTCCTGACACCCAGGAAACCATCGACTACATCGAAGCCAAGCTCGAAGAAGACGAACGGTCAACCAAGACCCGGATGATCAAAGTGAAAGATATGGGCGAAAAGGCTTAGACTTGATAGAGAGAGTGCGCCAAAAGTCGTTCAGCTCTGAACCACTGGAACAAAGGGTGGAAGAGCCTTGTTAGAGGCTCGACCAGCCTTTGCGAAGTGGAGTCAGAGCTGACTTTTGGAGCAGGTTTTGAAAAAATTTTGTAAAGAGGTTGGAACTTTTATCCCAGCCTCTTTTTTAATTTGGGGATGATGCTGGTGAGCAGGCGTTTCGCTATTGAATTTAAGCGGTGATTAGTGAACTTGCAGAGGAAGCCTTCGTTAGCAAGTAGCTTCGAGTTAACTTGCGAATGGAGGCCTTCTTTGCGATTTGGTCATGCCTAACTTGCGAATTCCCGGTTCCTTTGCGAGTTGGCGTTGAGCTACTTGCGAATCCCCAGTCTGTTTGCAAGTTGATGTCCTGCAACTTGCAAAGCACCCTCTCCATCCGCAAGTTGCTGCCGCCCACCAATCTCCAATACACATGAATCTAGGCTTCCTCGATCAATCCCAACAAAAAAGCACAGCTGGTCCAAAGTTCAGCTGTGCTTTCCTTGTTATTCAGAAGTTTTTAAACCATAAATGAGCGTGTATCCATCACGATTGGGCTGGAGGCTGGCGTAATGGCTGCGGTAGAGGGCCTGGGTAACTTGCTGATAGAGCAGGGGCTGGCCTTTTAAGAGCCCCCAGCCTGCCGCTAACGCTTCTTCCTCAGTCGTTACGTCCTCCGTCTCCACGTGAACCTTGATTTCCGTCACCAAGTCTTGGTTAGCGTCTTGGTAGCTATAGAGAACAGCTTGGTCGTTCAAGGCGCGGATAAAGCCGCCTTGGTCGCTGGCCTCTTTCAAGGCATGGAGGCCTAGGTGTTGACGCTCCTGGTTAATTGCATCAAATAAGTTATATGTCATACTTGTCTTCTCCTCATCTTTGCCAGGTGCAATTCCCCGGGCCGGCTCGGGACTCAAGCGGAAGCTGGGTTGTTCACTCGCTAAGCTTAGTTCGGGACCGAGGAGGGGATCTTTTTCAGTAATGTCCTCATCAGTTCCCTGACTTTCTTCCTCCGCCACTTTGTCGTTTAAGTCATCCAGGACGCCCTCGATCAGGCTCCCCGTATCTATCCGGTCTTGATAGTCGAGCTGGTTATCGTGGACAAGGTCGACAACATCCCGACCTGAAGCCAGGGCGAGCTGGGAGAGGGTATCCCCCCATTGGCTGACATAAACCTTCAAACCATAATGGGCCTGGCGCCGCATCTCAACTTGAATCTCTTCGGCTGACTTCTGGCGAAAAGGCTGGCGCATTCCTTCAAGAGCACGCTTCTTAACCTTTTCGATCTTGGCAGCTTGGCTTTTTTTCTTCTTCTGGGTCACTGTGACTGGCCTCCCTTAACTGCTTTTCTTAACCCTATTATAAAAGAAAGTACAGAAGAAAGTAGGGACTAAGGGTTATTGGCCAAGAATTTGTGCCGAATAGATGAGGGTATGGTCACCATTATCGATGAATTCTAGACCGAGCGACTGGCTCTTATAATTGGCATCGATCATATTGGCATAGTGGCCGGGGCTATTCTTCCAATTGTTAAAGAGCTCTTGGGCGATAGCTTCGGCTGAAGTGCCTGGGCTTGCATAAGTCTGCTGGATATTCTCACCCACATAAGAACCGGTTGTTTCAAAACCATTAGCCGTATTGAAAGCTTGACCATTAGGACGGGTATGGGAGAAGCTATCGATAATTTCCTGGGTCCGGTTGTCGGCTGCGGCTTGATAGCTATCTTGATAGGCTAAAGGCGCTAAGCCTTGTTGGGTCCGCTCCTGGTTAACCAAGTCGTGGAAATGTTTACTGATAGCCTGGCTGAGCGAAGTCGTGGTCTGGTTAGCCAGGGTCACTGCATCAGCATTTGGCGTAGTTACTGCAGCTGGATCTTGGTTCGCGTCAGTGCTTGCTGACTCTTGGGTGCTGGCTTCAGCCGTTGGAATGAAATTAAATTCCGGCTTAGCCTTGCTTAAATCAACGGTTTCTTCACTAGCAAGGGGCGTAACTTCTGCAACAGGGATAGGGCGGCTTTCCTTAGCCTTATCCTGCTTGTTGTCAAAATCGTCATGAATATCGTCATAACTGTCATTGTCTAGGTCATCATCGTGGTCATCTTTGTCATAACTGTCATGAATATCGTCGTAATCGTCATCGTCTAAGTAGTCATCCTGATCATCATCATCAAAATCGTTGTAGATATCGTCGTAATCGTCATCGCCTAAGTCGTCATCCTGATCATTATCGTCATAACCGTCGTAATCGTCATAACCGTCATCATAAGTGTCGTAATCGTCCCAGTCGTCATCAACTTCGTAATCTTCATAGTCTTCGTAATCGTCATCAAAGTCATCGGCTTGGACAGTTTCGCCAACTCCTAGGCTGCCTGCACCAATTAGTCCTAGGGCGATGAGTAATTTTTTATCTAATTTCATGTGATCATTTCCTTTCTTTTCTGTCATAATGAGTGATTCGAGGACTATTTTGCCCTCCTGTTATACAATACAAGGGTCGCCCAAAATTTAGGGCCCTTTTTAAAAAAGATTTTTGGGTCGAGTAGACCCGAGAACGCTCTGGCCCTCTTGCTATACAATACAAGGCTGCTTAAAAATTTAGGGCCCTTTTTCAAAAAAAGATTTTATTTTGGTCGCCTTTATAGATAAAATACTCTTTTCAGTCGCTTCGACAGATCTTTTTTGCTATAGTAGGGCAAAATAGGCCCTAAAATTTGTCGGGGTCTTGTATCTTGTCTTAAGGGCTGGAGGCTCTGACTATGGAGGAATGAGGGGATAAGTGATGGAGACGCGAGAGGAGCGAAACGCGCTCATTCAAGAACATTTTGGTTTTATTATTAAGACCGTATCTGAAATAACGGGACGCTATGTTGAAGTCGGTAATGATGATGCCTTGAGTGTGGCTTTGATGGCTTTCGATGAGGCAATTTCACGTTATGATGAAGAACGGGGGCACTTCCTGGCTTTCTGCAAGTTGGTGATAAAGAGCCGGGTCCTGACTCATCTTAAGGGAGAGGGCAGGGGACAAGAGGAAGTTTCCTTGGACGACTTGCAGGAACTAGGATTTGACCCAGTAGACGAGCGGCCGGTGTCGCAGACGGATATGAAGGTTGAGATTGAAGCCTGGAAGGGAGACTTGGAGGATTTTGCGATTACGCTCGAACAATTAGCGGATGAGTCGCCCAAGCACCGGGATACCCGGGAACGAGCTATTGATATTTCTGAAGCTTCCAGTAAGAAGCGAGCCATTACCGACCACCTCTTTACTAAGAAGCGCCTGCCCATCCGCAAGATGAGCCGGACCTTTGACGTGACAGAGAAGGTGATCAAGGGGTCCAAGACCTTTATTATTTCGGTAATTGTGATCTTCGTGAAGGAATATCGGGCCTTATTAGATTGGATTAGGGGGTGAGCCGGATGTATGATAAAGTTGTAATTTTAGAGCTAACGAGCGACTATGCCTTGGCTATGTCGCGGTCGGGGGAAGTCCTCCGCATTCGTTTAAAGGATGGCCTAGAAGTGGGCCAGCGGGTATATATTACAGAAGAAGACCGCTACCAGAAGCTAAGTGCTAAGGCCCCAATCCCTCTGAAGGCCCGTTCTAAGCCTAAGAAGATGCCTTGGCTGACGGGCGTCCTAGTGGCAGCCATGGCCCTCTTAGTGGTGGGTGTGGCGACAGTAGCCAGCAATTGGTCCCAGGAAGATGAGATCCTAGGTTTGGGACGGAATCCAAGTATCCAGTTAGAAGTGGACAGTAAGGGGACCATCCAATCCCTAGCTGACGCCAGTGGCAAGGAACAAGCAGCCGCCAAGTATATCGGTGAGCAGCTCAAGGATGAGATCGACCAGTTGCTCGGCCAAGTGAAAGTGGCGGATGACCAGAATATGGTGGTTGCGAGCACAGGCCTTCCTAAAGACCAGGCCGACCAAGTCCGCCAGCAGATCCGTGATTACTATGAAGCGAACGGCTACGATGGCGACCTGATCTTCCTCCAGGCTGAAAATAGCGAATACCAAGCAGCCAAAAATAAAGGCCAGTCCCTGGCTGACTACCTGATTGACCACTATGATTTAGATATTTGGACGCGGGCGGAGAGCCGTGACTTGTCCGACCAAGAGAAGAAAGACCGGCTGAAGGGCCATGGCGACTACATCCATGTGGTCAACGAAGACCAGCGCAAGAAAGAGGAAGAAGAAGCCAAGCGTAAAGAAGAAGAGAAGAAGGAGGAAGAGGAGAAGGAAAAAGAAGAAGCTAAGAAAGAGGAAAATTCTAGAGACAAGGATGACCAAGGCGCAAATCCAAGGCCATCTTCCCAGCCCGAAGCGAGACCAAACCAACCCGCTCAGCGGCCCCAGCAACCAGCCAGGCCTAATCAGCCGGCTCCCGCACCCCAACCAGCTCCAGCCCCTTATCGAGCTCCCGCACCAGCTCCCCAGCCCTCCTACGATGACGATGACTGGGACGATGACGATTGGGATGACGACGACTGGGACGACGATGACGATTAAGGGTGTGAGGGCTAGCGGGAGAAATAGACCTCTGGAGCCAAAATCCAGAGAAGTCTGAAAGACTTCGACGGATTTTGGTGAAGAGGAGCTATTTCT
>NZ_KV797945.1:0-2199 GCF_001809535.1 Aerococcus sp. HMSC062A02 | reverse complement strand
GAGGATGCGGGAGAAAGGGAGCTCTGGAGTAAAATGCCAGAGACGGCTGCAAGCCTTCGAAGGATCTTTGTGAAGAGGAGCCCTTTCTGCAACTGCGAACCCAACTAAATAAGGGTGTGAGACTTGGCGTTTAGGCTTGGATGATTGGAGCAAGTAAGGATAAGAGCGAATCATTCGCTCGTTCCTTACTTGTGAAATCACTCCAAGCCTGCCAAGTCGAACCCGACTAAATAAGGGTGTGAGGGAGCGCGGGTAGAAGTGGACCTCTGGAGCAAAGAGCCATAGAAGGCTGTAAGCCTTCGAAGGATCTTTGTGAAGAGGAGCCACTTCTGCGCGATCGAACCCGACTATAGGGCGTGAGACTTGGCGTTTGGGCCTTAATGTTTAATCTTGGTTAAATCCCCAACACGCAATCAAAGCTTCCGATTGTGGGTTGACGATGCTCGACACCCAAGTAAAGCCTCTGAGTGTGGGTTAACGACGTCTAGCACCCAAGTAGAGTCTGCGATTGTGGGTTGACAGTGTCCGACACCCAAGCAAGTCCTTTGAGTGTGGATTGACGATGCCTAACACACAATCAGGGTCTCAGAGTGTGGCTTGACATGGCAAATTCGGGTATAGGTTGCATGTGAAAAATATTTAAGTCTGGAGCTATTGGAATAAAAATTATTCTAGTGGCTCCAGACTTCTTTTGTCGGTATATCTTGCAGTCAAAACTGCTAAATCCACAGTGAATGGTGGTGGCGTGCAGTCAAGAGGCTAAATTGTGCATTGAGTTAGGATAACTTGCACTTGATAGCTGTGATCGTGAATTTTATCAGCTTGCAGTCAATCCCCAAAAACATGAAGCGAATGATGGTGCCATGCAGCTAACTGCCTTAATTGCGCATTGAGTTAGAGCAGATTGCAGGTGATAGCTCTAATCGTGAACCTTATGAACTTGCAGTCAACTCCCTAAAATATGCAGTGAATGATCTTGGCTAAGCTTTGAAGCTCCCAGCCAGCTTTTTCCATCGCTTTATGGTAAAGTGAGGGAAATCACAAGAAAGGGTGGCAGATTATGGGAGACTTGTTTGAAGCGGTGCCAAATTTTTCTGAGGGGCGTGACCAGGAAGTGGTGGAGGCCCTCGCTCAAGAGGCCAGGTCAGTAGCGGGGGTAGTCCTGCTCGATTATTCAGCTGACGTTGACCACCACCGGTCCGTCTTTACCTTAATGGGGACGGGCCCCCAATTGATCGAAGCACTGATCAAGATGACGACTGTCGCAGTGGAGAAGATTGATCTCACCCAGCACCAGGGTGAGCACCCGCGCATGGGAGCCTTGGATGTTTGTCCCTTCATTCCCCTGGGCCAGACCACTATGGACCAGGCGTGTCGGATGGCCGAAGCCCTGGCTGAGCGTCTAGCAGCTGACTTTGACTTGCCAGTGATGCTCTATGGAGAGGCAGCTAGCCAGCCTTCCCGCCGCCGGGTGGCTGATATCCGCCGGGGAGGCTTCGAAGGCTTGGCTGATAAGCTCGCTGACCCGGCTTGGCAGGTAGACTACGGCCCCCAAGCCCCACATCCTAGCGCAGGGATGACTGCTGTGGGTGCGCGTCCAGCTATGGTCGCTTTCAACGTGAACCTAGCCACGGATCGTTTGGAAGTGGCTAAGGCGATTGCTAAAAAAGTCCGGGGTTCGAGTGGCGGCTTTCCTGCCTGTCAGGCTTTGGGTATGGCCCTAACTGACCGCGACTTGGTTCAAGTCTCCATGAATATCTTGGACTTGGACAGCCTGCCCCTCTATCGGATCCTAGAAACGGTCCGCATGGAAGCAGCCCGCTATGGGGTGGCTGTACTTGAAACGGAGTTGATTGGCCTAGCCCCAGCCCAGGCCCTTTATAGCAGTGCAGCCTATTATCTCCAATTAGCTGACTTCGATCCGAAAGCCCAGGTCCTCGAAGAAAAACTTCGCCAGGCTAAAGCAGACTAAAATAAAAAAACGTATCCTTCCAGTGCTTGGAGACCTAGGAACTAGATCAAGCGGAAACTGGGGATACGTTTTTTATTTTTAATGGTACTGATCAAATTGTGGTGGGGTTATCTGCTAGCTGCGCTCAGAGTTCTTGAGCACAAATCGGCGGTTGCTATTTGCTTTCAGGGCTCTCGAAAGCTAAGTGCTCTTGCTCGCACCCTATAGTCGGGTTCGAGGATGCAGAA
>NZ_KV797944.1:14249-32304 GCF_001809535.1 Aerococcus sp. HMSC062A02 | reverse complement strand
AGATGTCGTAGGTTCGAGTCCTACTTGCGGAGTTGGTGAGTGAGGATAATCCTGCAATCCAGCCTGGAGAGTTGTCCGAGAGGCCGAAGGAGCATGATTGGAAATCATGTAAACGGGAAACTGTTTCAAGGGTTCGAATCCCTTACTCTCCGTAACATTTAAATATTAAGTGTATTGGCCCGTTGGTCAAGCGGTTAAGACACCGCCCTTTCACGGCGGTAACACGGGTTCGAATCCCGTACGGGTCATTAAAAGTTGTCAATACACCGGAGAATTAGCTCAGCTGGGAGAGCGTCTGCCTTACAAGCAGGATGTCGGGGGTTCGAACCCCTCATTCTCCATAAGTAGTTTCTTAAAGCTACTAGGGTCCCGTGGTGTAGGGGTTATCACGCCTGCCTGTCACGCAGGAGATCGCGGGTTCAATTCCCGTCGGGACCGTACAACTTTTAAAAAAAGGTCCAATAGCTCAGTTGGTAGAGCACTTGATTGAAGCTCAAGGTGTCGGCAGTTCGACTCTGTCTTGGACCACTCTGGTGGGATAGCGAAGTGGCTAAACGCGGCGGACTGTAAATCCGCTCCTTCGGGTTCATAGGTTCGAATCCTATTCCCACCATTACAATCTTTTTAAAGGTTGTCAGGGATTTAATTGAATAGGGACATAGTTTAACGGTAGAACTACGGTCTCCAAAACCGTCAATGTGGGTTCGATTCCTACTGTCCCTGTTTTATCCATTTTAATATGGCGGATGTGGCGAAGTGGTTAACGCATCGGATTGTGGCTCCGACACTCGGGGGTTCGATTCCCCTCATTCGCCCTTATTATTGGGGTATCGCCAAGTGGTAAGGCAACAGACTTTGACTCTGTTATGCGTTGGTTCGAATCCAGCTACCCCAGTTTTATATTTTAAAGTATGGCGGTATAGCCAAGTGGTAAGGCATGGGTCTGCAAAACCTTGATCGCCGGTTCAAATCCGACTACCGCCTTTCTTTGCCTTCATACGATATGCCGACGTGGCGGAATTGGCAGACGCGTTGGACTCAAAATCCAATGTCCTTTACCGGACGTGTGGGTTCGACCCCCACCGTCGGCATTATAAGCTCAAATAAGAGCGTCAAAGAAAATTTAGAACATCCTAGAAATATTGTTAAATCAATGTTTCTAGGATGTTCTTTATTTTAGGAAAAGCAAAAAGAATCAAAGAATATCATTTTATTTTACTAGTCAAAAAGCTTTTCTTTGTCTTCTAAAAGATGATAAAATATAACTGAATTTAAAAAAGGAGCTATTAGACGTGAAAACACCCAAAAAAACACCGAGTGTGAGCTCGGCTTTAAGAAAAGATACCCTCAAAGTTCCTGATGTGATTCGTGACGCTTCTGGTATCCGGATCTATGGGCGTCGCTTAAAATCCTTTCTCTTTTCAACGGATGTTGCGACAATTTGCTATAGCAATGCGGATGCCATCCTGGCTGTTTATCCGCAAACGCCGCATCCATCTATTGTCTCAGCCATCTCAACTGTCAGCACAGCCCCAGTCTTTGCAGGCGTTGGTGGCGGCTTAACTAGCGGTAAGCGCAGCGCAGATATTGCTTTATTTGCAGAAGCGGAGGGCGTTATGGGTGTCGTTGTTAATGCCCCAATGCCAGTTGAAACCATCGAGATGATTGAAAGAACCATTGATTCTCCCATCATCGCGACGATTGTGTCTGCCTACAATGATATCGATGCCCGTCTCAAAGCAGGTGTGGATATTCTTAATGTTGCGAGTGGCAAGGATACCCCTAACTTGGTAGCCTGGATCCGTGAACGCTATCCTGATGTTCCCATCATTGCGACAGGGGGGAGGACTGATGACAGCATTCGCGAAGTCATTGCGGCGGGGGCCAATGCCATTTCTTGGACGCCACCTACGACAGGTGAGCTCTTCAAAAAGAAGATGGATGTCTACCGCAAGGAAAGACGGGAAGAATTTATTGAAAGTCATGATGGGATGACTCTTAATGAGTATGAGCAGCACTTAGAAGACCAAGATTAGGATTTTTTGCGAAAGGCGAACCAGTAAATGGAGAGGCCAGCACTGAGGAAAATGATAAGAAACATCAGGTAAACCAGTAGACGAACACCCAGGCTGGGTTGGAGGCTGAGGATATATAGACCTGAAAAAACAGCAGTAACCATTAATATAATACTGGATAGAATGAGTAGAAATTCTTGAAATTTGGACTGTGGAGGCATGGAAACTTCCTTTCTATAGCTTTTCTTTCATGATGACCTTTATTGTTAGGAAAGGCAAGCTAAAAGTTTAAAAAATTATTCAGAAGGTCTAATATGTTTTACAAAGCCCACTAAATCGTGTATTCTATAAAGTGTAGAAATAACTGAAAGTTTATTCATGAGGACATCCTTAAAAGGAGGTCCTTTATTTATCGAAGAAAATGGAGGGAAATATATGTCTAGGCAGAATGAGTCTTCGAAGGGACTAGTGTGGGGACTAGTTATCGCCCTTGTGGCTGTATTGGGACTATATGGTGGGGGAGCTTACTATTATAGTCAGCATTTTCTTCCCCGTACCCAGGTTTCCGCTACGAAGGTTTCAAATATGAACTTAGAAGAAGCGGATAAAAAAGTTTCAGAAAAAATTGCGGGTCAAACCATTGATGTGAAAGAAGGGGACAAGGAAGTTGCCCAACTCCCAATCGATAGTTTGGGACTGCCGATTGAAAGCCAAACCGCACTGAAAAAAATGCTCGATGAACAAAATCAATGGGCTTGGCCGCTCGCCTTCTTTACAGACCGTCAACTTCAAGGTAAGTATGTTGATGGAGACTTGGATGGGGCAACTATTGATAAGATTATGAACCAATTAGGGATTGATAATTCCCAACGTAAAGAATCCGAAAATGCTCGCTTGGAGAATTCTTCAGACCAAGGTTTCACAGTTGTTGACTCGGTCCAAGGGAATCAAATTTCAGCAGATGCCTTGCAAGATTTGTTCAATAAGAATATCGATAACGGCAATTACCAGGTTAACTTAGCAGATGCCTATATCCAGCCAACTCTTAAGGAAGATGACCCAAGCTTGCAATCTAAGATCAAAAAACTCGATGATATTAAGGGTTCAAAATTGGTCCTTAAAGTTGATGGTAAGGAACACCAGATTCCTGAAGAAGAAATTGCTAGCTGGTTGTATATTGATGACCAAGGTGAACCCGCTGTTGATATGGACCAGGTTAACGTTTATCTCCAAGGCTTAAACCAAGAAATTTCTGGTCTTTTAACTTCTCATGACTTCCAATCCACCATGGCCGGCGTCGTGACGGTTCAGCCAGGAACTTATGGCTGGTATATCGACCGCTCCAAAGCAGCTGATGAAGTTGCCCAAGCAGCCTTAAAAGGTAAAGATACTGTCATTGAACCATCTATTGCTGGGTCCGGTTACGGCCAAGATAACTTCTTTGGTCAGGACTATGTGGAAGTCGATATGATTAACCAAAAGATGTTCATCTATCTCAATGGCGAATTGCAATTGAGCACGGATATTGTATCTGGACACGACATGACCCCAACTAATCCAGGGGCTTTCGCAGTGAACAACATGCAGTCACCATCAGTCCTCCGCGGCTACGATCCAAAGACAGGCAACAAGTATGCCTCTCCCGTTTCCTACTGGGTACCCTTTGACTATGTCGGCCAAGGCATCCACGACGCCAACTGGCAACCCGTCTTCGGCGGCGGCTGGTACCACCAAAACGGTTCAAACGGCTGCATCAACGTCCAACCCTCCGTCATGCCAACCGTCTACTCCCTCGTCCACGTCGGCATGCCAGTCGTAGTATTTAATTAAGGGTGAGAGGGAGCGCGGTTAGCTTCCTTTCACTGGAGCAAGTCACCAGAGCAGACTTTAGGACTGCGACGGAGACTTGTGAAGTGACAAGGAAGCTGCGCAACCGAACCCAACTAGACAACACACAAGAAAAGCCAACTCAAGGGGGTTGGCTTTTTTTAATGGAATTTTTTGGGTATAATGGAAGCAGAATAAGCAAGTGAAGAAGCTACGAAGGAGGCCCTTATGAAGATTAATTTACTTGAAAATTTAAAAGTTGACGACACTTATATCGAAGAACTCGCTCAAAAGCTGAAAGAAGCGGGGCATGACTTTACTTATTATAAAGACCGGACCACGGATCCAGATGAACTCCTTGCCCGCAGCCAGGACGCTGATATTGTCATTATCGGCAACACCCCTTATCCAGCAGAAGTGATTGAGCAATTAGACCAAACCCAGTTGATTGATGTGGCCTTTACGGGTGTGGACCATGTCGACCAAGAGGCAGCAGCTAACAAGGGAATTGCCATTTGTAATGCCTCTGGCTATGCCAACCAGGCTGTTGCGGAATTGTCTCTTGGTCTTGCCTTATCGCTCTTCCGCCAGCTGCCAGCCAGTAACCAGGATGCCCGCAAAACGACTGATTTTCCAGGTCCTATCCAAGGACGGGAAATTAGCCAAGCTAAGGTAGGTATTATTGGGACGGGGGCTATTGGTCTAGCAACAGCTAAGCTCTACCATGCTCTGGGGGCTGAGCTGGTTGGTTATAACCGTTCAGAGAAAGAAGAAGCCAAGGCTTTGGGCATGTCTTATGCTAGCCTAGAGGAAGTCATGGCGGAATCCGATATTATTTCCATCCACCTGCCAGCTACTCCTGAAACAGAGGGCCTCATCTCTAAAGAAATGATCAGTAAAATGAAGAAAGAGGCCATCCTGATCAATGTGGCAAGAGGCCCGATCGTAGATAGTCAAGCACTGGCAGACGCGCTAAATGAAGGAGCCATTGCCGGGGCAGGCATTGATGTTTTCGACCAGGAACCACCCCTTAATGAAGATGAGCCCTTGTTGTCAGCGAAGAATACCATCCTAACTCCCCATATCGGCTATTTGACCGATGAAGCCATGGTCCTCCGGGCGAACACGGCTTTTGAGAATGCCTTAGCCTTTGCGGAAGGACAGCCACAGAATGTAATAAAATAAGAAAAAGAATGCGCAAAAAAAGAGGCTGGAGCTTGTATTCCAGCCTCTTTGTAATTTTTTGTAAAGAACCGAGATTAATGCCCGTCATTAAAGCGAACTTGGTTGTTTTCAAGGGAAGCGATGCGGGCAGCAGAATAGACTTCGTAGCCATGGTCTAGGATGCGTTGGCGGCCATTTTGGAAAGATTTTTCGATACAGATAGCGACACCGGCGACATCTGCTCCTGCTTGTTCAGCAATGGAGATCAAGCCCATAGCTGCTTCGCCATTAGCGAGGAAGTCGTCCACAACAAGGACCTTATCATCTGCATTGAGGAATTGTTTGGAGACAATAATATTGCTGTCCGTGTTTTTCGTATAACTATGGACTAATTCGGTATAGACTTCTTGGTTTTGTAGGGTAGAAGGTTCTTTTTTCTTAGCAAAGAGCATCGGTACATCAAACTTCTGGGCCACAAAGATAGCGGGTGCAATACCGGAGGCTTCAATGGTTAGGATCTTAGTGATGCCTGCGCTCTTGAAGTGTTGGTAGAAGTCATTGGCGATGCTGTACATGATGTGCGGATCAATTTGATGGTTTAAGAAGGAATCAACCTTCAAGACATTATTCGGAAAAACCTCGCCATCATCAATAATTCGTTGCTGTAAAATATTCACTTTCAGAACTCCCCTCATAGATAATTTATTGAATCGATTGCCTGTATGGACATTAAGTGTTACTCTATCATAGCACAAAGCCCCCCTAAAAAGGTAAAAAAATCGATCTTTTATCAAATTGCCTCAATTTTTTAGTGAATTCTCATGAAAATCAGACCTGGGTTAGATTGCAAAATATAGGGAATCCATTATAATTGTAAAGATCAGCAAGCTCATTTAGAAGGGAGGAGGACAAATGGCAATGGATTGGCAAGTTGAAACCGAAAAAATTCGCCGGCTGGCTTTAGATGAAATCGGCATGAACCTTGTCGGCTTTACCACTGCCGATGATTTTACCCATATTCGCCAGTCCCTAATAGAAGCTAAGGAAGAAGGGCGGACCACGGGCTTTGAACACCCAGTGATTGAGGAACGCCTCTACCCTAAAGCTTTGATGGAAGGGGCTGCTTCGATTATTAGTTTTGCTATGGCCTATCCCAATAAGCCCCTCTACCCTAAGGAACATAGCCGCGGTGAACGGCGGGGGCAATTTGCTCGCGCTAGTTGGGGGGAAGACTATCACAGTATCCTCCACCGGGCGGCTAGCGATTTGGTCCAGCGTTTAGAAGGGCTTTATCCTGATATCGAGACTAAAACCATGGTCGATACGGGAGAGCTGCCTGATGTCGCGGTTGCTCAGAGGGCAGGCATTGGTTTTATCGGCCACAATGGTCTGATCATTAATGAAAAATTTGGCTCTTTTATCTACTTGGGTGAAATTATTACTAATCTGCCCTTAGTTCCAGATACGCCCAAGGTCAATGCTTGTGGGGACTGCACACGGTGTTTGGACTTCTGTCCGACAGGGGCCTTGATCGGGGACGGCAAGATGAATGCCAAGGTCTGTGTTTCCTACCTCACCCAGACCAAGGGCTATATTCCCCAAGAATTCAGGCGTCAAGTGGGCCATCAAATCTATGGCTGCGACATCTGCCAGCAGGTTTGTCCTTACAATCAAGATGTGGACAGCCACTATCATGGGGCCATGGAACCCGAGCGCGAAGAAGTGGAGCCTTTGCTTCAACCCATGCTGACCATGTCCAACCGGGAATTTAAGGACAAGTTTGGCCACCTAGCAGGTGCTTGGCGGGGGAAGAAACCTCTCCAGCGCAATGCCATCCTAGCCTTGGCCAATTACCGGGACCGGTCGTCGATTCCACTCTTACTGGAATTGATTGAGAAAGACCCCCGCCCCATGATCCGAGGAACAGCCGCCTATGCGGTCAGCATCATCGAGCGGCATTTTAACCCAGAACTGCTGAGCTTCATGGAAGAGAGGCTGGAGGCTGAGCAGGCTGAGCCGGCCCCCGACCAAGAGACAGTGGTTGAATTCAGCCAAGCCGTTGAAAGGCTCAAAAAGAAAAGAAATAAAAGACAAAGGAAGCGATCAAGATGACCAACCATATTGTATTATATGAACCCCTGATTCCACCAAATACTGGCAATATTGCCCGGACCTGTGCTGCGACTGACACCCACCTGCATCTCATCGAACCCCTGGGCTTTTCCTTGGATGACAAGCACCTCAAGCGGGCCGGTCTGGACTATTGGCACAGTGTGGATGTGACCTTGCACAAGGATTTAGACCATTTTATGGCTTATTTAGGAGACCGCAAGCTCTACTTAATCACTAAGTTTGCCCACCATACCTATACAGAAGTTGACTACCGCCAGCAAGCGGATGAGGACCTCTTCTTGATGTTTGGTAAGGAAACAACAGGCCTTCCTGAAGACTTCATGCGCGACCATGAGGCTCAATGTTTACGCCTGCCCATGGATGATACCCATGTTCGTGCCCTGAACCTGTCGAATTGTGCCGCCATTGTGATCTACGAAGTGCTCCGCCAGCAAGACTTCAACCAGCTGGAGAAGAGCCACCATTACGACCATGATAAGCTGGACTAGGAGGATAAGTTTCGTTTAAGTTCCCCCAGCAGAAATTGCAATTCCAAGCCCAACATGGGAGAATAGGAGAGTGGTTTAATCCGCCTTAGTTCAATAGAAGAGAGAGTAGGAGATTATTTATGCGCGGTGATAAAGGCCAAGCGAAACCAGTAAAGGGGGAAGAGCGCCAGGGCTTTAAGGAGAAGTTTAAAGCCTATTGGAAAAAATTCCGCCTGACCAAATGGCTTATCTTTATTGGCTTATTTTTTGCCTTGATTTTTGAAAGTTATTTATTAATTAGTGCCAAGATGACCGATGTTGATAATTTGGAAAAACAACTCCAGGTTACGACAGAGGTCTATGATAATTCAGGCAACCTAGCGGGGACCCTGTCGTCAGACCACGGGACCTATGTAACCATCGATCAGATTTCAGATAATGTTAAAAACGCGGTAGTTTCAACGGAAGACAAGCGTTTCTATAAGCACCGGGGCTTCGACCCCATCGGGATTGCCCGGGCAGCGGTCGGCTATGTCCTCCATGGCGGTTCGGTCGTCGGTGGGGGGTCGACTTTGACCCAGCAATTAGTGAAGAATTCCTTCCTGACCAATGAGCAAAGTCTGATGCGGAAGTTTAAGGAGCTCTTCATTGCCCTTGAAATCGAAAAAACCTACCCCAAGGATAAGATTCTGGAAATGTATTTGAACCACTCTTATTTCGGGAACGGGGTCTATGGGGTGGAAGATGCCAGTCAGAAATACTTTGGAACCTCAGCTGCTAATTTGGACTTAGCCAATGCGGCAGTCCTAGCGGGGGCCTTGAAGGGGCCGAGTATTTATAACCCGGTTGATAATTATGATGAAGCCCTCAACCGGCGCAATACGGTTCTTCAACTGATGGCTGATAATGGTTTCATTTCTCAAGACGATGCCCAAGTTGCCATGGCCTCTGACATGCCCCAGCAGAATAATGATGTAGGCAGCGACCAATACAAGTACCCTTACTACTTCGATGCGGTGATTGAAGAAGCTATTAACAAGCACGGGCTCAGTGAGGATGACTTGATGAAGGGGGGCTACCGGATCTATACCAACTTAGATCCCAACTACCAAGAAGGCCTCCAAGGTATCTATGACCAGAGCAATCTCTTCCCTGTTTCACCAGCGGGGAATACCGCCCAATCGGCAACGGTTGTTATGGACCCTTATAGCGGAGGCGTTCTGGCTACAGTTGGCGGCACTGGGGGCCACTCCTTTAGGGGCTTTAACCGGTCTACCCAGATGAAGCGCCAACCAGGGTCTACCTTAAAGCCCTTGAACGTCTATGCTCCAGCCTTAGAGAATGGCTTTGAAGCCAATGATGTGATTCCAGATGAAGTCCAAGAGTACGGGACAGACAAGTACAAGCCTGAAAACCACGACAAGCAGAGCCAGGGTGAAATTCTCCTCTGGCAGGCCTTGGCTAAGAGTAAGAACACCTCAGCGGTTTGGCTGATGAACAAAATCGGTGTCAATACCGCTATGGCCAAGTTGGATGACTTCGGCATTCCTTATAGCGATGGCGATAAGACCCTATCTTCTGCCTTAGGTGGCTTGTCTAAGGGGGCCTCGCCCATGGAAATGGCTAGCGCCTATACGGCCTTTGTCAATAAGGGCAAGCGCTCAGAAGGCGTCTTCATCCAAAAAATTGTGGACAGCTCCGGTAATGTCATTGTCGGAGAACAAAAATCCAAACAGAACCAGGCCCTCTCTGAGTCTGATGCCAAGGAAATGACTCGGATGATGCTCGATGTCTATAATGATGGCGGCACCGGGGCGGCCGTTGAACCAGCAGGCTATGAACTGGCGGGTAAGACCGGAACAGTTGAACTCAGCCAGGCTGGTAATAGCGGGGCCGGCGACGGAGTTAATGATGAATGGTATGTCGCTTATACGCCAGACATGGTAGTTGCTAGCTGGTATGGTTTTGACCAAACAAGCTCAGAAAACTATCTTTGGAATAGTTCGCCTGTCCAATCGGGCAATACCTTCCAAAATATTATGGCGGAGCTCCTAGCCAACAGCCCCAACACGCCTTTCAACCTGGAAGCCGCTTCGACCCGTTACTATAATGAAGTGAACGGGATTGCGTCCAATGATGGGGAAGAGACCACCAACAACCAAGCCACGATTGAAGACAATGCGGCCAGCCTCTTAGACCGCTTGATGGAAGGGGCCCGCGACCTGATTTCTTCATTTTCTGGCCAAATCACTTTTCAAAACTGGTTGAACGTGATATATTAAGCCAATGAAGACAAATAAAGGAGGAAATAGAATGGCCAATATTTATGACACCATTAATCAACTAGAACGTGAAGTGCGGGCCCATGAGGACTACCAGGGCTTAAAAAATGCCATGGAGGCAGTTGTTAAAGACGAAGAGGCCTTCGCCCTTTATAACAAATTCCGCCAACTCCAAGTGGATGTCCAAACCAAGATGCAGTTAGGCAATGAAATCAGTCAAGAAGAAATCAAAGAAGCCCAAGACTTGGAGAAAGAAATGGGTGCAAATGAAACCATCAGCAAACTTTTACAAGCTGAGAAGCAATTGAACCAGTTGGTGGAAGAAATTAACAAGGTGGTCACTGAACCAATCTATGAAGTCTACCAAAAAGCCAATGAACAAAAAGGCGACCAAGCCTAAGAATTAGAGAGTGCCCCCCTAGCTCAGCAAGAGCTTGTGGGGGCATTTTTTCTTGTCTGAGATCAGCTACTTGGTGCTTTGCTTCTGGCTTAGCGAAGAACGAAAGTTTGTTCGGAATTATTGTAAGCAGGGCTTTTGATATGGTAAACTTGTAAGGTAGGAGTAGTAGGCTAGTGGGGACTTTGCCCTAGCTAGAAAAAAGATCTAAGAATGTAAAAATAACTATTCCCAGTTCAAGCCATTAGGAGAATCAAATACAATGATACGATTTATACATGCGGCTGACTTGCACTTAGACCAGCCTTTTAAGAAAATATCAAAGACGAATCCCAGTTTATATGAAAAACTCCGCCAGGCCACCACAGCTAGCTTCAATAATATTATTGAAACAGCAATAAATGAGACCGTTGATTTTGTGGTGGTGAGTGGGGATATTTACCACAATGAACCGGCTTCCCTCCAAGCCCAATTTACCTTCCGCCAGGGAATGGAGCGTTTGGACCAAGCGGGAATCCCAGCCATTGTTTGCCATGGTAACCACGATTATGTTCAAGGAGATGCCCATCGTTTGGCCATGCCAGACAATGTCTATATCTTCCCCGACCATGTTGATTCTTACCACTTCCAGGCTAAGTCAGGCGAGCACGTGATGCTGACCGGTTTTTCTTACGGTCAAGCTTGGATTGAGCGGGATATGGTCCAAGACTTCCCCCAACGCCAAGCGGGTATTGACTTTCAAATCGGGGTCATCCACGGGGAAAACCAGCGCCATGAAGGCAAGCACCACTATGCGCCCTTCAATGTCTCTGACTTAACGGCCCTGGGCTATGATTATTGGGCACTCGGCCATATTCATAAACGGCAAATCTTAGCCGACCATCCACCGGTTGTTTATCCGGGGAACATCCAAGGCTCTAGCTTCAAGGAAAGCGGACCTAAGGGGGTCTACTTGGTTAGCTTGCAGAAGTACCAAGAAGCGGAACTCGAGTTTGTCGAAACCACCGATTGGCAGTTCAGTTCGCCCTTAAGAGACCTACCAAAACTTGAAAATATTGAAGACTTGCGCAATGTGGTGGAGCGTGCCCTCCATGAAGAAGTCATGTATGCGAAGAACGAGGCGGTGAACCTGGTGATTCGTTTAGCCTTCCGTACAGATGGTGATGAGGAGAGCCTCTACTGGTGGGACCGCTATGCTGAAGAATTGCGCGACCAATTGCAGTGGAGCTTGAGTAACCAGGACCAGTACCGCGACCAAGAGATCTACCTGGCAGACCTGAAGCTTGTCATCGATGAAAGGAGCACCTGGTCCTATTCCAAGGCCTTCCAGGATGCGCTCCAGCAGAGCTTCCATCGCTTGCAAGCAGAGGGCGAATGGGAACAATTAATCCAGCCCCTGATGCAAAACCAGCTATGGCAACGCTATATGCTGCCCCAGATTGACGGGGAGACCTTCAAGGCGGATGTACTCAACCGAGCTGTCGAAAAGATTATCGTTCGCCAAGCGGTGGAACAAAAAGAAAATTAAGTGAGGGTAAAAAATGAAAATTCAAAAAATTGAAATTTTTGGTTACGGAAAGTGGGTTGACCAGACCTTCTACTTGGAACCAAATTTGAATGTTTTTATTGGTGGGAATGGCTCAGGTAAGTCGACCTTGATGAGCTTTATTCTCTCGATTATGTTTGGCTTTCCGAATATGCGGCGCAAGCACAGCCGCAATTATGATGTTAACCCAAATGTGAATTACGGGGGACGTCTCTATTTGACGGATACCATCTACGGCCAGGTGATGATTGAACGGATTAAACAACAAGGCCGCCAGCAATTATTTATGACGGTGAATGACAATCCCCGTGAGGAGGTCTCTTCTTTCGATGAACTCTTTGAAGGCCTGTCCAAGGAAGACTACCTGACCTACTTTGGCTTTGATGAGGAAGACTTGATGGCCTTTGTTTGGGAGGATGAAGACCAGTTCGCTAAGAGTTTGGTCAGCTTGGGGGTTAGCGGCCGCCAAGTCCTCAACGGCATTACGCCAGAATTGGAAGCCCAAGCTGCAGACCTTTACCTGCCTAATGGTCAAAAGCCCCAGCTGAACCAAGAACTCAACCAAGTCGCTGCGAGCAGCCAACGCCTGGACCAAGCCGCAGCTAATGAGCAGAATTATTTTGCCTTAGAAGAAGAGCTCCAAGCTAACCAAGCCGAGCTTGAAGATCTGCGCCAGCAAGAATCCCAGGCCCAAGATGAACAGGTTAAATTGCAGATTGCTTCGCAAGAGACCGGTTCGGTAGAAGAGAAAAATGCTTTAGGCTTTGAATTGGCCGGTTATGACTTCCACAATTTCCCAGAAGGAGCGGCAGAGACTTGGCATGACTTGAACCAAGACCTGGCCCGCTATGAAGACCAGATGGACCAAACGGATGGTTTCCTGGTTCTCGATGAAGACCAGGCGGAAGAAGAGCCAGCCCAAGATAGCTTGCTGACGATTGGTCAAGAGTGGGTATTGAACCATGACCATGTCTCTGACCAGATGTTAGCTGAAGCCCGGGCTTACCGGGAACAGTTGAACAGTGATGAGGCGCTCAAGGAACAGCTCATCCAGAAGCGCTATGAAGAGCACCGGCTCTTGGCTGCCCTGGGTGCTGAATCTATTGATGAATTACCGGAAGAGTTAACGGCAAGCGAGCGCCAGGAATGGCAAAATCGCCGGCAGGAATTGGATAACCGCCGGATCTTCTATGAGAATACCAAGCATGACCTCCAGGACCTCATGGCTGAAAACCAGGACCTCCATGATGAGTACGATGAAGTCCAATCGGAATACAATAGCTTCAAGGGGACCATTAAAGAGCGGACCAGTTCATGGTTGAAGACTTTTGGCTTAATTCTAATTGTTCTTGCCCTGATCCTCGCTATCCTCTACTTTGTAACCGATAAACCCTTCATGATGGGGTCAGGCCTTGCCGCAGGTGCTTTGGGGGCGCTCTTTACCATTATTGGTTTCTTACAGAGTGGCCTGGGCAAACGTTCGGTGAAGAAAGAATCCCAGGCTTTCGACCTCGACTTGCGCGATATTGAAAGCGAACAAGCAGAAATCCAACGCCGGATCGATATCCAAAACGACCAGTTAGCGGAATTAGAAAATGAATCACAGAACTTTATGGCGGAACTCCAAGCTCTCGTTCAGGAAAAGGGTGGGTCCGAATATATCCAGCCCTTGATCTGGTTGGACCATGACTATGTGGCTCAAATCAATGCCTTGGAAGCCGAAAGCAACCAATTAATCCAGGCGACAGGAGCGGCCCAGTATGCAGCCGCCCATGACCAGGAATGGCAAGATTATGCCCAGGCTATTTCCAACAATCCGCTGTCTCAGGATTCTGTTTTCCAAGCCTTTGAGGATGACTACCATAGCCTGCGTCAGTTGGAAATGGACCATGCTTTTACGGCTCAGACCTACCAAGCTGAGAAGAACCAAAAGCAAGAACTTCATCAAAGCATCCAAAGCCTACGTCGGGCCCGTCAAGACTTCTTGGACCGTTATGGCTTCGAATCAGCGGATGAGGTGGAAGATGTGCTGGCTAAGGAAGCGGAAATGTTGGCGAAGAAGGAACGCTTCGACCTCCTCAACCACTCGCTCAATCCCCAAGCTGCTCAGCTGCATGACAAGGATGAGACCATCGACCAACAATTAGAGGATAATGTCCATACCCTGGGGCAATTGACCCAGCGCATCCAAGACTTGGTCCAACGTAATGCCCAGTTAGAAATGCAGATTCGCGAACTCGAAGCCAGTGGCCTAGTCAGCAAGCTTCAAGCCGACCATGCCAGTGATGTCGACCAAGCCTATGATTCAGCGGTCGAGTGGGCAGCCAATAAGATGGCTGTATCTACCTTCGAACAGGCCAGTGTGGGTGAGGAAGGCGAGGCTTTAGAACGTGTCTTAGGCCATGCCAACCGCTATCTCTATGACCTGTCCAATGGAGAATTGGAGAAACTGCGCTATCAGAATGAAACGGTGGAAGTCCTTAGCGAAGACAATCTCTGGCTTGCTGTGGACCAACTCTCACGCGGAGAGAAGGCCTTACTCTTTGTCGCCATGCGTTTTGCCTTCTTGAATGCCCAGCTTGGCCAGTTGAATATGCCGATTTTAATTGATGAAGCCTTTGCCCATATCGATGACTACTACCGGCAAAATATTTACCGCTTCCTCGATGAACGGAGCCAGGACCAACAAATCATCCTGCTAACAATTGATGAGAGTGCAGCCCTCAACCGTGCCAGCAAGGAAGTTACCCGGATTTAACTACGAAGACCTAGTTGTGAAAGGATGGGAGAATGGAAACGATAAGACTCTTTGACGCTGCGATGGATACCAACTTTAAAAGCTTTGCCTTGATTAAAAATGCTGATATTCGACAAGACCGGAATGGCAAGGACTACCTTGCTTTGACTTTCCAGGACCGGTCAGGCATCCTAGATGGCAAGCTCTGGGGCATGACGGATGCCGACGCAGAAAAGTTCCAAGTCGGACGAGTGGTCTACCTCTACGGCCGGCGGGAGCTCTTCAATGGTCAACCACAATTTCGGATTGAGCAGATGCGCCTGGCCGACCAGCACGAACCCAATGACCCCTTGCTCTATATGCCAGAAGGGCCTATGACTAAGGAAGAGATGCAAAAAGAAATCGAAGAAACGCTGGCTGACTTCCAGCTGTCGGAGATTCAACAAGTGGTTCGTTATATCCTCGATGAAGTAGGGGATGACTTCTACTATTATCCAGCCGCGAAGAAGCACCACCACGCCTTTGTCGGGGGATTGGCCTATCATACGGTTTCCATGCTGGCCCTGGCCAAGGCTATCCAGAAGCTCTATCCTATTCTCAATGCGGACCTCCTCTATGCCGGCGTTATCCTCCATGATATCGCCAAAACGAGCGAGCTCTCCGATCCGCTCAGCGGTAATTATACGGTCCAAGGCAATCTCTTAGGTCATATCTCCTTAGTGGCAGAGAAATTGAGCTTAGCCATCCAGGCACTCGGCTTAGACCAGACTAGCGAAGAGCTCATGCTCTTGAAGCATATGGTCCTCGCCCACCACGGTAAGAAGGAATACGGGAGTCCTGTGACACCCCATGTCTTAGAAGCGGAAGTTCTCCACCGCATTGATGACTTGGATGCTTCCATGTACATGGTTAGCGCCGCTCTGGAGAAGACCGCTCCGGGTGAATTCTCGGCCTATATTCCGGGTATGGACGGCCGGCCCTTCTACCGGCCTAAGTTAGACCAAGACTAAGCAATGTGCTGATGAGCATCCGTTCCGCTTTTGAATTTGAGCGTTGAATATTCAGAGGATCAACACTGGCTAAAGCCGTCTTGTACTTTTTCCGTAAGTCGCTAGCGCTCCAACGGCTAAAGTATGGCACCGGCTCGAGCAGCTTCAGCTCTTGGAGCGAAGCGACTTATGCGATAGCTGTTCGAACAGCGTGAGATTACAGATATCGTATGCTGGCCAGAGATGAAGTTCAAGGCTCCGTCAGCAGCCTTGCTAGCTTAGTATATTTGATTGACCTTGGTCAGCGATTTTAATAAATTAAAACAAATAAACAGAAAAGAGGACCCAGTTAAGTCCCTGTTGAAGGGGTGCTGGGTCTGTTTTCTTCTAAGAGAAAGAAGTGATAATCAATGGATATACTTGTTTATTGTGGGGCCAATCCTGGGAAAGATCCCATCTATGCAGAGGCTGCACGTGAACTGGGGCAATGGATCGCCCAATCTGGCCACCGCTTAGTTTATGGTGGCGGCCGGACAGGGCTCATGGGGATCTTAGCAGATGAGGTCCTGGCCCAGGGAGGAGAGGTCTATGGCGTGATGCCAGCCTTTCTTAAGGACCATGAAATTGCCCACCAAGGCCTCACGCAATTAGAAATTGTGGACACCATGGCCGAGCGGAAGACGCGGATGCTTGATCTATCCGATGCTTGCCTGGCCCTACCTGGTGGACCAGGGACCCTAGAAGAAATTTCGGAAGCCATTTCTCTAGCTCGTTTAGGCCAATCGGACCGGCCTTGCGTCTTTATAAATGTAGCTGCCTATTACCGGCCCATGCAGGAGCTTTTCATGAATATGTGCCAGGCAGGATTTCTGGCCCAGGAGGACTATGAGCGGATTAATTTCATTTCCGACCTGTCTGATCTCAACGATATCCTGGCCCACTACCAAGTTCGTCAAGTAAAGAGCTATGACCGCTTAAGTGATCAATAAAAGCGAACACACTTGTTCTATAAGCTGTATCGAGAGATAGCTTTTAAATCGGTCCAATTAGCCGTATACTAGAATTTATATTGAAGCACTTGATCGGTTCTAACGAACAAAAATGGAGGATTCAAAATGGGAGAATTTACAAAACGTCAACAACAACCCTATCGCTTTGACACCGTGGGGAGCTTTTTGCGCCCAGCTCGATTAAAAGAAGCACGCAAAGCCTATGAAGCAGGAGAAATTGATGGCCAGGCTTTACGTCAGGTTGAAGATGAAGAAATTATCAAATTAATCCATAAACAAGAAGAAGCAGGCTTACAAGCTGTTTCCGACGGTGAATTCCGCCGCAGCTGGTGGCACTACGACTTCATGTGGGGCTTAAATGGGATTGAAAAGCGCTTTATCGATGAAGGTGGCCAATTCCACGACATGAAGACCCGGGCAGAAACTGCTTCCCTAACGAGCCGCGAATTAGATGGCCATAAGCATCCTTTTGTGGAAGACTTCAAATTCGTCCGCGACCATAAGTCGACCGACCGTGAAGTGAAGCAGACAGTTCCAGCACCTGCCCAATTGTTACAAGAATTACTTAAACCACACAACCAAGAGACCACCCAAGCTTTCTATGGAGAAGATGAGCACCGCGAATTAGCCCAAGCCATCGCCAAGGCTTATATCGATGTCTTAGAAGATTTCGCAGCTGAAGGCGCTAAAGTGATCCAGTTCGATGACTGCACCTGGGGACGCTTGGTGGATATTCATCTCGAAGACTATCCAGAAGACGAACGTCAGGCTAAGGCTGATGAAAAAGCCTATTTAGCAGGCCTCTATCGCTATGTCAATAACCTGGCGATCGACGGAGCACCTGAAGGCCTAACTATCACTAGCCACGTTTGCCGGGGCAACTACCGGTCACACTGGTTTGGCCAAGGTGGCTATGATTCCGTAGCAGACGAACTCTTCGCTAAGGAACACGCCCAAGCCTATTACCTGGAATACGACTCAGACCGGGCTGGTGGCTTCGAACCCCTAGCTAAGGTGGGTGATGACCGCTTAGTCGTCCTCGGTCTAATCACCTCGAAGACAGGGGAATTAGAAGACCGGGAAGCGGTCATCAAGCGCATCCACGAAGCAGCTAAATATATTCCATTAGACAATCTCTGCCTCAGCCCCCAATGCGGCTTCTCCTCAACAGAAGAAGGCAACAGCCTAACAGAAGACCAACAATGGGAAAAACTCGCCCTCGTCCACTCCATCGCAAAAGAAGTCTGGGGATAACAGGGTGTGAGACTTGGCGTTTAGACTCGGATGATTGGAGCAAGTCAGAATAAGAGCGAAGCATTCGCTCGTTTCTGACTTGCGAAATCACTCCGAGTCTGCCAAGTCGAACCCAACTAACCCAGGGTGTGAGCAGTTGCGCCCAGACTTGAATGACTGGAGCCCAAACGGAAAAGAGCGGCCCCAGCCGTTCGTTCCGGTTGGGTGAAGTCACTTCAAGTCTGCAACTGCGAA
>NZ_KV797944.1:3048-14149 GCF_001809535.1 Aerococcus sp. HMSC062A02 | reverse complement strand
AGGAGCCACTTCTGCGCGACCGAACCCGACTATACAGGGTGAGAGGGCTGGCGTTTAGCTTTCCTTCACTGGAGCAAGTCGCCAGAGCAGTCTGTAGGACTGCGGCGGAGACTTGTGAAGTGACAGGAAAGCTGCCAGCCCGAATCCAACTAGGATGTGAGCAAAAGCTCATAATACATAAATAATTGACTAACATTCTAGCTCGGCGCAGTACAGCCGGGCTAGAGTGTTTTCATTCTTGGAAAAGAAGGGAATTTAAATGAGCAAGTTGTGAATTGAGGGATCAATTGAGAGTTCCTGATCGGCAAGTCACAAACGGGGCCTTTATTTGCAAGTAGCCCTTGTCCTACTTGCTAACGGGATCCTTATTTGAAACTAGACTCTGCTTAACTCGCAGACGGGGCCATCATTAGCAAGTAGCCGATGTCTTACTCGCAAACAGCGGCGCCATTCGCAAGTTGCCAATATCCTAGTTGCTAATACCAACGCTATAAGCAACTTGCCAAGGTATATGAGTAGAATCCCCCTCATTAGAAAGTGCGAGGTCATCATTCCAAGCAAAAAAGCCAGGAGAACTAGCTCAATGAGCTTGTTTTCCTGGCTTTTAGCTAGATTATATTTTTTATATATAGAGTTACTTGCTTTCTTCGCTAGCTTCTTCAGCTTCAGCCTGTTTTTTAGCGGCTTCTTGGTCATTCGAAGTTTGGAAGGTGTCTAGAGCATTCTTGAAGTCCTTGTCAGTAATTTTCACTTGGTATTTATCCAAGACATCTTTAAGCACTTGTTGGACTTGTTTAGGGTCATCCATCTTTTCTTTACGGAGTTGTTTTTCAAGTTTCTCCTTCTCCTCTTCGAAAGATCCCTTGTTGCCAACTTCGTCTACCTTGATAATGTGCCAGCCGTATTGACTTTTGACAGGTTCTTGGGTCATTTCACCGGCCTTGAGCTTGAAGGCAGGCTCTTCGAATTCTTTAACCATCATACCCTTAGTGACTTCTCCCAGGCTACCGCCTTCTTTGGCTGAGCCCTTGTCTTCAGAATTCTCTTCTGCTAATTTGGCGAAGTCGCCGCCCTCATTAATTTGTTTAATCAGGTCTTTAGCCTTGTCTTCGTCCTTGACCAGGATGTGGGAGACCTTACGAGGGGCTTCGTAGTTTTCATAGGCTTTCTTCACTTCGTCGTCAGAAACATTGATATTCTTAGAAATGGTTTCTGTTAATAGCTTGAAGTAGCGGAGGGCTTTCTTGTATTCATCCACACTGCTATAGCCATTAGCGGCAACGACTTCTTTGAACTTGTCCTCATTGCCATACTGGGCCACGAGTTTGACCGTATCGGCGTCCACTTCATCTTCGATTTCTTTAACCCGGTCCTTGCCTAGTTCATTTTCAAAGATTTCGCCGAAAACCAATTGTTGGACAGCGGCATTGCCGGCTGAAGCCTTAAGTTCTTTAACTAATTCATCTTCCGTTACCTCGATGCCTTCACCTTTGGCAATAACATTCTGGCCTGCTTCATTCTGGCTGGAGCAAGCGGCGAGGCTGAGGACTGCGGCGCAAGTAAGGGCGCCTAAGCTTAATTTTTTATTCCAATTCATGCGATGACTCCTTGATCAAAATTCTTTTTTTGTAGCTTAAATATAACATAAGTCGACTCATGCTGAGCAGTATTCTAGGATCCTTTAAAGAAATTTACTCTTTATCAGCTTGGAGTCTTTCTTCTAGGTCTTCTAGGCTCATTTGGGTCTGTTCAAGGTCCGCATTGATCTTGGCAAGTTTCTCCTGGATGGCATTGCGATGGGGAAGGGTAGAGGTTTGGAAGTCACGAATGGCTTCACTGAGGTCATCACGAGCGACTTTAGCCGTCGACAAACCTTGGTTAGCTAGGTCTGACAGGGCAATCTGAGTTTCGGCTAGACTGCCTTCCAGCTTCCGGGAAGCCGCGGTAATATCTTGGCTGTAGGCGCGTAACTTGCGTCGGTTCTCTTCACCAGTATTAGGGTTTTTGAGCAGGGCTGTGACACCGCCCAGAAGAGCACCGGTCAATAAACCTTTAAAAAAACTCATGGCCATCCTACACCTCAACCTTTTCATGGATGCGTTGGGCGAGTTTAGCGAGGTCTTCGTCCGTGTATTGGTCACCATTATCCGGCATGACAACTTTGAAGTCATCGCCATCGCGGCTATAGCGAGGGATCAGATGGATATGGGAGTGGAAGACACTTTGGTAAGCGACTTCTCCATTGTTATTGAGGATATTGACCCCCTGCATATCTGGCAAGGCAGCTTGAAGGGCTTGGACAACAATCGGAATACGACGGAAGATAGCGCCAGAATCCTTGATGTCATAGTCATAGATATCCTTAAGGTGCTTCTTAGGCACAATGAGGGTATGACCTTCCGTTACTTGGCTAGTGTCCAAGAAGGCAGTCACAACTTCATCTTCATAGACGATATTGGTCGGGATTTCCCCATTGGCTAACTTACAAAAGATACAATCAGTCATTTGATCCACCACTTTCAATTGTTAATTCGTATACTAGGCTCATTTTAGCATAATCTAGGGAATGGGACAATTGAAGCGCGACCCAGCAAGGCCCCTGTCTTAGCTAAAATTTTAAACTTTAAAGTTAAATTCACTAGCAAACTTTGATAAACTAGACTTAAATTGAAAAAAGAGGAGAGGACGACAAGAATGAGTCTCAGTGTCAAGCAGCTGACAGGCGGTTATCTCAACCGGCCCGTCATCCATAATATAAGTTTTGATATCCAAGCGGGGGAGATTATCGGCCTGATTGGCTTGAACGGGGCAGGCAAATCGACTCTGATCAAGCATATTATCGGCCTACTTAAAGCTCAGAGCGGAGAAATCCGTCTTAATGGCCAGACTTTGGAAGAAGATAACCGGGCTTATCGCCAGGCTTTCACCTATATTCCGGAGATGCCGATGATTTATGATGAGCTGACCCTGCGCGAACACCTGAATATGATTGGCCTCGCCTACCAGATCGAAAAGGGGGAAATTCTAGACCGAGCCATACCCATGTTGAAGACTTTCCGCCTGGATGAGAAACTCGATTGGATGCCCAAGCATTTCTCTAAGGGCATGCGGCAGAAATTGATGATTGTCTGTGCCATGATGGTTGAAGCTGACCTCTATATTATTGATGAACCCTTCCTGGGCTTGGACCCCTTAGCTACCCATGACTTTATCCAAATCCTGGAGGCCAAGCGGGAAGCTGGGGCCATGGTCTTGATGTCTACCCACGTTCTCGCCAATGCAGAATCTTATTGCGACCGCTTCCTCTTCCTCCATGAGGGCTATTTGCGCGCCCAGGGGAGCTTGGAAGACATCCGCCAGGTCTTCGGCCAAGAAGAGGCAAGCCTGGAAGAACTCTATATCCAACTGGCAAGGGAGGGTTAAATTTGAAAGAACTCTTCAAAAAACGTCAAGAAAAAGCCTTTCAAGATTTTCTCCACTACAGTCGCTATATCTTTAATGACCACTTTGTCATTGCCCTGATGTTCCTTGTTGGGGCCCTCTCACTCAATTATTCAACCTGGGTCCACCAACTCCAAGGCAGGGATCCAGTCGCAGATGGCATCCTGGTCCTAGCCTTTACCCTGCTGACTTGGGCAGGGGGGGTTAGGACCTATCTAAAGGAGGCGGATATCCAATTTCTCCTGCCCCTAGAAAGGGAATGGCGGTATTATTTTAAAGAAGCGTTCAAGTCCTCACTTCTTAAACAAGCTTTGCTGGCACCCCTGGTCTGCCTAGTCGCTTGGCCTTATCTTAAATGGGGCCAGCAGTGGACAGGCTGGGAAGTCTTAGCTCTCGGCGCAAGCTTTGTGCTTTTGAAGGCGGCGAGTCTGATGAGGGCAATCCGTGGCTTCCAGGACCAAGGCAAGCAAGCAAATGGGCTAGGCTTGGTATTCCCCCTCCTGACCTATCTCTTAGCCTTTACCTACCATCCTGCTTGGGCCTTGGGCTTGGCGACTCTTTTCTGTCTTTGGCAAGGCGGTCATTTGACTTGGGGCGACCGCTGGGATTGGCAGAGTCTCCTCGTGAGTGAAGGACAGAGTAAGCAAGCCATGACTGCCTTCCTGTCTTTATTCGTCGATTTAAAAGCAGGCAAAAAACAGACCAAGCGCCGGGCCTATCTCGATGGTTTGACCCTGCCCTTGACTAAGGCGCCTTCTGCCCATGCTTATCTCTATAGCCGCAGTTTTTGGCGGTCGACGGACCTCTTTCCTATCTGGCGGCGCTTGACCCTGCTGAGCCTCTTACTGGCCTTCACCCTTCCTAAACATCCTTTAAGCCTCTTCGTCTTCCTCCTCTTAAATTACGCTAGCCATTTCCAACTCTTACCCCTGGCTAGCCTCAAGCAGGGGCAGACTATGCTGAAGATTTACCCAGAAGCAGAAGAAGCAGGGCACCAGGCCTTCCAAAGCTTACTCTGGCAAGTGTACACATTCCAAGTGCTCGCTTTGAGTCTGGCTCTCTTCTTAGCAGGTTTTGGGCTTCTGGCTGCTTTCTACCTAGTGGCTGGTCTCATCTTAGAATTTCTTTTTATCCGTTTCTACTTATCGGCTAGGCTCCAAAAGAAAAAGACAGGACGTCGGCGCGGTAGAAAGAGCTAAAAGATCCAACGAAATGATTGACTATATGGAAAATAATGACTACAATAATGAATGCTTTAGTTTTTCTTTTTCGCTGTTTGGGAAAGGAAAATCATCTTAAAGAAAAAGGAGGGAACAGCATTGGAATATCAATTTGACAAGGAGTGGACCTTGCATCCGATTGGTGGGGATACGGGCCAGGCCTTCATGGGCACCCATAAGCAGGAACGTGTCTTCCTCAAGCGCAATTCTTCTCCTTTCCTTGCTGCTCTCTCCATGGAGGGAATTACGCCGCGCTTGATCTGGTCAAAACGGACCAGTACGGGAGACACCTTCTCGGCCCAAGAATGGCTGCGCGGCCACACCCTGACGGAACAAGAGATGCACCAAAGCCAGGTTATCAAGCTCATCCATCGCTACCAACACTCGGACCATCTCTATAAGATGCTAGTGAAGATTGGGGGCCAGGAATGGGGGTGCAGCGACTTTATCGCTGACTATGAAGACCAGCTCCACCACCACTTGGCTTCCCATAGCCTCTTGAATGAGGTTTTGACCTATTTAGAAGAGACCGCTCCCTTCATTAAGCAATCCCTTAAGACGGTTTGCCACGGCGACCTCAACCGTAAGAATTTCTTACTATCTGAACAGAACCGCCTCTACCTGGTCGACTGGGAATCGGTTCGGATTGCGGATCCCATCTCGGACTTGACCCAGGTTCTTGTTCAATATATCCCGAGTGAAGACTGGGAGAGCTGGTGGGAGCGCTATGGCCTCCAGGTGGATGAAAGTTCTTATCTGCGGATCGAGTGGTTTGCTTTAATTAATCTGTTACTCTTAATTAAGGAAAGCTACCGCAAGGATCGGCAAGTGGATGTCAATGAAGCAATTTTAAAATTGAGACATATTTACGATAACCGGTATTTCCAAGACCAGTATTAACTTTAGATCGGAATAGAAGCAGGCAGGTTCTTTTAGAGCGCTTGGCCCGCTTTTATTTTTGTCATTAAGAGAGGCTATAAGGCTAGCTTTTGTAGCTACTTAGATAGCATTTGAGAAATAGATCTAGGATTGAAAGAGATATAAGGAGGCGCACTATGCGTGTAAGACATAAACCTTGGGCAATCGATATGATTAAGGATTACCCTAATATTGTGATTCCAGAACCAGACCAGGCCCAGGGCAAGTGGGACCAGGTCTTTGACCGGGGCCAGCCCCTCCACGTGGAAGTGGGGACGGGCAAGGGACAATTCCTGATTGGTATGGCCAAGGCCCATCCAGAGATTAACTATGTAGGGATTGAGATGTATTCAGACGTCCTTGTCATGGCCTTGCAGAAGGTCTTGGATGAAGACCAAGCCTTGCCTAACCTGCGCTTTATCCGGTCAGATGGCCGTGAGATTTCCAACTTTTTTGAAGCCCGCAGCCTAGACCGTCTTTATTTGAATTTCTCTGATCCCTGGCCTAAGCGCCGCCACACCAAGCGCCGGTTGACCAGCCCTAATTTCTTAGCCCAGTACCAGGAAGTTCTCAAGCCAGAAGGGAAGATCCACTTCAAGACGGATAACCAGGGACTTTTTGAATATTCCTTGGCCAGTATGTCCCAATACGGCATGGCCTTCCGCCAAGTTTGGTTAGACCTCCATGCCAGTGATTTTGAAGGCAATATCATGACGGAGTATGAGGAGAAGTTTGCGGCTAAGGGCCAGCCGATTTATCGTTTGGAGGCTTACTATCCTCAACATGAAAGTTAAATAAAACACAAAAAAGTTCGGCGCATTTTAACTGCCGAACTTTTTTATTGATGCGGGAAGAGGCTGGTACAAAAGTTGCTGCTTCTTTTTAAGCCTGTTCCAAAAGTCAGGCCTGACATCCACTTCACGAACTATGTCCGATCGTTGGTCAACGATTGGAAATAGTTCGCGGACAGTTGCTATAGCTGTTCGACGCGTAGCGAGTTACAGATATAGTATGCATGAGCTGGTTCAGGCCTGAACGACTTTTGTCAGACTCTTTTCTTTGTTTTTAAACTTGGTAGAGGTCGATGATTTGACCGCTTTGGGCGTCTGCAATGAATTCATATTGGACTAAGTGGCCTTTTTCTTGGCGGGAGACGCCACCGAAGTAAAGCACTTGTTCTTGGCCGTAGCGTTCTTTCTTCAGGGGTTGGAGTTCAATCCAAGAGCCTTCAATCTCGCCATCCTGAGCTAAGAGGGCCTTGACTTCTTCAATCACGCTCTGACCGTCTACTTTGGCCCGTTCATTCTTGTCCCGGCTATCGATGTAGAGGGCAGTCGAGACAGCCCCAATGACAGCGCCACAGACGAATAGGGTACCAGCTAGGGCATAGGCCTTATTTTTTAAATTATCTTTTAAATCAAATACCAAAAGAAACACTCCTCTCTTCTATTAGTCCTATTATAGCAAGAAAAAGCTTAAATTAAAACGCTAACAGATGGAAAGTCTAGGAAAGCTGAAATTTGGCGAATTTCTTGAATAATTCCAGCCTATGATGGAGGGGCGTTGCCTTTTTTAGGTAAAAAGTATATAATTTGAAAGGAATGATCTGATGCTTTATATTGAGAAGGCTTGTCTAGTTTAGAAATTAACTAGACTATTTTTTCATCTAGGGATGAAGCCAAAGCAAGGCAGCAAGTGCTGCCAGTAAATGAAGAAAAGGAGCAAATTATTCATGTGGATCTGTTTTTACAATCCGAAGGGCGTCGGCGATGTCTTGATGGTGACACGCGGCCAATTACAAAAAGACCAAATTGCAACGGAAACTATTGCCGGGATTACGCGGATTTATAACAAAGAGACGGATAATACCATGGGCTATAACTTCCATTCCATCTCTGACTATATTAAATTAGAGGGCTCAGGCCAAGTTCGTTTGAGCGATGAGCAGCTCGATACCCTTAATCAATTGCTCTATGAGAAGGGCTTTGAAACAATCAGTACCAATAATGACCCAGCGATTGTGGTGGGCTATGTCAAGTCCTGCGTTGATCATGAGGATTCGGACCATCTCCATATTACGGAAACCCAGGTTGGCGAAGACCAAACTTATCAGATTGTCTGTGGGGCAGCCAATGTCCACCAAGACATGAAGGTAGTTGTGGCCTTGCCGGGTGCCGTGATGCCAGATGGATTGGTGATTTGGCCAAGCGAATTGCGCGGCGTGCAGAGTTCAGGTATGCTGTGTTCAGCTTATGAATTGGGCGTTGACCCTGAACATAAGCTCCAAGGCATTATTGAAATTAAAGACGATGTGCCAATTGGAACACCATTTTCAGAACTTGACCTATCAAGTTTAACGACCGATTAGAAGAGACCTAAGAAGCTAAGGAGGGGGAGCCTTGAAATGGAATGATGAACGGTTGAAGCGTGAGCGTGAAGAGCATTTTCAGCCCTTCTACCAAAAGAAGGACGACAAGCTCTTAGCCGATGACGTGAAGAAACCCTACTTTCCAAATTATATGAACTGGCGGTCTGACCTCAATGAGCAGAAGCGCGATCGTCAGCCACAGAATTATGAGAATTGGTGGACCCCTCAAAGCCATCAACAGGAAGCTAAACGCCAGCACCGCTTCGACCAGGCCCGCCAACAGCCGCTCAATAATTTACAAAGGCCAACTTCGAATCATCGCCGGCCCAATCGCCAACATGAGGGCCAGCAAGACTATGCCCTCTACCGGGATGAGGACCGGGAAGCTCGCTATGAGAAGATTCGGCGAGACTTGCGCGCTTACGAGAACTATCAATTCCGGCGGCCTTTTCGCCCCTCGGAAGTCCCTTCGATCCAGCAGAAGGCCCAGTCACATGCAGTCCAGAGCTCGGAAAAAAATGACCATGAACGAGACAAGAAGCGACGGCAGGGGAGGACCAAGGCCCAGTCAAATTCGGTTAGCCAGCAGCTAAGCAAAGCCAATGCTACGCGTAAGGCAGCTAGTCAGCCAGCTAAGTCGAGTGAACAGAAGCCGGCCCAGACCAAGCCACGTCAGGGGGGCCTTAACCGAGATTTTAAAGCGATTATGGCCCAAGAGCGACCACGCTACGCCAAGGGGAGTGTCTTTGCTGGCCTGAGCGATGAGGACAGTGAGCAGACCCCTTATTATTCGAAACACCAAGGAACAGGAGATAAGCATAACCATGAATAAAGAAACGATCTATCACTTCACAGGAATTAAGGGTTCAGGGATGAGTGCCCTGGCACTCGTTTTACACGGAGCAGGCTATAAGGTACAAGGCTCAGATGTGGAGACCTATTTCTTTACCCAACAAGGTTTAGAAGCGGCAGATATTCGTATCTTAGATTTCGATCCGAATAATATTCATGAAGGTATGGAAATTATCCTAGGCAACGCCTTCCCCGATGACCATCCTGAGGTGAAGAAGGCTGAGGCGCTCGGGTTAAAAGTTACCCGCTACCATAAGTTCTTAGGACAATTTATCAAGAATTATACCAGTGTGGCCATTACCGGCTCGCACGGCAAGACCTCAACCACTGGGCTCATGTCCCATGTCCTCTCCCTCAATGTTCCCAGCTCTTATCTAATTGGGGACGGCACAGGTTATGGCGATGAGCAGGCAGAATACTTTGTCCTAGAAGCGGATGAATACCGGGAACACTTCCTCGCCTATGAACCCGACTATGCTATCTTTACCAATATTGATTTCGACCATCCCGACTACTACCAAAATATTGAACAGGTTTTTGATGCTAATAGCCAGTTCGCTAACCAGGTGCAAAAGAAAGCCATCATGTACGGGGATGACCCTTATCTCCAACGATTAGCGGACAAGGACCATGTGCTCTACTACGGCATTGACGGGGACTATGATATTGTCGCCCATCATGTGGTCCGCGATACGACCGGCTGCCAATTTGATGTAGAAGTTCTAGGTGAGCATTACGGCCAGTTTCGGATCAAGGGCTGCGGGGAGCACAATATCCTCAATAGCCTGGCTGTAATTGGTTTCTGCTGTTTGGAAGAATTTCCAGCAGATAAGGTCCAAGAAGCCCTGTCAAGCTTTGCGGGCGTAAAACGACGCTTTAATGTGACGGAAGTGGCTGATATGACCCTGGTGGACGACTATGCTCACCATCCCTCAGAAATTAAAGCCACGCTAGACGCCGCCAAGCAGCGCTATCCTGATAAGCAAATCATTGCCGTCTTCCAGCCCCATACCTATAGCCGAACCCTGGCTTTAATGGATGAATTCGCTCAAGCCCTCGACCAAGCTGATGAAGTCTTCTTGTGTGAGATCTTCGCTTCAGCCCGCGAACAGGATACCCACCAAGTCTCCAGTGAAGACCTGGCTGCCAAAGTGACCAAGCCTGTGCAAATTCTTAACTTAGACGATATGGGACCACTCATGGGCTACCACAATGCCGTTGTCCTCTTCATGGGGGCAGGAGATGTGCCTAAGTATGGTCGAGCTTACGCTGAAGCCTTGAAATCACGTTAGAGACTGAGCCGTAAACTGTGCTGAAAGGAGCCAAGCAAGTGAAAAAGATTAGAAAAGCTGTTATTCCAGTGGCTGGTTTAGGGACCCGTTTTCTCCCCGCAACCAAGTCTATGGCCAAGGAAATTATTCCCGTTATGGATAAGCCAGCCGTTCAATTTGTCGTTGAAGAAGCCTTAGCAGCTGGCATTGAAGAAATTCTTGTGATTACCGGTCGTCACAAACGCTCGGTAGAAGACCACTTCGATGCTAATATTGAACTGGAAGAGAACTTGGAAGCCAAGGGCAAAGATGAACTCCTAGCCATGGTCCAAGATTCCACATTAGAGAACATCCAATTCAAACGCCAGCACTATCCTAAGGGCCTTGGCGATGCGGTTGCCCTAGCCGAATCCTTTGTGGGGGAAGAACCCTTCCTCTTGATGCTGAGTGATAACATTTTGGTGAGCGAAGAACCAGCTTCTCAAACCTTGATGGCTGCCTACAACAAGACCGGCAAGAGTTCTGTCTTAGTCCAAGAAATTGACAAAGAATTGACCCAACTTTATGGTATCCTAGATCCTGATCAAGAAGCTGAAGACGGCATGCTGCCAGCCCGGAATGTCGTTGAAAAGCCTCAGGACCAAGCCCCCAGCCAGTACGCCATCTGTGGCCGCTATGTCTTAGACCAAAGCATCTTCCGCGCCCTAGAAGGCCAAGAAGTCAATCCCCTATCAGGGGAAATTGAACTCAGTGATGCCCTCAGCCAAATCGCCCAAGACCAGGGCGTCAACGGCCTCATTTTTAACGGTGAATGGTACGAAGTCGGCGAACCCCTAGGCATGGTCAAAGCCAGCATCCAATACGCCCTCCGCCACAAACAAACCGGTCCCGAATTCAAAGACTACCTCAAAAACGAAATAATCCCTAAGTTAAAGGGTGAGAGGGAGCGCGGTTAGAAGTGGACCTCTGGAGCAAAGATCCAGAGAAGTCTGAAAGACTTCGGCGGATCTTTGTGAAGAGGAGCCACTTCT
>NZ_KV797944.1:0-2948 GCF_001809535.1 Aerococcus sp. HMSC062A02 | reverse complement strand
AGAGGAGCCACTTCTGCGCAACCGAACCCGACTATAAAGGGTGAGAGACTTGGCGGTTAGAGTTGGATGATTGGAGCAAGTCAGAATAAGAGCGAAGTATTCGCTCGTTTCTGACTTGTGAAATCACTCCAAGCCTGCCAAGTCGAGCCCGACTACAAAGGGTGAGAGCAGAGGCGCTTAGAAAGGAATGACTGGATGCAAAGAGGATAAGAGCGTCTTTAGCCGGTCGTTCCACTTTGCTGAAGTCACTTCCTTTCTGCCTTTGCGAACCTGACTATAGGGTGAGAAGTAGCGCGGTTAGAAATATAAAATATTAAATAACCTAGTAAGGATGATTGCCTCCTTACTAGGTTATTTTCGTTATTAAACTTGGGCTAGCTTTCAAATGGGACCTCCATTTGTAAGCAGCCGGCCTTCTACTTTCAAACGAGGACTCCATTAACAAGTAGAACCGTGCCAACTTTCAAATAGGAGCTCTATTAGCAAGTAGAACCGACCTAACTTTCAAATAGCGTCTTCATTAGCAAGTAGCCCCACAAAAAATCCCAGAATAGGAAACCCCCTCCATCAGAAAAAATCTAATGGAGGGGCTTATCTTACTTGGTATTTTAGAAACCCTTATTATGTTTCAAATATTCTTCTTCTTCGGGTGTGTTTTTCCGACCTAGTGCCTCGTTGCGGTAAGGGTAGCGGCCGTATTTTTCAATGATTTCATAGTGGGCTTTTTCATACTTTAGATTGTTGGCTAGGGCTTCTTCTGAGGAGAAGAGTTCCATGGCTTGGTCGTGGATGACGAGGGATTCGGAGTGCATGAAGGGCATGTAGATGAAAGAGCGGGCTTCTGGACTGAGCGAAGAGAGGTCTTCCAGCCGGATGCATTCTTGGGCTAGGGCGAGCGCCATATCGTCTTGGGCATAGGCTTGGCCGCTTCCCCGATAGAGATTTCTGGAAAACTGGTCCAGGACAATAATTTCTGCTAAGCGTCCGCGAAGGCTTTCCCGCCAATCTGCATGCTCACCATCTTTGACTTCCTGGTGGAGCTGGCTAAAGCGGTCGGCAATAGCTTGGTCGACACTTTGGCCACCATTAAACCACTTCTTCGGGCCCAATTCTTCAAACCAAAAATTTAAAACTGCTTCGATTGACATCGTCGGCCTCCTTTAATTTTATTTTAATCATAGCATAAAATAGGATCAGAGTCCTGTTTCGAGCCTGGCGAATTTGATTCGCTTTTTAGCTGCAAATTCGTTAAAATGAAGGGGTGTAATTTATCTAGAAAGAGGGAAGACCATGATTCAAATTCGGGATGCTATCCTCCATATATACGATGTCAACACCAGTGAACCCATCCTCTCCCAAGCGGCTTTAGACTTTCGGGATGAGACCATTATTCACTATGTCGACTGCAAGGTGAACCAGGTCATGCAAACAGGAAAGCAGAAGAATGGTGTGATTCCTGAAACGGCACCCATCTACGAGAATCTCCAGAGCCTGGCTAGGGACTTCCAAGCAACGACCCGACCCATGACCTCCAAATTCTTCCAGATCCTACGCCTAAATCCGGACATCCCACCGGCAGACCTGCTCTGGGTATCGCTTGTGCTCAATGATTTTCCCTTCGTTGGGATGTTCAAGTTGAACCACAATGAATCCTTTACCCACTTCGTCGCCACGGATGAGGAGGTCTTGCGCAATGATTTAATTGTCCACCGGTCCATCCTGCCCAAGGCCAAACAAGCCATTGATGAGGGGTTCCTCTATTGCCCCACGACAAGCGAGTACTTCCTGATTGAAAAAAATCATTTGATGGAAGAAACGGGCGAGCGGATGCCTTATTTGAGCGAAGTCTTTTTGGGCATCGAAGCCAATCTCAATATGAATGAAAACATTAAAATTATAAGAAAAGGCGTTGAAAAGACGGCTAAACACTATAATGAAACAGACTACCAAGCCTTGGCAGAGGCTAAGGATATTCTCTACCACGCCGTTTATGACGACCAAGAATTCGATAACCGCAAACTGGCTGACCAGCTCTACGGCGACAATATCAGCCAAAAACAAACTTACTTGCGGGAAACTGAAGAAATGGGAATGATCCACCAACAAGCTGCCAGCCCAGACATGTTATCGGCCAAGATGCAGCGGCAAAAACTTAAATTCGATAATGGCATCGAATTGACCATTCCCCTTGAGCTTTTCAATGACCCTGAAGTGGTGGAGATTAAGAATAATCCGGATGGGACCATTGGCATCGAATTGAAGAATATTGAAAGTATCAAAAATATGTTCTAAAGTAGAAGAGGAAAAACAAAAATGAAAATACCCAAATTAGACCTGGACCTGGTCCGCTATCCTAATTTTCAGCAGCTCTCATTAACCCGGCGCTTGACCAATCTGAGCCTCTGGGTAGCGGTTGCCGTGGTGGGACGGGTCTTAGTCAGTGGTGTTCCTAATGTCCAACCTGTGACGGATATGGTTATCCTGGCCGTGCCGCTCTTTGGCCTGTCAGGGGGCTTAATTGTCGCTACTCTCATCATGCTCCTCAGCAATCTTATCCTCGGTATGGGACCTTGGACCCTGGGGCAGATCCTAGCCTATGGGGCGGTCGTCCTGATCAGCTACCTCTTAATGAAGCTAGGCCTCTTCAAATACCCTCTAGCCGTCCTCGCCTGGTCCCTAGTCGCAGGCTATTGTTACGGTCTCATTGTCAGCTACATGATGCTCATCCTCTTCGGCCTAGGCATGCCATTCTGGACCTACTACCTAGCTGGCCTCCCATACGACACTGGCCACGCCCTAGGCAACCTCGCCTTCATGCTCATCCTAGTCCCCATCTGCCAACGCCTCATCCGCGAAAAAATATTGTAAAGAAAGGGTGTGAGCAAAGGCGTTCAGAAAGGAATGACTGGAGGCGAAAGGGATAAGAGCGGCTCCAGCCGGTCGTTCCC
>NZ_KV797943.1 GCF_001809535.1 Aerococcus sp. HMSC062A02 | reverse complement strand
GCGACTTGTGAAGTGACACGAAAGCTGCCAGACCAAACCCAACTAACCAGGGTGTGAGACTTGGCGGTCAGACTAGGATGATTGGAGCAATTAAGAATAAGAGCGAAGTATCTGCTCATTTCTTAATTGTGAAATCACTCCGAGTCTGCCAAGTCGAACCCAACTAACCCAGGGTGTGAGCAGTTGCGCCCAGACTTGAATGACTGGAGCCCAAACGGAAAAGAGCGGCTTTAGCCGATCGTTCCGATTGGCTGAAGTCACTTCAAGACTGCAACTGCGAACCCAACTAAAGGAGCTAATTTATGTCATTCTTTCAATCATTGAAATCTTTTTTGGCCCCTGAAGAAAGCAAAGCAAGTGCGACAGGAAAAGGCCAAGCTAAAGACCAAGCCATTGCTCATTACTTGCTGATCATCCGTCACGGTAGACCCGATTATGAGGCGAATCCTGCTGATCCGCCCTTATTGGCGGAGGAAGCGGCTTACTTAAAGGACCGCTACCAGGAATTTGAAGACCGCTTGAGCCCCTTTAACATTCAAATCCTATCCTCCCCCCTCAGCCGGGCTCAGCAAACTGCTCAAGCCTTCCAAGAAGCCCTTGCCCAAACTCCTAATTTAGAGATTGCGGATAGTTCAGATCTCGGGGGCGAAACGGTCATTCAGGACCGGATGCAAGAGGGGCAGGCCTTGGTCCTTGTCGCCCATGAACCTTATGTAAGTACTTGGCTTCGTCGTTTTGGGGGTTCTTCCAAAGATTTTGACAAGGGCGATGCTGCCCTCCTTGCGATCGATGAGGAAGGCAAAGGTCGTCTCGTGAAGTACATTAAAGCGCATTAATTAATAGAAGAGGAGTAGCTGATATGCGATCTAGCCATTTTCATTACCATGATAAGACACTAAGCAACGACCAAGAACCAACTATCCTGTGTGGCATTGTCAATGTCACGCCTGACTCCTTCTCAGATGGTGGCCAGTACAATAGCGTTGATAAGGCCGTCGCCCAGGCACAGAAATTGATCAAGGAGGGAGCGGGGATGATCGATATCGGAGGGGAATCGACCCGTCCTGGTAGTACCTATGTTGCGATTGAAGAAGAGATCAATCGGGTGGTTCCTGTGATCAAGGCCCTCAAGGAAGTGACGGATGTCCCGCTTTCTCTGGACACTTGGAAGGCGGATGTCGCTGAAGCGGCGATTGAAGCTGGCATCGATATCATCAATGACATTACCGGTTTCTTGGGCGATCCGCGCATGGCCCAAGTAGTTGGCCAGTCCCAGGCAGGGGCGATCCTTATGTTTAACCCTGTCACAGCGCGCCCAGACCACCCTGGCTCGCAGAAATTCCCAGAGTTCGGGGATCAAAGTGTCTTTACAGATGAAGAAAAAGCAGCCTTCAAGGAGATGCCAATTGAAGACGTCATGATGGCATACTTGGACAAGAGCTTAGAACGCGCGCATGAAGCGGGAATTGATGATGACCGGATCATGTTGGACCCTGGTATTGGTTTTGGTTTGACCAAGCGGGAAAATCTCAGCTTGATTCAAAAGATGGGCCTCCTCCATGATAAGGGCTATTGGATCTTCTTGGGTGTTTCCCGCAAACGCTTCATCCAGAATATGGTGGAAGAAGCCGGCTATAATGTGGATGTGTCGACTGAGCAAGGCTTTGAAAACCGGGATGAAGCTTCAGCCGCCCTATCTACCATTGCGGCTCGGCAAGGGATTGAAGTTGTCCGTGTCCATACCATGGCCCACCACCGTATCGCTTGTCAAATTGGCGATGCAGTTCGCTTAGCTGATCAGATGGAAGATGTGAACTTTGGAGCTTATGCTGATAAGAAATAAGGAGTCAAAGGACGAGCTAGGGCTTGTCCTTTTTTCTTTAAGACTTATTAAGGCTTAGCCAAGGCTTCAATCTAGCTTTTTTGATTTAAACAGGCGATAATAAGGCTAAAAAGAAATTATGTGAAAGGAAGACTTTTATGAAGAACTTGATGATTATTGTGAACCCCACATCAGGTGATAACCAAGGGGCTTCTTATGCCCAACAATTGAAAGAGAACTTGGCCCCTCACTTTGACCAAGTAGAGCTTATGGAGACAGAGGGGGATGGGGATGCGACAGATTTTGCCCGCCAGGCTTGTGAAGAAGGCTATGATAGTGTTTATGTGATCGGTGGGGATGGGACCATTAATGAGGTGGTCAATGGCATCGCTGAACAAGACCACCGGCCCAAGATGGGTTTCCTACCAGGTGGAACCAACAATACCTATGCCCAGCTCTTTAACATGTCCAACGATATTGAAGAGAGTATCGAACAGATTAACTTGGAAGAAATCCGAGCTGTCGATATCGGCAAGTGTAATGATACCTATTTTAGCTATTACGCTTGCTTTGGCGAGATGATTGATGCGACGACCTCTACGAGTTCAGAAGAGAAGGAACGCTTGGGGACCCTCGCTTATGCCAAAAATATTGTAAAAGCGCTGCCTAATGACCAAGTCCACGAGCTTCAAATCAAATCGGATACGGAATCTTTTGAAGGCAAAGCTAGCCATGTCTTTGTGCTCTTAACCAACCAGGTCGGCAACTTGCGCTTCTCTAAGAAGAGGGTCAGCCTCCAGGATGGGGAATTCGATGTCGTAATTGTGACGGATGAAGGTTTGGGGGCTAAATTGTCGGCTCTCAAGGATATGGTCTTTGGTCAATTGAATGAGAATGAAAACATCACCGCCTTCACTTGCCGGGAACTTTCCATTACCTGCTCCGACAAAGAAGACATCCAGCTCGATTTGGATGGGGATATGGGACCTAAGCTCCCTGCTCAAATAAAAGTCCTCCCCCAACATATTCAATTCTATGTCCCAGAAGCTATGGAGGATTAGTGTTTGGTAAAGAAGACTCCTAGGACCTTTAATATTATTAGTTGATAAAAAGATAGCGATTATCTTTTGAGTAGGAGTGGAAGGTTGAGCTTGACTTTTTAAGGCAAAATTAAAAAGGGCAAGGGATGCTCACAAATACAATTGATTTAAGAAGTTAGGCTTTTGTTCTAGCTTCTTTTTCTTTGGACGGGCTTATCAGCAAATAATGAAAAAGCTTACAAGTGAAAGCGATAACGTGTTATAGTAGAGAAGACGAAATAAAGGGGGAGCGATCATGCGTTCAAAAGAAGAATTAATCCAAGAATTGTCGGATATGGTCTTTGAGATGGAGGATGAAGAGATTATCGATACAGCTGAGGAGTATGTCCAAGCTGGTTATGATGTTCAGGATGCCATCATGGAAGGCTTAGTAGATGGGATGAGCCGGGCTGGCGTCCTCTTCGCTGAAGAAGAGTACTATGTGACCGATGTCCTGATCTGTTCGGATGCCCTAAATGAAGCCATGGCTATCTTTAAGCCCCTCTTGTTAGAACGCAAGGAAGAGGGCGGCCAGGCCCGCCATAAAATTGTCTTAGGAACTGTAGAAGGGGATACTCACGATATCGGTAAGAATCTGGTCAAGGTCATGCTCGAGGTGGGCGGATTTGAAGTGATTGACATGGGGCGCGATGTCCCCCTGGATGATTTTATCGACCGGGCTATCGAGGAAGATGCTGAACTGATTGGCCTCTCAGCCCTGATGACAACGACCATGACAGGGATGAAGACCCTAATTGAGCGCTTGGAAGAGCGGGGCATTCGTGACCAATTCAAGGTAATGATTGGTGGCGGGGCGGTTTCTCAGTATTATTGCGATGAGATTGGGGCGGATGGTTATTCTGAAGATGCCATTGAAGCCGTTGAATTGGCCAAACGTTTAGTTGGAGAAAGCGAGGATTAGGAGGGAACTGGTAATGAAGATTCAGGTTCAAGCTTGGGACCAGGTGGTAGACTATGATCCAGCGTCAGGGAAAAGTCTCTACGCCTGTTTGGTCGAAGCCGGTCTGCCTGTTCCTGGCGATTGTGGGGGCAAAGGGACTTGTGGGAAATGTCGTTTTAAGCTCTTGGAAGGTGAGCTGTCGGCTGAAGCTTACCAGGCTTTGGCGGGCCAGTATCCCCTAGCCTGCCGGGCACGCCCCCAGTCCGATTTGCGCCTGGCTTTTCTTAATATGGAAAGGGACCACCGGATTTTAGTCACGGGAGACCGTCCCGCTCTGGCTGGGCCTAAACGCTGGCGCCAAGTCAGTTTTAAATTGGATCGAGATTTGCTTCAAGCAGGGACGGACTTAGAGACCCGCCTGGTGCAAGAGCTGGACGTTCCATCCTTCCCTGCGCAAGTCTGGCAGGGGCTTGAAATCCAGCGCGATCAGACTTACCGGGCCATTATCTGTGATGATCAAGTCCTAGCCTTAGAGCCTCAACTGGCAGATGGTCGGATTTATGGCTTGGCTGTGGATATCGGGACGACTACCCTAGCTGCTAGCCTCATCGACTTAGAGACCGGGGAGGATGTCAGCCAGGCCTCTGCCCTCAACCCGCAAATCCAACAGGGGGCGGATGTCTTGAGCCGAATTTCTTATGTCATGACGGAAGGGGGGCGCGGTCTGAAGCAACTCCAACAAGCCATTAGACGGGCCATCCAAAGCTTAATCGATGAGCTCTGCCAGGATGCGGATTGCCTAGAAAGTGCGGTTTATGGCCTCAGTTTGGCCGGCAACACCGTTATGACCCACCTAGCTTTGGGCATCGATCCACGTCCACTGGGCCAGTCGCCCTATCTGCCTGTCTTTCGTTCCGGTCAGCAGCTCTCTGCTAAAGCATTCGGTCTGAGAAAAATTCCTAGCTCGGCCCAGGTCATGACCCTGCCGGCAGTTTCGGCCTATATTGGGTCGGACGTGGTCGCTGGGGCCTATGCGGCTGGCTTTAGTGAGCTTGGCAAGCGCCGGCTTTTGATTGATATCGGGACCAACGGAGAGATGTTAGTCCAAGATGGGGACCGCTATGTGTCTTGTTCCTGTGCCGCCGGTCCGGCCTTAGAAGGGATGATGATTTCATCTGGCATGAAGGCGGCTGCAGGAGCAGTTGAGGAATGTTTATGGCAGGATGGCCAATTTGACCTCCAAGTGATTGGCGGAGAAGATCCCCAAGGTTTATGCGGCAGCGGCGTCCTCGCTCTGATCCGGGAAGGCTTGCGGGCAGGTCTGATCAGCTACCGGGGTCGGATTATTGATCCGGAGTCTTTAGCCCCAGAAGATTGCCGCCGACCTTATCTCAAAGTCGATGACCAAGGCAAACGCTCCCTCCAAGTGGCTCCCCAAGTTAGCCTGACCCAGCACGATATCCGACAGGTTCAACTGGCCAAGGGAGCCATCCGTTCAGGGGTGGAAGTCCTCTTAAAAGCAAGCCAGCTAGAGGCTGAGCAGATCGACCAAGTCCTTGTGGCTGGGCAATTTGGGCGGCATTTGGCGGAGGCTAGTCTGATCAAGACGGGTCTTTTACCGGAAGGCTTTGCTGGGCGACTGTCATATATTGGCAACTCGTCCCATAGTGGGGCCTATCTTTACCTGATGGACCAAGAAGCCGCCCGGGGCTTAGAAGCGCTCGCCCGGCGGATTAATTATATTGAATTATCCCGTTTAGAAGACTATGACCGTGTCTTCGCCCGGGCGTCACTTTTTCCAAAATTAACAAGAAAGTAGAGGAGATTATGATGAAAGAAATGACAGCAAATCAACATTGGCAGGCCCTAAAGGCTGGCGAAAGCCTCGACCGGCTCCCAATTACCCTCTGCCACGCTGGCTTTGCCGCTAAATTAGCAGGGATGAATTACCGGGAGAGTTTTAATACGGCGGATAAATTGGCCAAACGTGAGCTCACTATCTACCGTGAATTTGCTTTAGATGCCCTGTCTGTGAGCTATACTTCGGTTAACTTTGCTATACGCCACCGCTCTAAGATTAAGAGCCCGCGTGAGTCCGCGCCTTCTGTAGCTGATCATGCCCTCAATAGCTTAGACCAAGTGGACCAATTGAAGGTTGAAGCAACAAGTTTTGACCGGGATATCTCCCAACGGATCAACTTGGAAGCTCTGGATAAGATTGACGGGGCAGTAGGGTCAAAATGCCACCCCTGCTATTGTATTTCCGCGCCGTTTACCCTTGCGTCGGGCATCTATCCCGCCGAGAAGATGCTGCGAGCGACGCGTAAAGATAAGGAAGGGCTCCACCGCCTCTTGCGCTTTGTGACCGACCGGGTGAAGGAAATTATCGAGCGGGCGGTTCAAATGCCGAATTTGAATTTCTTTATCTATGACCCAGTGGCTTCGGGCGCTTTGATTAGCCCCAAACAATACCGGGAATTTGTCCTTCCCTATACTAAGGAAATGATAGACTTCATTAAGATCCATGACCGCTGTGTGGGCATGCACATCTGTGGGGACATCAGCAACCACCTTGAAGCCATTGTGGAGACGGGCGTGGATATGATCAGCCTTGACCAAACCGTCGACCTAGGCCAAGCTAAGGAAAAAGTGGGCCAAGCTATTGCTTTGATGGGCAATGTTGACCCGGTACGGTGTTTCCTCCAAGGCAGTCCTGAAGAAGTTAGCCGGGCAGTGGAAGATTGCTTTGCCAAAGCAGGAGATAATCCAAGAGGCTTTATTATCCGCTCGGGCTGCCAATTGCCTGTGGATACCCCAGTGGCCAATGTGGAAGCCTTTATGGAAACTGCCCAGTCTTGTGCCCAAAAAGCGGCGCAAAATTGGCCCTAGCCATGGCTTTGTACAAAGGTCAGCCCTATCTTCCAGCCCGGTCCTTGGACTGTGCCCGGCCTTTTCCCGTTGAAGTCCTGGGACCTGGCATTGACGACTTAAGGACCATTAACCACTGGCCTTCTTGCCTGGCCGCCCTGGTTCAAAAATATCGCCAATACTACCGGCAGAACTATTGTCTTCTGCCTCTTAACCATTCCCTGGAAGCCGAGGCATATGGCATCCAGGTCTACCATGACCGTTACCTGGGAGACCGCTTAGATCCCCAAAGCAAGCGCCAGCTAGACCATGGACCGCTGGGAGCTCTACCGCTGACGGACAATGCCTTAGCCGCGTCTTTGGCAGCCTGCCAGCGACTCAGTCAAAGGGGCGAGAAGATTTGTTTTAACCTGACCGGTCCTTTTACCCTGGCTGAACAGCTCTATGATTTTAATGATTTGCTAGGATGCGCCCGCCGCCAGCCAGCTAGTTACCAGGCAGTGATGGCGCCCTTAGTTCAAGGCTTGACTCGTTTAGGCCAAGCTGCTCTTGATGCGGGGGCCAGCGTGCTCGCCCTAGCTGATCCAACTGGGGACCGAGAGCTCTTAGGCCCCCGCCACTATGGTCAAGTCGCTGGGGGCTTGCAGAGGGACTTAGTCGAGAGGCTTTTGCCCTCAGTCGAAGCGCGGGGAGCTAAGCTCTACCTGTCTCCGGGTCTTTACCGCGGCTTGGCAGCTTTAGGCTGGCTGGAACGTGGCCCCCAGCTAGCCCCGGCCCAGGATTTTCCCCATCTGCTCTTTAGGGAGACATGGTCCGCTAAGGGACTTGTGACTGAGAGCTTGCAAGGGGGCATCTATAAGCTCAATCCAATAAACAAGCAAGAGAAAGGTGATTCTAATGACAGAAATGATGACATCCGCTGACCGCCTGCAAGCCTATCAAGCCGGTCAAGCGGTTGACCGCCGCCCGATTATGCTCTTCCACGGAACAGTAGGGGCCAAATTGGCCGGAATGACCTACCGCGAATCCGAAATGACCGCTGAAAATATTGCCTATAAAGAGATTACCGTTGCCGAAAAATTTGCACCGGATAATTACTCGGTTAACTTTGGCCTCTATGGAATGGGACACGCCTTGGGCAGCCAGTTTAAAGCATCTGAAGATAGTTCGGATGCCATTGTTTCCTATGCCTTGGATGACTTGGCTGGCATTGACCAGCTTGATGTGGCAAGTCTCCGTCTCCGCAATGATCCCAATCAGCAGAAGCACTACGAGGCCATTGAAATAATCCAGAAGAAATTGGGGCCGGACTACCGCATTGACTATGAATTAAGTGGTCCGATAACGAGTGCTGCCAGCCTCTACCCACCTGAACAGCTCCTGCGCGCCACCCGCAAGAAGACCGACCAAGTCCACCAGCTCCTGCGCTTTGCAACGGATGCCCTGTTACAGATTATTGATGACTTTGCGGCGGCTAACCCTTCCATTGGCTTTTCGCTCACCGATCCGGTTGCCTCCGGGGCGCTCTTAAGTCCTAAGCAATACGAGAAGTTCTGCCAGCCTTATACCAAAGAAATTGTTGACCGGATCCACCATTATGGTAAATCAGTCACCCTCCATATCTGTGGGGACTGTACCAAGAGCTTGCCCTATATTGCAGGAACTGGGATTGACTATTTCAGTGCTGACCAGACCGTTGACCTCCAAGCGGCAAAGGCAGGTTTGGGACCTGACTGTGGCTTGATTGGAAACATTGATCCGGTGAAATATTTCTTACAAGGCCAGCCAGAAGATTTAGAAGCCCAGGTAGCCCAGTCTTACGTCCAAGCTGCTGACCATGAAGGCGGCTATCTGCTCGGCCCTGGCTGCAGTGTGCCTTATCATACGCCAGAAGAAAATATCCAAGCCTATATGGAAGCGGCCCGCCGCTATAGCCGCGATGACAAGTAGTTTTTAGTCTTTTTTAGGATTGATTCGTGCTATAATAAAGGTAAAATAAAGGGCTTGCATGTTAAGCACATAAGAGATGGGGGATTCTGATGAAATGGGATGATTTGAGACGGAGTAAGAACGTCGATGACCGGAGAGGCCAGAGTATGGGACGGCCATCACGGTCAGGCGGCAGTGGTTTAGGTGGCCTTTTAAGCCTGCTCCTGATGTCAAGGCGGGGCGGTGGGAAATGGCTTGTGATTATCATTATTTTGATGATGTTATTTGGCGGCGGCAGCTTCTTAGGGGGCGGCCTAGGTCAAGAAGCAAGCAATCAAGAAGCCCAGACCAGCCAGCAGGTAGAAACCCAGCAGGCTGGTGCCTCAAGCGAGGAGAAGGATTTCCTGTCGGCTGTCTTGGGGTCGACCGAAGATTTCTGGTCAGACCTCTTCCAAAGCCAAGGTCAGTCCTATGACCCCGCGACCCTGGTCCTTTATACCGACCATGTGCAAACTGGGGGCTGTGGCTTCGGATCAGCCCAGGCGGGACCTTTCTACTGTCCGGGTGACCAGTCAGTGTATATCGACCTTTCTTTCTACCGGGAATTGAAGAATCGCTACCAGGCACCTGGCGACTTTGCCATGGCCTATGTGCTTGCCCATGAGGTAGGCCACCATATCCAAAATGAACTTGGTATTATGGATAAATACCAGCGAGCTGTCCAGTCGGCGGGAGAGACGGAAGCCAACCAGCTCTCTGTTCGTCTAGAGCTCCAGGCTGACTACTTGGCTGGTGTCTGGGCCCACTATGCGGAAAATCAGGGCTTACTAGAGAGTGGCGATATCCAAGAGGCTCTCCAAGCTGCCAATGCCGTTGGAGATGATACCCTCCAGGAAGCCGCCTATGGACAAGTGGTGCCTGACAGCTTCACCCACGGCTCAGCCAAGCAGCGTCAAGCCTGGTTCGAACGCGGTTACAAGTACGGCGACCTGGACCATGGGGACACCTTTAACACCTATCTTGATTTTGAAAAATAAAATCATGATCAAAAGAGGGCCAAGTCGGTCCTCTTCTTTTTTGAAAAATATACTGACAGGACTTGCGTCTTTCCTAAAAAAGGCGTACAATAAAAGAGTTGCTAGATAAGAAATTAGCTAGCATACATTAAGCAGAAGTGGCGGAATGGCAGACGCGCTGTCTTCAGGCGGCAGTGTCTAACGACGTGTGGGTTCGACTCCCATCTTCTGCATTGAATAGGGTGTGAGCAGTTGCGCCCTGACTTGAATGACTAGAGGCCAAACGGAAAAGAGCGGCTTTAGCCAATCGTTCCGATTGGGTGAAGTCACTTCAAGACTGC
>NZ_KV797942.1 GCF_001809535.1 Aerococcus sp. HMSC062A02 | reverse complement strand
CTTCTTTGTTCAGTTTTCAAAGGTCTATCTCGTCTCTCTTTGAGACAACTATTTAATGATATCTCATCAAGAACGAAATGTCAAGAACTTTTTCAAATTCTTTTTTTGTTTTCTTGAGAAACAACTTTTATAGTATAGCATTTCTCACAGATCTTCGTCAAGGCTTTTTTTCAAAAACATTTATTTTGCTTACGGCCTTTTTGAGGACAAGAAATATATTATCACCTTTCTAGATCTTTGTAAAGTCTTTTTCTTAATTTTACTTAGAAAAATAAAAAGTGACAAAAGCCCAGCTAGCAGCTTTTGTCACTCTTTACTCGTTCTCCTACCAATTTTCGTCAATAAAGCTTTGGCGGTCAGAGCCTCGACGGTAGCGTTGGTAGTGTTCGGGATTCTTCTTATAGAAATCTTGGTGGTAATCTTCTGCTGGATAAAAGGCTTGGGCGGGTTCAATCTGAGTCACAATCGGATCGTCGAAACGTCCGCTGGCTTCGAGTGCCGCTTTTGAATCAAGTGCTGCTTGCTTCTGCTCTTCATCCGCATAAAAGATTACTGGCCGGTAAGAATCTCCCCGGTCAACGAATTGACCCATGGCATCCGTTGGGTCTGTCTGTTGCCAGTAAATCTTCAGTAAGTCTTCATATGAAATCACTTCAGGGTCGTAAGTAATTTCGACAGCTTCTGTGTGGCCGGTATTGCCCCGGCAGACTTCCTGATAAGTTGGATTGGGCACATGTCCACCTGTATAACCCGATACAACTGAAATAATACCAGGATATTGGTCGAAGGGTTGGACCATACACCAAAAACATCCCCCTGCAAAAATAGCTTTCTTTTCTGCCATATCGCATCACCTTCCTTTGCTAACTTACTTCTATTGTAACAGCTTTTCGGTCGTTCACCTACTTCTAGGTCTCAAATGACAAAAGAGGCTGGGGCTTTTGCCTCCAACCTCTTCTTATCTATTATTCCACTTTGTTTCTAACCCAGTGCATTCTCTTTAGTAATCTTCGTTACGCCACCCATGTAAGGAACGAGTACTTCTGGGATGGTCACTGAGCCATCCGCATTTTGGTAGTTTTCAAGGACTGCTGCTACGGTCCGACCGACAGCCAAACCTGAACCATTCAAGGTATGGGCGAGTTGCGGTTTACCGTTCTCATCGCGGTAGCGGATCTTAGCCCGGCGTGCTTGGAAGTCTACGCAGTTTGAGCATGATGAAATTTCCCGGTAGGTATCTTGGGCTGGGATCCAAACTTCGATATCATAAGTCTTAGAAGCTGAGAAGCCCATGTCACCGGTACAGAGAACGATGCGGCGGTAAGGTAATTTCAGCATATCTAAAATATTTTCCGCATTTTGGGTCATGCTTTCGAGTTCATCGAAGGATTGGTCTGGTTTAGCAAATTTGACCATTTCAACCTTGTGGAATTGGTGGAGACGGATCAAGCCCCGGGTATCCCGGCCTGCAGAACCCGCTTCTGAACGGAAGCAAGGTGACATCGCGGTGAACTTAATAGGTAATTCTTCACCTGGAATGATATCTCCTGCATAGTAGTTGGTCAAGGTCACTTCGGCAGTTGGGATCAAGGTCAAGTCGCGGTCGTCATGTTCAATTTGGAAAACATCTTCAGTAAATTTAGGGAACTGACCAGTCCCGTACATAGCTTGGTCATTGGCCAGGTAAGGGGTGATGGTTTCAATATAACCTTCCTTAGCGTGTTGGTCGAGCATGAAGTTGTAGAGAGCCCGCTCTAGCTTAGCCCCCATCCCACGGTAGTAGAGGAAGCGTGAGCCAGCTACCTTGCCGCCTGCTGCGAAATCAAGGATGCCTAAGTCTTCACCAATTTCATAGTGGGCTTTAGGCGTGAAGTCAAAGTTTGGCAGCTCGCCCTTGCGGTGGATTTCTTCATTATCGTCTTCATCTTCCCCTACTGGAACGCCTTCTGCAGGCAAATTCGGAATGCGGGCTAAGATATCATGACGTTTGTTTTCAACCGCTTTGACTTCTTGGTCTAGCTTAGAGATTTCCTCGCCTAGTTCCTGCATGGCCTTAATCTTGTCATCTGCATCTTCTTTGTTCCGTTTCAACTGGGCAATTTCTTCTGAGGTTTGGTTACGGACTTTCTTCTGTTCTTCGACTTGAACTAAGAGCTTACGACGGTCTTCATCGAGAGCCATCACTTGGTCCAACTCTTCCCGGCTCACCCCGCGAGTCTCTAACAATTGGGCTGTTTCTTCAAAATTATTTCGTAATTGACGCATATCAATCATGGGTCTTCCTCCTCCATTAATGTAAAAAATTAAAATAAAAAAGCTATTCCATACCCTTTCGATTAAGAAAGGGACGGAATAGCTGCTTGTTTCGGCATTATTGCGCGGTACCACCCTGCTTCAGCATATCACTATATGCTTGCTGCACTCTTCAGTTAACGGTCTGTCCGGAAATGCTTCACCCATCTACGGGCTCGCACTCAGCGATTGTGTGGATTCCATGATAACAAGTATCCGTTCCCACCAACCACGGACTCTCTTGAACTTATCCATCACTTACTAGTCACAATCCTACTTTTTATCTATTAATGCTATTATAATCTTTCTCTCAATAAATGTCAATTTGCCTTTGCACTTTGCGTATCGAGCCAGTCTTCCACCTGGTCCACCAAGGATTCAATCAACTGGGACATGCGCCGTGTCACCCGGACAATGGGGCTCAGGCCTTCCACTTCTTCACTCGGCACAATGGCATTGGTCAAGGCCATATCCTGACCCTCCACGTCTTCAAGGAAGGGCAGACGGATGGTCACCTGGTTAACAGCCTGACTAGGATCAAGCGGAGCCTTCACCTGCAGGGTCCCTTGGGGGGTGTACCGCCAATTATCGCTATAAGATTCCACCTTTTCTTGGGCCCAATCGATTCCTTGGGGCAAGAAGGCAGCTGAATTATCCTGGTAGAGCAGGTCCACCTGGTCTTGGCGTCCTTGGTAGACATCCACATGGTCCCGGCTAGCGAAGACTTCCCCTTTTTGGTGGAGGAGGGTCCAAGCTAGATTGTCCTGCAGGCCGTTCAATAACTTGTTAGTTTCCCGGTAGCGGGCCTCATTATCGCTCGCTCCCAGGGTCAAAAGCAAGACAGGACGGTCGTTGATCCGGCTGACAATCAGGATACAGGCTCCAGCTAAGTCTTCCGTCCCGGTCTTCAATCCCAAGACGTCCTCGCGTCCATGAGCCAGTCCCGGGAGAAACTCATTGAAATTCACCATCCGAAAAGTCGTCTCTGGGTTAACTTGGAAGTCTTTAACAGGAACCGCCGAGCGTTTGAGAATATCAGGATAGTCTTCCAATAAGTGCTGGGTCATCCGCAAGAGGTCAATCCCCCGCATCTGGTTCTCGTCCTGGCTGGTGTACTGGTCACCATGGGTCGTCTGATATTTCCCATCTAAACCCGAAGCCGTGTAGAGTTTGTAATCTGTGATCCCTAAAGACTCCAGCTTATCGCCCATCTGTTCCACAAAAGTTGCCTCGTCCCCTGCCACATATTGGGCCAGGGCTACAATGGCTGAATTAGCTGAATAAATTAAGGTGGCATCGATCAGGTCGCCGGCAGTGTAATAGTCCGTTGACGCATCCAGAGGGACATTAGATAAGTTGGGGAGGCGGGAGAGTTCAGCCACCCCTTCAGAGACGGGAATCTTGGTATCGAAATCTAATTGACCAGCCTTGATGGCATCGTAAACCACATACAAGCTCAGCAACTTGGTCAAGGAAGCAATCCCGTGCAAGTCATCATCCTGGTAGCGGAAGAGGGCCTGGCCAGTCGCTGGGTCCATAGCTGCGGCCTGGTCAACTTCCAAGTTCAATTGACTCGCCAGCTGGCTAGAAAAGTCCCCCAGGCTCGTTCCCCGATCCTCAGCAAGAACCAGAGTCGGGCTGAAAACCGTCCATAACAAAGTCAAAACGAGCCCCACTTTAAAAACTTTCAGCTTCTTTCCAAGAGTCATCCATTCAACCTCTCTTCCTGGTAATGATTCGGAATTTTAAAAATAAAACGTGTGCTCTGGCTATCCGATTCCGCCCATATCTTGCCGTGGTGGTGGAAGACAACCCCTTCTGCAATAGCCAGGCCTAGGCCGCTACCGGATTTTTCTTGGGAGCGTGAGCTATCCACCCGATAAAAGCGTTGGAAAAGTCGGTCTAAGGCCTCTTCTGGAATCTGGTCGCCATCATTTTCGACGACAAAAGTGGTCTCTTTAGCATCCTGGCTGACCGCCACACGGACATAGTCACCATCGCCACCATATTTAAAGGCATTGGTCAGTAGGTTAGAGAAAACCCGGGCCAATTGCTCTGGATCCACATCGACAATTATTTCCTGGTCTTCTGGGACATCCAAGCGGAGCTCGCGACCGGCTTGTTCCGCCTCCATCTCAAATTCAACCAGCATCTGCTGGAGCATCCGTACCACATTGATGGGCATAACATTGAGCTGGATATTGACCTGGCTAATCTTGGTGTATTCAAAGAGGTCATTCACCATCCGCTGCAATTGCAGGGACTTGGTATAAGCAATATGGGCATAGTGCTTCATTTCTTCCTCATCATTGTAATGGCCGCTCTCCAAGAGACCTAAGTAGCCGATCACCGAGGTCAGCGGGGTCCGGATATCATGGGACATGTTGACAATCAACTCATCCTTGGACTGTTCAATTCGGCGCTCTTCCTCCATGGCCTCAACCGTGCTATCCACCAGGCGGTTAATCGAGGACACCACCGGCTTCATCGAATCCAAGTGCTTACTGGAAATCCGGTGGTCATAGTTTCCCTGAGAAATAAAATGCAGTTCATCCAAGATATAACCCAATTGGACCGTCCGATAACGGCGATAAATCCGCCAAGCGACTGCCCCCAGACCAATCACCACATAGCAAAGGGTGAATCCTAAGAAAAAATTCTGCTGGAAATAGGGTTGGAGAATAATGGAGAAGGGATTTTGCTGCATAATCTGGACATAGTAATAATCGTAGGCAAAGATCAAAACGAACATAATGCCAAAATACCCCAACAAAAGAATGGCTGTCCAAACCACCGCCTCAAAGAAAACTTCAAGAAAGACGCGGTATTTACTTCGCTTGGAATGATACATGCACTTGCCTCCCTTCATCCCTTGGTACTAGACTTGGTCAGCTGTCGGATCGACAATCCGGTAGCCTACCCCCCAAACTGTTGAAATCACCTTATCGCCATTGGTTGCCTTACCAATCTTATCGCGCAGGTGACTGACATGGACCATCACCGTCTTGGCAGAAACAACAGAATCTTGCTGCCAAACCCGTTCAAAAATTTCGTCCGCACTGAAGACTTCATTCGGATGGCTGGCCAAGAGGTAAAGAATCCCAAATTCTAAAGCCGTGAGCTGGATCTCCTTGCCATCGATGGTCTTCACCTCATGAGAATTCTTATGAATCGTCAAAGGCCCAATCTCAATCGTATCGGTATTATTCTCATCCGACAAGTTAGCCCGACGCAAGAGGGACTTGACCCGGGCCATGACTTCTAGGGCATTGAAGGGCTTGGTCACATAGTCATCCGCCCCCGTCGTCAAACCAGAAATCTTGTCCATATCGCTGGACTTAGCCGACAACAAGAGGATGGGAATCTCAACATTCCGTCCCCGGAGCTCCTTCAAGAGGGTCAAACCATCCTTACCTGGCATCATAATATCCAAGATCATCAAGTCAATATCCGGATTATCCACCATCTGCTTGAGGGCATCATCCCCATCAAAAGCCTGGACCACCTGGTAGCCCTCATTCTTAGAATAAATCGTCAGTAACTCAACAATATCCTTATCATCATCAACAATCAATAACTTCATCTCGCCACTCCCTTACACAAAACTTATTTACATACTATTACTTTACTAAGAACATACTCCCCTATATTTTAGCAAAACATCCCTATAATTGTTTAAAGAAAACCCACAAATCTCCTTAAGAAAGAATTAAATCAAAGGGTGTGAGCAAAGGCGTTTAGAAGCTTACCACTGGAGCACGAACGAAAAAGGGCAAGCCCCGCTTGCACGTTTCGATCGTGTGAAGTGGAGAAGCTTCTGCCTTTGCGAACCCGACTGCAAAGGGTGTGAGGGCGCACGGGTAGAAGTGGACCTCTGGAGCAAAAGGGATA
>NZ_KV797941.1 GCF_001809535.1 Aerococcus sp. HMSC062A02 | reverse complement strand
AGGAGGTCAGCGGTTCGATCCCGCTATTCTCCATTGAAATTTTATATTGGCGGCGTAGCTCAGCTGGCTAGAGCGTCCGGTTCATACCCGGGAGGTCATGGGTTCGATCCCCTTCGCCGCTATTATTTAAACGACTTGGACCTTTAGCTCAGTTGGTGAGAGCAGACGGCTCATAACCGTCGGGTCGTAGGTTCGAGTCCTACAAGGTCCATACCTTTAAAACTATGGAGGATTACCCAAGTCCGGCTGAAGGGAACGGTCTTGAAAACCGTCAGGTGGGTCAAACCACGCAAGGGTTCGAATCCCTTATCCTCCTTTTATTAATATCGCGGAGTAGAGCAGTTGGCAGCTCGTCGGGCTCATAACCCGGAGGTCGCAGGTTCGAGTCCTGCCTCCGCAATTTAAATTTAATGGTCCCGTGGTGTAGGGGTTATCACGCCTGCCTGTCACGCAGGAGATCGCGGGTTCAATTCCCGTCGGGACCGTA
>NZ_KV797940.1:11055-57825 GCF_001809535.1 Aerococcus sp. HMSC062A02 | reverse complement strand
TTCGTGTGAAGTGGAGAAGCTTCTGCCTCTGCGAGCCCAACTGGAAAGGGTGTGAGGACGCACGTTTAGAAGTGGACCTCTGGAGCAATAGGCCAGAGAAGTCAAAAAGACTTCGTAGGCCTATTGTGAAGAGGAGCCACTTCTGTGCGACTGAACCCGACTAGACCAGGGTGTGAGCAGAGGCGGTTAGAAAGGAATGACTGGAGGCAAAAGAGACAAGAGCGGCTTCAGTCGATCGGTCTCTTTTGCTGAAGTCACTTCCTTTCTGCCTTTGCAAACCCGACTGGAGGGTGTGAGACTTGGCGCTTAGCTTTGGATACATGCAGTATCAATCTTGAAAATATAAAATAAGAATCAACAAGCTAGCAAGGGCCCTTGCTAGCTTGTTTACATTATGAGGAGGCTAGGCAGCTTGCCTAGCAGGGGGCCAACTTGCGAACAAGATCTGTATTCGAAAGTTAACACAAGCAAGTCGCAGGTCAACAAATCCCTACACGTCAAACTAAATCTTGAGTCCTAAAACTGAATCTTTCAATCTATACCTATAGTCTATATTTCACAGCGATAATTTTTTATTAAAAAGTAAGCGTTTTATTTTTTAATTTAAGGCTTTTATGTTAATTTAGAAGTATAAAGAAAGTGTTTTCATTAAGCTTTCATTATTCAAAGAAAAGGAGAAAAATTATGTCAGCCGAATACAAAGCACCTTCTGAGGTGAAAGATTTAACTATTTACAATACGATTGAATTAGAAGATTTAGCTAAAGAAGTCATGCCTAAGGGAGGCTTTGACTACCTAGCCGGTGGTTCTGGGGAAGAATTCACCTTAAAACGCAATGTTCAATGCTTTAAATCGCAAGGCATCCTTCCTCGTGTCTTGGCCGATGTGGAATTCCCAGAGACAGAAACTGAAATTTTTGGCCAAAAACTTAAAGTACCTTTCATCATGGCGCCTATCGCTGCCCACGGTCTAGCCCACGAAAGTAAAGAAGCTGGGACAGCCAAGGGAATTTCTGAATTTGGTGGATCCATTATGTCCATTTCTGCTTATTCTGGCGCAAGCTTCCAAGAGATCGATGAAGGGCTCCAAGGTAACCCACGCTGGTTCCAAATTTATATGTCTAAAGATGATGAATTAAATATCAATATCTTAAACGAGGCTAAGGCAGATGGTGCCTCCGCTATTATTCTAACAGCTGATGCCACGATTTCTGGTAACCGGGACCGCGATGACAAGAATGAATTTGTTTATCCCTTTGGTATGCCAATTGTTTCCCGCTACCTAAGCGGCACTGGGGAGAATATGTCCCTCAACAACATCTATGGCCAGTCCAAGCAGAAGATTACGCCACGTGATGTGGAATTTATCAAGAAAAACACAGACCTCCCTGTCTTTGTTAAAGGTCTGCAAACAGCTGAGGATGCCAATGTGGCCATCGGAGCAGGGGCTGACGGTGTTTGGGTATCCACACACGGTGGCCGCCAATTAGACGAAGCACCAGGCTCCTTTGAATGCTTAGCCGAAGTTGCTGATGCGGTTGCTGGCCGGGTGCCAATTGTCTTCGACTCAGGTGTCCGCCGCGGTGAACACATCTTCAAGGCCCTAGCCCAAGGTGCCGACCTGGTTGCTCTGGGCCGTCCTGTCCTCTTCGGCTTAGCCCTAGGCGGCTGGAAGGGCGTGCGATCCGTCTTTGAGTATTTCGAGACCGACCTCAAACGCGTGATGCAATTGGCTGGAACGCAAAACATTGACCAAGTCAAAGCAGCCCGCTTAAAAGCCTTAGATAACTGGAATTAGGACCAAAGTCACTGGCTTCCTCCTTTTGGGGAAGCCAGTTTTTTTCTAAAGTAAATCTTATGAGTGAGCATGCCTTCTGCTCACAATCCAAATTGTATTCGCTATTATTTAGTTAATCACTGTCAATACACAAATATTTTTCCCCAGAAGATCTAGTCTTTAATTTATGTCTTTGGGCACACATGCTATACTAGGGATAAATTAATTTTAAGAAAAATTAAAGGAGTGAGGGAAATGCTTGAAGCTAAGCACCTAACCAAGACTTTCGGGCAGAATGTTGCGGTTGATGATGTCTCCTTCCAGCTGGAGAACGGAAAGATTCTTGGCATGATTGGCCGTAATGGGTCTGGAAAAACGACCATCTTCCGGATGATCTTGGACTTTTTGACACCAGAAGGCGAGGGTAGTGTGACCTGGAATGGCAAGGCCATGAACACCCAAATTTATAATATTATCGGCTACCTACCAGAGGAGCGGGGGCTCTACGAGAAGATGTCCATCGAAGAGCAGATTATTTACTTCGCTGAATTGCGGGGGATGAAGCGCCAGGATGTCTTGGGTCGGATTGATGAGTGGATGGACCGCTTCAAGGTTAAGGGCAAACGCCAGGACAAGATTAAAACCCTGTCTAAGGGGAACCAGCAGAAAGTCCAACTGATCGCCACCCTCATCCATGAACCTGAATTTGTGATCCTAGATGAGCCTTTTTCTGGCTTGGACCCGGTCAACGCTGACTTGCTCAAGAATGGCATCCTCTATCTGAGAGACCAGGGGAGTTCTATCATCTTCTCCAGCCATAATATGGATAATGTCGAGCGGCTCTGTGATGAACTGATTATGATCCATGATGGCAAGCGCGTGCTCTATGGCCCCATCCACCAAGTCCGTGAAAGCTTCGGCAATACCCGGCTCTACCTGGAGACAGACAAGTGGACAGCTGAACAATTGGCCGGATTAGAAGGTGTGGACAAGGTTGAAAGCGACCGCCCTGGCGTCTATCAATTGGAGCTCCAGGATGAAAGTTATGGCTCGCAGATCTTCGACCAAGTGACCCAGGGCCATTATATTAAAGCCTTCAGCCAGCAACCGCCTACACTCGAAGCAATCTTTAAAATGAAAGCAGGTGGCTCCAATGAGTAAATTATGGACTGTCGCTAAGAATGTTTACCGCAAGAATGTCTTTTCTTGGTCCTTCGTCTGGATGGTCGTCTCGCCCCTGGTTATGGTCGCTGTCTTTGGCCTCATCGGCTACTTCATTGGTCAGAGCGAGGCCACTAAGTCGGGGGATATCGCCTTGGTCCAGGCTTCTCCCGAAATCCAAGAGATTGTAGAGGCGAATAAGGGCCACAATCAAATTATCTTGGACCTCAACCAGGAAGAGGCCCAAGCTGCCTTACGCGATGATAAGATTGATGGCTACCTGAAAGTTGGCGAAGAAGAAGGGCAAATCAAGGCCAACTTCTTCCACAAGACCACTTCTAGCGATGTTAATTTAGACACGATTGAAAAAGGCCTCCAAGATTTACAGGTCCGGCGCTTGGCTCAAAGTTTGGGCCTCAGCCAAGCTGACCTGGCCAAGCTCCAAAACCAATCGGTAGCAATCAATGTCAATAATTTGAATTTCGGAGACGATGGTCAGCTTTCCCAAGAAGAGGGGAATTCAGTCAAGTATATCATTCGCTCATTTATGGCCTATTTTACTTGCTTTATTGTTTTCTTCTTTATCATCTCCTATGTCAACATCATTGCCCAAGAGATTGCAGCAGAGAAGGGCTCGCGGATTATGGAAATTATCCTCTCCAGTATCCCAGCCCGGACCCATTTCTTCGGCAAGATGATTGGGGTGGGGCTCATGATCCTAACTCAAATTGGCTGCTACCTAATCCTCTATCTCCTAGGAGCGGCTGCCTTTGCTAGCTCCCTAGTTAGCCTGCCGATTCCAGATGAGCTCTTAGACAACTTACAACTAAGCAGTCTGATCCAAGAAGCCCTGCCCATTTTTGCCCTGGGCCTGGTCTTCGCCCTCATCGGTATCCTGATTTATACAAGCTTTGCGGGCTTCCTAGGCTCTCTTGTTTCCAAGACTGAAGATGTCCAAAAAACCATCATGCCTGTTGTCTTCCTAGGGATTGCGGGCTTCTATATCGGCCTCTTCGCCTTCGCTTCCTCAGCCAACAATGCCTTGGTGCGGATCAGCTCACAGATTCCTTTCTTCACTCCCTTCGTGATGCCCTTCCGTATCGCTGGAGAGAGTGTCTCAGGCTTCGAAATTGGCCTCTCTATCGTCCTCAGTCTGATCACGATGGTAGCCATCTTCTACCTCTCAGCGGCCTTCTACAAGAGCAATGTCCTCACCTACAGTGACAAGGGCATGCTGGACACCCTGAAGCGGTCCTGGACCCTCTGGCGCAGCGAGAAAGAGGCTTAGAAATACGAACAAAAATTCATAAGAAAAAGCCAGCTTTCAAGCTGGCTTTTTGCTTACTTTTATTCCTATTCTTGGTCGGCGTCTTCTTCGTCCAAGAGTTCATTGGTGAAATGGTGCAGGTTTTCTTGGATTTGGTCATCCGACAGGCGTGCTTGAAGGATATCCTGGTCATCATAAACCGATTCATCACTGTCTTCGGTTTCTTCATTGACCTTTTCAGCAATGGCTGAGAAATCATCCTCGCTCTCTGGCTGCTGGACCGAGCCTGCAGAAGTAGTTTCTTCCTCTTCTTCAGGTGCCACCTTGGCCATAGTTGAGACCTTGGCGTCATCATTCAAGCGCATGAGGCGAACGCCCTGGGTCACCCGGCCTGTTTGTGAAATATCAGCTGCATGGAAGCGAATAACCACGCCTTCATCGGTCATCAACATGATATCTTCAGTCAGGTCAACGGTTGTCATGCCCACAAGCATCCCGTTCCGCTGGCTGACATTGATGGTTTTGACCCCTTTACCACCACGCTTGCGGATGGCATATTCGCTGGCTGGGGTTCGCTTACCATAACCGTTTTCGGTCACGACAAGGACATCCGCATCGTCAGCTAGGACGGCGGCCCCAATCACATAGTCACCAGGGTCCAAGCGGATGGCCCGAACACCGGTAGCTGTCCGTCCCATCGACCGGGCGTCTTGTTCATTGAAGCTGACCGCATAACCATTGTGGGAAGCCACGATCAGGTTGCGCTGGCCATTGGTAAAGAGCACATCGACGAGCTCATCATCCTCCTTGAGATTGAGGGCGATCAGGCCGTTGTTACGAATATTGAAGTAGTCGCGAACGGGGGTCCGCTTGATAACACCCTGGCGCGTAATAAAGGCTAGGTAGCCATCAGAATCGCCGTCATGGTCCATCGGGGTTACATTAACGGCATCGCGGACCTTCTCATCCTCTTCCAGGTTCAGGAGGTTGACGATCGGAATCCCCTTGGCTTGCCGACCATATTCTGGAATCTCATAGCCCTTCATCTGGTAGACCTTCCCCTTGTCCGTAAAGAACAGGATAATATCATGGGTAGAAGTTGAGAACATGGTTTCAATATAGTCCCCATCATTCATGCTCATGCCTTTGACACCGAGACCGCCGCGGTTTTGGACGCGGAATTCATCATCGGCAATCCGCTTAATATAACCGTTCCGAGTCAGGGTAACGAGCACATTCTCTTCTTCGATCAAGTCCTCATCTTCCAGGCTGGTGATTTCGCCTACCCGCAGTTCGGTCCGGCGGTCATCACCATAGCGGGCCTGGATTTCTAATAATTCTTGGTAAATAATTTCATAACGTTTCTCTTCGCTGGCAAGGATTTCTGTCAAGCGGGCAATTTCAGCCATGAGTTCGGCATGTTCCTTGTCAATCTTTTCTCTTTCCAAACCGGTTAAGCGAACCAGACGCATATCGAGGATGGCTTGGGCTTGCTTATCTGAGAGCTTGTACTGGGTCATAAAGATTTCCTTGGCTTCGTCACCAGAACGCGATGAGCGCAGGATATTGACGATTTCATCAATATGGTCCAGGGCCACTTGTAAACCTTCCAGGATGTGGGCCCGGGCTTCAGCCTTTTTCTTCTCAAAGATTGACCGACGACGGATAATCTCTTCTTGGTGGTCTAGGTAATAGGTCAAGATTTCCTTGAGACTCAGAGTCTTAGGCACACCGTTGACGATGGCCAACATATTAAAGTTGAAGTTGGCTTGGAGCTGGGTCAGCTTGTAGAGGTTGTTGACGATCACACTGGCACTGGCGTCCTTGCGGCATTCCACCACAATCCGCATGCCATCCCGGCCGGATTCATCCCGGACCGCCGTGATGCCTTCAATTACCTTATCTCGAGCTAAATCCGCAATCCGTTCCACTAATTTGGCCTTGTTGACCATATAGGGAATCTCATGGATCACAATCCGTTCGCGGCCACTGGACATCTGGTCAATATCCAGCTTGCCGCGGACAATGATGCGTCCTTGGCCTGTTTCATAAGCCTTGCGGATCCCCGACTTGCCGATCACAATCCCCCCGGTCGGAAAGTCCGGCCCAGGGATGGCTTCCATCAGCTCGGCTGTCGTTGCTTCTGGATTCTTCATCAGGGTGTGGATACCTGAGATTACCTCATTTAAGTTATGGGGTGGAATATTGGTGGTCATCCCAACCGCAATCCCGGTCGCCCCATTAACTAAGAGGTTAGGGAAGCGGGAAGGGAGAACTTCTGGTTCACGCTCTTCGCCGTCGTAGTTGGCAATAAAATCTACCGTGTCCTTGTTGATATCCCGCAACATTTCAGTGGCAATCTTACTCATTCGCGCTTCGGTATACCGCATGGCAGCGGCCTGGTCCCCATCGATGGAGCCGAAGTTCCCGTGGCCGTCTACCAGCATATAGCGGTAGGAGAAGTCCTGGGCCATCCGCACCATGGATTCATAGATGGCGGAGTCCCCATGGGGGTGGTACTTACCCATGACATCTCCGACAATCCGCGCTGACTTCTTATAAGGTTTATCTGGGGTAACCCCCAATTCATTCATCCCGTAGAGAATCCGCCGGTGGACAGGTTTCATCCCATCCCGAACATCCGGCAGTGCCCGTGCCACGATAACACTCATGGCATAGTCGAGGAAGGATGTCCGCATTTCATGGGAGATTTCTCGACGTTCTAATCTATTGTCTAAAGCCAAAATACTAGCCTCCTATTCTAGCTTGCCTAGTCGTCCAATTGGTCATGACTAAAGGTCGATGGTCGCATAAGTGGCGTTCTCTTCGATAAAGTTCCGACGCGGTGCCACATGGTCGCCCATTAACATGGAGATCATTTGGTCGGCTTCCACTCCGTCTTCAACGCTGACTTGAAGCATGCGACGCGTACTTGGGTCCATGGTCGTATCCCAGAGCTGTTCGGCATCCATTTCGCCCAGCCCCTTATAACGTTGGACAACGGGTTTGGGTCGCTCAGGAAGACTGGCCATATAAGCCTCTAATTCGGCATCCGATTCAATATATTGGATCTTCTTCCCTTGGCGTACCTGGTAGAGGGGAGGAACCGCAATATACACATAACCCGCATCCAAGAGGGGACGCATGTAACGATAGATCAGGGTCAATAAGAGGGTCCGGATGTGGGCCCCATCGACATCGGCATCGGTCATGATAACGAGCCTGTGGTAGCGGGCCTTGGAGACATCGAAGTCATTGCCCCAGCCCGTCCCCATCGCTGTAAAGAGGGAACGAATCTCTTCATTGGCTAAGATCCGGTCCATAGATGCCTTTTCAACATTCAAGATCTTACCACGGATAGGCAAGATAGCTTGGAAGTGACGGTCCCGGCCGTTCTTAGCGGAACCCCCAGCGGAATTTCCTTCGACGATGAAGAGTTCGCATTCCTCGGGCACCCGGCTGGAACAATCAGCCAATTTACCCGGTAGGTTGGAGATCTCTAGCCCAGACTTCTTCCGGGTCATTTCCCGGGCCCGTTTGGCTGCCTTCCGTGCCTTAGAAGCAACCAGCCCTTTATCGACAATTTGCCGGCCGATATTAGGATTCTCTAAGAGGAAGGTTGAAAAGTGCTGGCCAAAGAGTCGGTCGGTAATCGTTCGTACTTCCGAATTCCCGAGTTTCATCTTGGTTTGCCCCTCGAATTGAGGATCGGGATGGCGAACTGAAACAATCAGAGTCAGGCCTTCACGCACATCTTCTCCGGTCAGGTTCTCATCATTGTCCTTGAGAATATTGACATTCCGGGCATAGTCGTTGATGGTCCGGGTGAGGGCGGTCTTAACCCCAGATTCATGGGTCCCCCCTTCAAAAGTATGGATATTGTTAGCAAAACTCATAAAGTTCACATGGAAGTCGTCCGTATACTGGAGGGCAACTTCGACTTCAATATCATCCTGTTCCCCTTCTAGATAGATCGGTTCAGGGAAAAGCGGAGTCTTATTCTGGTTGAGGAAGTCGATATACTCCTTAATCCCACCTTCGAAGTGGTAGCTGTATTCAACCATTTCCTCTTCCCGCTTATCAGTCAGTGAAATCCGCAAGCCCTTGTTCAAGAAGGCGAGCTCCCGGGTCCGTTTATTCAGAATTTCTCGGTTATAGACCGTTGTTTCTTGGAAAATCTCACTATCGGCTTTGAAGGTGACGACCGTTCCTTGTTGGTCGGTTTCTCCCGTCACTTCGAGCTCAGTCATGATCTTCCCCCGGCTGTATTCTTGGTGGTAGACCTTGCCATTCTTGTAGACATCGACGTGGAGCCATTCGGAGAGAGCATTCACCACTGAAGCCCCAACCCCGTGCAGACCGCCAGAGACCTTATAAGAGCCTCCACCGAATTTACCGCCAGCGTGGAGAACATTAAAGACCGTCTCTACCGCTGGCCGGCCCGTTTTTTGTTGGATATCGACAGGAATCCCCCGGCCGTCGTCTGTAATCCGAATCACATTATCTTCCAAGATTTCAATTTGGATATGCTTGGCAAAACCAGCTAAGGCCTCATCGATTGAGTTGTCGACAATCTCCCAAACTAGGTGGTGGAGGCCGGTCTCACTGGTCGACCCAATATACATCCCAGGCCGTTTCCGAACCGCCTCGAGCCCCTCTAGGACTTGAATTTGGCTGGCATCATAACTCTCTGCCAGATGGGCCAGCTCCTCCTTGCTTGGTTCGTGGCTTTCTTCCTGTGCTTGGTCTTCAAAGTGTTTCTCATCTGCCATCGCTTTCCATCACTCCTTCTAGTCATCCAATCGTTGGACTTGTCCCTGCGCAATCTCAAACAGCGCCGGCTCATCAATCTGTTCTTCCTGGACCCCATCGAGACTGGTCGTCGTCAAAAAGGTCTGAACTTTCTTTTCAATGGTTTTGAGCAAGTGGGTCTGCCGGTCATCATCCAACTCACTCAAGACATCATCCAATAAGAGAATGGGGTATTCCCCCGTCATCTCCTGCATACACTCAATTTCTGCTAATTTCATACTCAAAACGGTGGTCCGCTGCTGGCCTTGTGAGCCAAACTTCTGGACATCCTGGCCGTTAATCAAGAATTGAAGGTCATCCCGGTGGGGGCCAGCTAAGCTCACCCCGCGGTCCAATTCCCGTGCCCCAACTTCTTCAAACTTAGCCAAGAGGGCCTCATAGACATTCTCCTCAGAGGGAGCCTGGGGCAGGTCGACCGCAGTCCGATAGCGCAGACTGAGTTCTTCCTTGCCCTGGGAGATATTGTGGTGGAGCTCGCTCGCCCAGCCCTCTAACTTATCAAGGAAGGCCAGGCGCTGGCAAATAATCCGGGCACCCGCAGCAGCCACTTGCTCCGTCAAGATCTCCAAGTAAAGCTTATCTTGGGCCTGCTGACTGAGTAGCTGCTTTAGGTAGGCATTACGCTGCTTTAAGATCTGCTGGTAGTCAACCGAAGTATGCAGATAAACAGGGCTCATCTGGCTGAGCTCCATATCAATAAATTTCCGCCGCAATTGCGGGGCCCCCTTGACCAGGTCCAGGTCTTCAGGGGCAAAGAGCACCACATTCAAGCGGCCAATATAGTCACTCAGACGACGCTGTTCGAGGTGGTTGACCTTAACCAACTTGCCGCTTTTGGTCAGCTTGACACTCAAGGGCAGCTGGCCGAAACGGTTGCTGACCCGGCCTTCAACCAGGGCTTCCTGACTCTCCCAGCGCAAGAGCTCGCGGTCATGGTTAGTCCGGTGGCTGCGGGCTAGGGAGAGGATATAGATCGCCTCTAAGAGACTGGTCTTCCCCTGAGCATTGTCCCCAATAAAGACATTGATCCCCGGTGAAAAAGTCACCTCAGCAGACTCATAATTTCTGAAATTGAGCAGGCGGATCTCATCGAGGATCATGGGCATCATCCAAAGCCGCGTCAGAAGCACTGACAAGCTGGAAAATGGCTTCCTCAGCAGGCACTTCAACTACTGACCCTGGATAAATCTTTCGTCCTCGACGCTGGTCCTGCTCACCATCAATATAAACCGCAAATTCAGACAGGTACCATTTCGCCTGGCCACCCGTTGCAATAATGCCTGTTTCCTTCAACAATTGGGTCAAAGTCATAAAGTCACCCGTTATCTCAATGGTCTCAGTCATTGCGTCACTTCCTTTCCATCTTCCTTAGCTTCCGCTAAATAAAAAATCGCAATCCCTGCTCGAACCGGCAGAGATTTGCGATTTAGCCAAATACGAGCCAAAGCGGTCGTCGCAAATTAAAAAATCTATAGCTCATTTAGATCTATACTGTCACTTCTTATTATACCCCAAAAACCGCTTTTTTGCAAAGAGAGGGGGCTATTGGCTTGTTTTTTATTGGGAGGGGAATTTGTCTCTAAATAATGAAAAGCCTTCTCAGGACAAAATAAGGCCACTTTAAGAAAAAACTTGTCTTATTTTTGTGAAAGCCGAGTATTCAATCAAAAGAAGCAAGCAAAGAAGATAAATGAAACTTATTTCATGCGATGGAAAGTTCCGATTGACAAAAGACGAACAAACTGCCTATAATCAAGACACAGGAAATGAATGTCTTCCTTGGGCCTAGCCCTAAACCGCTATTGATGATTCAAAAGCTGATGACTTCTGCTGTAAAGAGCAGGGGCATCAGCTTTTTTGCTCTTTATTCAACTAAATATTCAAAGGAGTGATACGATGTTACTGATGAGCTTTGCTTATATCTTTATTTTTGGTCTCTTGATTGACCGGCTCTGCAAGCAGTTCAAGGTGCCGAGCTTGGTTGGTTTTCTCTTTCTAGGAATTGTCCTCGGCCCCCATGTCTTCAATCTCTTGGATGGGGGGATCCTTGACCTGTCGGCTGACCTCCGCCAAGTCGCCCTCATTATTATTCTCAGTCGGGCGGGCCTGTCGCTCGACCTCAAGGGCTTATTGAAGGTGGGACGTCCGGCCTTACTCATGTGCTTTGTCCCAGCGACTTTCGAAATCTTGGGGACGGCGCTACTGGCTCCTAGCATTTTAGACATTTCTCGGATTGATGCCTTGCTTTTGGGGACCGTCTTGGGTGCTGTTTCGCCGGCTGTCGTCGTCCCTAAGATGATTAAACTCATAGACGAAGGCTACGGTATGGACAAGCAGATCCCTCAGATCGTCTTAGCGGGGTCTTCGGCTGACGATATCTATGTCCTAGTCCTTTTCTCCTCCTTCCTTGGGCTAGCCCAAGGTGGCGATTTCCAAGCCAGCCAGCTCCTAAATATCCCAGTCTCTATTGTCCTCGGTATCCTGGTCGGTGGACTAGTTGGAGCAGGGCTCAATGCCTTCTTCAAACGCTTCAACTGGTCGAGCATTAGTCAGGTCATCTTCCTTCTTGGCTTCTCTTTCGTCTTTGTCTCCTTGGAGAAAACCTTCCCTCAAGTCCCCTTCTCCGGTATCTTGGCTGTCATGAGCATGGGTATCCTGATCAACCGTTTGGACGGCAACCGCGCCCAGGACCTCTCCCGCTACTACAATGCTTTGTGGATTCCAGGTGAAATCCTACTCTTTGTTCTGGTGGGGGCCTCCGTCAACCTCCCTTATGCCTTCCAAGCCGGCTGGCTGCCCATCTTACTGATTGCCCTAGTACTCTGCTTCCGTGCAGTGGGCGTCCTCATCAGCCTCAGCCGGACCAATCTTAGCCTGCAAGAGCGGGCCTTCAGTGTTATCGCCTACCTGCCTAAGGCCACCGTCCAAGCAGCTATTGGGGGGATTCCCCTAGCTATGGGCCTGCCTGCTGGCGAAATCATCCTCACCGTCTCCGTCGTCGCCATCCTCCTCACCGCCCCCCTAGGCGCATTCGGCATCGATCTGACCTATCGCAAATGGCTCAAGCAGAAATGATCATCCACATGTGGATAAAACAAAGACCTTCCCACTGCTCGTGGGAAGGTCTTTTTAAGTCTTAGTTTTTTATTTGTTTAAATAATAGATAAGCTATATAGGCAAGTAAGACCAAAAAGAGGGCTAGACGACGCTGAGAAGCTTCTGGGAACACTTGGATAATTAGGTTGACTAAAAGTAAAATGACCCCCATTTGCACCAAAGCTCGGACTAAGTTGCTAGGCCATTTATCAAAACCATGCTCTTCGCAAGCCTTCTTAAAATAAATCATCGTCCAAGAAGTATAGAGGGCCAAATTTTCAACGAAGCGGCTGACATCTGAAAAAACTAACACAACATATGCCAGCAAAGGCAAGCAAATAAGCGCATTGGTTACTTTTCTTAGCCTATCTTCTGTCATCACGACCACCTCTCTTGAAATCCAATCATTCGTCTTATATTTATAGTATAAAATAAAAAGGCAAAGACATAAAGTTGCAAGTCAGTAAACTACACCATAAACAAAGCGCCCCTAGGCCAGTCTTAGCTCATCTCAGCTAAAAACAGGTCAGGAGGCGCTTTTTTAATTTTTTAAGTCTAGTTCCCCGGTGTCCGGATAGGGGTAATCAATTGAACAAAGTTGAAGTTATCCTGGGCATTGGCTGGCAGGAGAATAAATTGGTGGGAAGGGGATTGGAAGCGCAGAGCAATCTCTTGGGCGCCAAAAGTTCTCAATGCTTGGCGCATGTAGTCCGGGTTGAAGGAGATTGCTAGGCTTTCCCCATCAGCAGAGGAAATATTTAATTCTTCTTCCACCTCACCGACTTCAGCAGACTGACCGGATAGGACAACCTGGTCACTATCAATCGTCAACTTAACCACATTGTTGCGGCCTTCATGGCTCAGGATCAGGGCCCGTTCGATGGCACTCAATAAGTCCGGCGCATCAATCTGGATCCGGGTCTGGTAGTCTTCGGGCAGGAGCCGGTCCGTATCAGGGTACTTGCCTTCAAGGAGCCGGGAATAGAGGTAAATGTTATCGGTCTTAAAGAGAACCTGCTTATCTGCCACCATCATCTCAATGTTATCGCTATCTTCAGCAATCCGAGTCAGTTCACTCAGACTGCGGCCCGGAATATTTAAGGCAAATTCTTGATCAGCTAGGCTTTCAGGAACTTCCAAGGGCACAATTCGTTGACTGAGCCGGTGGGAATCTGTGGAAACTGCCTTGAGATGATTATCCGCAATTACAAAATGGATCCCTGTAAAAATCGGCCGAATTTCCTGGTTGGAGACAGAGATAATGGTATGGTTGATCACTTGCCGGAAGATATTGGCTGGAATGGTAAAGCTGGTATCGGAATCGATTTCCGGTAGCTTGGGGTATTCACTGCCTGCGGTCCCATTGAGGGTGAAGGCAGCTTGGCCAGCAGTAATATCTGTCTGTAAATTGTCCTTAACTTCTAAGTGCATGATCTCATTCGGCAATTTCTTAACAATTTCGCCAAAGAAACGAGAAGGTAAGACAATGGAACCTGCTTTTTCCACTTGCAATTGGTTGTCTTCATTATTGGCATCGATAAAGGCTTCGATCGAGATAGTGGAATCACTCCCGGTAAGGAGGATGCCGTTATCAGTTGCTAGAATTTTGACTCCTGTAAGGACAGGAATGGTAGTTCGTGAACTGATCGCACGTTGGACATTGCTGAGATTTTCAACGAAGACAGCACGGTTCACTGAGAATTTCATTTGAGCACTCCTTTATTTATATATATTAATATAAAGATAATAATAGTAATAGGGCCTGTTAAATCTGTGGATAAGTGGCTAATCCTTATAAGACTCCTGCTTTTCCACATGTGGAAAGTCTGTTTATAAGCTGGGGACTTTTCCTATAATTATCCACAGGGGCTTTTTTACTATTTTAACATAGTGAGCTTGTGGATACATTGATTAGCTATTTTTGAGTAGCTTTTCGATGTTTTCGACATCGCGTTTAACATCGGTCGATTCGTCGATTTCGCCAAGAATTTTTTCATGGGCGTGGAGGACGGTGGTGTGGTCCTTGCCGCCAAATTCCTGGCCAATCTTAGGCAGGGAAGCTTCGGTAATTTCCCGGGAGAGGTACATAGCGATCTGGCGGGGGACAACGATTTCCCGCTTACGTTTCTTCCCTTTGAGGTCTTCAACGGTGAGGTCGAAGTACTGGGCTACTGTTTCTTGGATTTCGGCTATCGAGGGCAGGGCCTGGGCTGAAGTGTCTTTATAATTGCGGAGGGCCTTGGCTGCCATGCTAGGGGTAATTTCTTCCTGGTGCATGACAGCATAGGCTTGGACGCTGGTCAGGGCCCCTTCTAGTTCACGGATATTGGTGTCGATTTGACCGGCAATATAGGTGAGGGTGTTGTCCTCAATGTCGATGTGGTTGACCTGGGCCTTATTGCGCAAGATGGCAATCCGTGTTTCCAGGTCAGGTGGGGTAATATCGGTTGACAAGCCCTGCTTGAAGCGGGAAACCAGCCGGTCTTCTAATTCGGGAATCTGGCTAGCGTCCCGGTCAGAGGTTAGCACAATGTGTTTGTTCTTATTATAGAGGGCATTGAAGGTATGGAAGAATTCCTCTTGGGTGGACTGCTTGTTCCCAATGAATTGGATATCATCCACGAGTAGGATATCGACTGTCCGGTACTCTTCGTGGAATTCAGAGGTTGAGTTAGTCCGAATGGCTTCAATAAAGTCATTGGTAAAGGTCTCACTAGTGACATATTTAACCCGGGCTTCGGGATTGGTCCGTAAGACTTCATGGCCGATTGCCTGCATCAAGTGGGTCTTCCCTAGCCCCACGCCTCCGAAGAAGAAGAGCGGGTTGTAGTCCCGGCCTGGTCCCTCAGCAACCGCTAGAGCAGCGGCATGGGCCATCTTATTGCCTTCCCCAACGATGAAATTATCGAAGGTGTATTTAGGGTTCAACATGGTGCTGCGGTCGTGGTAGCGGTTGGTTTTCTCTTCTTCCTGGGGACGCTGGCCGTTGAGGGTGAAGTTGGTCGCCGGTTGGCTAGCCAGATGGACGACCACATCGATGTCATAACCTAGGTAGTTAAAGGCCACTTGGCGGATTTGGACCAGGTAGTGGTTTTCAATATGTTTCTTGTGTAGTTCAGAGCCCGCCACAAGATAGAGGGTATTATTCTCTAAACGCTCCGGTCGTAACTCTGAAAACCAGGTTTCGTGACTGGCTTTTGAGAGTTCTTCTTTAAAATAATTGTCAATATACTCCCAAAGTTTCATCATTTCTTCCATGCGTATATCTCCTTAATAAACAAATTTGTATATCGTTCCTATCGTGGATAACTTATGATAAGTGGCAAGGAAAAGATCATTTCAATAAAAAAAGCTAAGTTATCCCCAAATTAATGGTAATAAAAGGATAACATGAAAAAAAGTCTTTTTCCACAGATAATTAAGCTGTGAATAGAAATTATCCCAAGTTGTGATTTAGTTTATCCACAAACTGTGGAAAGACACTTGTATAAATGGGGATAATTTGTCCTTGTGGATAGTTTTAGGTATAAAAAAGCTCGCTTATTAACACTTCATGCAACTTATTCACAGTTGTGGATAACAATTAACATTCTGTTGATATGTCCACAAGCCTGTGAAGAAGGCTGGGAAAACTTACCCACAAGTCGCCTTATCCACCTCCTTGTTTAAAAGAAATCCACAATTGTGAAGAAAAAAATAGAAATTTATCCGAAAAAGGGCTTGAGTCAAACGCTTGTGTTATGGTAAAATAACCCTTGTGTTGACATTCAACTTTTCAATAGCAAGTCGACAGGTTGAAATCAAATGATAAAAACATTCAATCATCATAGGAGGTGTAGTCATGAAGAGAACCTACCAACCAAATAAACGTTCACGCCAAAAGAAACATGGTTTCCGTAAACGTATGAGTACTAAAAACGGACGTCGCGTATTAGCAGCTCGCCGTCGTAAAGGAAGAAAAGTTATTTCTGCTTAAGACCACAAAAGCTGTGGTCTTATTTTTTTTAGGGGGGATTTGAATGCGTAAAGCCTATCGGGTGAAATCTGAAGCAGACTTTGGTCGGGTCTTCCACCAAGGTAAAAGTACTGCAAACCGTCAGTTTGTTGTTTATACTATAGATAAGGAACAAACGCATTTTCGCCTGGGGATCTCCGTCGGTAAGAAGATTGGCAATGCGGTGACTCGTAACTATGTCAAGCGCCGGATCCGCCAGTCCGTTTATGAATTGCGAGATGTCATTCGCCCTAACCAAGACTTTATTGTAATTGCCCGTAAACCCACGGCACAGATGTCCATGGCTGAAATTAAGAAGAGTCTGGAACACGTCTTCAACTTAGCCGGCATCTTCAAGTCCGAGGCCAAGTAGTCGGGCTGGACGACAGATATTTTGGAGGAGTCAATTGAAATCAAAATTTTGGACCAAGAAAAAGCTAAGCCTTATCTTAGTCTTAATGGCCTTGCCCCTCTTCTTGGGGGCTTGTGCAACGGCACGTGAACCCATCACAGCGGAATCTACCGGCTTTTGGGACCGCTATATTGTCTATAGTTTCTCGCGTTTGATTATCTGGCTATCAGACCTCTTCGGAGGGAATTATGGCCTGGGGATTATTGTCTTTACCTTAATCATTCGCTTGGTCCTGGTGCCTCTCTATCACTATCAGATTAAAAGTACAGAAAAAATGCAGGTAGTCCAACCTGAAATGCAGGCCCTGCGTGAAAAATATGCCTCAAAGGATCCAGAAACCCAGCAAAAACTGGAAGAGGAAATGGCCAAGCTCAATGAGAAGTATGACTATAACCCCCTCTCAGGCTGCTTGCCCATGCTGATCCAATTACCTATCCTTATGGGCCTCTACCAGGCCATCAGCCGGACCGAAGTGCTCAGCAATGGTCACTTCTTATGGATGGAACTCGGTCAACCGGACCCTTACTTCATCTTACCTGTCCTAGCTGCTGCTTTAACCTGGTACAATACCCGCCTGATGACGATCGGCAATCCGCAAAGTAACCAGAGCATGGCTGCCATGCAGTGGATGATGCCTGCCATGATCCTCTTTATGGGGGCGACGCTGCCAAGTGCTATCGCTCTCTACTGGGTGGCATCGAATGCCTTCACCATTGGTCAGACGCTCATTTTGAATAACCCTTATAAGAAGCGGGAAGCCCGTTTAGAGAAGGAAAAGGCTGAGCGTGACCTCGAGAAACGTTTGGAAAAAGCTAAACGCCACCCCCGGACGACCAAAAAGAAGCGTTAAGTAATGAAAAGTCAATGAGTGAAAGGAGTTTGAAGCAAGCATGCAAGCCAAAATATTTCAAGCCGACTCTGTGGAAGCCGCCATCAAGGCTGGTTTAAAAGAATTAGGAGTCGCCCAAGAAGAAGTTGAAGTGGAAGTGCTGCAGGAAGCACGCAAGGGTTTCCTAGGCATTGGGGCCCGCGATGCCATTGTTAAATTATTTGTCAAGGCAGCTGATCACTCAGAAGAAGGTCAAACAGAAGCTAGAGAGGATGCTGACGATCCAGATGACCCCGTCAGCAAGTCGGTCGCTGATCCGACCAATGAAGCGAGCACGTCCGCTGTCTATGTCGCAGATGATAAGCAAGCCCGGAGTCAACAAGGGCATGATCCTGCTAGCGATTCTGTCGAAGAAGTCCAAGCGATTTCAGCTGAAGAAGCGCCTGTCCTCGCCAAGGATGAGATCCAGGAAGATGGCCGTCCCCTAGCTGACCCTGTCCAAGAATCTGTTTCTGAAGAAGAAACAGGCACTGAGACGAGCCAGCAAGAGGAAGCAGCCCAAGATTCGGATAACGAAGAAGTAGCGGCTGTAGAAGAAGCGGAAGCTAGTAAGCAAGCTTCAGAACAGGCTGATCAAGCGGCTAACCAAGAGGAAGAAGACACACCGGCTGAAGATGAAAATAACAAAGTTTTCTACGATGTCGACTTCCCCGCCCGCTATATTATCGATGTCTGTGAAGCTTATGGGGTCGATGTTACAGTGGATGTAGAAGACCACGACCGGGAAATTATCTACCACATCAATACCGATAAGCCAGGCCTCGTTATCGGCAAGCACGGTAAGATCTTGAATTCACTCGAAGCCCTAGCCAAAGTGCTGGTCCACCGCCATGTCCGCAATCGCGTCAACGTCGTGGTCAATGTCGGCGACTACCGGGAACGCCGCTTGAAGACCTTGGAGCGCCTGGCGGAACGTACAGCGGATGAAGTGACGGTCAAACAATCCTCCGTCCAACTCTCCCCCTTGCCCGCCAACGAGCGAAAAATCGTCCACCAAGCCCTCTCCAAGTATGACCACATCGAAACCCGGTCAGAAGGCCGAGAACCCCACCGCTATCTGATTGTAGACTATAGACATTAGGGTGTGAGCAAAGGCGTTTAGAAAGGGATGACTGGTGGCAAAGAGGAAAAGAGCGGCATTAGCCGGTCGTTCCGCTTTGCTGAAGTCACTCCCTTTCTGCCAAGTCGAACCCGACTAGAAAGGGTGAGAGACTTGGCGGTTAGAAGCTTACCACTGGAGCACGAACGAAAAAGGGCAAGCCATGCTTGCACGTTTCGTTCGTGTGAAGTGGAGAAGCTTCTGCCAAGTCGAACCCAACTAAAGGGTGAGAGGGAGCGCGGGTAGAAGTGGACCTCTGGAGCAAAGCAACAGAGAAGACTGAAAGTCTTCGACGGCGCTTTGTGAAGAGGAGCCACTTCTGCGCGACTGAACCCAACTATCAGGGTGTGAGGGCACGCGTTCAACTTTCGTTCACTGGAGCAAGTCACCAAAGCAGTCTGAAGGACTGCGGCGGAGGCTTGTGAAGTGACACGAAAGTTGCGTGACCGAACCCGACTAAGGGTGTGAGCAAGCCCCTGAAAATTAAATCAATAAAAAAGATGAAGGAAGCTCAAAGGCCTCCTTCATCTTTTTTTGGTTCTAGTCCAGCAGATAGGTCACAAGGTCTTCGAAGCGGTCGAAGACTTGGTCAGCTCCTGCCTCTAACATCTTTTGGCGAATTTTTTCTTTTAACTGGTCTTGTTCACCAGCTGGCAGGGCTTCGAATTCTTCCTGGCTTAGGGCCATTTCAGAGGAACCCTCAATGACGCCACAGGATAGAACGCCGGCGTTTTTCCCTTCTTTGATATCCGTTAGGGTGTCGCCGATTTTTAGGACCTGGCCAACACTTTCGATTTCGAAGTGGGTCATATTGGCGAAGATCATATAGGGATAGGGTCGGCCGAACTGGCCAACTGCTTCTGAAGTCACGGAGTAATCTGGCACATAGCCTTGGTCTGCAGCGGCGGGTTCAACGAGTTCCATCATTTCAGCGGTGTAGCCGGTGGTCGCGCCAATCCGGATGCCAGCTTGCCGTAATTTGTCTATACCTTCGACAACACCAGGCTTGGGTTGGGCGAATTCAGGAGCCTTTAGGGTCTCTAGGATGGCTTCGTTAAAGTTGCTGTAGAGGCCTTCGACATTCTCTTCACTTGGAGCCTGGCCATAAGTTTCCGTCCAGGCTTCTTGGATACGTGGCATATCGAGCATGGTGCGGATATGGTCTTTCTTGCCCATGCCCATGGGTTGGCGCAATTCCTCATCACTTACTGGGATGCCTGCCTTATCGAAGGCTAATTTCAGGGCTTGGATTGGGGCGAAGCAGCCATAGTCAACAGTTGTTCCTGCCCAATCGCAGATTAATAATTTAATGTCTGTCATTGTCTTTCTCCTCCATATAAGCTTTAAAAATATCGAGCACGCGGGTAATATCTTCAGGATAAATCTCACCGATATTGCTGATGCGGAAGGTATCCACATCGGTGAGTTTACCTGGATAGATCACATAACCTCGTTCCTTGATGTAGTGGTACATGTCCTGGAAGTCCCAAGCTTGACCTTCCGGATAAAGGAAAGTCGTGATGATTGGGCCTTGGTGCTCCCTAGGGACATAGGCCTTGAAACCGAGGTCTTCCATACCTTCTTGGAGGAGTTCTTGGTTTTTCTGATAGCGGGCGTGTTGGGCCGCTACGCTACCGCGTTCCTCGAATTCTTTGAGGGCTTCATGGAAGGCCATAACCACATGGGTGGGGGAGGTATAGCGCCACTTCCCGTCTCTGGCCATCTCTTGGTACTGGTCGAAGAGGTCTAAAGATAAGGTAGACGAATTCCCCTTGCTAGATTCAATAAGATCTTTACGGACAAGTACGATAGCAAAGCCGGGGACCCCTTGGATGCACTTATTGGCACTGGTGATCAGGGCGTCAATAGGCCCCATGTCAATCGGCACACCGCCAAAGCTGGACATGGCATCGACAAAGAAGAGGCAGTTGTGGTCTTTAGCGACTTGGGCAATGTCAGCAATTGGATTGAGGATGCCTGAAGTTGTTTCTGAATGTACCATCATGACATGGCTGATGTCTGGGTTCTTATCGAGCAGGCAAGCGACTACTTGAGGATCATGGACCTCATCGTAGGCGACCTTGTAAGCCTCATAGTCTAGCTTTTGGTAATCGGCCATTTGCAGGATCCGTTCCCCATATTTACCATTGGACAGGATCAGGAATTTGGTGTCTGGGCGACTGAAGGTCGACAGGCAGGCTTCGACAGCATAGGAGCCGCTGCCCTGGAGGAGGACGCTGGTATAGCGGTCAGGGTCCACTTGGGCGATCTGGAGCAGCTTTTGGCGGATCTCTTGGGTCACTGCTTTATAGTCCTCGTCCCAGGTACAGTAATCGAAGTTCATGGCTTGGCGGACACGGTCCGTCACAGTGAGCGGACCAGGAGTGAGTAGTTTATATTGAGTCAAAGTAAACACTTCTTTCTAGACGAGATTATTGTTGGGCCATTTCCTTAGCTTTATTGGAAATTTCTTGGTGTTTGGCGAGTAATTCAGCAGTCAGTGGCTCATCGAATTGTTTCGGATGGGCAGATTGCTTGCTGGAGTCTGTTTCTTCCCCTTCATAGAGGGCAACGGGATAGAATTCTTGAACCTTAGGACGCCCTTTCTGAATAATCGTTTCGCTCATTTTTTGCGCTAGTTCGGCCTTTTCACTGTCTTCTTTGTCGATCACAGCGACCGATTCGGTTAGGGAGAAGTTACCTTCTGTCGGATCAATGAGAGAGATTGGGGCGCCTTCATTCTGCTTAACCGCAACCTGGTGGCGGAGACCAAAGCCGAATGGGACTTCTCCACTGACTACCTTGTTCAAAGGCCCTGAACCAGAAGATTCGATATGGTTGCTGGCATTCTTATAGATACCGGCAAGGATTTCTTGAGCTTCTTCTTCACCATATTCTGCAACCAAAGCTTGGACCATCAACCAGGCCGTTGAGGAAGAGTCAATATCAACGACAGAAACCTTGCCTTCATACTTAGGATCGGCTAAGTCTTTAATGGATTGAGGAAGATCTAAGTTCTCTGATTTCGCCATTTCGTCATTGACAATAATGGCACCTTCTTGGACGGTTAAGGGAGCGACATAGTCTGGGAAATCTTGCTGGGTATTCACATCCCAGGTCAAATCTTGGAACATTTCATGCTGGTTCTGGGCGGATTCGAGGTAGAAGGTGGACATAGTCACCATGTCTGCTTCGATATCCTTGCCTTCAGCTAAGAGTTTGCCCCCTAATTCAGAGGTACCGAAAGTTTGAATCTCGTATTGGCCTTCATAACCGTCTTCGTTTAGGCTGCTTTCAATAGCAGCAATGGCTTCGTCATCAGCGTTCGAATAGAGGATGACCTTGTCGGACGCCGAGGAACAGCCGGTGAGGGTAAGGCCAATCAAGCCGAGGAAAGTTGTTAAGCCGAGTAAAGATTTTTTGAGTGGTTTCATTTTAGTGAGCCTCCATTTTCTTTTGATTGCGTTGACTGAGATAATTAAAGAGCGCACGTACGATTAAATTCGTGAGGAAAAGCATAATCGATAGGATGAAAACCTCATTGAATTTGTTGTAATATTGTAATTCTTGGATCTTGGTGGTCATGAGAATAGTCCGTGTCGAATAGAGGAAGACCACAGCGGAGATGGTTACCATGGAATTGGTGAAGTAATAGCTCATCACTTCAAATAGAGCCGTCACCGCATTGGGCGTCAGAATCCGCCAAACGGTTTGGAAGAAGTTGTCGCCCATGAGAGCGGCCGTGGTTTCCCAGGACTTGGAGAGCTTATCGAGACTGCTCTTCAGGGTAAGATAGGGCGTTGAGAAGTAGTGGATAATGTTAGCGATGATAATGATTGTGAAGGTGGACTTAAGCGGGGTCCCATTGATCACCAGAAGGAAGGCCAGACCTAGTACCATCCCTGGAATAGTATTGGAGATGGTGGCCATGAGGTCGATGGCCTTCTTGATGAAAGCAGGCTGCTTGCTGCGGGTGGTTAGGATGGCAGCCAAGTAAGCCAATGCCGTTCCGATGACAGCCACTAAGAGACTGATGAAGACCGAATTAGTGAAGGCCTTGGTAATGGTTGAATCCCTGAAGGCCGACACCAAGTGCTTGCTGGTCCAGGACAGGTTATAAGGCCAGGACTCGGTAAAGGGAACAATAAAGATTGGGATAAAGATCATCAGGATAAAGGCAACCACCAGGATGGCCAAGATAGCGAAACACAGGTCACGCACTTTGTTCTCCTTGGCCCTAAAATCTGAGAAATTATCATATTCAATGGATTGTTTGTCCAGGTAGTGGAGGATGGCCATGGAGATAATGGACGGCAGGAGCATCATTAGAGAAATCACGGCCCCATTGTTGAAGTTAGGGATGGTTCCTAGCATCTGATTGTAGAGGGAGGTAGCGATGACTTCATAATTGCCTCCGATATAAGACGGAATCCCATAATCGGTAAAGGCCATGAAGAAGGCTTGGATGACGGCAGCCCCCAGAGAAGGCAAGAGAGGCACCAGGGTGGTGGTCCAGAGCCGCTTGAAGTACTTATCCCCCATCAAGCGCGAAACCAGGGTGAAGCGCTTGTCGATAAAGGACATGCCGTTATTGATCATTAAGAAGGTGACAGGTAAGGTATAGATGGTATAGCCTAGCAGTAAGCCTTTGAAACCATAGAAATCCGGGGCATCGATATTTAAGAGCCGGGTAAAGAGGCCCTGGTTACCGATAGAATAGATAATGGTGAAGCCATAGGTAATGGTGGGCAGGAGCATGGGGATCATAATCAGAAGACTGAGCGCTCGCTTCAGACCGGGGCTCATATTGGTAAAGTTCACCGCAAAGGCCATAAGGAAGGCAATAAAAACAGAGAGGAGGGCCGAGCTGAGGGCGATGACCAAACTGTTCTTAAAAATTTGCCCGATATTCCCTGTTTGGAAGACATTCTGGAAGTGCTGGAGGGTGAACTGGCCCTCTTCAAGGAAGGCCACCCCAAAGGAATTGATTAGAGGATAGAGCAAGGCTAAGAGAAAGAAAGCGATAATGGTCCAGCTGAGGAATGTTGTTGTCTTTGACTCTCTCATCCTAGACGCTCTCCTTTACGGGCTCTTCCTGGAAGAGACCCACAATATTATCCCGCTTGATCCTTAATTGGTTGAGGATGAATTGGTCAACAAATTCACTCGCCGGTTGGGCGACAATCTGATGGCTGCTTGAATATTGTTCCACATGCCCCTGGTTTAAGATGATGACCTTATCCGATAGGGTCAGAGCTTCTTCGGGGTCATGGGTAACCATGATTGTGGTCAATTGGTATTTCTTGGCGATGGTGTGGATCCGCTCCTTAATCTGTTCTTTGATGACGCCATCTAAGGCAGAGAGGGGTTCATCGAGGAGGAGGATCTTGGGCTTCATCACTAGGGTACGGGCCAGGGCCACCCGTTGTTTCTGCCCGCCAGACAATTGCCGGATGGATTTTTCCAGGTGTTTCTCTAGGTTAAGTAATTGGATGAGGTCTTGGACCTCGGCTTGACTGGAAATATCGGGATTATTCTTCAAGCCGTAAGTAATGTTGTCGTAGACATTGAGGTTGGGGAAGAGGGCATAGTCTTGGAAGACAATATTGAAGCCCCGTTTCTCCATAGAGGTCTTGGTAATATCTTGGCCCTGGTAGCGAATTTGACCAGAGCTAGCTGGGATAATGCCGAGGATTAGATTCAAGAGGGTGGTCTTGCCACAGCCGGAAGGGCCGAGAATGGAGACAATATCACTCTCCTCAATGCTGAGGTTGATATCGTGCAAGACTTGGGTATCACCGTAGCTCTTGGTGACATTGATTAACTCGAGCAAGTTAAGGACTCCTTTCGATTTTTAACAGACATGACTTAACAATGGTTTACATCAGTTCGAACTAATTCAAGTATACACACCTAATGTAAACTTGATGTAAAAATGCCGTTAATTATCGGTAAATGATAGACTGCTTCTGTGAAGAAATCATTTCAGATCAGCCAATTTATGTTAAGATTTGTAAAGACGACAATAACAAGAAAGGAGCGCTTGACATGCTTCAAGCCGAACGCCACCAAAAAATTTTGGAACTCTTGGCCAGCCAGCAAGTAGTCAAAACCTCTGAATTGAGTGATTATTTTAACTTATCACGGCAAACCATCCACAATGATATTGATGTCATGGAGAGCAAGGGACTCTTGCAGAAGGTCCATGGCGGGGCAGTCTCCAATAAGGTGGCTATCGAACCGGAAGCCCACCAGCGCAAGCAGCAATTCCCCCGTGAGAAAGATGCCATTGCCCGCCAAGCCGTCCAATTTGTTAAAGAAGGGGAGACCCTCTTCATCGATATGGGAACGACGACGGCTGCCATGGTGCCCTATCTTCTTGCCTTCAACCAATTGACTATTATTACTAATAATGTCCAGGTCGCCATGGAGGTGCGGGAGAAGGCTGGCTTTACCGTGATCCTCCTAGGAGGGAATTTAAGGGCTAAGGAAATGTCGACGTCAGGTCCTGACACTGTCCAAGCCTTGAAGAAATATTATGCCGACCGGTGCTTCCTCGGGGCTAGTGGGGTCTCAGCTAAGCAAGGTTTTACGGATTACCACCTCGATGAGAACCAGGTCCGTCGGCAGATGATTGCCAATGCTAGGCACAGCTATGTCCTCTGTGACCATTCCAAGTTAAACCAGCATACCCTGGAACAGTTCGCTTCCTTATCAGATATTGAGAGCTTAATTGTGGATGCTTGCCCAGACGAAGACCTAAGAGCAGCCCTAGTTGACCAGGGCCTTGAATTGATTGAAACGGAAGCTAAGACCAGGGTCTAGGTCAGACATGGCCCTAGCTTTGCAAGCTTGCCTTCCCATGCTATAATGCGGTAAAAGCGTTCGAAAGAGACGGAGGTTCGTGATGACAGTTAAATTACTTGCGATCGATATGGATGAAACCCTCTTAAGGTCGGATAAGACCTATGATGCCGAGGCCTTCTTAGACATGGTGAAGGACTTGCGCAAGCGCGGAGTTGTGACTTGCATTGCTAGTGGCAATAGCCTCTCCAAGCTGGAATACTACTTGTCGGGTCCCCTGCAAGACCTGGTTTATTTGGCTGGTGAGAATGGCAATGTCATTGAAAAAGAAGGCGAGCGGATTGAAGAGAAGGTCATCGCTTTAGATGACTTACTGGCCCTGGACCAGGAAGTCCACGCCAATCCCAACTACAGCTCCTTAGTCAGCGCTGGGGATGGCTTCTATTCCACCCGCTTGATTGCTGAGAATGAGGCCAATATTCGGATTTATTGTCCCGATATTACCCTCCTAGATTCCTATGCAGAGCTTGAAGACTTGGGCCACCATCCGGTGAAATTAGCGGTCAATTCCTTTGAAGGGCTGGCGGCCAATAAGGATTTCGTGACTCAGATGAATGCGACCTTCCCGCGGATAACGGGCGTGACCTCTGCGACCATGTGGATGGACTTCATCAATGCCGAGGGAGGTAAGGGATCAGCTGTGCGTTACCTGCAGGACAAGTACCAGATCCGTCCCGAAGAGACCATGGCCTTCGGGGATAGCCTGAATGACGCTTCCATGATGGGAGAGGTTGGCTACTCGGTGGCCATGGCCAATGCCGATCCCGATCTCAAATCCCTCTGCCGCTACGAGATTGGCAGCAATAATGAAGGGGCTGTGCTCCAAGTCCTCAACCGCTATTTGGAAGCAGGGGATTTGGACTTTATGGAGGATTTTGTGCGGTCAGGCAAGTAAATAATAGAAAAAAAGCGGAAGCGAATGATCTGATTTTATAAAGAACAATCGCTTCCGCTTTTTGTATGAATTAATATAGAGGCTATGTAATTAAGTTCTAGAAACTGGCACTATAGCTGTCAAGCGTGACTATAGCATTGTAAACATCTTGGGCAGTATAATTTTTTTGCATTTGATGAATAGTTTCACCTTCTTGAGTTGCAAGTTCTGCTACTGACATCAGATTGTCTTTCGATGCTTGATCGAGATGGAGATCATTTAGTCGAGTAGGTAAGCCAATCTCTTTATAGAAGTTCAAGTAACGATCGAGTTCTTCCTTAGAACGATTTTCTAAGACAAGCTGGGTGAGAGTACCATAAGCCACTTTCTCTCCATGACTCAGCTGATGGATGTCTCCAGACAAGGCTGTAAAGCCATTATGGATGGAGTGAGCAGCTGCTAGTCCACAGCTTTCAAATCCGACACCACTGAGCAAGGTATTCGCTTCAACCACTTGTTCCAGTGCTTCTGTCGTCACCTGACGTTCACAAGCACTAATTGCTTGTTTAGCATTTTCAAACAAGGTATCTTGGCATTTTTCTGCTATAGCTAGGGCGGCTAGAGTTGCTTTACCGCCTAACATATTATCGCCATTGCCTTCATAAATACTCCGACCTTCAATATAAGTTGCCAGAGCATCACCAATTCCGGCTACTAATAAATGACTAGGGGCATTGGCAACGACTTGTGTGTCAATTAGAACCAAGTCTGGATTTTTCTTATAAAAACGATAGCCTTCGAAAACTCCTGCTTCAGAATAGATAACAGATAAGGCTGAAGTTGGTGCATCGGTAGAAGCAATTGTGGGAATAATAATAACATCTTGGTTGATCTCATCAGCAATAGCCTTGGCTGAATCGATGGTCTTCCCTCCACCTAAGCCAACGATTATTTCTGTCTTTTCTTTTCGGCAAATATCACTCACTCGGTTAATCTCTTGATTTGAAGCTTCACCATTGAAAGGGATGTAGGTCACTTCTAGACCTTGATTTTCTAAGTGTTTATGGAAATTGCTTCCAATAATATGGTACACATTGTCATCACTAAGCAAGGCAAGTTTCTGACCATATTCCTTAAAGATTTCTATTTCAGTCTCTAAAATATTAGATCCTTGCATATATTTACTAGGACTAGTAAATATTTTCATTTAAAAAACTCCTTTATTTTAAGGTCGAAATACTTGAACCGTCCCCATGAATCGCAGACCAATCAGAGGAGAAGTCAGCAATAGCTTGGCCAATTTCAGCCATCTTTAAAGCCTTGGTGAGGACATCTGGCGCAGCAGTGATGCTCTGGGCACCAGCTTCTAAGGCTTTAGAAACTTGCCCTGCATTCTTAAAGCTCGCTGCTAATATTTTTGTGGAAGCTTGACTCCTTTCAATTTGTTGGGCCATATGGTGAATACTCTGGTCGGGCGAGAGGCCAATATTTTCAATCCGATTATAATAAGGGGCAATATAGTCAGCACCAGCGGCAATGGCTAAGTCAGCTTGGATAGTGGTATAGATGGCAGTAGCAGTAATTTTAAAACCTTGTTTTTTAAGTTCTCGTATGGCTTTTAAACCTTCCAAGTTAGTTGGAATTTTAATGAATACATCTTGATCAATTTCATTAACTATCCGTTTGGCATCTTTGATCATACCTTGGTAATCTTCAGCAACGGTCTGAACATGCAAGCTCCGTTCTTTACCAATAATATTGCGAATCTGCCTTAAATGCTCAAAAAATGATACATTTCCTTCTTTTTTCAATATAGAGGGATTAGATGTGATCCCACTAATCGGAAGAAAGTCTGTTAAATGTTTGATTGTTTCAATATTTGCTGTGTCTAGTAAGAATTCCATTATGATTACTCCTTTAATATTGTTCTAGTTTTAGTGTATCCTCCACTTTATTTATTGTCAATTGAATGTTATATTAGTTTCAAACGTAAATTTAATATGCACATATGTGAATTTTGTAGAAAGAGGATTTATATGACAGAAAAAGACCGCATGATAGCTAAAATAGCTTATCTTTATTACGAAAAGAATAAGACGCAAGAAGAAATTGGAAATTCCTTTAAAATTCATCGGTCCACTGTGAGCCGTTTACTCGACCAAGCAAGAAAAGAAGATTTAATTTCCTTTCAATTGAAGCTTCCTGAAGCAGATAGCATTAGGCTAGAAGATTTCGTTAGAGAATATTATCAATTAGAGCGGCTAGAGATTGTCGACAATCAAGTCGGTGAAAGTATCGATGAAATCAGGGAGAGAGTAGCTGAGCGTGCTGCTTTTGTTATCCGACAAGTTATCCAGGACGAAATGCAGGTGGGGTTATCATGGGGAGCTAGTTTAAAAGCGAGTATTGATAAAATTCATCCTAAACAAAGTAAAAGTACATCTTTTTATCCGATAGCAGGGGCTCCAAGTTCATTGAATAGCTCTTATCACGTTAATACTCTAGTTTACCGAATGGCTCAAATATTTCATGGCGAAACAATGTATATCAATCATCAGGTAGTACAAGAGACAAGTTTTCTAGCCAATAAAATTTATCGGCAAAAGGAGATGCAAGAACTTCAAGCAAAATGGAAACATTTAGATTTATTGATCATGGGCATTGGAGGAGAATTAAATTTTTCGGAGAGTCCTTGGCGAGATTTACTCACAGCTTCTGACCGTTATGAGTTAGAGGCTAAGGAAGTTGTTGGTGAACTGTGTTGCCGATTCTTTGATAATGAAGGGCGACCAGCCAATACAGAATTAGATCAGCGCATTATTGGTATGGCGCTTCACGAGCTTCTTCAAGTCCCTCATAAGCTAGCAATCGCTTTTGGCAAGCATAAGGTGCGAGCTATTCTAGTAGCGATGAAACAAAAATATATTAATACTTTAGTGACTGATCGTCAGACCATCGAAGCTGTGTTAGCCTTAGAGAAAGCAGAAAGATAATAAAAAGGGCTGCAAAGGGGAATATGAATCTCCTTTGCAGCCCTATTTTGTTAATTTAGAAGTTTAAATATAATCTTCAATCATTAGTAGGTCCAGCAGTTTTTGGATAGGGTTTAGCTTTTCTTTTTGACATAAATTAAAATAATTGAGAATTCGAATGAGAGTCTCCTCACTGTAGGTATAATATTCCCCCAAGAGATAGCTTTCTACTGAGATCATCTGATCAGTTTCTTCATGCTGATATAGTGGACGTTTAAGGATATAGTCTGTTTTTCCTCCAGCCTTTAAGTTTTGATAATAAGCAATGACCATCGCTGTTAGTTGCTGGCTGAGTATTTTTTTATGCGGGGAGGGTTCAGCTAGATAATGACAGATGATGGGATTAGTCAGGGCCATGATGTAGGCATACTTATCCCTTACAATATTCCTTCCTTGATAGTGAGCTTGCTGGATGTCTTGTAAATAAGATGAAAGAATCTCCTCATCAAAGATATACCATTGGGCAAGCCGAGATAGGATGAAATTTTCAGGATGGTTTTGGCAGATGCTTTTATTTTTTTCATCATTAGTGCTAATAAAATCCTTTAATTCTAAATCAACAATCTGTGTGATAAGTTCATCTTTAGACATTTTATACCTCCAATGTCCATAAATTGCTCTCTCTGAGCTTAGGGTCTTTAATATGTTGAGCTAATTCATCGGCTTGTATTAATAGAAAATTATCTGTGGACTTACTCAGTTCCTCTCGGCACCAGTAGTTTGTTAGGAGTTGAGTCATTTGTTCGATGACCTGATGATTTTGTAAGTCAAAAGGTTGCTGGACCAGTTGGTTGAAGCCTTTGACGGTTAATGACCCAAATAGAGGACAGTCCAGTAAGGAGGCTTGTTGCCATTTATAGAAAGGCTGATAGCGCTTATTGATCAGGTGGATGAGATGGCTATAGTGGTTCATAAATAAAGCTAAGCTTTGGAAACTTGCTAGATAATTTTTACGCTTTAAACAGCGGCTATAATTATATTGTCCAGCTTGGGCAGCTTGTAAACAGTGGTAGGATAGTCGTTTTAGCCAAATATCTTTAGGATAATAAGCTTGAATCGCTTGACGATATTGGCTAAATAAGCCATAAGAATCCCAAAAAACTTGCCCATTAGAAGCTGTTAAGAGTCCATTTTCAGGGATGGTAAGTAAATTTAAATCATCAGTGGGCCAATGGCGGATGCCTGTATAATGCTCATAGAAATCTTCCAAGACCATAGGATGTAATTTAGCATCATAGTCTACTTTGAGTTGGTTGACAATGGCTTTTGAACTTGTAAGATATTTTTCAGGTAGCCAAATGCAACAACGTCTCTCAAAATCATGGTCCTTAGAATAATCATCGTCGTAACCTAAACATTCAGATCCTGGTCCGACCAAACCAATGGCAGAAATTGTTAGCAATCGAGGGAAGTTCTTTTGTAGATAGGGATAAAGTTCTTCTGCAAAGAAAGCCTGGGCGAGTTGCATACCTGAGTTTGCTTTAGTCATGCAGGGCCCCCCTAACAATTTCTAAATTACTTTTAACAGATTGATAGTCAGGACTATTTTCCCCATAGCTTTGTGCTAAGAATTTTAAACTTGTTTGGAAACTCGTTTTACTGGCTTCATAATTTTTATTTTTTTGGTGGATAAGACCTTGGTTGTTTAAGATAGCTGCTTGGATTGGAGCATTGTGTTTAAGCTTATCTCTAGCTAAATCTTTAGCTTGATCTAAATAAGACTGGGCTAAAGATAAATCCCCCTGGTTTAAATAGAGGCTGGTTAAATTATTGTAGCTTGTGACTAAGGGAAGAAGATATTTTTCATCTGCTTGAAGGTAGGTAATAGTTTCTTTTAAAAGTTGGATGGCTTCTGTATCTTCTCCCAAACTTTGATAGAGTAAGGCAAGATTATTGCAGAGACTAGTGTAATTGTAGTCAAAACAATGAATATCTTCGAATACATATTTAGCTCTTTTAAATATATATAAAGCTAATTTATGACGCTTTTGCACTCGATAGAGATTGGCTAGATTGACTAAAGCTGTCCCATAAGGTGGATGCTTTTCAGCATGAATCTGTTCTAGCAGCTTAACGACCTCTGTTAGAGCTTTTTCGGCTTCTTGCAGATTACCGGTCACGCGAAGAGCCCCACCATACTCTGATAGAATTTCAATTGTTTTTGACGTATTCCCTACTTGCCTTGCTAATTGAAGAGCTTCCTCTAAAGGGCTGAGCATAGCTTCCTCTTTTCCCTCACGCCAGAGACTATGAGCTTCATGTAATTTGCTTTGAATGCGATCATTTATCATTAAATCTCTCCATTCTATATGGAAACGGTAATGCCAGCAGCTTCAAGAATCTGTTTGTAGTCTTCTAAGTCTTCAGCATGGAGTTGGGGCACATTTTTCATCTTATAGTCTCGGTTAAGATATTTATATTTATTTTCTCCAAATTGGTGAAAGGGTAAGAGTTCAATGGCATCAATATGCATATCATTTAGCTTGTGTGCAAATTGATGGGCGACTTCCAGACTGTCATTAAAATTAGGAATAATTGGAATGCGAACAATAACTTGGTCATGATGTTCCTTGGCATACATAATGTTCTTTATGACTAACTCATTAGGCACACCTGTTCCTAAACGATGTTGCTTAGAGTCAGGATGCTTAAAATCAATAAAAATTAGATCCATTTGCTCAATAAAATGACTGAATGTTTTTGTTGACGCATAGCCAGTTGTTTCGCAAGCCATATGGATACCTAAATCACGTAGTCGTCTAGCTAATTCGGTTGCAAATTCAGCCTGAAAAAGGACCTCGCCTCCTGAAAAAGTAACCCCTCCTCCAGATTCTTCATAGAAGACACGATCCTTTAGCACTTCATTAATAATGTCATCATAGGTCTTGTATTCGCCAACAGTCGTGATGGCTTTTTTTGTGTTATCCCACATATCTTCAGGTTTTTTGAGTTGAGATTCGGGATTTGAACACCAGAAGCAGCGTAAGGGGCATCCCTTGAAGAAAACAACAGATCGAATTCCTGGGCCGTCATGGATGCTATATTTTTGGATGTTAAATATTAATGCTTTATCTTTGACTTTATTTGATTCAGCTATCATTATCGTCACCTCTTCTTCACTAGAATAGCACCTAATCATTACATTTACAATATTATATTATTTCAAATGAAAGAAATAAACGGAATAAATTTGTTTTCGCACATATGTGAAAATAATAATGAAAGAGCTCTAGGCTATTGAAAATATATAATTTGAAATATAGAATACATTTAAATGAAAGCGTTTAATTATTCGAATATAAGTGCTTAATGGAAGGAAGAAGTATATGTATTTGGCCTTTGATATGGGAGGGTCTGCCGTTAAGTATGCGGCATTAGACCGATCTGGAAATATTCTATATAAGAATAAATTTCCTTCTCCTAAAGATTCATTAGATGATCTGATTCATCAGATGTTTGCTATTGTGGAAGAACTTGACGGTAAAGAAGGGCTTAAATGTCGAGGCATTTCGATGTGTTGCCCCGGTGTTGTTGATTCTTATCAAGGAATTGTATATTGGGGAGGCAACTTGCCTTATCTGCACCAAGCTAATTTAAAGAAGATCTTTATGGAACGTTTTAATCTTCCCGTATCTGTTGAAAATGATGGTAAGGCAGGAGCGCTTGCTGAATTATGGCGAGGAGCCATTCATGATGTCAGAGATGCCGTGGTACTTGTTCTGGGGAGCGCCATAGGGGGCGGGATTATTATTAATAATCAATTACACCGTGGAGCTCATTATTCGGCAGGAGAAGTTTCATACATGGTAGGGGATCCGACTGATACACCTGATGTTTATCTCAGACAAGGCTTTGATGCTTCAGCTCCTAAGATGATAAGGAGCATTGCTCGTTTAAATGGACTAGCTGAAGATACGGATGGTCAGATTGTGTTTGATTATATTAAGCCTGAAAATAAAGAATCATGGCAGGTTTTTACGACCTATTGCCGCAAGATTGCGCGTATGATTGTCAGTCTTCAATATATTATTGATCCTGAAAAATTTGTAATCTGTGGTGGAATCAGTGCTCAAGTCTTAGTTCGGGATCAAATTTATAATGAAATTAAGCAAATGTATGAAGCTAATAAGGAGTATTCGATGCTTCCTGTTATTGTTCAATCGTCACTAAATAATGATGCTAATCTCTATGGTACGCTCTATCATTTCATTGAAGAACACCTTGAAGATGATTACCGTGCTATATTGGACCAGAAATAAGGAGGAGAAAAATGACTGGACAAAAATCAAATAAAATATTGGATCCGATTTTAACGGGGGTTGACTATATGTTACCTGTTGTTGTTGCAGGTGGGATTATGTTAGGACTTAGTTTTTTGGTAGATGATGCCAGTATTAATCCAGAGACATTTGGAACGAATACAAGTGTAGCGGCATTCTTTAATACTAATGGAAACTTACTTTTTTCCTTTATGCTCCCTGTTTTTGCTGCAGCTATTGGTTATAAAATAGCAGGTACAGCCGCTATTCCAGCTGGTTTACTTGGTGGGGCTTTATCGAATGCAGGTCGGTCTAGTTTCTTTGGTGCCTTAATCCTTGGCTTTGCTGTAGGTTATCTGGTGAATTTTCTAAAGAAAGTATTGCGCCGAGTCCCAGATAGTATACAGGCTTTAGTTACAATTTTAATTATTCCTCTAGTCTCAGCCCTATTAATTGGCTTAGCTTCAGTTTTTATAGTGGAACCTCTTTTGGGACAAGTCAATGAATCGCTGACCCAGATGCTTGCAGGGATGAGTGGATCCAGCCAAATTATTTTAGGTATGGTATTAGCAGGTATGCAGATGGTAGATATGGGTGGACCCATTAATAAAGTAGCTTATCTCTTTGCGACTGCTCAATTGGCGGAAGGTAATTATACGATGATGTCTGCTGTCCTAGCAGGAGCCTTAATTGGCCCTTATGTCACAGGTATTGCTAGTTTACTTTTTAAGCAAAATTATTCCAAAGAAGAGCAGAGTCAGGGAATTTCAAATTTAATTATGGGACTGGCAGGAATATCAGAAGGGGGCATTCCCTTCTTAGTAAAGAACCCTTTGCAGGTTGGTGTAGCTTGTATTGGTGGTGCTATGTTAGCAGGTGCCCTATCCGTAGCCTTGGGGTGCTCAGTCATGGCTCCTTTTGGTGGATTCTTTATCTTACCATTAAATGCGAATCCCTTTGGTTTCGTCATCGCTGTTGTATCGGGTGTGATTCTAGGTCTTATACTCTTAGTTTTAATAGGTAAGTTGAAGCTCAGTAAGAGTAAATAATGAATAAATGCTTTAGTTGGTAGGAGGATTAACATGAAAAAAACAATAGAAGATCTCAGTAATATCATCAAAGAAAAGTTCGCCTTAAAACATTTGTTGGTTGTGCCAACAGATCCTGAGGATTCTGAGGCAGATAAGGAGAAGAAATTAAGTCTGGCTGGAGCAGAATTTTTGGAAGACCAGGTTAACAGCGGTGATTTAATCGGCTTGTCCTGGGGTGAAACGGTTGGGAATGTTGTTGATCAAATTGAAAACAAAAACCAAGTAAAAGATGTCTTGGTTTTACCTGTAGTTGGAGGCCCTAGTCATATTGATTCTGAGTATCATGTGAACACTTTAGCCTACAAATTAGGGAAGAAATTGTCCGGGAAAAGTATCTTCATTAATGCTACGGTTATTCAAGAAACGATTGAACTAGCAGATGGTATTCAATATTCAAGATATTTTTCAGGGATTAACGATCGTTGGGAAGACCTGGATATTGCCTTAGTAGGGGTCGGCGGTCCCTTGCGGTATCGGAGAGAACATTGGCGCGATTTAATTAATAATTATGATCTCGAGGACCTAAGAAAATATAATGCGATTGGAGATTGTTGTTGTCGTTTTTATGATATCGATGGTAATCAAATTCACTCGCAGCTAGATAAGCGAACAATTGGTATCGAACTCGATCATTTAGCAACTATCCCTCTATCTATAGCAATTGCCAGGGATAATATCAAAGCTGTCTCTATTTTAGCTCTATTGCGCGGTCATTATGTTAACGGTTTAATCACTGACCAAGAGACCATTGAGGAAATTCTACGCTTAGATAATCTAGGATGATTAATCATTAAAAATATGTTTGACTTTCGAATGAAAGTATAATATACTTTAAATGTAGAAAAATGTAGGCGAAAATATTTAAGGAGAGAGCAAAATGGAAACAAGTATCAAAGAAAGTGTCCCACATTTTGGTTTATTAACAGACCGTATGGCTAATTATCGGGAAGCCGTTCTTAGTCAAAAACCTTATATTTGTTCCGATCGGGCCCTACTAGCGACAGAGGCTTATAAGAAATATGAAAGTGCTCATGTTTATACTAAACGTGCTAAAATGTTAGAAAATATTTTAGTAAACATGAAGATCTTTATTGAAGATGACACCTTAATTGTTGGCAATCAAGCTTCACAAAATAATGCGGCACCAATTTTTCCAGAATATACTATGGAATTTGTGATTGATGAGTTAGATAGCTTTGAGTTACGAGATGGGGATGTCTTCTATATCACAGAAGAAACTAAAGATGACTTAAGATCGATTGAGTCCTTCTGGCAAGGTAAAACGCTGAGAGATTATTCAAAAAATATCCTACCAGAAGAAATTCGTCCTTTTCTTGGTTTCTTTGGCATGGAAGGGAAGATGAACTCAGGGGATGCGCACTTAGCAGTAGACTACGCAGCTGTCCTAAAATATGGACTTAAGGGTTATGAAAAACGTGTTCAAAAACAATTAGAAAACTTAGATTTAGCTGCTTTAGGTAGTATTGATAAATATCACTTCTACCACGCCATTTTAACTGTTCTTAATGCGGTAAGAACTTATGCTGGTCGTTTTTCAAGTTTGGCTACAGAAATGGCGAAGACTGCTGATCCTAAACGTGCAGAAGAGTTAAGACAAATTGCTGAAATAACAAGTCGTGTACCTTATGAGCCAGCACATAATTTTAGAGAAGCAGTTCAATCGGTTTGGTTTATCCAACTGATTTTGCAAATTGAATCGAATGGTCACTCCTTATCCTATGGCCGTTTTGACCAATATATGCACCCTTACTTGGCGAAAGATTTAGAAGAAGGGACCTTAACTGAGGATGAAGCGGTAGAATTACTAACGAATTTATGGATCAAGACTATCACCGTGAACAAAGTGAGGAGCCAATCTCATACCCAAAGCTCTGCAGGGAGTCCTCTCTATCAAAATGTGACCATTGGCGGCCAAAAAGCTAATAAGGAAGACGCTGTTAATAAATTATCTTATTTAGTCTTGCGAAGTGTGGCACAAACTAAGTTACCTCAGCCAAATTTGACAGTTCGTTATCATTCAGGTTTAGATGCAGATTTTATGAATGAGTGTATTGAAGTAGTTAAACTAGGATTCGGCATGCCAGCCTTCAATAATGATGAGATTATTATTCCATCCTTTATTGATTACGGCGTCAAAGATACAGATGCCTATGATTATAGTGCGATCGGATGTGTTGAAACAGCAGTTCCAGGTAAGTGGGGTTATCGCTGTACAGGCATGAGCTATATGAACTTCCCTAAAATTCTTCTGATTACTATGAATGATGGGATTGATCCTAAAACCGGCTTACGTTTCAGTGAAGGAATGGGCCACTTTAAAGATATGACTTCATATGATGAGCTGATGAAGGCTTGGGATAAGATTGTTCGTGATATTACGCGAATGAGTGTGATTGTCGAAAACTCATGTGACATTGGATTAGAGCGAATGGTTCCAGATATCCTTTGTTCAGCCCTCACTGAAGACTGTATTGGACGTGGTAAAGCGATTAAAGAAGGGGGCGCTCTTTACGACTTTATTTCGGGATTGCAAGTTGGAATCGCCGATATGGCTGACTCCCTAGCTGCAATTAAGAAGTTAGTATTTGAAGAGAAGAAGATTGGAAGGGAAGAATTATGGGAAGCTTTAATGAATAACTTCCAATCTGAGCGTGAACAAGAAATTCAATACATGCTTATCCACGATGCACCTAAATATGGGAATGACGATGAATACGTAGACCAACTCATTGTCGAAGCGTACGATAGTTATATCGATGAAATTGATAAGTATCCTAATACTCGTCATGACCGCGGACCAATTGGCGGGAAACGTTATGCGGGTACCTCATCTATCTCTGCCAATGTAGGCCAGGGGATGGGAACTATGGCGACGCCGAACGGTCGGAATGCGTGGGAACCTTTGGCAGAAGGGTGTTCTCCTTCGCATAATATGGACCAACATGGACCAACCGGAGTTTTGAAGTCTATTTCAAAACTCAAGACAGATAAGATTGTTGGAGGGGTCTTACTCAATCAAAAAGTTAATCCACAGACCCTAGCTAAGGATTCTGATAAACAGAAGCTGATCATGCTTATCCGGACTTTCTTTAACCGCCTGAAAGGCTACCATATTCAATATAATGTAGTTTCACGTGACACTCTGATTGATGCTCAAAAACATCCGGAAGATCATAGAGATTTAATTGTCCGGGTAGCTGGCTACTCTGCCTTCTTTAATGTACTTTCTAAAGCTACACAGGATGATATTATCGAAAGAACCGAACATACTTTGTAAGAATTAGGCAAAGTAAAAAAGGCTGCGCTAATATGGACTGCAGCCTTTTTTTATCATTATAAGGTAGAAATTTTATGCAGTAACGACTTCAATCTGGTGGGAATTAAAGTAAGCCTTACTTTCTTCGGAGATTCCTTTATCTGTATAGATCATTGCGATATCGCTAAGGTCAAATTCAGCGACTCTACCTCTTTGTTGAAATTTACTGGAATCAGTTAGAATAATCGTTTCTCTAGCGATTTGGCGCATAGTGTTAGCTGTTTGTGAGCGTTCTATATCCGTTCCCATGAAGCCCTTTTCCTTATCGAAGCCATCGATACCAACAAAGAACTTATCGACAAAGAAATTATTAACATTTTGTTCAACAAGAGGGCCGATATTTACTTGAGAGTCTTTTTGATATTCGCCACCTAGTAGAATAATTCTCACAGAAGGATACTTGCGAATATAAGAGGCAATGAAGCACGAATTTGTAATAATCGTGACTTGTTTATTGGAACGAGCGATTTCTTCGGCAAGAAGGGTGCAGGTTGACCCAGATTCAATCATAATCATGTCATCATCTTGGATAGCTTCAGCAGCAGATTGAGCGATTAAACGTTTAAGGTTGTAGTTTTGAGCTAAACGGAAATTGATATCATCGCTATTATTAATGACTGCATAACCGTGTTCACGATGGAGGATACCACGTTCTTCAAGTTTATCTAAATCTTTGCGTATGGTCACACTAGAGACACCAAGTTTTTCTGCTAGGCTATTAACTGGAACCTTTTTTTCCTGGTTCACGAGGGCAATTATATCTTCTTGACGTGACATAGAATCCTCCTTAAATTGTAAATTATTTTAACTATAGCATATGTTTTTCTGAATAACAATACCTTGTCTTTCAAATGAAAGTGAAATTTTAAAAAACTTTTGTCAAAGGGGTCATTAAAAACAGAGTTAGTAGTTTACAAATTCCAAAAGAATCGGTATAATATGGTCGACTTTATATTTACCATTAAGCAACGACAGTCAAAGTGTCCGTCTGCTTCCTAGTTTCTAGGGGGCAGACTAGGCACTTTTTTTGTTAGATAAATTAAGACGATTATAGGCTAAGGAAGAATGCTAAGGAAAGGGAGCGTGGGTTTATGTTTACGGAAGCTTTTGATACGATTGCTGCGATTTCGACGGCGCCTGGTGAAGGGGCGATTGGGATTGTGCGCTTGTCGGGGACTGATGCGGTCGAGATTGCGGATAAGATTTACCGGATGGGGAAGAAGCACTTGGCTGACCAAGACAGCCATACCATCCACTACGGCCATATTGTGGACCCCAAGACGGATGAAGAAATCGATGAGGTCATGGTGAGCGTGATGCGGTCGCCGCGGACCTTTACCCGGGAAGACATTGTAGAGATCAACTGCCACGGTGGGATGTTAGCGACCCAGCGGATCCTGGAATTGGCCCTGCGCGAGGGCTGTACCATGGCGGAACCTGGTGAATTCACCAAGCGAGCCTTCCTGAACGGTCGGATTGACTTGACCCAGGCCGAAGCCGTCATGGATGTGATCCGGGCCAAGACAGACCGGTCCATGCAGCAGGCGGTCAACCACTTGGACGGCCACTTGTCTTCTATCATCAAGGACCTGCGCCAGGAAATCTTGAATACCCTGGCCCAGGTCGAGGTGAATATCGATTATCCAGAATACGATGATGTGGAGGAAATGACCCTCTCCCTCCTGGCTGAGAAGACAGCCCAGGTCAAGGCAGGTATCCAATCCTTGCTAGCGACCTCCAAGCAGGGGAAGATCCTGCGTGATGGCTTGAACACTGCCATTATCGGCCGGCCTAATGTGGGCAAGTCTAGCCTGCTCAATACTTTGCTCAGAGAAGACAAGGCTATTGTGACGGACATTGAAGGGACCACCCGTGACACTATCGAGGAATATGTCAATGTCCGTGGGGTTCCTTTGAAACTCATCGATACGGCAGGTATCCGGGAGACTGAAGACCAAGTCGAACGAATCGGCGTGGAACGGTCTCGGAAAGCCCTGGAACAAGCTGACCTGGTCCTCCTCCTCCTCAACCAGAGCGAGCCTTTGACTGATATGGACCGGGAATTATTGGAACTGACAGCAGGAAGCCAACGGATTGTGATCTTTAATAAGACCGACCTGCCAACAAAACTCGACCGGGCTGAATTAGAAAGCTACTTAGCAGATGATCCAGTGATTGAAACCTCCATGGTCGAACGAAGCGGCTTAGATGCCTTGGAAGAAGACATCGCTGAGCTCTTCTTCAGTGGACAGACGGGCGAACGAGATGCGACTTATGTGACGAATTCTCGCCACATCGACCTCTTGCAGAAGGCCGACCAAGCCTTGGATGATGTCGAGTCCGGGATTGCAGCCGGCATGCCCGTCGACCTGATCCAAATCGACTTTACCCGGGCCTGGGACTTGCTCGGTGAGATTACTGGAGAGAGTGCTCCGGATGAACTGATTACTCAACTCTTTACCCAATTCTGCTTGGGCAAGTAAGGACAGAGAAAGGATGAAATGATGGTAGAACAATTTGCAGCTGGAGACTATGACGTTGTCGTTGTCGGGGCTGGCCATGCGGGCTGTGAGGCAGCCTTAGCGACCGCTCGGATGGGACAGAAGACCCTCCTGATTACGATTTCTATTGATATGGTGGCCTTTATGCCTTGTAACCCTTCGATTGGGGGACCAGCCAAGGGGGTAGTGGTCCGTGAGATCGATGCCCTAGGCGGGGAGATGGGGGTCAATATCGATAAGACCTACATCCAAATGCGGATGCTCAATATTGGCAAGGGCCCTGCTGTCCGCGCCCTCCGCGCCCAAGCCGACAAGGAAGCCTATGCCCGAACCATGCGCCAAACCATTGAAAACCAAGAAAACCTGGACTTGCGCCAGGGTATCGTGAGTGACTTAATTGTTGAAGACGGCCAGTGTCGGGGGGTTATCACGGAAACAGGGGCTGTTTTCCGTAGCCAGGCAGTGATCTTAACAGTCGGGACAGCAGCTCGCGGTGAAATTATTATCGGTGACCTGAAATATTCTTCAGGTCCCAACAACTCCCAGGCCGCTACTGAATTGACTAAGAACTTAGCTGAGAAATATGGCTTTGACATTGTCCGCTTCAAGACGGGGACCCCACCCCGGGTAGCCAAGGATAGCGTGGACTATGACCAAACCAGCATCCAGCCCGGGGATGAAGCTCCCCACCACTTCAGCTTCCTCTCTGACGATGAAGACTACCTGCCTGCAGACGAGCAGATCCCTTGCTGGCTGACCTATACCAATGAAGGCACCCATGAGATTATCCGTGAGAATTTGGACCGGGCCCCTATGTTTACAGGGATTGTGGACGGGGTTGGTGCCCGCTACTGCCCATCGATTGAAGATAAGATTGTGCGCTTTGCCGACAAGGACAAGCACCAGCTCTTCTTGGAACCGGAGGGCCGCTACACCAATGAAATTTATGTCCAAGGCCTGTCGACTTCTATGCCGGAAGAAGTCCAAGAAGCCATGATCCATTCCATCAAGGGCTTGGAAAATGCCCGCATCATGCGCGACGGCTATGCCATTGAATACGATGTGGTTCGGCCTAATCAATTGAAGGTCACTTTTGAAACCAAGCATATCGACAACCTCTATACTGCCGGCCAGACCAATGGGACTTCAGGCTACGAAGAAGCAGCCGGCCAAGGCCTCTATGCGGGGATCAACGCCGCCTTGAAGATCCAGAGCAAGGACCCCTTCATTATTGGCCGCGACGAGGGCTATATCGGGGTCATGGTGGATGACTTGGTCACCAAGGGGACGACCGAACCCTACCGCCTGCTCACTTCTCGGGCAGAATACCGGCTCCTCCTCCGCCATGACAATGCTGACCTCCGCCTGACGGAATACGGCCGCCAGCTCGGCCTGGTAACGGACGAGCGCTACCAACGCTATCTCTTCGAACAGAATGCGGTCATGTCCGAGCTCAACCGCCTACAAACCACCCGGCTCAAGCCGACTGCCGACCTCCAAGCTTACCTAGAGGACAAGGGCTCTGCTCGCTTGAAGGATGGCATCCTGGCCGCTGACCTGCTCAAACGGCCTGAACTAAAAATTGCTGATATCTTGAAATTCGCCCCATCCGACACCGACTACCCCCACGAAGTCTGGGACCAAGTCGAGATCCAAGTTAAATATGCCGGCTACATCGAAAAAGCCCAGCGCAATGTGGACAAACTCCACCGGATGGAATCCAAGGTTATCCCTGAAGACATCGACTGGGAAGCCATCGAAGGCATCGCCACCGAAGCCCGCCAACGCCTAGCCGAAATCGGCCCCCGCACCCTGGCCCAAGCCAGCCGCGTCTCCGGCGTCAACCCCGCCGACATCTCCATCCTTGCCGTGTACCTGCAATCAGGGAAAGTTAAAAGGGTGGAGAATATATAAATGGTGCTAGTGAGCATCCGTTCCGCTTTTGAATTTGATCCTTAAAAGCCATGGCACCGGCTCGAGCCAAGGTCTCTCGCCTAGCGAGATTCAAACGGCTCGTACGGCTAAAGCCTACGATCCGTAATTCTCTTCGCTTGCTTTTTCATGGCTAAGGATCAACTTCAAAGCTCCACTCTTGCTCATAAGGACATGGTTAAGTAATTTTGATTCAATTCTTAGTATGCAGTATCATTAAAAATCAAAGAGTGTCTATCTTTCTGCTTTCTGGAATTCGACTAACTATCTCTAATCAACCCTCAAACAGGAGCCTGGATTGTGTGTTGGCTGCTGTCAACACACAATCGTAAGCTCCAAGTGTGGACTGCTAGACTTCAATACACACTCAGGATCTTGGATTGTATGTTGACAAGTTTCAACCCACAATCAACCCTTTCCAGTGAGGCTTACTAGGTCCCAATACTCACTCAAGCCCTTCGAGTGAGGCTTGGCCTTATCAAGCTTCACTGAAAAATAAGGAAAACCAAGCCTACAAGGATGAAAGACCTTGTAGGCTTGGTTTTTCTGCTTGTGCTAAGCAAGGCCCAGGGGGAAGCCGGCGCTATTCCAATCCGATAAATAAAAAAGACCAGTAACTTCCAAGAGTTCAGAAGTTTACTGGTCGTAGATGATAGATTTATTTTTCCTTTGCCTTCCGAGCGCTCTGATCCTTCACTGCTAGAAGGAGGAAGAGGGCGGTGGATAGGCTGAGTAAGAAGTATTGGATAGTTTGGTCTGCATGGACAAAAGCTATTAGGTTGAAGAATAGAAAAAGATAGATTAATGAATTGGTATGTTTCATATATTTAAAAGTAAGTAAGCCTTATCCTTACTTCACTTCCTATCATTGACGGTTTTTCTTGCCTTCTTCATAGAAATATTTAGCCAAGCGAGTCAGTGGCCAACACACAATTACTATGAAGATGACAAAAATGAAGAGGCGGAAGAAATAGTTCTCCCAAGAGTCAAAGTCGCGGAAAACACTGAGGACAGAATAGACAATAAAGATCCTAGTCGAATAGCCGATAAGTTGATTTTTATACTGTTTAAAGAAATCCATGAAATCCCTCTATTCCTTAGTCTTCGGTCTGCGGAAGACCATGCCTAAAACGACAGCAAGGATAAAAAAGGAAAGAGAGAGGAGCATCCGATGGCTGGGTGCGGAGAAATGCTCGACCAGCAAGATGTAATTACTGATGAGCAGACCAGCTATAATGAGCAATTTAATTAATTCCGGTGTGCGGTATAAGAATTGGTGAACTCTATCCATAAAACGCCTCTCCTTTCGCTGTCTGTCTTTCATTTACACTTTTATTTTAACAAGGATAAGAAGCGCTTTCAAAGAGACTTGCTTCTATTCGATATATATATGGAGCATTTTTATATGGTTCGTTATTTATTAATTTGTATGACAAGCTTAGTGGGATGTCCTAGCCAGTCTATCTGCTCTCACTCCCTTTCTCATAAATCTTTTAGGCGGCCAAGCTTGACTTTTTGCTCAAAGATTGCCAAAATGATCGAATACAATGCTATTGGTGAAGTTTTTAGAGTGGAGGTAGAAGATGACGAGAAGTTTACGGGGAAATGACCAGGCCATGCCCTGGCCGGTGATTCTCCTGATGAGTGTGATTACATTATTAGCGATTATTTCTGAATTATTGCCGGCGGGTCTCTTGACGGAGATGGGCGAGAGCCTGTCCGCGGATTATTCCATGGTGGGCCAATTTGTTGGGGCCTATGCCCTGACCGCTGCCCTGGGTGCGATTCCGGTGACCCGGATGGTAACTAAGGTCAACCGCCGCCCCCTCTTGATTGCGGTGGTCCTAGGCTTTGGTCTGGGAAACTTATTGACAGCTATTTCGCCTTACTTCTGGCTGGTCATGGGGGCCCGCTTGATTGGTGGCGTTTGTGCGGGCTTGATGTGGTCCATGTTGGCAGCCTATACCCTGCAAATGGTGCCGGCTGCCCATGCGGGTCGGGCGGTAACCCTGGTCTTCTCGGGTTCTACCATTGGCCTGAGCCTGGGCGTGCCCTTGATGACCTATATTGGCCAAGCCATGCACTGGCGCTTAGCCTTTGGATTGGTGGCTTTAGGTTTCTTCATTGTTGCTGCTTTTGGCTATAAGCTCTTGCCTTCAGTGCCTGGCCAATCCAGTGCCCACTTGATTAGCCCCAAGGATATGGTGAAGAACCGCAACGTGATGATGGTGGTTGTCCTCACCTTCCTCTTTGTCTGTGCCCATTACACCAGTTATGTCTATATTCAGATGATTGCGGAAAGATTAGGCATGGGCCTTCAAGCCATGCAGATTGTCTTTGGATTGGGTGCTATCTGTGCGGTAGTTGCAGTGGCCCGTTTGATCGACGACCACCTCAAGTCCATCATGCTGACGGTCTTTATTATCGGGATCATCGCCATGGCTATCTTCATCTGGGGCGCTTCCTCGCTCTGGTTGGGCTTCATCGGCATGTTCCTCTGGGGGCTCAGCTTCGGTCCGATTTCGACCCTGATGCAGACAGCTACCACCCGGCAAACCTCAGAGGGTCAAGATATTGCCATCTCCCTGCAGACGACCAGTTTCGACCTGTCAATTATGATTGCCAGCGGGGTCGGGGCCTTCCTCTTGAAGTCATTTGGCCTCTCAGCCACCCTGCTCTTTGCGATCTTTATGTTTGTGATGGGATTGGCCTTAGTTGTGACCCATCCTAAGAACTTTGAATAAGTGTTATCTCCTCCTAGGCACGAGCTTGGGAGGATTTTTTTGTGGGGGGAAGTATGCTATACTGACAATGATAATAGACGAGAAGGAGTCGATCGGAATGAAACGTGTGGTATTCCATGTCCATGAAATGAAATCATGGCCAACATTATTTACTTATTTAGAAAAAGCTTATGAAGTGACCCCTGACTTGAAAACGGTGGTTGTTGCCAATGGCGCAGCCGTTCGGATTGCTGAGCGTGAGGAGCTTCTCGACCAGGCCAAGCCTTGGTTGGACCGCGGGGTGACCTTTGAACTCTCCAAGCCCAGCTTAGAGCGGGAAGGGATTGACGAAGACCGAGTAGCCCAAGTTGGCCTAGAAGTTGCTTTAGATGGTGTAGCAGCCCTGATTGACTACCAACACGACCGCTATGCCTACATTAGAGTCTAGGAGGCGCCATGAATCCCGAACAATTTCAAAATAAACTCCAAGAGTCAGGTATCTCCCTGACCGACCAACAGATGGCCCAATTCGCCCGTTACTATGAGCTCTTGGTCGAATGGAATGAGAAGATGAACCTGACGGCCATTACCGACCGCGATGAGGTCTACCTCAAGCACTTCTACGATTCCCTGACCCTGGCCTTCCACGTTGATCTCTCCCAACCGCTGACCCTGGTAGACGTCGGGGCAGGAGCAGGCTTCCCGAGTATCCCGCTCAAGATCGCCTTCCCAGAACTCCAGGTCACTATCGTGGACAGCCTCAAAAAACGGATCGGTTTCCTGGATACGGTTATTGACGAACTCGGTTTAGACCAGGTTCAGGCCATCCACGACCGGGCCGAAACATTCGGCCAGAACAAGGCCCAACGCGCCCACTATGACCTGGCCACCGCCCGCGCTGTGGCTCGCCTTTCCGTCCTCGCTGAATTCTGCCTGCCCCTGGTCAAAAAAGACGGCCTTTTTGTTGCCATGAAGGGAGCCCAGGCCGAAGACGAACTCGCGGACGCCAAGAAAGCCATCGCCACCCTCGGCGGAAAATTCCTCGAAGACGCCGCCTTCGAACTCCCCGAAAACGCCGGCGAACGCCACATCATCCGTATCGCCAAGAAAAAAGAAAGCCCCAACAAATACCCCAGAAAGCCCGGCACCCCAGCCAAAAAACCAATTCAGTAAAAAAAAGGTGTGAGCGAGAGCGTTTAGCTTTGGATGCTTGGAGTAAGTCGGGATAAGGGCAAGCCACGCTTGCACGTTCCCGACTTGCGAAAGCACTCCAAAGCTGCTCTTGCGAACCCGACTATAAAGGGTGTGAGCAAGAGCGCTCAATCTCAAAGCAAGGTCTTAGCTAGCTTATTTTTATTATGGTGGTGCAGGGTGGCTTGTCTAGCCGCTGCCCAGCTTTCAAATGGAAGCGGAGTTTGAGAGTAGCGTGGGCCGAACTTTTAAATAGAGCTGATGGTTAGAAGTTGCACCACCCTACTCACTAATAATGCCTATCAAGACAATTTAATTCAAAACAAATAAGGAAGCAGTAGATTTTCTAAGTATCTACTGCTTCTTTTTTGCTTATTTCTGTTTTAGTGTCAGTGACTAATGATTTAAAAAAATTTATTACAATTGTTTTGAGCAGGAGTGGAGCTTTGAATTTGATCGT
>NZ_KV797940.1:4501-10955 GCF_001809535.1 Aerococcus sp. HMSC062A02 | reverse complement strand
AAAAGTCAGCTCTGACTCCACTTCACAAAGGCTGTCCGAGCCTCCGCAAGGCTCTTCCAGCCTTTGCTCCAGTGGTTCAGAGCTTAACGACTTTTGTCGCACTCTAACTTTGAAGCTCGCTAGGCGAGAGACCTTGGCTCGAGCCGGTGCCATGGCTCTTCAACGATCAAATTCAATAGCGGAACGTATGCTCGCTAATACAATACATCAAAGCTTCCTTATTTTTTTCAAATTCAATCCTAGCACATATAAAAGCAGGATCAGAAATTGAAGGGCAAATGGAATCGTTAGGGAGAATATTTTTTCGATGAGGGCTAGGGCTAAGAAGATAAAGAGGCCATGCACAATGGTCAGTAACAGCGACCGTAAAATTTCTCGCGACATAAGTACCCCTCCTAAAAATTAATTCAATGCTTTCATTAAGGCCAGGCTAACATATTAAAGGGCTTCAGCCAAATCAAAATTACTCCAAGACTTATTGCTTCGGTTTGGAAATAAAACATGCTAGACTGGTTACTGAATGTAAGTAAAGACGGAAAAAGTAAAACAAAGGAGCAAATATTCTATGACTAGACATGTGACCGAATCAGCGACTCAAGTGACTACTAAAGCGGTGGCAATTAATGCGCTCGACCCCAAGGCCTTGGCAGACTTCTACCAAGAAACAATCGGACTTAGCCTCATTGAGGCCAAGGCGGATGCCTATTATTTAGGCACGCCAGATGGGCAAGTTCTCCTCGAGATCTATCCCACTGATGAGCGCAAGAAGGACTATACTGGCCTCTACCATATGGCCTTCCTCCTGCCCAGCCGCAAGGACCTAGCCAATAACTTCAAGCACCTCCTTCAGGTTAAAGCGCCCCTGGAAGGTGCCTCTGACCACGGCTACAGCGAGGCCCTCTACCTCCAGGACCCTGAGGATAATGGGATTGAAATCTATGCTGACAAGGACCAAGCTGAATGGGATATTAACGAATCTGGAGCTATCGCTGGGATCGTTGAGCCTATAGCGGCAGAAGAAGTCCTCGCCCTAGCTGATCCAGGCGACTACCAGGGCATGCCGAACGGAACAATCATGGGCCACATCCACCTCCACGTCCATGATATCGAAGAGACCATGAACTTCTACTATGACGTGATGGGTCTCGGCGTCAAATTCCTCATGGGCAAGTCCGCCCTCTTCATGGCGACCGGTGACTACCACCACCACCTTGGGGCCAATGTTTGGCGCAAGGGCATCGATCCACAGGCAGACTATACCAGCCAGGGCCTCCGCGAAAGCATCTGGCAGGGGAGCCAGGAAGACCTGGACTGGGTGGAAGACCAACTCAAGGCCAAAGCGATCGACTATGACAAAGACGGGTCTAGCCTCATCTTCCACGACCCCGCCCAAACCCAAATTCGCTTAGTCTTAGCCTAATTTTAGGTGACATATGAAGTAGATGTCAGGGTTGACCCTTGGACTAGAGTTTTGAATGATTTAACAGCAAATAAAGAGGCCAGGACCTTTGTCCTAGCCTCTATTTTTATACTTATATTCTCTAGTCTTCCTTCTTCCGACCCTCCCACCAGTAGTAGAGGACGATGAGGAAGGCGATATTTCCAGGTATGGAGCTAAAGGCCTCCAAGAGGGCGGGTGACCAAAAGTATTCCAAGATACCGTTTAAGAGTGTATCGATGACAAGACACCAAAACACATACTTTAAACTGGAGCGTGGCATGTCGATTCCTCCTTGCTTAGGGGGCTGAGCTCGCTCCTTCACGAAGCGAGCAAGTGACGGCTGGCAAGTCAATACAAATTATGTTTACGCTTACATGATAACATGTTAGGCTTTTAGCGTGAAATGATAGGCTCCTAACTTGTGGAAGTCTTCTAAAGATAAAATTATGAGCACAGGGGGCTTTTTTTTGATACAATGAAGGAGACAGAATAAAATATGTGCGAAGAATGTCAGACTCGAGCTGGGATTCGGAAGAAATGCGAGGGGGAAGGAGCGCATTTCCTTCCTTTTTTCTTTCTTGGCTTGTGACTGCGCGGCAAGCGACTAAGGAGGTAATTAAAATATGGGAAAGGTAATTGCGGTTGCCAATCAGAAAGGTGGCGTTGGTAAGACCACCACGACAGTGAACCTGGCGGCCTGCCTGGCTTACAATGATAAGAAGGTTCTCTTGATCGATAGCGATGCCCAAGGGAATGCCAGCAGTGGCCTAGGGATCAACAAGGCAGAGGTCGAAGAGGATATCTACGATGTGCTCATTAATGGCAAGGACTTGGCAGATGTGACCCTGCCTTCTTCCCGGGAGAATGTGGATGTCGTCCCAGCGACCCTGCAATTGGCGGGGGCTGAGGTGGAATTGACCAATGTTCCCCACCGCGAGCAGCGGATGAAGGAGGCCATTGCGCCGGTCCGCGACCAGTATGATTATATCTTTATCGATTGCCCGCCTTCCCTGGGACACTTGACCCTCAATGCCTTCACCGCAGCGGATTCCGTCCTCATTCCTGTACAGAGTGAGTACTATGCCTTGGAAGGGTTGAGCCAGTTGCTTAACACTATCCAACTGGTTCAGAAACACTTCAATCCGCACTTGAAGCTGGAAGGGGTCTTGATGACCATGTATGACGCGCGGACCAATCTCAGCAATGAAGTGGTCCAAGAGGTGCGCAAGTACTTCGGTGACAAGGTCTATGACACCCTGATTCCGCGCAATGTCCGTTTATCCGAAGCCCCTTCTTATGGCCTAGCCATTATCGACTATGACAAGCGATCGCGGGGTGCGGAAGTCTATCTTGAATTAGCAAAGGAAGTGCTGGCAAATGACGACTAAGAACCGTGGTTTAGGTAAAGGGATCGGCGCTTTCTTCTCCGATGAAAGCAATCCTTTTGAAAAAGATTATATCGGAAGCGACAGCCAGGAAGCCGCCCAGGCGCCGCTTGATCCTGATCATGAGCAGGTGGTAGAGGTTGCCCTTGATGAGATTCGCCCCAACCCTTACCAGCCGCGGCTCAATTTCTCAGAGAAGGCCCTGCAAGAGTTGGCGGATTCCATTGCGGAACAGGGGCTCCTCCAGCCCATTATCCTCCGCAAGTCGGCCATTAAGGGCTATGAGATCATTGCAGGGGAGCGCCGTTACCGGGCGACCAAGCTGAATGCGGCCGAGACCATCCCCGCTATTGTACGCGAGATGACCGATGCCCAAATGATCGAAACCGCGATCATTGAGAACTTGCAGCGGGAAGACCTGACGCCTTTAGAAGAGGCCCAGGCCTATCAGAATTTAATTGATAGCTTGTCTCTGACTCAGGCTGAAGCGGCCAAGCGTTTGGGCAAGAGCCGGTCCTATATTGCCAACTACCTCCGCCTCTTGGACCTGACACCGGAAGTGAAGGAATTGGTCCAAGACGGTGACTTGTCCATGGGCCAGGCCCGGACGCTTTTGGCCCTAAAGAATCCCAAAGACCAGACCCGACTAGCTAAGAAGGTGGTCAATGAGGGGATGACGGTCCGCCAATTGGAGAAGATGGTCCAGAGTCTGAATGAACCCGTCGAAGCTCAGAAGAGTCAGAAGGTCCAAGAGCCGCAGAAACCGACCTATATCCGCGAGAGTGAAGACCTCTTGATGGACAAGTTCGGGACCAATGTGCAGATCCAGAGCAAGGGGGACCACGGCAAGATCGAGATTGAATACTTGTCCGAGGAAGACCTGACCCGGATCTTAGACTTATTGAATATTCGCCTAGATGATTAAGGAGGGGATAGGATGGTAGACAAGAATTATGGCCTCCATGATGTGGTCGAGATGAAGAAGCCCCACCCTTGCAAGACCAATGCCTGGGAGATTATCCGCATGGGCATGGATATCCGGATGAAATGTCAGGGGTGCGGCCAGTCCGTGATGATGCCACGGCGCGAATTCGAAAAAAAAATGAAAAAAGTTCTTGAAAAAGAAGAAAATGAATAGGAAAGTGAGTGAACAATAAGCAATGGCTTTAACAGCAGGAATTGTCGGCTTGCCAAATGTGGGCAAGTCAACCTTATTTAACGCAATTACCAAGTCGCAAGTGGAAGCAGCCAACTACCCCTTCGCGACGATTGACCCCAATGTAGGCGTGGTGGAAGTCCCTGACGACCGCCTCTGGAAGATTACCAAAGTGGTAGAACCTAAGAAGACGGTCCCTACGACCTTTGAATTTACCGATATTGCGGGTATCGTGAAGGGAGCCTCCAAGGGGGAAGGCCTAGGCAATAAGTTCCTAGCCAATATCCGTGAAGTGGACGCCATCTGTCATGTGGTCCGTTGTTTCGATGATGAGAACATTACCCATGTGAGCGGCGGTATCAATCCCCAAGACGATATTGAGACCATCAACCTGGAATTAGTCCTGGCTGACCTGGAAAGTGTCAGCAAGCGCTACGAAAAAGCAGCTAAAATGGCTAAGTCCAAGCAGCATGAGGCCGTTGTTGAAGCCAATGTCCTGGGCCGGATCAAGGAAGCCCTGGAAGCTGGTACGCCTGCCCGGGCCTTGGATTTCAACGAAGAAGAGATGGGCTTTGTTAAACAGCTATTCCTTTTGACCATGAAACCTGTCCTCTATGTCGCCAATGTGGAAGAAGAGGATGCCGCATCTGGCAACAACGAACACGTCCAAGCGGTTCGCGAAATTGCGGATGCGGAAGGAGCTCAAGTGGTTGTTGTCTGCGCCAAATTGGAAGAAGACCTGGCAACTATGGAAGAGGATGACCGGGCCATGTTCCTGGAAGACCTCGGTATGGAACAATCAGGCCTAGATGTCTTGATCCAACGGTCCTACACCCTGCTTGGCCTTGCCACTTACTTTACCGCTGGGGAGCAAGAAGTTCGGGCTTGGACCTTCAAGAAGGGCATGAAGGCTCCTCAAGCCGCTGGCATTATCCACTCCGACTTCGAGCGCGGCTTCATCCGGGCTGAAACCGTCCACTACGATGACTTAATGACTTACGGCAGCATGCAGGCTTGCAAGGAACACGGTAAGTACCGGTCGGAAGGTAAGGATTATGTCGTTGAAGATGGCGACATCATGCTCTTCCGCTTCAATGTTTAGGAGGTTTTTCGATGACACAAGACCAATCCATTAAAGACCAGGAAGTCAGCCTGGCTGACCTCCAAGCAGAAAACCAGAAACTCTACCCTGAACTGACCAAGCGCAACCAAGACTTCATCTTCCAATTCAATAAGGAAATGAAGGCCCAGGGTGCAGAAGAAGCGGCCATCTGCCATGAAAATACTATGATCAAGGAAATGTTGGACAAGCAGGGCCAGGGGATTACGGCCAACCACCTCTACGGCACGCCTACCCAATATGCCCAGCAAGTCCTGTATGGTCCTAGTGAAGTCGAGGTGAAGCCTGCGAGCTTCCAGCAGCTCTGGTTGGATAGCGCCCTCTTCATCGGCGGTATGTTCGCTGCCCTAGCTGGTATCGGTGCCATCAGTAGCAACCAAGAGGCTAACAGCCAATCCTTCGGTGTGATTTCCTTAATCATTAACTTTGTCCTTGGTGGTTTGGCTATGGCGATTCTGACTTACTACCAACAAAACATGGACCGAGAGGCTAAACACCCCGTCCTCCGCTATATTGGTGTTGGCGCAGCGGTGGTTATCGTCTGGATTGGCGTGGTTAGCCTGAGCACCCTCCTTATCCCTGCCAGCATCAACGTTGTCCTCCCCGCCTTCCTCTACTTCGCCATCGCCGTCATCGCCTTCGTCGGCAGATGGTGGTACAAGAAAACCTATAACATCCAAACAAACACACTGTTTTAAATCAGGGTGTGAGACTTGGCGCCTAGGCTTGGATGGTTGGAACAAGTCAGAATAAGAGCGAAGAATTCGCTCGTTTCTGACTTGTGAAACCACTCCAAGCCTGCCAAGTCGAACCCGACTATAAGGGTGCGAGCAGTTGCGCCCAGACTTGAATGACTGGAGCCCAAACGGAAAAGAGCGGCCTTAGCCGATCGTTCCGATTGGGTGAAGTTACTTCAAGCCTGCCAAGTCGAACCCGACTATACAGGGTGTGAGCAGTTGCGTTCAGAAGCTTACCACTGGAGCACGATCGAAAAAGGGCAAGCCCCACTTGCACGTTTCGATCGTGTGAAGTGGAGAAGCTTCTGCCTTTGCGAACCCGACTACACAGGGTGTGAAGGCTAGCGGGAGAAATAGATCTCTGGAGCCAAAAGCCAGAGAAGACTGAAAGTCTTCGGCGGATTTTGGTGAAGAGGAGCTATTTCTGCTAGCCTGAACCCGACTATACAGGGTGCGAGCAGTTGCGCCCAGACTTGAATGACTGGAGCCCAAACGGAAAAGAGCGGCTTTAGCCGATCGTTCCGATTGGGTGAAGTCACTTCAAGCCTGCAACTGCGAACCCAACTACACAGGGTGTGAGAGCGCGCGGTTAGCTTCCTTTCACTGGAGCAAGTC
>NZ_KV797940.1:0-4401 GCF_001809535.1 Aerococcus sp. HMSC062A02 | reverse complement strand
TGTGAAGTGACAAGGAAGCTGCGCGACCGAACCCAACTAAGGGTATGAGCAGACCATCTAAACAGACAAACACCTTCACTAAGCTAGCCTCCTGTTGTTAGCTTAGTTTTGTTAATAGGGAAACTTTCAATTGGTCATCGTAAGCATGCTAGACTTGATAGGATCATTTTTTTGATATTGTAAAATATGAAGCAAGATACTAAATAATTGAGGTGATTTCAGAAATGACTCAGCCCGTGATCTACCGAAAAGATGTCTTGGCCATTTCTATCCTGATTCAAATTCTTGTCCTAGTCCTGTTTAAAGTATCTGGCATATCGCTTCAAAGCTGGTTGACGCTAGCCTTCCCTATTTACCTCATGCATGCTTTTTACGTGGTCAAATTTTTCCAATATCATAGAAAGCGTAGCCATGAGTAAAGAAAGCTCGATAGCCAATGATTTAATAAGAAAGTCAGTATCAAGCCTGCAAACTTTGGATTAATCGTCCAAGTTTGCAGGCTTTTTACTTTCTTTAAGTGAGGCCTTTTTATAGTTCTTAGCCTTGCTTCTTGTTACAATGAACTTAACTTAACTGAGGAGGTTGTTTCTATATGAATACGGCAGATATCAATACCAAGGGAATCGGCACAGAGCTCGGTTTGAAATTGGGCTGCGATGAGGCCCCTATTAAATCCATTGAATTTATTAACTACCGCTGTCCTTTTGCCCGGAAGTTCTTCCAAAGCAATTCTTACTTATTAGACGAGTGGGTGGCAGCGGGCAAGTTGCAGCGGATTATCAAATCTTATGACCGCGACAAGCATGACCTGTCCAAGGCTAATATCCTCCACCAATACATTGACTATGGCCGGCCAGAAGAAGCTTATGAATTGATCCATTATTTCTATGCTAACCAGGATGTCTGGGGGGAAATGGACCACGATGGCGTCAAAGATTGGGTGGAGAATGTGGTCGGACTCGAGCGGCAAGCTAATGAAGAAATCGCCCAGGCCATCCGCCAAGAAGGGGAAGACAATGGTGTGCGTTTCGTTCCTACTGTTATCCTCGCTGGTCATATCTTAGATGAACACGAAGACCATTTCACTATCCGTAAGTGGCTAGCTGAAGCCTTGGAAGACCAAGACTTAGCCAATGATTTTGACCCGTCTGCCCTGAACGATTCCAACGGTTTTGTCCTCGGCTTGGACCAGGCAGAAAAGACCATCTATCAATTTATCGACCTCTATGAAGCGGAATCAGCAGCCTATGTCAAGGAAGCTTTCCCTATTCTGCGCCAAGCCCTCGCTTCGGGCCAAGTGCGCTTAGTGACTAAAATCTTTAGTTTACGCCATGGGGGCGGCTACAAGGGTGAAGTGATGCAGCGCTTTGTGGACTATCAAACGCCCGAAAAGGCCCTGTATCAAGTCGAAGAGATCCTCGCTCGGCGTCCCGAATGGGTAGCCTCTGACTTTGAAGGTGTCTTCAAGTTTGCGGAAGAAGAGCTGGGCTACGACTACCAAGGTAACCAAGCAGCCCTCAAAGCCGCTTACAGAGAAGGTAAGGCAGTGGGCGTGGAAGCCAGTCCAGCCGTCTTCATTGATGGCCAAGGCTTCCACGCTGACCAAGCCCTCTCAGCCCTTCAAAATAAGCTATAAGACGAACGATAAAATAAAATTCGTATAAAAAGGTTCGCTATTAACCGCAAAAGATTAAAATAATTGTTGACAATTTCGGAAGTTCGGGCTATCCTATTGAATAATCTAAAAAGGAAAAGGAGCGGATTAACACCATGTCGAACTGGGAAAATAAATTTGTCAAAGAAGGAATTACCTTCGATGATGTCTTACTCGTGCCTGCTGAAAGTGATGTCCTACCTGATGAAGCGGATTTAGGGATCCAGCTATCTGACCACTTGAAATTGAATGTCCCTATCCTATCAGCTTCGATGGATACGGTAACGGAAGCGGATATGGCTATTGCCATGGCACGGTCTGGCGGCTTAGGAATTATCCATAAGAACATGACCATTGACCGTCAGGCTGAGGAAGTTCGCAAGGTGAAACGCTCGGAGAGTGGCGTCATCACCAATCCTTTCTATCTCTTCCCAGACAATAAGGTGCAAGAAGCTGAAGATTTGATGGCGCGCTACCGGATCAGTGGAGTTCCTATCGTCAAGGATGAGAGTTCGCGTGAATTACTGGGGATCATCACCAACCGCGACATTCGCTTTGTCCGTGATTTATCCGAACCTATTCATGAATATATGACCACAGAAGAAATGGTCACCGCTCCTTCGAATACCAGCCTAGAAGAAGCCGAAGCTCTCCTACAAAAATACCGGATTGAAAAACTCCCCTTGGTTGATGACCAAGGCCGCTTGACCGGCTTAATTACCTTTAAGGACATCCAAAATGTTACCGACTATCCCAATGCAGCCAAGGATGCCAAAGGCCGCTTGGTCTGTGGGGCAGCTGTCGGTGTGACTTCAGATACCTTCGAACGGGCCAAAGCCCTCATTGAAGCAGGTGTGGATGCCATTGTCATCGATACTGCCCACGGCCATTCCAAGGGCGTCCTCCGCAAGGTCAAGGAAATCCGCGACCAGTTCTCAGAGGTCACCCTGATTGCTGGGAATGTGGCCACAGCGGAAGGTACCCGGGCCCTTTTTGAAACAGGGGTCGATATTGTCAAAGTCGGCATTGGACCTGGTTCAATCTGTACTACCCGGGTAGTGGCTGGGGTCGGCGTGCCCCAATTAACCGCCATTTATGATGCCGCTGAAGTGGCCAATGAATTTGGCAAGACCATCATCGCTGATGGAGGGATTAAGTATTCAGGAGATATTGTCAAGGCCCTGGCTGCTGGGGGCCATGCCGTGATGCTAGGATCTATGCTAGCAGGGACGGACGAATCGCCAGGTGAAATTGAGATCTACCAAGGCCGCCGCTTCAAGACCTACCGCGGCATGGGCAGTCTGGGCGCCATGAAGAAGGGCTCAGCTGACCGCTACTTCCAAGGAGAAGTCAACGAAGCCAACAAGCTGGTCCCAGAAGGTATCGAAGGCCGGGTCAGCTACAAGGGCTCAGTGGTTGATATCATCTTCCAAATGGTCGGTGGTATCCGGTCCGGTATGGGATATTGCGGGGCACACAATATTGAAGACCTCCGTCAAAATGCCCAGTTCGTTCGCATGTCAGCCGCTGGTCTGATCGAATCTCATCCCCACGACATTCAAATTACCAAAGAAGCACCTAACTACTCACGTGGATAAGTGCCAAGGACAAGCGTCTAGCACAGGCTAGGCGCTTTTCTTATAGAAAGGCTGAGCGGATTACTCGCCTTTCGTTCGCTCACATGTTAGGATGAAAGAGAAGTTGAACTTGTAATGAATTGAAGGAGGTTCCATAATTTATGGCAAAAATTGCAGCAATTATCACAGACCTATTCGAAGATTCAGAGTTTACATCACCTAAGGAAGCCCTTGAGGCTGCGGGTCATGAAGTAGTGACCGTGGGGCTCGAAGCTGGCCAAACCGTTACCGGTAAGAGTGAAGATACAGAAGTCGAAGTCGCTGTTGGCATTGATGCGGCAGAAGGTGCGGATTACGATGCCCTGCTCATTCCTGGCGGCTATTCCCCTGATAAATTACGGGGCGACGAGCGCGTATTAGATTTTGTGCGCCACTTTGCCTTCAAGCGCAAACCAATCTTCTCCATCTGCCATGCCCCTCAATTACTCGTCAATGCTGACGTACTGAAAGGTAAGTCCATTACAGCTGTTAAACAAGTGGCCGTTGACGTGAAAAATGCAGGCGCCAACTTCTTTGATGAAGAAGTTGTCATTGACCCATCCGGCATTATCTCCAGCCGGACCCCAGCCGACTTAGATGCCTTCAATGAAGCCATTGTCGATGCTTTGAAATAGGCTCTATATGAATAAAGCAAGGAGCAGGGCAGCCTGCTCCTTTTTATTTGGAGTGCTGAGGGTGGAGTAACCCACACTCGGAAGCTTCGATTGGGGGTTAGATTCTAGCCCTCCACACTCCATGTCTTTATTTGTGGGTTGCTAGTCCCCAATCCACACTCGAATGAGGAAATTGGATGCTAAAAGATTTCAAGTCACACTTCGCCAGTTTGATTGGGGATTGGTTAATTTAAGCGCCCTCACAGCCTTTGCTTACACCCCTAGTCGGGTTCGACTTGGCAGGCTTGGAGTGATTTCACAAGTCAGAAACGAGCGAATGCTTCGCTCTTATTCTGTCTTGCTCCAATCATCCAAGCCTGAGCGCCAAGTCTCACACCCTTGTATAGTTGGGTTCGGTCTGGCAGCTTTCGTGTCACTTCACAAGTCACCGCCGCAGTCTGTGAGACTGCTCTGGCGACTTGTTCCAGTGAACGAAAGCTAAGCGCCAGCCCTCACA
>NZ_KV797939.1:66980-126344 GCF_001809535.1 Aerococcus sp. HMSC062A02 | reverse complement strand
CAATGATCCAAAAGGTAAAGATGATACGCCAACGCCACCAGTAAACAATGTTCCAAAGCGTAAAGATGATACGCCAACGCCACTAGTAAATAATAATCCAAAGCGTAAAGATGATACGCCAATGCCATCAGTAAACAATATTTCTACACCAGTAGGTAAGACTGACAAAATTAGTACAAGACTTATTCAGAGAAAAACTTCTGTGTCTCCTTCAATTACATTAAAAGTGGATTCTAGTAATTCAGATAAAAAACAAGTAATGAAGCAATCAAATCAAGAGAAAGCTAATGCTAAAGCACTCGCTACTAGTGTAAGTTCAAATTTACAAAAATTACCTCTAACCGGAGCTTCAATTCCAGAATTCATGAATTCATTGGGAATCCTACTTAGTTCAGTGGGCATATCGTTTCTTTTTAAGGCACCTAAAAAATAAATAATGGAGGAAGCCATGTTAGGATTAAATAATTTGAAAGAAAAACAGTCAAGACAATATAATCAATGTTTTCGGTACTGTATTAAAAAATTATCAATTGGTGTAGTTTCATGTGCAGTAGCGTCTTGTTTCGCTATGAACTCTATTGATTCAGTTCAAGCTGAAGGTATAGATGATATTAACATGTCTGAAAGTAAGGAAGATAAGGCGAACCTTCGTACAGAAAGTTTTAATAAGGCAACGGTTGTGTCATCAATAGAGAGTGAAAATTCTAAACTAGCAATTAACTCATTTTTAAATAAAAGTGAGGATGATCCCACTGTTGGCGAATCACTTGGGAAGTCATATGAAGATAAAAAAGAATCTGAAAGAGAAAGAAAAACAGAGAATCTAGAAAATACAAATTATATTCAGAATGAAGAACTTAATATCCCAGAAATTTCTATTCAATGGGAAGATAATAGCGATCCTTTAGCCGTTGCTAAAGACATTCAAAAACAATTAGATCAGTCTATTAATCCCTATCTACAAAATTTATATTCTAAAGATGAATTAAATAAAATAAGATCAGAATTTAATATTAATGAAGATTCTGGTGAACGCCGAATATACCTAGATTACAAAGATGGAAGAAAAGAATTTATTCCTTTTAGTGTTAGAATTAATCGAAATCAGACAAAAACAATGGCTGATCAATTTGATCTTACAATTCCTGCAACAGTTATTGAAATGGATAGTTTGACAGATGTTGTTGGAACACATAATAAGATTGTTAATTATGCTTTTGACTTCATTCGAAAAAATGAGAAGAAGAAAGAAGGCAAACTAATTAGTGAGATTCTTAATGAAGAAGCTCTTACAATTTCTGCACAAGCTTCAGGTAAGAATACAGTTAAAGTTAATTTTATTGACGGTTCAAGCAAGGAATTAACATTTGAAGCAATTCTAGCAGTTTTGGATAGTGATGGTGACGGATTGCCAGATTATCTTGAAGAGCACTATAGGACTAATAAATTTAAAATTGATACAGATGATGATCAGCTGACTGATTTTATTGAAATCTCTCGTACTTTTACGAATCCTTTGCTCGCTGACACGGATGGAAATGGTGTTCCCGACGCAAGTGAAGATAGTGATAAAGATGGTTTAACAAATATTGAAGAAGTAGAAACTTATCAGACGAATCCAGGTTTTGACGATAGTGACTACGATGGCTTAAAAGATGGTGAAGAAGTTAAAATTCATCATACTGATCCTTTTAAAGTAGACACCGATGGAGATGGAGCTAGTGATGGGTGGGAAGTTAAGCATGGGGCCAATCCTACGACATTTGATCACTTATTGAAAGTTTCAGAAAGTTTCAAAGATGATAGAGGCGTGACAGTTACAGTAACAAGTAAACTACCGGGTCAAAAAGCTGAAAAATTAAAAATCAACAAAGTTAATAATTTACTACTTCCTGAAACTCTACCGGGGTTAATGTCAAATCCGGTTAGCGTTAACATGGTAACGCCTAAAGATTTTGCCAATATTAAATTTGAATTTGAACTAGATATTCAAAAAAATGAAGACGGAAGTTATGTTACTCCTACTATCTATTCCTTTAATGAAAGTTTACAAAGCTTAGAAGAAGTGAATACTAGATTTAGTCTTTATCCAAATAAAAACGGAAAACTAGAAGCAGTTGCTAAATTACTTAAACCATCTACTTACTTACTGGCAGATAAAACACAAGTACATCTAGATAAACAATATATTTGGGATGATGTTAATTTCTTAAAAGATAATCCCAATATTATTTTTACTATTGATACATCCAAAAGTATGGATTGGAATGATAAAAATAATGATAGATATAAATTTATAAATGAACTAGTTACTTCTATCCAAAATGATAAAGCCATAAAAAATGGAATAGGAGTTGTTACTTTTGATGATACTGCTGAAATAAAAGTAGATATGAATCTTCCCACTTCAAGAGTTATTAGTTTTTTAAATGAAAATAAGACCAACAATGGAGGTACAGAACTTATTGAAGGCTTACAGATTTCACTTAATCAATTTGAATATCTTAAATCAAATCAGCATAGTGAAAACAGAAGTATAATTCTTTTAACAGATGGAGTGGCTAAGATTTCTGATAATTCCAAGATTATAGATTTGGCTAAAGAAAAAGCTGTTAAAATTTATGTAATTGCACTAGCTAATGTTGATAAATATAATGATATCCTTAGAGATATTGCACATAAGACAGGAGGACTTTTCTTCTATGCTACAGATATTTCAGATTTGAATATTTTAGGAGAACAATTAAAATATAATAGCAAAGACAGCAATCGAGATGGAATTAGCGATAATATTATTCGGGCTATTATAAAAAATAAATCTAAGTCTAAGGCATCTTTGGTACGTACTGGACTTAATGTCTATGAGGAATTTTTTAAAGATTTTGTAGAAAAGAATATAGAGAAGCAAAATCCTACAGATGAAGAGATACTAGACTATTTGATAAATGATCTGCCTAAAGATATGGATAAAGATGGATTACTAAATGGAGAAGAATTAATTACTGTAAATGATGAAACAGGTAGTCATTTAAAAGTAGATTTTGATCCAAATTCATTAGATAGTGACATGGATGGGGTTATTGATTCTAATGATGAAGAACCATTATACTGGAATATAGGAGATAGAGATTTAGCGATAATGGCTCAATTAGCTTATCTTAGTAAAAATGAGTATGAAAATTTAAAAAAATTAAATTTAACAGGTCTAGAAAAAAATTACAAGGTATAAATTTTAAAACAGAATCGTCCGGGTCTGATGTAGGAATTTTAGAAAAATTTGACACTGAGTTTAAAGAGTATCCATATGAATATATTGTAGGTGTAGCTGATAATAAAGATCAAATACCCGAACCAGTATCTTCGATATTCCATTCCAATATTATTGCATTTAAAAATAATGAGTCAAATAATAATGAAAATTCAACAATAATATTATCTTATAGAGGGACGAGTGAGGAGGATTTGTTCAAAAAAGGATATGAATTACTCCTTATTAATTATCCAATAATAAATGGTAATCATCCTTATGTGGCCAGCGCGATTTCTTTTGCTCTTGAGCAAATAAAAGGATTTAAGAATATTTATGTAGTGGGGCACTCCTTAGGGGGATTCTTAGCAGAAGCTGTTGCAAAAGAACTATATAAAAAAGGGAATAGTGCAACTAGTTTGGTAACGTTTGATAACCCAGGTTTAGCAAATCATTTAACAAAATCGTTAGATACAGAGAATGATTCAGAAGAAAATAAAAATAATATTACTGAGCATTTAAAAAATTATGATGTTAAATTAAGTGAATTTATATCATTTGGGAAAGAGAAAGATTATAAATCATATAAGATAAATGGGCCATTTAATAATTTTTTATATTCAATAGGTGTTCATCCTTCTAATTTAATAGCAAAAGATAGACATAATAAGGCCGTTGATTCTAATGAACATAGTATGTCCCACTTTTTCTACTATTTAGAACAAGGCGAAAGAAAACATCAATAATGATGAAGAGAGTTTAATGGAAATCGTTAAATATTGCTTTAACCGCCTATGAATTCAATAAAATATTTATTGCATATGTCGATTATAAAAGGTTTCAAAGTTTCGTTGAAAAGAGACCACCTTTTATAAGAACTAAGAGTTATATCTACTCTTATTCATACTGCTTTACGATTATAGTTTGTCCCATTTAAGGACTTTTGCCTCCCACATTTATAGCATATACTTTGAAGTCAAAACAACCAACAAGAGGTTCTGCTAGTGTTGAATCAAGAAAACAAACTTGTCGATTGTAGATGATCAACTAAATTTCCGACCATAACCAAGAAAAATCCACAGAAAAAGCGATCCCATCCCTCTACCCAGCAATAGCTGGGTAGAGGGATGGGATCGCTTTTTTATAAAGCTCGGTCAGCAGCTCCTAGACTCGAAAGCGCACATAGGCCCGGTCATCAAAGGACGCGGATTGCCCCTGGCCTCTGGTCGCAATGTGCTGGTCAATCAAGTGGGGGTCGGCGGCCAAGAGCTCTTGGAGCTTGTTTTCGCTAGCTTCTAGGCTCGGTGCGAGCTCGGGGTAGCCGTTGCTGGCGAGGACAATCTCGACACTGTCCTTCCTGCCTACTGGGATAATCTGGATGAGGTCTGCCGGTATGGGATCGCCGTTGAGGATGGCGTAGCCATAAGGACTGTCGCTTTGGTTGGCGAATTCACTGGCCCGCACCAGCCAGGGCAGGATTTGCAGGCGGGCGCTGTCTTCTTGGTCGAAGTAAATAGCGGGCTTCTTTTGATCAATCCGCATTTCGGTGTAGGCGATGAGGCGGCGCATGTGGGCGAGAACCTGGTCAGCGGGGCGAGCTTTTTGGTAGAGCTGGCCATCAACCAGAGCTTGGCAGTCGCCGATCAGCCAGATTTCCTGGCGGTTTCGGCTATAGATGACGGCCACAGCTTGGAGGCCAACTGCTTTCAGTTTCGGGTCAATTGCTTTGGCGGCATAGTAGTCCCGGATGCTGAGGTTGACTTCCTGGATGAACTGCGAGTAGCTAGCCCTGGGGTGGAGGTCCGCTAAGACTTGCTGAATCATTTGTGCAGCCAGCTTACCTGGGCGCTGGCCGTCGAAGCAGATTGAGCTCTTCGCTGATTCGCCGTCAATCACGGCGATAAAGTCCTCGGAGGTGTAGATGATATCCTCACAAGACCGAGGGCCATCCTTACCTTGGAGAAATTGTTCAATAATCTGCATACCATCACTCACACTTCTTGCCTTGGCTACGGAAGTCCGCCATAAAGTTGGGCCAGTCCGTGATAAAGGCATTAGTGCCGTGGCCAAGCATGGCTCTCCAAACCTCATAGCCAGTTTCACCTAGAAGGGCTTCTTGGTCACTGTAGTCCAGGTAGAGGTGGGGCTGCTTGCCTAGTTTCTCCGAGTTGACGGTGAGAATATAGCCCTTCTCGAGGAGGTCCTGGCGCCAAGCGGAATCCATTAGATCATTCGTTTGGCCCTTAACAATCAGTTCAAAGCCGACCAGGTGGATGCTGTCATACTTGACCACTTCTTCCACCTGCGCCTGACTGTGGATAATGGCCATATAGTTCAGGGGCAGGTTGACCTGGTTGAGGGCCTGGAGGGGGCCTTCCTCCACCTGTGACTTAAAGAGGAGTTGGTCCGCCTTGCCTGAATTCCTGATGATGTCAATAAAGGCTTCATCCCCAAAATAAGCCCAGGCCCGGTCAATATTGACCAGGTAATTTGCCGGTAGCCAGTCTAGGAAGTCGGCCAGGCGTTCGGGATAGAAGCCCGATGGGTCGCCAGTGGAATTGGTATATTCCAGTTGGTCAATCAGACTAGAGGGCAGTTCGGAGAAGTCCTTGCCCAGAATACCGAGCAGGCTGGCCTCATTCTCATTATGGAAGAGATAGTAGACCCCGTCGCTGGACCGGCAGACATCGACTTCCACCACGTCCGCTCCGGTTCGCTTGGCAAGGACTGCCGCCTGCCGGGTGTTCTGGATAACATTCCCGCCCCAGAAGCCGCGGTGGGCCATGATGAGGAAGTCAGTTCCTTGTAAACGGTCTGTAAATTTATTCAGTGGTGCTTGTTTCATCTTATTTCTTGCCTCCAAGTGTCCGATTGGCTCCCCGCCCGTAGACGAAGTAGATTACTAGGGTATTAATCACCATTAAGAGTACTGAGTATACCAAGTTGATAGCTTTGGCGTCAATGGTCGACGAGGGGTCGGAGTTGGCCCGGATAATTATCCCGAGGGTTTCGCTCCCTGGCTGGAAGAGGAAGGCTGACATATTGTATTCAGCCAGATTGCTGTTGAAGTTCAAGGCAATCAAGGCCAGGGCTGTTGGCATGAGAGCCGGCAGGATGACCTTCCAGAAGGACCGCATGCTGGAAGCCCCTAAGATTTTAGAAGCATCTTCGAGGTTGGAGTCAAAAGAATAATAGGCACTCTTTAGATAACGCATGGTATTGGGCAGGAGAATAACCATGTAAGCGATGGGAAGAATCCACTGCGACCCGATGACGGATTGGCCGATGAGTAGGGGGTGGGGCCGGTCATAGGTTAGGATATAGCCCAGGGCAATCATGATGGTAGGGAAGAGCCAGGGAATGTAATAGGTGTATTCCATAGCTGTTCGGAAGATGCCACTCTTCTTCTGCATAATCCAGCGCACCAGGAGGAGCATTAGAAGTACGGACCCAACCGCCGCAAAGGCAGAGAAGGCTGCTGAACGCAGGAGGGGCTCATAGGTAGCGGGATTGGTGATGATCTTACTGTAGTGCTCCAGGGTGAAGCCTGAGAGTGACAGCTTAGAAGCTGCAATCGAAGCTGTATCCATAAAGGAGAAGAGGATCACAAAGACGATAGGCAAGGTATAAATCACAAAGAGGGCCCAAGAGACAATATGGACAATTAGATTAGCCGTCGGATTATTAATCTTTTGCTTGACTAACTTTCCCTTGGTCTTTGAAATCGAGAGATAGTTACCCTTGCGCTCGTTGGCTGTAATAACAAAGAGTAAGAGTATTTGTGCAGCCCCGAGGATAATGGAAAGCAAGGCAGCAATATCACGTGATGCTGGCCGTCCGGAGAAGGTTAGAATCATGGGCGCAATGGTCTGGAAATCTTTGCCTCCAACCATTAAGGGCGCTGAGAAGGCACCCAGACCAGTGGCGAAGGTCATGACAATCAAGGTCAGAAAAGTAGGCTTAAAAGTAGGTAGCACAACTTTCTTTAGGATAGACCATTGACTGTCTCCCAAGTTTTTGGCGGCATCAATGGTATTGTTATCCAAGCTGCGTACAGCATTGCTCAAGAAGAGCATGTGGTTAGAGGTACAGGCAAAGGTCATCACCAGGAGGACCGCTGGAAAACCCGTGAACCAGGCTGTATTCATATTAGGAAAGAAATTGTTCAGAAACTTAGTAATGACACCTTCTTGGCCATAGAGGTAGAGCCAACCATTGGCTACAATCAATCCGCTAAAGACTAGAGTCGACATAAAGCCGACTTTAAGAATTTTTGACCCTTTAATATCGAAGTATTCGGTGACTAAGACGATAAAGGTGCCGACGATATTTACTGTGAAGGTCAAGACAACTGCCAAGAGGAAAGAGTTGCCCACGGACTTGAGAGCCCGCTCGGAATCCAAAATCTTATCAATCGCTGTAAAAGAGAAGCTACCGTCTTGGACAAAGGTCTGTAAAAAGACGCCAACCAGCGGATAGACTAAGAAGGTAATGGCGAACCAAATTAAAAAGACAATAAAGATAATCTTGAAGAGATTGAGGTCATTGGATTGTTTCTTGAATAATTTGTCCATCTTAGACCACCTCATAGCTTAGAATGTCTTCCGGATGAATGAGTAAAGTCACCGTATCGCCAATGCCAAATCTAGAATTCCGGTCTTCTTTATTAATCACCTCAAGCAAGTCGCTACCGTTGACATCAACAAAGAGGCTGCTGAAAGATCCCTTGTAGCCGACACGTTGGACGGTTCCGGTCACTTTAGCTGTATTGCCTTCATCGACACTGTAGAAGCGGATCTTTTCGGGACGGATGTAATGGCGCAGCTTGGGATCAAGCTGGGCTGGAATCTGCTCATTAATGCTCTGGACTAAGCCATCGTTTAATAAGTTCGATTCACCAATAAAGTCGCAGACGAATTCAGTTGCTGAATGGTTGTAAATTTCTTCAGGGGTACCGATTTGTTCGATAAAACCTTTATTAAAGACGGCAATATGGTCAGAAAGTTCGAGCGCTTCTTCCTGGTCGTGGGTCACATAGATAGCAGTCATGCCCGTTTCGCGTTGGATACGTTTGAGCTCCACCCGCAATTGCTTTCTGAGCTTAGCATCCAGGTTGGACAAGGGTTCGTCAAAGAGAACGACATCTGGACGCATGGCCAGGGCACGAGCAATGGCGACCCGCTGTTGCTGGCCCCCAGATAATTCAGATACGTTTTTTTCTAATTGTTCGGGCGTCATGTCCACGAGTGCAGCGAGTTCCATGACCCGTTTTTTGATGTCTTCTTTGCTGACTTTCTTTACTTCCATCCCATAAGCGATGTTGTCGTAGACACTCATGGTAGGGAAGAGAGCGTAAGATTGGAAGACCATGCCTAGTTCACGCTTTTCAACTGGTACATGGGTCAGGTCACGATCATTGAGGACGATCTTCCCTTTAGAAGGAAATTGGAAGCCCGCAATCGCTCGGAGGGTGGTCGTCTTCCCGCAGCCAGATGGCCCGAGCAGGGTAAAGAATTCGCCATCCTGAATCTCTAAGTTGACCCCATCAATAGCAACAAAGTCACCGTATTTTACTTGTAAATCTTCGACTAATAACATATTTTTTCTCCTTTAAATAAATGACAGGGGAAAAATGGCTTTCCCCTGTGGCATTATGTCATGGTAAGATGTCTAATTCGACTTTTTCAATCCAGGCGTCGATGTTTTCGTTGATGAAGTCCCAATCGACACGCTTAGCTGTGGTTTGTTCCATTAATTCTTTCATACGGTCAGAGGCACCGTCTTGGGCCTTAGGGTTCACAGGCCAGGTCCCAAATTCCTTGGCCCATTCCCGTTGGATGTCAGCTGAACCAAACCAGTTGACAAATTTCTCAGCAGTCTCGTAGTTGTGGTCGTCGCCTTTGTTTACAATACCGATTTGTTCGGACATGGAGAAGACACCGCCTTCACTATTAATTGGTTGAGCTTTGAAGCCGTATTCTTCTTCAGCTGCTGGAATACCTGACGAATAGTAGTAAGAGATTGGCGTGGTCCCATCAGCGAATAGTTGGAGGGCTTCTTCTGACTCAGAAGGCATATAGCCGTTGTCGAACCATTGTTGAAGGGTATTCCAACCTTCTTCAGAGATGCCGAGTTCACCGTTTTCATCACGGTAATTGAAGAGGACGCTCATGGTTGCCTTTTGGTCGGTACCACCGCCAACGCCAGCAGGTACCCGGTATTTTTCCTTAAGGGCCTCGTCTTTAGCAGGTTCTTCCCAAGACTTAGGCAGGTCTGCTTCATCGATATGGTCTGGATTAGCGATCATAAAGATCCGTTGCTCAACCAATGGGGCATAGGCTTCCTTGTTTTGAAGCATTTCTTCAGGAATATCAGCTACCCAGTCTGCTGTGTAATTGTGGAGGATGCCCTCTTCGTCTAACTTCTTGAAGTAGCCTTCATCCATCCCAAAAGTGACGTCTGCTTGTGGGGCATTCTTCTCAGCCAAGAGCCGGTTATAGATATCACCGCCTCCTGCATCAACGAATTCAAGCTCCATACCTTCTTCGCTTGCTTTCTCTTTCAACCAGTCGCTACGGCCATCACTCAAGGAGTTGGAGTAGATAACGAGTTTAGAATCAGCTTCAGCAGCCCCCTCATTCGAAGAGGAAGCACTTGAACTTTCACCGCCGCCACCTGAACAAGCAGTTAACATAAGAGCTGAAGTTAACAGAACCCCAGCAGATTTAAGCCATTTTTTCATAAAATATAACCTCCAAAATAATCTTTAAATATGATCAGTTAACATCATACCTGAGGATTGTTTTTTTTTGTAAAAAAGATGTAAATTTTGTGTAAATTTTGCTGGCTCCAGACTATTTCTTATTTTAGATGTCAATAATTTATTTGAAGGACCCTATCCACAATAAAAAGCCTCATAGCGATTATCTGAAATCTTGATAGGAGGCTATGAGGCTAGGCCTTTTACAAGTAATCTGTTAAGAATGCTGCGACTTTTTAATCACTTTACTGTCTTCCCCCATCCAACTCAACCGTCACTGGTTCACCCAAGGAGGTCCGCTGGTCCCTTGCTATTCGACCGCTTTCTTCAGGTAGGGGGATCTTAAAGAGTTCCACTTGGATGGCGTCTTGCTTGATTAGGTCTTGGTAGGTCTCTTTGCTTCTGGCATCGCCTGAGAAGTCAAAGTTGGCTGCTTGGAAGTCGACTAGGCCGGGTGTGGCTGAGGCTTTCATTTCAGAAGCGCCTGTCAGGGTCAAGCGGCGGCCATCGGGGAGGATAAGGTCGGCTTCGATCATGGCGTCTTTAGCGTCTGCTTCAGGGATTTGAGCTTGGATTTGGGTTTTTAAGGGGTGGAGTTTGACGGCTTGGATGTTGACAGCGTCTTGCTTAGCTGGGGCGCCCTTATTGGGGTTAATATACCGGCTGCCCCCGTTTAAGTCTTCGGGGCGTCCGCTGAGGTCAAAGGCGGCGTCGTTCATGGAAATGACTTCCTTAGCATTCTTCATCAAGCCAGAAATCTGTAGGTAGATCTGGTTATTGGTCTGAAGCTCGACCGGTTCATCGAAGCTATAGGTCATGGTCGTTTGGTAGATGCCGTTATCCAACAAGCGCGCTGACCCAGCTGCTGAATTGATCCGGGTCGTTTTTCCATTAACGGCGATAGCCATGCCGACAAAGTCATAGAAATCTTGGGGAGATAAGGCTTCCGGCGATTCGACCAGGAAGGAAGCGGTCACGGAGTTCTCATCCAGAAGGGCATCTGCGAGCTTGACTTGGTGGTCGCCCATTTGGATGGTCTGTCCGACTGGGAAGGTCTTTTCATCCATGCCTCCGGCGCTGGCAGAGAGGGTAAAATGGGTGGTATCGATCAGCGACTTGACAGAAGCGGAGGCTTGCTGGCCCCAGGGGGTGAGGGTCAGTAAGGCGATGGCAAGCACTAGGCCTAGGATTAGGGGGCGTCGATAGGATTTGGTCTTTTCTTGGACGACAGAAGCCTGGAATTGAGCGTAGAGGCGGTCTTTTTGCTGGGTGGACAATTGTTCGTCGGGATAGTCCGATAAGTTCATCTTGGTCTGGTTGAGCAGTTGGTAGATCTTAGTCTTGTTCATGCTTTCTCTCTCCTTTTAATTTTTCGCGGCCGCGGTGGATACGCTGGTAGAGGGCATTGGGGCTCAGCTGGTGGGCCTGGGCCACTTCCTTGACGTCCTGCCCCTCGTAGAAGAGGGCGAGGAAGATGGCTTGGTCCTCCTCAGACAGGGACGAAATTAAATGCTCGAGGTCTTCTCTAAGGATCAACTGGTCGAGAATTTGCCTGTCCCCAGATTCATAGTGGTCGTCATAGGTCTCCTGCTGGGCAATGCGCCGGTTATCACGGACCAGATTCAAGGCCTTGTAGCGGGCGATGACGCCAATCCAGTTCTTGAAGGATGACTTCTTGGCGTCATAGGCAGCAATATGGTCCCAAATCGCTAAGAGGGTGTCGTTAAAACATTCTTCGTGGTAGGCCTCATAACCCTGGGCGTGGCGCTTAATGATCGCCATCAAAAGCCCGCCGTACTGGTCAATCACAGCGCGGATGCCGCTTTCCCTGCGGTGCTTAATCTGTTGGATAGTCCAAAAATCATTTAACATGGCCTGTCCTCCTTTCACTATGAATACACCAGCTAAGGGGCAATTCTTACACAAAATCGGAATTTTTTTGGATTTTTTGTCGACGAGGGAGCTAGCAGTGATGAACAAGTCTTAGGTCCACTATAACCTGTCCCAGCTCTTTTTGCATTCGTTATTATTGAGCAAATTTGCGTCGAAAGTGAGCATGGGAGGGGCTGATAAGTTTTGAAAAGCATCCTGAAGCTTGACCTAACAAGCTTTTAGAAAAATAGCGGAGTTTCTGCTTGTAGATTTAAATTTAGTTTGTAAGGTAATTCCCTTACGCGCACGCGCGCCTTTAATTTATTTTAATTCATTTTGTCAATTCGTTATTTGTAAACTTAGTAATTAGTATTTTGTTAGTTAGTACTTAGTAGTAGGCGATTTCCATCTACTAGCTTTTCTAGAACATGGAAAGTAAGAGAGAAGCTTTCCATGTTCTAGCTTTTCTCTCCCTAAACGCGACAAGCTTGTCACATTTAAATTCAAGCTAGGGAACATATAGAAAAAATTCTTTTTATGGGAAGAAGCAGATTGATTTATCTGCTTCAAACATCTAGGACCAGTAGTGATGCAAATTGAACAGCTTGCTTATTTGATAGATACCCCAATTAAAGAAAGCAAAGGAATTGTTTTTCAGCATAGCCTCTGTTAGACTAGGGTTTATCTTTAAGCCATAATAAATAAAGGAGGAAAAGTGATGCCATTAGAAATAAGACCTTACCAAGCGTCAGATTTTGATGCGGTTAAGGCCATGATCCAAGAAACCTGGTATCCTGATGTGACGACAGAAGACCCTGCTTTAGCCGCTCGCTTGGCTGATATTGATGCTAAGATGCGTTTGGAGATGGGAACTTTTGCCTTGGTGGCGGACTTTGATGGTGAGAGCCTGGGGATCTTTATCGGGGATGTCCAAGGGGCGGACAAGCTTCAAGCTCCGCTTGATTGGGAGGCCTATCTAGAAGAATTAGAGATTCAGGATAAGACCGTTCTCCAGGTGCTTGACCGTGAGCGTGAAGCTAATGCTTGCCTGGACCGCGGCCACCAAGAGGCCTACCAAGGCGTTCTCCAATTGTTTATCTTGAGCGCTCGGTCCCGGGGCAAAGGGATTGGTGGCAAGCTCTGGCGGGCAGGTTTGGAGGCCTTCCGCGATTACGGGGTGGATGACTTTATCCTCCACACGGATAGCGATTGCGATGTTAGCTTCTATGACTACAAGGGCTTAGTGGCTGATGAGCCTTTTAGCTTCGATGACAAGGACGCCTTCCAATACTTCCTCTACCACGGCAAGACTCGTTAAGTGACCCAGGGCGCATATGACACGCAGTCTAGCCTGTGTTATGATAGCATTGCCTGAAAGAATGAAGGAGGAGGCTGATCATGGTGAAGCAATTTTCTTCGCAAGTGATTCGGAAGGGGGACCGTCAAGCGATTCCTTTGAGTCAGCGGGCCTTAGACCTGTCAGATTTAGAAGTGGGCGACCAGGTTAATCTAACCATTGAGAAGGAATCGATTTTAGTGACCAAGAAAAAAAGCCCCCTCAAAGAAAAAATTCGCGCCTTTTACCAGGCTGGGGGGACTTATGAGGAAGGCCTGATCGATTACGGAGAAACTGCAGGTGAAGAATGGTAAAACAATTCGATATTGCGGTAATTGACCTCGATCCCGCCAGAGGCCATGAAAAAGGCAAGACACGTCCGGTTCTAATTGTCAGCAATGAAATGATGACGGAGAGTGCCGGCTTCGTCTGGGCCATGCCGATCACCGAGCGGGATGCTAAGTATCCCATGGACCTGAAGCTAAAAACCGAGAAAAATGCGGTCCAGGGAATTATCGATACGGTTCAAATCCGCTGCCTCGATTATGACAACCGCAATGGACGCGTGGTCGATCATTTGGTGGAGGACTTGCACCAGGATGTCCTGGATACCATTATGGCGCATATTGATCCTGATTGATATTAGAGAAGTTGAAGACTGGTCTTTTTGGGACCAGTCTTTTTTGTGCTAAAGAATTATTTTCAAATCAAAAAGCCTCTTACCGGCAAGTAAGAGGCTGATATTTTTAGCATTTATTCTAAGCTTTTAACATAGGCGTCGACTGCGATGAGGGCATCCGCGATATCTTCTGGTGTGAAATCCCCGACCATTTCGTGGATGGTTTCGCCGTCTTGGAGGGCGAGTTCACCGACTTTAACTAGGTCTTCATAGGATGTTTGGTCAAGTTTGAGTTCGGCAAGTGTGGTCGGAAGACCGACTGCTTGGTAGAAGTGGATGAAGCGGTCGATGATGGCCTTGTCAGCTTGTTCAAGGAAGAGTTGGGTGAGGGTGCCATAGACGACTTTTTCACCGTGTTGCATGTGGTGGATGTCCCCGCTGAGGGCGGTAAAGCCATTATGGATAGCGTGAGCAGCTGCTAATCCGCAACTTTCAAAGCCTAAGCCACTGAGTAAAGTATTAGCTTCAATGACGGCTTCCACAGCTAGGGTAACGCGCTGTTCTTTAACAGCAGATAGGGCAAGCTCGCCGTATTCAAAGAGGGTTTCCTGGCATTTTTCGGCGATGGCCTGGCCCGCTAAGCTAGCTTTTCCGCCTGCCATGGTTTTACCTTGGGCTTTGATAACAGATAAACCTTCCACACAGGTCGCCATAGCATCGCCGATTCCGGCCGCAAAGAGGCGAGCGGGAGCTTGGACGACAACGCTGCTGTCTACTAAGACGAGGTCAGGGTTTTTGTCATAGAAGCGGTAGCCTTCAAAGACCCCCTCATCACTGTAGATAACTGAAAGAGCAGAAGTTGGCGCATCGCTAGAAGCTAGGGTAGGCACAACGATAACAGCAATTTTAGCATTATCGCCGATTGCCTTGGCTGAATCGATGGTTTTCCCTCCACCTAAGCCAATCACGGCGTCGCAGGCTTTTTCTGTGGCGATTTCTGAGACACGGTCAATTTCGTTGACTGAGGCTTCACCGTTGAAGGGCACATGCTCCACTTCTAAGCCTTGGTTATTGAGGAAGTTATGGAACGATTCCCCGACAATTTCCCAAACGGTGTCATCACAGAGCAGGAGAGGGCGTTTAGTTAAGGCTTTGATGTAGTCAATTCCTGTTTTCAAGGCACCTTTCCCTTGAACATAACGTGATGGGCTCGCAAATACTCGATTCATATGAACTCCTCCTTGACATATGTTAATTATTTCACATGTTTATTTTAACACTTTTCGTGGAAATGATGAAGGAAAAAGACTAGAGAATTTCATAATGGGACCAATAATAGATAAATATAAAGGAAATGGTTACCATACGCCTAGCATGCTATAATAATTAAAAATTAAAAGCGATGGGAAAAGGACGCTCAGCTTAATCACAGATAGGATGACCTGTTATCTCTGACCAAGGCTGAGCGTCTTTTTATAGTTTGATTAGGGGTAGTTTCTTACAATTATTTCCTAGTCGCAGCCATCCATCGCCAATCAATAGAAATGAGAGACATCATGTTTTTGATGATTGACAATTACGATTCCTTTGTTTACAATTTAGCCGCCTACTTTAGGGAATTGGACGCTGACTTGGAGATCTTATCTGCCGCTGACTTGGAAGAGAGGAGAGCTGAGCTTGATCTGACGGCTTATGAGGGCCTTATCATTTCCCCTGGTCCCAAACGTCCTGAAGATGCGACAGTTTCACCTGACCTCTTCCAGCTAGCCCAGGGCAAACTGCCTATCTTAGGGATTTGTCTCGGCCACCAGGTGATTGCCTATGCTAGCGGGGCCCAGGTTGTTCGCGCGCCTCGTCCCCAAGGGGTAAAAGATAATTTTGCTCGCAATTATTTTTTAAGTCGGAGACATGTTTAAAGACATAGGGAAATAGATTATGAATGATAAAGTTTCTATAGTGAATGATAATTCCAATGATGTTAGGTCCAATTCTATTCAGTTTTGACCGAAAGAAAATTTATAATTTCTGGTCTGATTATCCCCACAAGTTAACGGCAAAGGAGAAACAGCTATTTGATGATGAGTTCCCAGACTTGACGAAGATGAAATAGCTGAGCATTATCTACATAGGAAGCTGCCCAATTCTGATTACTTCAATAACTAATATTTTAGATTCATTTGAACAGGTTGAGGACTTAGATCTACTAGCTATTGAAAGTGATGTTCATAAGCTTATTAGAAAGCTAACAGAAAGCAATGATGGCTTATTTCTATTAGAAAAGTGGCAGTTGGATGAATTGCTTGGCGAACGGTCTAACGAAGCTTGGAAGCTACTAACTGACATGCCCCTTGAGAAAGATGATTTCAATATTTATGTAGCTTTAGATCATGATGAGAGGGACCATTATGACCGTTGTCATCTAGAAGGCAAAATAAAAAGCACCTAATTTACTAGGTGCCAACTTACTCATTTAGCAGTGGGGATAGATAGATTCAACAATTTTAGGCTTTAATTCGAAGGTTTAAAGCTCATTTATACGCCCAGAGGGAATCGAACCCCCATCTCAAGAACCGGAATCTTACGTGATATCCATTACACTATGGGCGCAAAAATTAACAACAAAATTATTATACAATTTTTCCTTGGAAAATGCAAATCTTTTTTAGGACTTTTTGCTTGACCATTGTTGACCAACCGTGTATGATAGAATTAAACAATGTATAGGGAGGTAGTTTTAATTTATGAATTTAATTCCTACAGTAATCGAACAATCTTCGCGTGGTGAACGTGCTTATGATATTTATTCTCGCCTATTAAAGGACCGTATTATTATGATGTCTGGGGGAGTAGATGACAATATGGCGAACTCAATTATCGCCCAATTGCTCTTCCTGGATGCCCAAGATCCTGAAAAGGATATCTACATCTATGTCAACTCACCAGGTGGTTCTGTCACAGCTGGCCTTGCCATCTATGATACCATGAACTTTGTGAATGCAGATGTGGTAACTATTGTGACTGGTCTTGCGGCTTCTATGGGTTCTGTGATTGCCATGGCTGGTGAGAAGGGCAAGCGTTATGCCTTACCTAACTCTGAAATCTTGATCCACCAACCTTTAGGCGGGGTCCAAGGACAAGCCACTGAGATTGAAATCACTGCCCGTCATATCTTGAAGACCAAGAAGAACTTGAACCGGATTATTTCCGAAGCAACTGGTCAAGACATTGAAGTGGTTGAAAAGGATACCGACCGTGATAATTGGATGTCTGCTGAAGAAGCCAAGGAATATGGGATCATCGACCATATTATGACCTCCAATTCAGAATTACAAAAATAGTCGCTTGAGTCAAGCTGTGCGAACTGAGATTTTCTTGCACAACTTAACAAGTGAGACTAGCTATAGACTGGAGTTTTTCCAGTCTTTTTTTTACAAATAATCATGCTCAAATCATCACAAATAGCACTCTCAGTCAAAAAACAAGCGCTTTTAAACAGACTTATCTAATGATTAAAAGCGCTTTCTCTAGTATAATAAGAATGTACGAGGCAGGTGGCAGAATGGATGAAGAAATTTATGCGGGCTATGACCTGCAGGGCGGCGATGAGTGGTTAGAATTCCACACCCACCGCCAGCTGGAGATCTACCAGTTTATTGCTGGTTGCTGCTATTTTCAGATTGGCAGCCAGTTTTATGAGCTGGAGCCAGGGGATATTTTACTGATTGATGGCATGCGCCTCCACAAGGCTTTTGTCAAAGATGAGGGGGAGGTCTACCGACGCCATGTGGTGCATTTCACCCGGGAGTCGATCCAGCCCCTCTTGGCCAGCTTAGACGCTAGCCAGCTCCTGGAGCTCTTCAAGGAGGGCCAGGGGAGTCTCTACCGGATGACCAAGTCTTCGGACAAGGAAATTGTGGCTGAGAAGATGCGAGCTCTGGCGGAACTCACCCAGCTGGATTCCTCCTATGCCTTCCATGAGCAGCAGGTCAAGCTACAGATTGTGGACCTCTTGATGACCTTGGACCGGATGGACCACCAGTCGATTGTGGAAGTGAGTGCCCGCCAAGAAGAGCCCTTGCTCAGGGTCCAGGAGATTGCCTACTATTTGACCCAGCACTACCAAGAGAAGTTAGACTTGGATAAAATTGCAAGCGGTGTCAACCTGAGTAAGTCCTATGTCTCTCACTTGTTCCGTGAGGTGACCGGGATGACGGTGATCAATTTCCTCATGAAGTACCGCCTCTTACAGGCTCGCTATCATCTGATGATGAGCGATGATTTATCCATCCAGGAGATTGCCTTGGCGAATGGTTTTGAGAGCAATGCCCATTTTTCGCGTTATTTTAAGCAGAGTGTGGGCATGACCCCCAGCCAATTCCGCAAGGCTAACCGCTAAGTCGAAAAATATATTATAGAAGATAAATGAAGGAGATGTTATTATGGCAGACAAATTAAAATTCGCTATTATTGGTTTTGGGACACAGGGTTCAGCATACGGACGCTTTATTGATGAAGGCATGGTGCCTAGCATTGATTTAGTCGCTGTTTGTGATATTGATGAGGAACGTACTAAATTAGCTAAAGAACTCTACCCACAAGTAGAAACTTATTCTGACTACAAAGAATTAATCGATTCCGGCAAGGTGGAAGCAATTGTGACCACAGTGCCTCACTACCTCCACCCTGAAATGGCTATTTATGCCTTGAGCAAGGGCGTTCACGTCTTGAACGAAAAGCCTGCTGGGGTTTACACCAAACAAGTGAAGGAATTAAATGAATACGCTAAGACCGCAGATGCGACTTATGCGATTATGTTCAACCAACGGAATAATCCGCTCTACCAAAAGATTAAAGCGATTGTTGACTCTGGTGATTTAGGAAACCTTCGTCGTTCGAACTGGATCATTACCACTTGGTGGCGGCCACAAGCTTACTATAACCAAAGCGACTGGCGGGCAACTTGGGGCGGTGAAGGCGGCGGCGTCTTAGTGAACCAAGCCCCTCACCAATTAGACTTGATTCAATGGATTGCTGGTGTCCCTGAATCAGTTTATGCCATGGTTCAAGAAGGTTACCAACGCGAAATTGTCGTTGAAGACCAAGTCCATGCCATGCTCCGCTATGCTAATGGGGCAACAGGGGTCTTTGTGACTTCTACCAATGAAATCGCGGGCTCAGATCGCTTAGAACTTTACTTCGACAAGGGTAAAATTGTCGTTGATGACTCCCAAAAAGCAACGGTTTACCGCTTGAAGGAAACTGAACAAGAAATTAACAAGGAATTCGACGCCGCTAAGGTGAAGAGCATGATGGCTGGGGAAGATGTCTTCGGCGACCTCTTTGAAGCCGTTGATACCATTGAAGAAGACAATGTCTGGGGTGCCCAACACTCAGGCGTTATGGAAAACTTTGCCCAACATATCTTACACGGTAAGGACTTAATTGCACCAGGGGCAGAAGGAATCAATGGCGTGCGTCTGGCCAATGCTATCCAAATGTCAGGCTGGACAGGCGAAGAAGTGTCGATTAAGAACTTCGATGATGAAAAATTCCTTGGCATGTTGAACGAACATATCGCTGAAGAAGGTAAATTCGAACAACGCCAATAAGAAAGGAAGCTAGACATGCTTAAGGTTGGAGTTGTCGGATTAGGAACGGTGTCCGTGGTCCACTTGAGAGCGATCGAGAATGCCCAGGCAGCTGAGTTAACAGCTGTCTGTGACCTCGACGAAAGCCTAAAAACTCAAGCGGAAGGGGCTCGTTTCTATACCGACCTAGATAAGATGCTTGACCAGGAAGATTTGGATGTGGTCCACATCTGCTTGCCCCACTACCTCCACGATGAGGCAGCGCTCAAATGTTTAAAGGCAGGGGTTCATGTCTTCCTTGAGAAACCGGTAACAATTGACGCCGAGCGGACACGCGAACTACTGGCAGCCCAGGAGAGCTTAGACAATAATGCGAAGTTAGCTATCTGCTTTCAAAATCGCTTAAATGCGACAGTTCAAGAACTCAAGCGTATTCTAACAGAAGATGATACCTCGCCAGTGATTGCGGTTAAAGGGATTGTCGCCTGGTACCGGCCAGAAGACTATTACATCATGAAGCCTTGGCGGGGACGGGAAGCTGAAGCAGGGGCTGGGACCATTATCAACCAGTCCATCCATACCCTGGACCTCATGCATTATGTGACCGATACGGACTGGCTAGCTTGTCGAGGCATGCTGGGTAATCTAATGGAATATGATATCGAAGTGGAAGATTCAGCAATGGCTAATTACAAACTAAGCGATGGTAGCCACGGCTTCTTTGCGGCGACCAATGCCTATTACGGCAACGATTCGATTGAATTACAAGTTGTGACCCAAAAGACCCGCTATACCATTAAAGACGACAAGCTCTTCGATGACCAAATGAATTGCCTGGCTGAAAACGAAAGCTTGCCAGGGACTAAGATCTACTACGGACCTAGCCACCAGCGCTGCATCGAAAACTTCTACCAGGCCATTATTGACGGCACAGACAACTATTGCCAACTGTCCGATGCCTTAACCACTATGGAAATGATCGATGCTATGAAAGCATCATCGAAGACCAAGCAAACCATCTATAAGGGGGATATTTAAATGAGTAAAATTGGCGTTCAAGCAATGATGTTAAAGGACAAGTTTGAGGAATTAGGAGCCTATGAAACCCTGAAAAAAGTTTCAGAACTCGGCTATTCAGCGGTTGAAATTTCTCAAATTCCGATGACAGAAGAGAATGTCCAAGAAATCAAACGAGCTAAGGAAGATTTCGGGATGGAAATTGCTTCCTTATCTTGTAACGTGATCGATGAAGGGGTACCAGGCGGGAACGATGCCTTGGATACTAAATTCGATAAGATTGTTAAGGACTGCAAGACCTTAGATGTGGACTTGCTCCGGATAGGCATGCTGCCCTTTAAGAATATGAAGAATAAGGAAACTGCCTTGGAATTCTGCCGGGAAGCGAATAAGTATGCTAAGCAGTTAAAAGAAGAAGGCATCCGTCTTTTCTACCACAACCACCATGTGGAATTCCGCCGCTATGAAGGCAAGTTCCTCTTGGATATCATTGCCGAAGAGTGTCCAGACCTCGACTTCGAATTCGACTTGCACTGGGTCCAACGGGGTGGGGCTAGTCCGATTTCAATCTTAGAACAATACGCGGACCGGACCGACCTTGTCCATATTAAAGACTACCGAATCGGTGAGATTCCGGACGAAGCTTTTGAAGCTCTCGAAGCTGAAGATGTAGAAACCTTCTATAACTACTTCACCAATATTGTCGAATTTGCGGAAATTGGCCAAGGCTCTATGGACTACAAGGCGATTATCGACAAGGCGGTAGAATTAAATATTTCTTACCTCTTAGTTGAACAAGACATGCTTTACGGTCGCGATCCTTTCGACTGCTTGGCCGATTCACGGGATGCTCTTTATGAGTTAGGCTTCAAAGACTTGTTCTAAGATCTAACAGACGCAATGAAAGAATGATGAAGGAGGAATAACTTTGGGCGCAAATGATGGGATGAATTATGCACCAAAAGGAAAGGTTAATCATGTGGTTGAAGCTGGCGAATTCCAGGTTGGAGTGACGGCTCTTGACCACGGCCATATCAATGGGATGACCAATGGCTTAATCGAAGCAGGGGCCACGATTAAATACGTTTACGATCCGGACCCTGAGAAGGTCGCTGAATATCGGGAGACCTTCCCGGATGTGGAAGTGGCTGATTCCTTAGAACAAATTCTAGAGGATCCAGAGATCAAGATGGTAGCTGCAGCAGCTGTGCCTAATCTGAGAAGTGCCTTGGGTAACCGTGTCATGAAGGCTGGTAAGGATTACTTCACTGATAAGACTGGTTTTACGAGCCTAGACCAATTGGCAGAAACTCGCCGCGTACAGAAGGAAACAGGGCGTCGCTACTTTGTTTACTTCTCTGAACGTTTGCACGTCGAAGCCGCTGTCCTAGCGGGCCAACTGATTGAAGAAGGACGGATCGGCAAGGTCATCCAAGTAACGGGCTTTGGCCCTCATCGTTTGGACAAGGAAAAACGTCCGGACTGGTTCTTCAATAAAGAAGAATACGGCGGTATCTTAGCCGATATCGGCTCCCACCAAATTGAGCAATTCCTCTATTATACCGGTAATGAGGATGCGGAAGTGATCGCTTCTAAAGTGGCTAACTACGACAATCCAGATGTGCCTGAATTAGAAGACTATGGCGACGCGACCCTAGTCGGGGATAACGGCGCGACCTTCTTCTTCAAGGTGGACTGGTTCACACCAGATGGCTTGCCGACTTGGGGCGACGGCCGGACCTTTATCACCGGGACCAAGGGCACCATTGAATTGCGCAAGTACTTAGATGTAGGGCGCGAAGACAGCCTGGACCATGTTTACCTGGTGACAGAAGAGGGTGTTGAACACCGCCAAGTGACCGGCGAGATTGGTTTCCCTTTCTTTGGCCAAATGATTCTAGACTGCCTAAACGGGACTGAAGAAGCCATGACTCAAGAACATATCTTCAAGGCTCAAGAGCTCTGCTTACTTGCCCAGGAAAAGGCCCAAGTCATCCAAAGCAAAATATAAATTTGATAGCTTGGACTAATTATGTCCAAGCTATTTTATTTTTTTGCCCCATATTTAGCGTGGATTTACATACTTTTTACAAATTTTTGCCAAAGTTTTTAAGCTGATAACTTGCACTTTGGACGGAAGCTTGCTATACTAACGGTGTAAAGAAATTGATCGCAAATTTTTTTACAGACACTTGGTCAGAAATTGTCTACCTGGACGATATCTGTCCAAAGAAATGAGGGAGCTTATGGATCTATCTTTAAGTTTAATTGAAGATGTGGTTCCAGAGCTACACACAACTTACCGCTTGCGGATTCGGATGCTGAGTTTGCTCTTAGCTGAGGGGCCCATGGGTCGTAAGACCATGGCCTTGCGCTTGGATCTCACGGAGAGACGGGTGCGAGCTGAGACGGATGTCTTGGACAGGCAGGGGCTTTTAGAGAAATCGGCCTCGGGCATGGTCCTGACAGATAAAGGGGAGGAAGCGATTACGCTTGCCCACCGTTTATTTAGACTCGAAACCGATATCCAAGTCCTTGAAAGAGAATTAGCTGACCTTCTAGGTATCCAGTCGGCCCTGATTGTTAATGGGGTTCTAGGCTTGGATGATGGGACGGAAGCTAAGATGGCCCAAGCCTTGTCAACTTACTTGGCTGACCATCTGGACAAGGGCCAGCAAGTGATTGCTGTGACAGGTGGATCGACCGTCCAAGCTGTGGTGCCTCATCTCTCCAACCGTCTCTTAACAGATGGCCGGGCCTTTACCGTCGTTTCGGCGCGTGGAGGTATGGGAGATGAAGCGGCTAACCAGCCCAACACCATCAGCGAAAGACTGGCTCAACTCTTGGGTGGCCAGAGTATTTCACTCTACGCTCCTGAAAGTTTGAACACAGCAACTTATCAAATGTTGCTCAAAGAGCCACAGATTAACAAAACCCTGCAACGCTTAAAGGAAGCTAATGTCTTAATCTTTAGTGTAGGGAATGCGGATATCATGGCTAAGCGACGCGACTTGGATGCCAAGGCTTGTGACTTTATTAAGTCCAAGGCAGCCATCGGTGAAGCTTTTGGTTGCTTCTTTGATAAAGAAGGTAAGATTGTTTACCGGGTACCACGGATCGGGATTCAAATTGAAGATATCCACCAAATTAAGTGGCCCATTCTCGTGGCCGGTGGCGAAGTCAAAGCAGATGTGATTACTGCCTTCGCCAAAATCGCCCCCCAACAATTAGTTTTAATTACGGATGAAGGGGCAAGTCATATGGTATTAAATGGAGCCAAGCTCTATTGATATAAAATTGTTGTATAACTGTTGTAGTTCTTACAAGGAGGAATTTACATTATGGCAAAGAAATTAGCAATTAACGGTTTTGGCCGTATTGGTCGTTTAGCTTTACGTCGTATTTTAGAAAAAGGTTCAGATTTAGAAGTAGTTGCAATCAACGACTTAACTGACAACGAAGACTTAGCTTATCTTCTAAAATATGATACTGCTCAAGGACGTTTCCCTTACAGTGTTGAAGCTAAAGAAGATGCCTTAATTGTTGATGGTAAAGAAATCAAATCCTATGAAGAAGCAGATGCTTCTAAATTACCTTGGGGTGACTTAGGAATTGACTTCGTACTTGAATGTACTGGTTTCTACACATCAGTTGATAAAGCACAAGCTCACATCGATGCTGGTGCTAAGAAAGTTTTAATTTCAGCTCCTGCTAAAGGCGACCTTAAGACTATCGTTTATGGTGTTAACCACGATATCTTAACTGCAGACGACAACATTGTATCAGCAGCTTCATGTACAACTAACTGCTTAGCTCCAATGGTTAATGTATTAAACAAAGAATTCGGTGTGAAACGTGCATTAATGTCAACAATCCACGCTTACACTGCAACTCAAAAAACTCAAGATGCTCCAGGTGGCCGTAAGAACCGTGCTGGCGCTGACAACATCATCCCAGCTTCAACTGGTGCAGCTAAAGCTGTTGGTAAAGTAATCCCTGAATTAGATGGTAAGATCGACGGGACTGCTCAACGTGTTCCTGTAATCACTGGTTCAGAAGTTGAACTTTACTCAGTTCTTGAAAAAGAAGTTACTGCTGAAGAAGTCAACGCTGCAATGAAAGCTGCTTCAAGCACTGCCTTCGACTACACTGAAGATGAAATTGTTTCATCAGACATCATTGGTTACCCATACGGTTCTGTATTCGATGCAACCCAAACTAAGATCATGGATGCAGATGGTGGCCAATTAGTGAAGACTGTTGCTTGGTATGATAACGAATATGGTTTCACCAGCAACATGATCTCTACTTTAGAACACTTTGCTAACCTATAAGAGAAATCTTTAAACTAGCGGGGAGCTTCGCGCTTCCCGTTTTTTTAAAAGTAAGTAGACAAGGATAGAAAAGGGGTTTAGCATGGCTAAAAAAACAATTGAAGATATCGATGTAAAAGGGAAAAAAGTATTAATGCGCGTGGACTTCAACGTGCCAATGGATGGATCAACCATTACCGATGATAACCGGATGGTCCAAGCTCTTCCTACAATTAAATATGTCTTAGACCACCAAGGGAAATTAATCCTCTTCTCTCACTTAGGCAAGGTTAAGACCGAAGAAGACAAGGCTTCTAAGACCCTACGTCCAGTAGCTGAACACTTGGAAGAATTACTCGGTCAAAAAGTGACTTTTGTTCCTGAAACGCGTGGTAAAGACTTAGAAGACGCCATCAATAACTTAGGAGAAGGCGAAGTTCTTCTCTTTGAAAACACCCGTTTCGAAGACATTGATGGTAAGAAGGAAAGCGGAAATGATCCTGAATTAGGCAAGTACTGGGCTTCCTTAGGCGATGTTTTCGTCAATGACGCTTTCGGTACTGCTCACCGGGCTCACGCATCTAATGTTGGGATTTCTTCTAACATTGATACCGCTGTTGCCGGCTTCTTAATGGAAAAAGAATTAAAATTCTTAGGCGACGCTGTTGAAAATCCTAAACGCCCATTCGTAGCTATCCTCGGTGGGGCTAAGGTTTCTGATAAGATCCAAGTCATCGAAACCTTACTTGACAAAGCTGATAAGGTATTGATCGGTGGCGGTATGGCCTACACCTTCCTCAAGGCAAAAGGCTATGAAGTTGGGAATTCCCTCTTAGAAGAAGATAAGGTTGACCTAGCTAAAGACTTAATGGAACGCGCTGGCGACCGTTTGGTATTACCAGTTGACGTAACCATTGCAGATGACTTCTCTAATGATGCCAATACTAAGGAAGTTGCTGCGGATGAAATTCCTGCAGGCTGGGAAGGCTTAGACTGTGGACCTAAGACCATTGAAGCCTTCAAAGAAGTGCTTAAAGATGCGAAAACAGTGGTATGGAATGGACCAATGGGCGTATTTGAAATGCCTGCCTTCGCTAAAGGGACAAACGCTGTCTGCGAAGCCATTGCCCATCTTGACGGCGCAACAACTATCGTAGGTGGTGGGGACTCTGCTTCAGCAGCCCAAAAATCTGGCTTCGGCGATAAATTCTCACACATCTCAACTGGTGGGGGCGCATCCATGAAATTCTTGGAAGGCGCTGAACTTCCAGCTGTTGCCGCTTTAGACGACAAGTAAACCTTGCCTGAGCTTATATTAGGAAGGATTTGCCAAGCCGCAACTTCCGCCCGCCAGCTTGACCAAGCTATCGCTGGAGTCGACCGGGTCCTTGGCCAGTCGGAAAGCGTCCAGCATATCCACTTCCTTCCTGCTATAGTTATCAGCCAATTTTGCCCCAGCGCGTTTCAGGCATGCGCGCTTGGTAGCCAAAACTGCTCGGTTCAAAGTGACTATGCCGAATTAGGCGAAACTACAGCCTACCAGCTTCACCAAGCAGGCGTTACGCATTGCTTAATTGGTAGCGCTAGTCGCCGCCAAGCCTTCATGGAGGATGATTCCGACTTGTCTAGGAAGATTAAGAATTGCCTAGACGTCGGTATTCGTCCCGTGCTCTGCCTAAGCCTTCCCCAGATTAGTCGGGAATGGAACATGCAGAGCGTCTGGTTGGCCCAGCAGATTTGGCAGATTTATTCAAATTTGACGGCTGAAGAACAAGGTCAAGTCTTAATTCTCTTCGAAGGGGCAGAAGGGGACGAGCTCTCGGCTCAAGCCCTGGAAAGGGTGGCCCAATTAATCCGTGATACGATCTTTGAGATTGCGGGTGAGGCCATTGCCCAGTCCCTTGAGCTTATCTACAGCATTAAGGCTTTAGAGGGGCTGAACTTGGACCTTTTAGCTCAAGGCGTCTTTGATGGAGTGTGTTCCAATGACCGGACCCTATCAGATGACGATTGGCTAGCTGTCATTAAAAATTTGCAAGCCCATTATCTTATGGTAAAATGAATTTAATTTAAAAAAGGAGCAATTAAAGCATGTCATTAATTACTGATGTTTACGCACGCGAAATCTTAGATTCACGTGGTAACCCAACCATCGAAGTTGAACTTTACACTGAATTAGGTGGCTTTGGCCGCGGTATGGTACCATCTGGTGCTTCAACTGGGGAATACGAAGCTGTTGAACTTCGCGATGGTGACAAAGACCGTTACCTCGGTAAAGGCGTTACCAAAGCTGTTGAAAATGTAAACACTACAATTGCGGAAGCCATCCTTGGTTTAGATGTACAAGACCAAATTGGGATTGACAACACTATGATCCAATTAGACGGTACACCAAACAAAGCTAAATTAGGTGCTAACGCTATCTTAGCTGTTTCTTTAGCTGCTGCACGTGCGGCTGCTGATGAATTAGGTGTTCCTCTTTACAACTACTTAGGTGGATTCAACGCTAAAGTTCTGCCAACCCCAATGATGAACATCGTTAACGGTGGTTCTCACTCTGACGCTCCAATCGCTTTCCAAGAATTCATGATCATCCCTGCTGGGGCTCCTACATTCAAGGAAGCTTTACGTTGGGGGACTGAAGTTTTCCACGCTCTTAAAGATATTCTTAAAGGCCGTGGCTTAGAAACTTCTGTTGGTGACGAAGGTGGTTTCGCGCCTCACTTCAAGGGTACTGAAGACGCTGTAGAAACAATCATCGAAGCCATCAAATCTGTTCACTTAGAACCAGGCAAAGATGTCTTCATCGGTTTTGACTGTGCATCTTCTGAATTCTACCAAGATGGCAAGTATGACTATACAACCTTCGAAGGTGAAGGTGCGGCTGTTCGTAGCGCTGCTGAACAAGTCGAATACTTAGAAGAATTAGTTAACAAATACCCAATCATTACCATCGAAGACGGGATGGATGAAGATGACTGGGAAGGTTGGAAACTCTTAACTGAACGTTTAGGTGACAAGGTTCAATTAGTAGGGGATGACCTCTTCGTAACCAATACTGAACGCTTAAGCCGTGGGATTGAAGAAGAAATCTCTAACTCTATCTTGATTAAGGTTAACCAAATCGGTACCTTAACCGAAACCTTCAACGCTATGGAAATGGCTAAACGTGCAGGCTACACTAACGTAGTTTCCCACCGTTCAGGCGAAACTGAAGATGCTTCAATCGCTGACATCGCAGTTGCCTTCAACGCTGGCCAAATTAAGACCGGTTCATTATCACGTACTGACCGTATTGCTAAATACAACCAATTACTCCGTATCGAAGATGAATTGGGCGAATTAGCTGAATACCAAGGGCTTAAAGCCTTCTACAACCTTAAAAAATAAGGTCTGAAATGCCCGTCACTTAATTAATAATTGTTCATCCACTATCCTTGTTGGCCTTTTGGCTAGCGGGATAGCGCCAGGCTCATTGGGGCCTGGCTTTTTGTTTTTTTAAATACATTATGCTGTTGAGCATCCCTTGCGCTATTGAATTTGATCGTTAAATGATAAAAGATAAAGGGCTGGGCTTCTTTTGTGAGCTTAGTCTCTAAAGGATAAGGACTTAAATATTCGCATTCTGACATAGCTCTTTTTGAAAAAAATATAAAAAAGCCCTTGACTATAAAATGAAAAGATGATTAAATAATACTAATCAAAATCTTAGAAACAAAAAGTAACAGATAGGATTCTCTTAAGCGAGCGGCTGGTGGTGGAAGGGTTGCGAGAAGCTAACTGTGAAACGTCTTGTTGAGATGGCCGGTGAAGCGAGTAATCGGACCCGCAGAAATTGCGTTAACATTAACTAAGTGAAGCTGACAAGCTAAGAATTAGAGTGGTACCGTGAAATTTTTCTGCCTCTTATCGTCTGGGACGATAGGGGGCTTTTTTCATAAGGAGCGACTGGCTTGGCTGGGCTTCTGGGTAGTTTTACTTAAAGCTACCAGTAGAGTGGTACCGTGGTCACACCGCCTCTACTGTCCTAGGACAGGGGTGGTGTTTTTTTATTTGAAAGCAAGCGTGAAGCTTAAGGAGGACACAAGATGTTACAAGGAAAAGATTTTTTAAAGATTAAAGATTTTACAAAAGAAGAGTTAAACTATTTAATTGATTTTGCAATTCACTTGAAGGGGCTGAAGCAAGCAGGTATTCCCCATAAGTACATGGAGGGGCAGAATATTTGTCTCTTGTTTGAGAAAAGCTCAACGCGGACCCGGGCTGCTTTTACGGTAGCAGGGGCTGATTTGGGAGCGACGGTTGAATTCTTGGGAGCTAAGGATATCCAGCTCGGCAAGAAAGAATCGGTTGCTGATACGGGACAAGTTCTCGGGCGGATTTTTGATGGGATTGAGTACCGGGGCTTTAGCCAGGAAATTGTGGAAGCTTTGGCTGAGGCGTCACCGGCACCGGTTTGGAATGGTTTGAGCGATGTCTCCCATCCTACCCAGATGATCGCCGATTATATGACCATCAAGGAAGTCTTTGGCACGCTCCAAGGGATTAAGTTAGTTTACTGTGGTGATGGGGCCAATAATATGGCCAATAGTCTCTTGATGGCTGGCGCTATTCTTGGGGTGGATGTAACCGTGGCTGCGCCAGAAGGGTACCAGCCGGAGCCTGCCATCTTAGCTGAAGTCCAAGACCGGGCCAAAGTATCAGGGGCTAAGATTGACGTGACGGCTGATATCAAGCAAGCTGTCCAAGGGGCCCATGTTATCTATACTGATGTTTGGATCTCAATGGGGGATGAAGCGGAGGCTGACCAACGCTTGGCTGACCTTCAAGCCTACCAGGTCAACCAAGACTTGATGGACCTGACAGAGCCCACCTGCATCTTCCTCCACTGCTTACCTGCCTTCCACGATGATCAGACCGATTTCGCTAAGGACAAGGGTGTATCCGAATTAGAGGTTACGGATGAGGTCTTCAAGAGTCCAGCCGCCTACCAGTTCCAACAGGCTGAGAACCGGATGCATTCGATTAAATCCATCATGGCGGCTACCAACGGCCACCTCTTTGTGCCTAACTTAGAGAAGGGAGGGGGTTACCATGATTAAGGTTGCGGTAATCGGAGGCAATGGTTATACGGGTCTTGAGCTCTTACGCCTCTTAGCCAAGCACCCCCAAGTTGACCTCTTCCATGTGACGTCTAGAAGCTATGCTGGGCAGGTCATCGGCCAGGCCTTTCCCCAATTAGTGGAGCTGGGGGGCTTAGCCTTTGAAAACTTAGATCTGGCCAAGCTCCAAGCTTCTGACCTCGCCTTTATCTGCCTGCCTCATGGTCATGCCAAGGCTATTGTGGGAGAAGTTGACCTTGAAAAGACCCGGATTATCGACCTGGGCGCTGACTTTCGTTTGAAAGACCCGGCGACTTATGAAGCCTACTATGGGCAAACAGCACCAGGAGGCAACTTCTTAGACCAGGCTGTTTATGGCTTAGCAGATATTTATCCTGAGGCGATTCAAAAAGCCCAACTCGTTGCTAATCCAGGCTGCTTTGTGACTTCTGTCTTGCTGGGGCTCTATCCCGCACTAAAAGCCGGCTTGGTTGACTCTCAAGAAATTATGATCTCTTCCGCCTCGGGCATTTCTGGGGCGGGACGGAATGAATCCCTAGATAATCTCTACGCGGAAATGACGGAAAACTTTAAGGCTTATAAGCCCTTGACCCACCGCCATGTTCCGGAAATGGAAGCCGAACTGGGTCGTTTCGCTAAAGAAGCAGTCAAAGTTCAATTTGTGCCCCACTTGCTCCCCATTGCCCGGGGCATCCAATCCACTATTTATACTAAATTGACAGGTACTGAGGATTTGACAGCCATCCACCAGCACTACCAAGCCGCCTACCAGGGCTCAGATTATGTCCAAGTCTTGCCTTTAGGGAGCTTGCCTCAAGTCAAGCAAGTGCGGGGGACCAACCGCTGTCAGATTGGTCTGGCGGCTGATGCGGACACGGGTCACTTAATTATTTTCTCAGTGATCGATAATTTGATGAAGGGCGCCAGTGGCCAGGCGGTTCAGAATATGAACCTACTATTCAATTGGCCTGCCAACTTGGGCTTGGACCAGCTGACGGTTTGGCCCTAAAGGAGGAGAGTTATGACAAAAGAATGTGATGCAAGAGTGCTGGTCTTACTTGAGGCCCTGCCTTATGTTCACCAATTCCACCAAAAAATTGTTCTCATTAAATTTGGTGGCCATGCCATGGTCGATGAAGAGGCCAAGCTAGCCTTTGCCCAGGATATCGTCCTCATGCAGGCGGTGGGGATCCTGCCGGTAGTGGTCCACGGGGGTGGGCCTTTCATTGGCAAGATTCTGGAGCGAATGGGGATCCAGTCACGTTTTGAACAGGGGATCCGGATAACGGACAAGGAGACTTTGGAAGTGGTGGAAATGGTCCTCGATGGCCAAGTGAATGGCGACGTGGTCAAACGGATTAACCAGATGGGCGGGCGTGCTCTCGGTTTATCGGGCAAGGATGCCAAGCTGATTCAAGCCGGTCCCCTTGCCCTAACTAATGATGAGGGGGAAGCTCTTGACCTGGGCTATGTCGGCCAGGTGCAAGGGATTAATGCCGACCTGGTCTCAGAAGTTATCCAAGCAGACTATGTGCCGGTCATTTCCTCTGTTGGGGTGGGCAAGGACGGCCAGGTCTACAACATCAATGCAGACACAGTGGCCAGCCAGCTAGCCCAAGCCCTAGGAGCTGTTAAGCTGGTGCTCTTAACGGATGTCAAGGGCGTTTACCGCGACCCCGAAGATCCCGAGAGCTTAATTTCGACTCTGAGCGTTGACGAGTTCCTTCAGCTTAAGGAGGAAGGCATTCTCACTGGAGGTATGTTGCCTAAGATTGAGGCTGCCCTTGCAGCTATCCATGCTGGGGTCGACCGAGTCCACCTGATCTCTGGGAGAGAACCCCATGCCTTATTAGAAGAATTGTTTTTTGATGCTGGTATTGGCACCATGATTGAATAGGAGGAGCGCTATGAGAGATGTATTAGACCAGGGACTCGCCAGTATTCCCGGCTTGGAAACTTGTGGGGCCCATCTCGGTTTTAAATATAAGAAGAAAGATATGGGGCTGATTTACTTCCCTGATGGGGCGGAAGTAGCGGGCGTCTTCACTCAAAATCCTGTCCAAGCCCATCCGGTTCATTTTTGCCAGGACCAATTGGAAGGATCGAATCGCTTCAAGCTAATCGCGGTCAATAGCGGCAATGCCAATGCCTGCAATGGTTCGGCTGGCTGGGAAGCCTTAAAAGCTTGCCAGACCTGCTTGTGTGAGAGCTTAAAGATTGGAGAAGATGAGTTTCTGATGGCTTCAACAGGGGTAATTGGGGAAGCCTTTGATGTGAGTCCCTTGGTCTCTGCTTGCGACAGTCTATGTGGTCAACTCGGGGCGGCTTCTTCCGATGATTTTGCCCAGGCTATTCTAACGACGGATACCTGTACCAAGCAAGTGGCCTACCAGTTCGATCATTATCGGATTGCAGGGGTGGCTAAGGGCTCGGGGATGATCCACCCCAATATGGGAACCATGCTGGCCTTTATCGCAACGGATGCTGATCTTAGCCAGGCCCAGCTCGGCAAGGTCCTCCACCAGGTGACCCAGACGACTTTCAACCGGATTACGGTGGACGGGGACACATCGACCAATGATTCGGCTTTCTTAGCCGCTACTGGTCAGGCAGGTCCGACTGACGTCGACCAATTCGCCCAAGACTTAGAAGTGGTTATGCGCGACTTGGCCCAGATGATTGTACGCGATGGGGAAGGGGCGACCAAGTTTGTCACGGTAGCCGTTGAAGGTGCCCAAGCCGAGGACCAAGCCGTGTCTGTAGCCAAATCGGTAGCCACGTCCAACTTGGTTAAGACAGCCATCTACGGCGAGGATGCTAATTGGGGCCGGGTCTTAGCCGCAGCTGGCTATGCAGAAGGCCTGCCCATTGATCCGGACCGCCTGACTATTTCCTTTGAATCAGCAGGGGGCACGATCACTCCCTACCAAGCTGGCCAGGCGCAAGGTATGGATGAAGACCTAGCTGGGCAGATCCTCCATGAAGAAGAGATCCAGATTCACTTAAGTCTTGGTTTAGGCCAGGCTCAGGCCAGGGTTTGGACCTGTGATTTCTCTCATGATTACATTAAGATTAATGCGGAATACCGCAGCTAGAAAGGATGGTTGGATGACGAGTCAAGCCGAATGGAGCCAACGCGGTCAAGATATCTTATTGAATTTATTTAACCGGGGGGACCGGGTTATGGTGAAAGGGGAAGGGTCCTATCTCTTTGATGCGGACGGTAAGGCCTATCTAGACTTTATGTCCGGCATTGCGGTTAACGCCCTAGGTCACGGCCATCCCGCTCTCGTTCAGACCATGGCTGACCAAGGTCAACTCGGCATGCACTTCTCGAATTATTACTGGAACACGCCCGCCATCGAACTTGCAGAAAAGCTCGCGGAAAAGACGGGCTTGGGCCAGGCCTTCTTCTGTAATTCGGGGACCGAAGCTAATGAAGCGGCGATCAAGTTAGCTCGCAAGTGGGGCCGTCAGCATAAGGGCGAAGCTGCTATCCAGATCATTAGCTGCCAGCAATCCTTCCACGGCCGGACCATGGGCTCGCTTGCAGCAACCGGTCAGGCGAGCTTGCAGGCGCCTTTTGCACCCATGCTCGAAGGTTTCTCCTATGTTCCCTATAATGATTGCCAGGCCCTCAAGCAAGCGGTGACCAAGGAGACCTGTGCCATCATTGTAGAAGTGATCCAAGGGGAGGGTGGGGTCCATCCGATGACTCAAGCTTATGCCCAGACCCTAAAGGACCTCCAAGCGGAAGCTGACCTTCTGCTCATTATTGATGAAGTACAGACAGGGGTCGGACGGACCGGTCATTTCTTAGCCAGTCAAGGCTATGGCTTGCAGGCGGATATGCTGACCTTGGCCAAGGGACTAGCGGGCGGTTTTCCGATTGGCGCCTTGCTGGCGGGAGAAAAGATCCAAGCCAGTGTCCAACCAGGCGACCATGGGAGCACCTTTGGGGGGAATCCTTTAGCCTGCGCCTTAGCCAACACCGTCCTCGATGTTTTGGACCAGGACCAACTTTTGGCTAATGTCCAGGAACGGTCTAAGCAATTACAGGAAGGCCTAAATAGTATTCGTCAAGAAGTCGGTGGGATTGTTGATGTCCGGGGCCAGGGACTCCTGCTAGGCGTTGAGCTCGGCTTGCCAGTCACAGATCTTTGCCAGGCCTGCTATGGAGCGGGACTCCTCTTAGTGAGTGCTAAAGGCAATGTGGTCCGCTTCCTGCCCTCCTTGAATGTTTCTCAGGTAGACTGCGACCGGGCTTTGGCCATTTTTGCTCAAGTCTTAGGGGAGCTCCAGCCTGCTTAATTTTTTTGTCTGACTAGGCCGCTAGATCTGACTAGAAAGCATTGTTTGCTAGACCAAGTTATGGTAGAATATAGATTGTATAATTTTATTTATGAGATGAGGGGATGTATTGTACGATATTTTACTAACAGCAATGATTGTCATTGCGATTCTATTAATATTAGTCGTTATTGTGCAACCATCAAAGAATAATCCGAGCAATCTAACGAGTTCTGATGCCTCTGTCGGTAAACGTAAAAAGGCCCGCGGTTTTGAAGCGGCCATGAACCGTTTTACCGTTGTACTTGGTTTTGTTTTTATGGTAATTGCATTATTAATTGCTAAAATTTCATCATAAGATTGACAAGAGCCAGGTTCAGCCTGGTTTTTCTTTTGCATTGGAATCCTCGCGTGTGTTCCATATTAGAATTTAGATAAGACCTCGTCTCGATGCTTTACAAACATTCATCGATAATTGCAATTAAATTAAAAATATAGAAGCATTCTTTTTTCCTGAAGGCTATGGGTTGTTTTCCCTAGGCAGTCTTCGGTAAAATGAAAGTAAGTGAAAGATCTTGAGGAGGGGTATTGTGAAATTACCTGGACCATTCTATTTTAAAGCTGGTCCCCGTGCGGTTCTCTTACTGCACGCTTATACTGGGACGGCTAATGACCAACGGATGCTCGGTCGCCGACTCAACCGGGAGAATTATACGGTGATGGGGCCTAACTTTACGGGGCATGCGACCACTGAGGTATTGCCGCTCGTTGAAACACCGGCCAGTCAATGGGTTGAAGATGGCCGGCAAGCATTGGCTCAACTGCGTGCAGACGGCTACGAAGAGATTGCTGTCTTCGGCCTGTCCCTAGGAAGCAGTATTGCCAGCCGCTTGCTGTTGGATGACTATGAACTTTTGGGCGGCGGCGTCTTTAGCTCCCCCTTGATACTCGATTCGATCAGCAAAAGTCAAGTACCCCAAGCCTTCATGACCTATGCGAAGAAGTTATGGAAGCAGCTTGGATATAGCCAAGAAGAGATTGGTGCTGGGCTCCAAGCACTCCGGCCTAAGTTAGACCAGCGCCTAGCAGATATCGATCAGATGAACGCTCAGATTTGCCAGGACCTTGGGACTTTGAACAAGCCTTTCTTTATCGCCCAGGGCGAACAGGATGAATTAATCGACGGGACGGCTGGAAGCCAGCTCAAAACCTATATGGAAGACCTGGGTAAGACGGTTGACTTCGTTTCTTATCCAGATGCGGGGCATGTCCTCACTGTTGGCAGTAACCATAAACATTTAGAAGACGATGTCCTTGATTTCTTAGAAGGACTAGATTGGAAAGATAAGTCATGAATAAAGAACAAGTAAAAGACGAACTTTTACAAGCCATAAAGGCTAGTGACCAGGGGCAGACTGCTTCGGCTTACAGCAAGCTTTTAGGCTATGATGCGGCAAAGGACTTTACAGACTTTGTCAACCTGGTAGCGGAATTGGAGCGCCAGCACGAGATTGTGATTCTTGAAGACGGGACTTTAGGTCTCAGCCAGGACTATGACCAGCTGACTGGCCGGCTCTCAGTGAACAAGAAGGGCTTCGGCTTTGTGAGTGTGGAGAATATGGAACGCGATATTTTTATCCCTGCCAAGGACCTCAATGGGGGGATGAACGGGGATACGGTCCAAGTTGAGATCACCCAGGAAGCCAAGGAATGGGAAGATAAGTCGGCCGAGGGTAAGATTAACCAGGTCTTGGAGCGGTCCAACCAACAAGTCGTTGGGGAATTCTATCCCTTCTCCGATGACGACCAGAAGAAATACCAAGCTATCGGTTATATCAAGCCGCTCAACCATTCTTTAGGGCAAATGACCTGTCTGGTGACGGACCAAGGCCTCAAGCCTGTTGAAGGGGAGATTGTCCGGGCAGAAATTGTCGCTTATCCAACAGCCAAACTGGCGATGACCTGCCGGGTTCTAGTTAAGGAAACGGTGGGGCATAAGGATGCACCGGGAACCGATATTCTGGCGGTTCTTGCTATGTTTAACATTCCCCATGAATTCCCAGAAGAGGTCATGGCGCAAGCTGAGGCTGTCTCCGAAACCATCAGTTCCGAAGATCTAAAGGGACGGATGGACTTGAGGGACCAGCTCACCATCACCATCGATGGGGCCGATGCCAAGGATCTGGACGATGCCATTTCCCTGAAGACTTTAGCGGATGGTGGCTATGAGCTGGGGGTTCATATTGCGGACGTTTCCTACTATGTTAAGGAAAACTCTGCGATCGACCAGGAAGCCTTCGACCGGGGGACCTCTGTCTATCTGACTGACCGGGTGGTTCCCATGCTGCCCCAACGCTTGTCGAATGGGATCTGTTCCCTCCAAGAAGGGGTGGACCGCCTGGCCATGTCCTGCTTGATGACCCTGTCCAAGACGGGTCAAGTGACGGACTATCAGATTGGACCGAGTGTCATTCAATCCGACCACCGCATGACCTATTCCGATGTCAATGCCACCCTCTCTGGTCAGGACCAAGACTTGCGTGGGCAATATCAAGATATTGTGCCCATGTTAGAAGGGATGGCAGACCTTCACCATATCTTAGAGGCCAAGCGTAAGCACCGGGGCGCCATTGATTTTGACACATCGGAAGCCAAGATCATTGTGGACGAGACAGGCTTCCCAGTGGATATCCAGCTCCGTGAGCGTGGTTTGGGTGAGCGGATGATTGAATCCTTCATGCTGGCCGCCAATGAGACGGTTGCTAGACACTACACCCTTGCTAAGAAAGACTTTATCTACCGGGTCCATGAACATCCCGATATGGACCGGATGCAGAACTTCCTCCAATTCGTGACAGCCATGGGGGTTAAGGTCAAGGGGACTTCTTCAGACATCAAGCCCAAGGAATTGCAGCAGATCCTCAAGAAGATCGAGGGCGAATCCTATGAGCCCGTCGTTAAGATGATGATGCTCCGGTCTATGCAGCAGGCCCACTATGATACCGAAGCCCTGGGTCACTTTGGCCTAGCAGCGGAAGACTATACCCACTTCACCTCGCCTATCCGCCGCTATCCAGACTTGATTGTCCACCGGCTTATCCGCCAGTATGCTAACCATGAAAGCAATACGTCGACCCAGAAAAATTTGGGTGATATTGCCGAGCAATCTTCCAAGCGGGAACGGCGCAGTGTCGATGCTGAGCGGGAAGTGGATAGCCTGAAGAAGACCGAATTTATGTTGGACAAGGTGGGCGAGACCTTCCCAGCCATTATCAGTTCGGTTACAAACTTTGGCCTCTTTGTCCAATTGGAGAATACCATTGAGGGCATGATCCATGTTTCTAGTCTGAAAGATGACTACTATAACTTTATTGAAAGTCACTTGGTCCTGATCGGTGAACGGACGGGACGGACCTTCAAGATTGGCGATCCGATTGAAGTGAAACTGATCAATGCGGACGTGGACTCCCGGCAATTGGACTTCCGCTTGCTGGAAGAAGAGGCTGAGTCCAAGCAAGATAAAGACCAGCAAGCTGGTCAGTCTAAGCCTAAGAAGAAAGGTAAGGGTAAGCACCACAAGGCCAAGCCTAAAGACTTCAAGTCCCCTAGGAAGGATAAGAAGGGCCATCCTAAGAAGAAACATGGAAAAGGCAAGAAAGGCAAAAAGTCTTCCCAGCATAAGCACAAAGGCCAGGGAGACTTTAAGATTCGTAAACGTCACAAGTAAAGGAGCTATCAAATGGCTAAAGCAAAAGATAACAGTCATGTGGTGGCCCGAAATCGCAAGGCCAACCACGATTTCACCATTGAAGATACTATTGAATGCGGCATTGTCCTGACGGGGACGGAGATTAAGTCCGTCCGCCAGTCCAAGGTTAACCTAAAGGATGCCTTTGCCCGGATCGAACGAGGGGAGGTCTGGCTCTACCAATGCCATATCAGCCCCTATGAGCAGGGCAACCGTTACAACCCCGACCCCATGCGCCGGCGCAAACTGCTCTTGAAGAAGCGGGAAATCGCCAAGTTAGAAAAGGCGACGGAAAGAGACGGCTACACCTTAGTCGCCCTCAAAATGTATATCAAGCGGGGCTTTGCTAAGGTCCTTATCGGCACAGCCAAAGGGAAGAAACGCTACGACAAACGCCAGAGCCTCAAGGAACGCGATATGAAGCGTGACATCCAACGGGCCCTCAAGGTGCGCTAGACTTTTATCCAGAAAGGGCATATCTGCCGGACTACCATTTCGAAATATATTTTCAAGCTGGGCCGAGCCCGGCTTTTCTTTTTGGAAAGGCGATTTTATGTCCTCTAATCCTTAATATTAGCTTGACGACCAATAAAAAACTTTATACCGATTCAAAAAGTGGAGCGGATGCTGGCTAATACAATTCGCTAAAGAATATTTTCTAGCAGAAAACAAAAAGCATGCTATAATGAATAGAAGATGTAAGTGTTTTCTTACAAATATGTTTGAAGGGATTAAGCGTATGGATACAAAAGCCTCCTATACACATGACCGTTACTTGCAATTACTGGCCCAAAAATTTCCTAACCAGGCTGCTGCAACAACTGAAATCATCAACTTGGAAGCCATTATGGAGCTACCCAAGGGCACGGAACATTTCATGAGCGACCTCCATGGGGAATTCAATGCCTTCAACCATGTCTTACGTAACGGCTCAGGGAATATTAAAGAAAAGATTTCTGAAGTTTTTGGTTCCTTGCTCAGCCAGGAACAGCGTAATGAATTGGCGACGATTATTTATTATCCTGAAGAGATGTTGGCCCACCTCCTCCCTCAATTCACTAGCGAGCGGGAAGTGGTTGATTTCTACTATACGATTATTTCCCGTTTGGTCAAATTAGCCCAGTTTGTGGTGTCTAAGTACACCCGGTCTAAGGTGCGCAAGGCTATGGCCAAGGATATGGCCTATATTATGGAAGAGCTGATTTTTAAGGATTCCGTTGTGACCAATAAGGAATACTATTACCATAATATTGTAGAGAATATCATTGAATTGAATGAGGCTGACCTCTTAGTGGTACGTTTGTCGGAGTTAATCCGTGAATTAGTCGTGGACCATCTCCATATTCTTGGGGACATCTACGACCGGGGCGACAGCCCAGACAAGATTATTGACCTCTTGATGGAGAAAAAATCTTTAGACATCCAGTGGGGGAACCACGATGTGATCTGGATGGGGGCCGCCAGTGGGTCCCGGGTCCTGATTGCCAATGTCATCCGCATCTGCGCCCGCTATGATAACTTGAATATTATTGAGGACGCTTACGGGATTTCGCTTCGCCAATTGGTTTCCTTTGTGGACGCAACCTATTCGGATGACGACTTAGGGATTTTTATGCCTAAATTAGACCCAGATATTGACCACTTCCCAGCTGAAATCGTCCAGATTGCCAAGATGCAACAAGCCATGGCCATTATCCAGTTCAAGTTGGAAGCAGCCATTATTAAGCGTCATCCTGAATTTAACTGTGACAACCGCTTGCTCTTAGATAAGATTGATTTTGACAAGGGGCAGGTCTTCGTCGACGGGAACTGGCACCGCTTGCTTAATACCCATTTCCCCACTGTCGATCCCGAAGACCCCTACCGGCTGACGGAAGATGAAGAGATGATTATGGACCGGCTCCAGGAAGCCTTTCTCAATTGCGACCGTCTCCATAAGCATATTGCCTTCCTATATCGCAAGGGGGGGATCTACAAGTGCTACAACGATAACTTGCTCTTCCACGGTTGCATTCCTTTTAATGAAGACCATTCCTTTAAGGAGCTGGAAATCGATGGCAAGTCTTATGGGGGACGCACACTTATGGATAAGTTCGATAAGCAGTTGCGCCTGATGTATAGCTTCCGCCAGGCTGATGAAAGCAAGAATCCCTACCTGGACTATTGTTGGTATCTCTGGCAGGGCGAAGCCTCTTCGCTCTTTGGCAAGAAGCAGATGCGCACTTTTGAACGCTACTATGTCAAGGACAAGGACACCCATGAAGAATATAAAAATACCTACTACAGCTGGCGTGAAGAGGAAGCGTGTGTGGATACCATCCTCGAAGAATTCAACCTGCCCGTGGAATGTGGCCATGTGATCAATGGGCATACCCCCGTCAAGGAAATCAAGGGTGAAGATCCTATCAAGGCTAATGGAAAGCTCCTGGTCATTGATGGGGGCTTCTCCAAGGCCTACCAATCCACAACGGGACTTGCGGGTTACACCCTGCTCTTTAACTCCTTTGGTATGCAATTGGTCTGCCACCAAGCTTTCAAGGGAGTCGAAGACGTGGTCATGAACGGAACAGATATTATTTCCACCCGGCGCGTGGTCGATAAGGAGTTGGAACGTAAGACAGTGGGGCAGACGGATGTCGGCCAAGCATTAAAAACCAATGTCCAAGACCTTAAAGATTTACTTTGCGCCTTCCGTTCTGGTAAGATAGCAGAGAAGGAAGTTAACAATTAATAAGGGAGAGATTGAAGCGATGTCCAAAGGTGTCAGCATTTACTTTATGCGCCACGGCCAAACTTATTTGAACAAGTACAACCGCATGCAGGGTTGGTGTGATGCCCCCTTAACGGATCAGGGGATCCGGGACGCCATGCGCAGTGGCCGGGGCCTAGCGGAGATTGAATTTTCCGCTGTTTATACCAGTGACCTGCAGCGGACGGTTAAGACAGCTGAATTAGTCTTGGATCAGAATAAGCAGGGCCAGGGCCTAGAAATTCAAAAGCGCCCCGAATTCCGCGAACAGTTCTTTGGCAGCTTCGAAGGCCTGGATGCTAAGGAGATCTGGGACGGCGTGAGTCGGCATGTCCACCAAGACTTGAGCCGGGGCTATGAAGGTTTGACTTCTCCCGATGCAGTTAAAGTTGAAATGGACGCCTTCCATGAATTGGACCCTAGCCATGATGCCGAGGACTTTATGACCTTCTGGCTGCGGGTGGAATTGGGCTTGATCGATGTCATTACCAAGCACCGGGAGACCGACCAAAATATCCTCATTGTTTCTCACGGCATTACCATCCGCAATATGATCCATGAACTCATTCCCGATTTTGAGATCGACCAGATGTTAGACAATGCCAGTGTCAGCATCCTCCGCTACCAGGATGGTTTCTACCATCTGGAAGCTTACAACCAGACCAAACATTTTGCAGACCTCACTGAAGATTAAGTTGCTGCGATCTGCCCTGGTGACTGGTCTAAGTAAAAACTTCAAAAAATAAAAGCAGGCTCTCTTACAAAAGGAGGGCCTGCTTTGGGCTCGACAGGGTATGAGACTTGCACTGAGCCTTAGTATTTGTTATAATTATCTTTGCATCATATTCGGGGATGTTCCGGAATTCGACAGGCATGCCCCGATGTATGACTACATTCCGAAGCGACGCCTTCGTAAAAACGTCAAACAGTTTAAATATAACTGACAAACAAGAAAATCAAACTTTAGCATTCGCTGCCTAGCAGCATGCTAAGATCCGCCTAGTATCGCCCATGTATTAGTTCCGGGTCCTATTGAAGTGGGATACGCTCTAACTTTCCACCTGGAAGTTAGAGAAGAGACTGACCAGGTTCGCTAACCAGATCGGTTCGTCATAAGACCCCTGGGGCGCTAAATTGAATCTTATGACTATGAGTGTAAACGTCATATAATCGGAATGTCTGGACAGGGGTTCGACTCCCCTCATCTCCATTGAAGGGGTTTGAATGCTTTAAAAATAGCTCTCAAACGTTGATATGAAGGCTTTCTTGAAAAAGTACGAAATGTTTGAAAGCATACCCCTCTAGTAAAAAGCTTGAGGGATTGCTTGAGGGATAAAGCCCCCGCAAATACCCGACAGGTCTCCAATAAGTGGAGGCCTTTTTTGTGTTGCTAAACAAGCCCTCAAGCAGTCAAAAATGCAAATATTAGCAAAAATATTAAAATGATGTTAAAATAAGACTAGTAGCTATTATTTGTTTCCAAAGAAAGAGGCGTAAGTATGAAAATTAAGCTGACTCCTGAAGTTCAAGCGTTGGTTGAAACGGAGCTAAGAAGGGGAACAAGCAAATCTCGGATTGCGAATTTGATTGACCTTTCCTATGAAGAAGCCTGCGCTGTTATTGATCAGGTAAAGAAATCGGTTCGTCCTGATGTTGGAGATGAAATAAAATTTCAATTTAGAGACTGCGATATGACCGGAATCATCGAAAAATTGCTCACCAATTCAGCCGTGGTCCGTATTTATTGGGATTATTCCAATGAGAAGATGCTAGATATTTGCGAAGAGCGAACTATTGTTAACTTCAAAAATATTGATGAATTTGTAAATATTTACCAATAATCGACCTGTGCGACAAAAGTTAAGCCGTCCTGGCTGTCCCACTGTTTTTTTCAGGGAAGGCTGGGGGGAAGTCTTTTGTTGCACTTTTAATTTATCTAAATAAAGTATATTATAATTTGACAAATTAAAAACAATAAGTTATCATACTTTTTGTTGAGAATTTGAAGAGCTATGACGGCTTTAAAAAATTCTTTAAGTCTAGCTGACTTAAATTGACAAGTCCATGGACTTAGTTTAAGATAGCTCTAATCGATCCATTCAATGAGTGGTAAAAATTTTCTTATAAAATAAAGGAGACAGAATAATGACAACATTTGAAAAAATCCAAGAAATTATCGTTGACCAATTAGACGTTGAGGCAGAAGAAGTAAAGGCTGACACTAATATCCAAGACGGTTTAGATGCAGATAGCTTAGACATCTTCCAAATTATCAATGAAATCGAAGACGAATTCGATGTTACTATCGATGAAGATGAAACTAACATTGCGACTGTTCAAGACCTCGTTGACTTTGTTGACAACAACCAATAAGCCGACAGTTAAGAGAGTAGGCGCTTAATGAAAACTGATTTATGGAAAGAAATGGGTGTCACTTACCCAATCGTCCAAGGCGCCATGGCATGGGTGGCAGATGCAGACCTTGCATCTGCTGTCTCTAATGCCGGAGCTTTAGGTGTGATTGGGACGGGACATGATCCTGTTGAACTCGTCCAAGAAAAAGTCGAGAAGATGCAGGCCTTAACGGACAAGCCATTTGCGGTTAATGTCATGTTACTCAATGCCCATGTGGATGACTTGGTTGACTATCTTTGCCAATCTGGCGTAAAGATTGTCACAACCGGTGCGGGTTCACCAGGCAAGTACATGAAACGTTTCAAGGCAGCCGGTATTAAGGTGATTCCCGTTGTTGCTTCCGTTGCCCTTGCTAAGCGCATGGCCCGTGAGGGGGTTGACGCTCTGATTGTGGAAGGTATGGAGTCCGGTGGTCATATTGGTAAATTAACCACCATGGCCTTGGTTCCACAAGTAGTTGATGCCGTCGATATTCCGGTCATTGCAGCCGGTGGGATTGGTGACGGCCGGGGCATGGCAGCTGCATTGATGCTGGGTGCTTCAGGGATTCAAGTGGGTACCCGTTTTGTGGTCGCCAAGGAATCGAATGCCCATCCTAATTTCAAGAAAAAAATTATCAATGCCAAGGATATTGATACAGTGATTACAGGCGAATCGACTGGCCATCCAGTCCGTGTTTTACGTAATAAACTGACGAAGAAATATCTTAAGCTGGAACATGAAGAAGCGGCCAAGGACCAACCTGATTGGACCAAGCTAGAAGCTTTAGCCAAAGGGGCCTTAAAACGAGCGGTTGTTGATGGGGATGTGGATAATAGTTCATTAATGGCCGGTCAGATTGCCGGACTCATTCACCAAGAAGAGGCCTGTGAAGAAATTATTCAGTCCTACATGCAAGAATGTCGCGAGCTGATTCAGCAGCATGCCAGTATGAATTAAGACGGACAGTGAGGGCTAACTTTTTTATTGCTTTCACTGTTTTTATTTTAACTATAAATAATAAACAATAAGGAAAGAAAGAGGGATTCCATGTCAATTGCCTTCATGTACAGTGGCCAGGGTGCTCAGTTTAAGGGGATGGGGCAGGATATCTTAGCCCACTATCCTCACTTGGAGACGTTTTTTGAGGAAGCGAGCGCAGTCACATCCTATGATATGAAAGCAATCTGCTTTGAGGACGATGAGAAGATCCATGAGACCGAATATACGCAGCCTGCCTTGATTACGATTGAGGCTATGCTGACCCGGGTCCTCCATGAAGCGGGGATTCAGGCGGACTATAGTCTGGGGCTTAGCCTTGGTGAATATGCGGCTCTGATGGATGCAGGCGCCTTGTCTTATGCCTCTTGCTTGGACTTAATCCGCCAGCGAGGCAAGATTATGGCCGAAGCTGTACCTTCCGGCTTAGGGAAAATGGTGGCTGTGATGAACACTCCCCGCGAGACCATTGAAGCGGCCTGCCAAGAAGCCCGCGAAGAAAATGACGCCTATGTGGCCCCCGCTAACTACAATACCTCTAAGCAAGTGGTCATTGGGGGGTATGAAGAGCCAGTTGACCTAGCCTGTGAGAAACTCAAGGCTGCTGGGAGCAAGAAGCTAATCCCTCTCAAGGTCTCTGGGCCCTTCCATACGGCCTTGATGGAGCCTGCTAGTGAGGATTTTAAGCAGGCTTTGGAGGCGGTTGATTTTGACCACATGCAGTATCCCGTCATTTCTAATACCACAGCTCAACCCCATGATATGGCGCATTTAAAAGAAAACTTGGCCAAGCAGATGTACTGTCCCGTTCGCTGGGAGGATTCGATCCGTTATCTCTTAGACCAAGGCGTGGATTGTTTTATTGAAATCGGTCCAGGCAAGACCCTGTCTTCCTTTATGAAGCAGATCGACCGGTCAGTAGCTTGCTACCGGATAGGCGACCTCGATAACTTACAGAAAACCATTAATGAATTAGCAGGAGAATAAGCATATGTCTAAAGAAGAAACACTTATTATTACAGGTGCTAACCGCGGCATCGGCACCGCGACGGCGCTCGCCTTTGCCAAGGCCGGCTACCACATTGCCATGGTCAACCGGTCCCAAGCGGATGAATCGGTCTTGGAAGCCATCCGGGACTATGGGGTAGAAGTAAGAGAGTACCTGGCTGATGTTTCAGACTTTGACTTGACCAGCCAGGTGGTGAAAGCCATTCACAAGGACTTCGGTCGAGTGGATGTCCTAGTCAACAATGCCGGGATTACCAAGGATAGCCTCTTGATTCGGATGTCTGAAGAAGACTTCGACCAAGTCATTGACGTGAACCTTAAGGGAAGCTTTAATTTGATCCGTCATGTGTCAAAAATAATGCTAAAACAACGTAGAGGTGCTATCATAAATGTATCGAGTTTATCCGGCATTATTGGAAATGTCGGCCAGGCTAATTACTCGGCTTCCAAGGCTGCTTTGATCGGTTTGACCCGGTCGGCAGCCCGCGAGCTAGCCAGTCGTCACATCACCGTCAATGCCGTGGCACCTGGCTTCATTTCCAGCGACATGACCGATAAATTATCAGACAAAACAAAAGAAGCCATGCTAGATGAAATCCCGCTCAAGCGCTTCGGCGAACAAGAGGAAGTAGCAGAAGCGATCTTATTCCTAGCAAATAACAAGTATATTACTGGTACCACCCTTGAAATCAACGGTGGTCTCAATATGAACTAGGAGGTTCTTATGACGAGAAGAGTTGTAGTGACAGGTCTAGGGGCTGTGACCCCCTTAGGAAATTCAGTCGATGAATTTTGGACCAATTTAAAAGCAGGCAAGCACGGTATTGGACCGATTACCAAGTTCGATGCTAGCGGCCTGGATACCCAGTTAGTAGCTGAAGTCAAAGACTTCGACCCTAAGAATTATATGGATCGCAAGTCAGCCAAACGGATGGAGCCATACGCCCAATACGCCATTGCAGCATCAAGCGAAGCTCTCAAAGACGCAGGCTTAGACCTTGACCAAGTGGACCGCGACCGGGTGGGTATTTATTTTGGGACCGGTATTGGTGGGGTTCAAGAAATGGAATCAGGGATCCGCAAGATGATTGCTAAGGGCCCAAAAAGGGTGAATCCTTTATTCGTTCCGATAGCCATCTCCAACATGGGTGGGGCCAATATCTCCATGCATTTTGGAATCCATGGCCCAGCCCAAACCGTCTCAACAGCCTGTGCTTCAGCTAATAATGCCATTGGTGAAGCCTTCCGCTATATCAAGCACGGTTATGCCGACTATATGTTAGCTGGTGGGGGGGAATCATCCATCTGTGAGATTGCTATGTCCGGCTTTGAAAACCTCACCGCGATGAACACCACTTCTGACCCTGACCGTGCCTCCATTCCCTTCGATAAGGAACGGGCAGGCTTCATTATGGGCGAAGGAGCTGGCATCTTGCTTCTTGAAAGCTTAGAATCTGCCCAAGCCCGGGGTGCTAAGATTTACGCTGAAGTGGCTGGCTACGGAGCAACTTCCGACGCCTACCACCTGACAGCTCCTCATGCAGAAGGCCAAGAAGCTGTCAAGGCTATTGAACTTGCTCTAAATGAAGCTGGCCTCGGCCAAGACGATGTGCAATATGTCAACGCCCACGGAACCTCTACCCCAACTAATGACCGAGTAGAAAGCCATGTCATCAAAACGGCTTTTGGCGATTATAGTCAAGACGTCGCAGTGAGCTCAACCAAGGCGGCAGTCGGCCATCTCTTGGGCGCTGCGGGTGCCGTTGAAGCGATTGCTAGTATTAAAGCTATGGAAGAAAGCTTTATCCCAGGCATGGTAGGCTACCAAGTGCCAGATGAAGACTGTGACCTCCACCTGGTAACTGGCCAAGGGGAAGACCGCCAAATTGATGCTTTAGTTTCTAATGCCCTTGGTTTCGGTGGCCACAATACGGTGATTTGCTTTAAGAAGGTGACTCAAGACTAATGGAAACAAAAGAAATTAAGGCGCTTATCCAAGCCGTAGATGCATCCAGTTTACAGCAATTTGTCTTCAAGAATGAAGACTTAGAGATTGTCATGTCCAAGTTGGAAACCGATGCCCTCAATGCTAAGGGCATAGACCAAGCGGCCAGTTCTGTCGACGCCTTGGCTGCTGAAAAGGCAGGTCAAGCTGAGGCAACGTCTGCTCCTGACCCAGCGGCAGAAGAAGCGACCAAGGAAGAAGAAAGCTTCTCTGGCCAAGTTGTGACCAGTCCTATTGTGGGTGTGGTCTACCTAGCGCCAGGTCCTGACCGTGACCCTTATGTGAGCTTGGGTCAGACCATCCAGGCGGGGGAAACGGTATGTATCGTTGAAGCCATGAAGATTATGAATGAAATCCCAGCTGAATGCTCAGGGACCATCAGTCAGATTTTAGTCAAGGACGGTGAAGTCGTTGAATACGGCCAGCCTCTATTTGAGATTAGTTAAGGAGAGATCGTGTGGAAAATAATGAAATTATCTTAGATGCCCAAGAGATTATGGACATCATTCCTAACCGCTATCCAATTTGTTTTATTGACCGGGTAACGGAATTAGAGGTTGGCAAACGCGTGGTGGCACGCAAGAACGTGACCATTAACGAGCCTTATTTTGTCGGCCACTTCCCAGGTGAACCAGTCATGCCAGGCGTCCTTCAAATTGAAACCATGGCCCAGGCTGGTTCGATTCCACTCTTGATGACGGATGGCCTCACCAAGCGGACCGGATATTTAGCAGGAGTGGATAAGGTTAAATTCCGCCAGAAGGTTGTGCCAGGCGATGTCCTTACCGTAACCGTTGATATCTTAAAGATTAAGCGGAATATTGGCTTGGCTAAGGCTACCATTCACCGTGAAGATGGCGTTCTATGCAGTGAATGCCAAATGACTTTCGCCGTATCAGATGTTGAACGCGATATTTAAGTAATAAAGAAAGTGGTCAAATGTTTAAGAAAATACTTATTGCCAACCGTGGCGAAATCGCCGTTCGAATCATTCGAACTTGTAAGGAGATGGGCATCCAAACAGTGGCTGTATACTCCGAAGCGGATGCCGATGCAATGCATGTCTCCTTAGCTGATGAGGCAGTCTGTATTGGGAAAGCGTCCGCAGCGGACTCCTATTTAAACATGCCCTCTATCCTCAGCGCAGCTGTCGTTACTGGGGCCCAGGCCATCCATCCCGGTTTTGGCTTCTTATCAGAAAACAGTAAATTTGCCCGCCTCTGCCGGGAGATGAATATTGTCTTTATCGGACCGGAAGCGGATGTGATTGACCAGATGGGGGATAAGCAACATGCCCGGGATACCATGAAGGCCGCTAAGGTGCCGGTTATTCCGGGGAGTGAAGACTTTGTTCGTAGTGCTGAGGAAGCCCAAGCCATTGCTGAAGAAGTCGGTTATCCTGTTCTCTTCAAGGCAACGGCTGGGGGCGGGGGCAAGGGCATGCGCCTGGTTAACCAGGCTAGTCATTTGCAGGCGGCCTTCGATGAGGCCCGCTTGGAAGCCCAGCAGAACTTCCAGAATGACCAGCTCTACATGGAGAAGGTCATCCATCCTGCCCACCACATTGAAGTTCAAATCCTCGGTGATAACTATGGTAAGGTGGTCCATCTAGGGGAGCGGGAATGCTCCCTCCAGCGCAACCACCAAAAAGTACTCGAAGAGAGTCCAAGTCCCTTTATTAGCCAAACAACGCGCGAAAAGATCTGTGCAGCAGCTGTTAAAGCTGGTGAAGAAGTCAATTACACGGGGGCGGGCACCATTGAATTCCTGGTAGACTATGACCAGAACTTTTATTTTATGGAGATGAATACCCGGATCCAGGTGGAACATCCAATCACGGAAATGATTACCGGCGTCGACTTGGTCAAAAAGCAAATTGAAATTGCGGCTGGTCAACCCCTAAGCTTGGACCAGGAGGATATTCACTTTGAAGGGCATGCCATTGAGGTCCGCTTGAATGCGGAGCGGCCAGAAGACCACTTCTATCCTTCGACCGGATCCTTTGACTTTATTCATTTTCCGGCAGGTAATTTGGGCTTGCGACTAGAATCAAGTGTTTATAATGGCTATCAAATGCCGCCATACTATGATAATATGTTTGCTAAATTGATTGCTTACGGAGCGGATCGAGAAGAAGCCGTGCAACGGATGAAGCGGGCCCTAGGAGAGTTGCGGATTGAAGGCATTGCCTCCAACCAGGCCCTTCTCCAGGCCATTCTAGAGGATGACGGTTTCCTTTCCGGTGACTATAGTAATGACCACCTGGAAGCCAGCCTCTTACCTGCCTGGCTAGCCGAACAATCAAACTGAGAAGGGAGCTGAGCTGATGGCTTTCAAGCGGAAAAAGAAATCTTATATTCATGTGCCCCAGTCTAGTCAAGTGGACGTTGTTGATCCCAACCACAAGCCCTATATTCCTGACGGCATGTGGCAGAAGTGTCCCCAGTGCCAGCAAACTATCCTGACCCAGGATATGAAACCGGCCTATGTCTGCAGCAACTGTGACTATCATTTCCGGATTTCAGCCCAGGAACGGATTCGTTTGATCTTGGATCCAGATTCTTTTGAGCCTCTTTTTGAAGATGGGGGTCATGCCAATCCCCTGGACTTTCCAGGTTATGAGGAGAAGCGCGCCAAGGCCCAAGACCGGGCTCAGACGGATGAAGCCATCACCACGGGCCTTGGTAAGCTCAATGGACAGGAACTTGCCTTTGCCTGTATGAATCCTTTCTTCATGATGGGGTCCATGGGCGCCCGGGTGGGGGAGAAGTTAACCTCCCTCTTCGAGTTAGCCCTTAAAGAAAGCCTACCAGTTGTGGTCTTTACAGCGAGTGGGGGGGCTCGGATGCAAGAAGGGATTGTTTCCCTCATGCAGATGGCCAAGATTTCGCTGGCTGTGGAACGACACAGTGAGGCCGGTCTCCTCTACCTGGCCGTTTTGACTGATCCAACAACGGGCGGGGTAACAGCTAGTTTTGCCATGCAGGCTGATATTATCTGTGCTGAACCTGGTGCTTTAATTGGCTTTGCCGGCAAACGGGTGATCGAACAAACTATCCACCAGGCCGTGCCTGACAGCTTCCAGAGTGCTGAGCACCAACTGGCCCATGGTTTCGTTGACCGAATCATCCCCCGCCAGCAATTAAGAGAAGAACTATCTGCCTTGCTGTCCATCCATTGCCAAGCTTAAGGAGTGTATTATGCTAGAAAGTCATTCAAAAAAACGACCTTCTCTCCATCCGAGTGAGGTCGTTAAAGCTGCTCGGGATACCCAACGCTTGACCACTTCGGAATTGGCCAATTACATCTGTGACGATTTCTATGAATTCCACGGCGACCGGGCCTATGGGGACGATGCCGCGATTTATGGTGGGGTGGGTCGTTTAGATGGCCGGCCAGTGACCATTATCGGGACAGAAAAGGGTCACACCACTAAAGAAAATGTGGAACGGAACTTTGGTTCTCCCCATGCGGAGGGTTACCGCAAGGCCATCCGCCTAGTGGAACAAGCCGATAAATTTAAGCGTCCGGTCATTAGCTTTATCAATACTTCTGGTGCTTTTTGCGATATGGAAGCGGAAGACCGGGGGGTTGGTGAAGCGATTGCCCGGTCCATGCAGGCTTTCGGTCGTTTATCTGCTCCTAATATCTCCGTCTTAATTGGTGAAGGAGGGAGCGGTGGGGCCCTAGCCCTGGCAGTGACCAACCGGGTTTGGATCCTAGAAGACGCCATGTATTCCATTCTTTCCCCAGAAGGCTTTGCGACCATTCTGTGGAAAGATGTTAACCGGGCCAATGAGGCAGCGGAACTGATGAAGTTCACCGCTAAAGACCTCTATGAATTGGGGGTAGTGGATGAAATTATTCCCGTCCGCCAGCGGGGAGAGGCGATCATCAAGGAACACTTAGCTGACAATATCAAAACCATGCTCATCAAGGAATTAGAGGACTGGGATGGCAAGTCAGCTGAAGCCATCCGCCTAGCTCGCGAAGCGCGTTTTCGTCAATTTTAAGGAGAATGTGACAACAAAGGGAGGCATGTGCCATGTCTATGGAAAGAAATGCTGAATGCCGGACCCTGATCGAGGAAGCCCTAGCTCTTAAGACAGCAGGGGGTCTCAGTCAGGGCCTGGCAGCTATCCGCCAAGCTCAGCAACTGGCTGGAAATTTTTCCAAGTTTTTCCTGGACTTACTCCAGGTATTGCTGGACCAGGACCAGGCTGACCTAGCTCTGGCCTTGACCCAGCAAGTTTTAGAGGAGCTTGACCAAGACCGAGCACTCCTCTTATATGAAAGTGCCATGTCCCTACTGGCTCAGACAGCCCCAAGTACTTTGAAAGAGTTTTCAGAGTTGGGGCTTTTTGTGCGTCAGGGACCAGCTGTCGATCAGGATTGGATCGATTTTATCTTCTATCCCGATCAAATAGCTGCTAAAGAAGCGGCTGCTAGTCAAATGGCTCTGACCGCTTACTTAGATAGCGACTTGGCCTCGGATCCGAGCCAGGCTATGGCCTGCTACCAGGTCTTAGACAGCTTAGCAGCTGACCAGGTTCAAACTTTCATCCGAGCCTATCTGACTAGACATCCTGGACCTAGTCTGGTACGGACGGATTTCCTGGCGCGCTTGTTGGAGGCTGGAGACCAAGGCCACTTAGTTCTAGAGGGACCGTTAGGGAAGTGCCATGAGCTCCATTTAGCTACTTTAGACCAGCCCCAGGACCGGTCTTTCTTCCAGGCTGGTCAAGACTACTTGGAGGCTTGTTTCTTTAAGGAGCCCTTGGTTAAGGCCTATCTGGAGGAGGAGTGGGTACTTCTGACGGGCTTAGTCTATCCCTTCGAAGAAGAGCTCGACCAGTCACCCGCTGACTTATTGACTGCTCTAGCGACAGCTGATCCAGAAGACGACACTTACCGCTTACTTAGAAAAATCATGAAAGGGGTGATCTAGGTGATACGTCTCGCCATCGATGCTTCGGTCAATGTTAAGGACGGCCGGGCGGGGGTCGGGATTCTCTGGCTGGAAGGGGGCAAGCAATACCCCCTCAAATTCTCTCTGCCTCAAAAAATGGACAACCACTTAGCTGAATTCTCTGCCCTTAAAATCGCTTTAGAGCTACTCGAAGACCAAGGACGTACAGATGACCTGATCATTTGTCAAACGGATAGTCGGGCCGTTTATGACGCCATACGCAAGAAAAAAAGCAAGAACAGTCCCTATAGCCAGGCCATCCAGGCTATCTTACTTGCTCTTGCTAAATTTCCTCAATTTCATTTGAACTGGGTACCGGAAGCTGACAACCGGGGGGCTGACCAGCTCGCCAAGCAGGCCATGCGCCAGGCCTCGCTTTAGCTTAATGCGCTTTCTTCTTCTTTCCCCAGAATTGGAAGAAGTCGGTCCGCAAAGCGCCGTTGTAGAGTTTGCGCTTCTTGGTGGCCTTGTCACCGTAATAGTCCTCAAAGGCCAAGTCTGAAGTCAGGATATACTTGCTCCAGGTCTCTAGGGGCCGGAAAACCTCGCCCATCTCCTGGTAGAGTTGGTGGACACTGTCTTCGTCGTTGAGACGTTCCCCATAAGGCGGGTTGCTGATCATAATGCCGAAGTCTTTATTCGTTGTAAAGTCAGCTACTTGCATCTGCTTAAAGGTAATTTGATGGTCAACTCCTGCCGCTTGGGCATTGGCCTTGGCAATTTCAACCATGCGGTGGTCAATATCCGAAGCCTGGATGTCCAATTGGATGTTATGGTCAATGGCCGCCTTAGCAGCAGCCCGCTCCTTGTCGAATTCCTGGTCTCGGAAGATATCCCAGTCCTCGCAGACAAAGTGCCGGTGCATACCGGGAGCAATATTCATCCCAATCAGGGCGGCTTCAATGGCGATGGTCCCTGAGCCACAGGTAGGGTCTACCAAGGGCCGGTCGGGGAACCAGGTCGTTAGTTTAACCAAGGAAGCTGCAAAGTTTTCCTTGAGTGGTGCGCCCCCTTTAACCTGGCGGTAACCCCGCTTAAACAAGCTATCTCCCGTCGTATCCAGGGTTAGGAGGGCCTGGTCTTTGTGGATGCTGATCTCAATGGGGTAGCGGGCACCGGTTTCAGGCAGCTGTCCGCGCCGGAAATAAGCCTCTTTTAAGTGGTCCACAATAGCTTTTTTAACCATCTTCTGGCAGGTGGGAACCGAATGGAGCTGGGACTTGACGGACTTGCCTGAGACAGGGAAATTGGCGTCGAAGGGCAGGAGATCCGACCAATTGAGGGCCTTGACTTGGTCGAAGAGAGCCTCGAAAGTTTTGGCTTCAAATTCACCGACGATAATTTTAACCCGGTCAGCTGTCCGCAATTGGATATTGGTCCGGGCAACGTCCTGGGGAGCCCCTTCAAAGCGGACCCGGCCGTTCTCGACCTGGCAGTCATAGCCCAGGGCCTTTAATTCATTCTTCACCAGGGCCTCGATCCCGCTCGCGCAGCTGGCCATTAACTGATACGTCTTCATGGAATCCTCCTTATAATTTTTTAACATACTGTGCTGGTAATCAATGTCTAGTTACCAACACAAAAAAATAATCGATAAAAATATAAAAAATCCAAGCCTGGGGATAGACCACACAAGCTTGGATTCTTTACAAACCTGATGTAAATTTCTATAAGCCATGTTCTGTTCCCTTGCATCCCAGGTTGTTTGCAAGTTCGGTAATCATCTATCTGCATTGCTGCCTCGGCTCACATTCATTTCTGCTTGCCAAGTGCCCCTACCGAATTTGGGTTGCTCACTCGAGGGGTTTACCTCGTTCCACTTAGCTGGTTTCCCAACTAACTTCGTCACTGTGGCACTTTTCAGGGATACTGGGGCATAGCCCTAGGGCTGAAGCCGTTTTTCCCGCCGTCTATGCCTTAGCTTATGTTTTCGCTAAGCACGAACACTACTGACCTCTCAGTCAGTGTGAGCATGGACTTTCCTCAGGTATGACTACCCGCGATTACCCGAAATTTACATATGATAACTCATTATAACGCAAGTCGGCGTAAAATGCTAATAATTTTGGCGAATAATGGTATCGTCCATATGGTCTTCTTCGTCATAGCTTTGGGAACCAAAGACCGCCTTCTCTAATTTGGATAGGCGGCGGAGAATATCATAATTGGTGGTTGCACCGGTTTTGTTAGTTCCGCTAGCTTTGGATCGGCTTTGCCGACTCTTATCTTCGCCAGTCTGCCGCTTGGCTTTCTCCAGTTCGGCTTGTAAGTAGGCAATTTCTTTTTCATAGGACTCATAGTCCCGCATGATGATATCTAGAAATTCATCCACTTCTTGCATGTTAAAGCCGCGGATGGCTGGTTTAAATTCTTTTTGTAAAATATCTTTTGTTGTCAGATTACGTTCGGACATCCTTACACCCCATTTTTAACACTGTCTTCCAATAGTATAGCATATCTTCTTTGGTCAAGGTCAGTGAAAAGAGGGCTTTAGAGAACTTTTAATAAATTAGGAGAACAAGGATGGATAAGCTATAATAGAGAGAAGTGAAGGCCCCAAGATAGGGCAAGCAATGACCAAAAGGAGTGTGGACAGATGACCGAAAAGAGCTTATTTGAATACCTATACCAGGAGTGGCAGGGTTTACGCTTCCAGTTTCCCTGGCAATTAACCTATGATGAGAGGAGTACAGGGATTATTCTCCAAGTTCACCTGCCCAGTCGGCAGGAGCTGGCTTCCGATCATATGATGCGAGACGCCTTAAATAAGCAAAGCAATCAATTTGCTTATTTGAGTTTAACCTTTCGTTTCGGCTATTATAGCAAAGATATTAGCTTGCAGCCTGGGATTTTTATCCTGGCACCTAACCTAGGCAATGGGACTTATACGGGCGACTATGTCCAGGTTCTTCTCAAATGGATGCGCTACACCCTCCGCCAAGCTGACCAACAGTTGCGCGAACTGGACCGGGGTAAGCGGGAGACGCTCGATTTGACTTGGCCTCATGAGGCAGTGAGTCAAGATGTTGCCCAGCGTCAGGCAGTCAACCGTTATGGAAACAAAGAACGCTATTCATTGGAGGTATATTAATGGGATTCTATGAGGTGACAATCGACGTCAAATACGGAGATTCCGACCAGGTGTCAGACAGCTTGTTGGCATTGGGGTCACAGGGGGCTGTGATCCAAGATGTCAAGGATTTTGATGCGCTGGAAGAGGAAGGATCAGTGGTTAAGTTAGAGGCCAAGCGCCAGGCTTATCCGCGCTTTCCCCAGGTGGTGGGCTATTTTTCTGATACGGCTTGGTCCAAGGAAGACCTGGCTCAGGCTCTTTTAGCAGCTTTGAGGGATTTAGACCCAGTCTATAGCGAAGAAGAAATCGCGATTGGTCAATTGGCGGAGACCAACTGGGAGGAAGAGTGGAAGCGTTACTACCAGCCCATAGTGATCAGTCGTTTTATTCATATTATTCCTTCTTGGCAAGAAGAAGAGACCCAGGTCCTGATTCCTATCTATATGGACCCTGAAATGGCCTTTGGGACCGGGGACCATGCCACTACCCAGCTCTCCCTCCAACTTCTGGAAAGCTATCTCGAACCGGAGGACCGGGTCTATGATGTGGGCACCGGTTCAGGGATCCTTGCTATTGCAGCAGCTAAGCTGGGGGCCCAGTCCGTCCAGGCTTTTGACTATGATGAGCAAGTCATTCCCATTGCCCAGAAAAATTTTGAAGTCAACCAGGTGGCTGACCGGTGCTCGGCTCGGGCTAATGATAAGCTAAGCAGGATTTCTGACCCCGTCGACCTGATTACGGCTAATATCTTGGCTGATATTTTGATCCCGCTCATCCCCCAAGCCTATGACTGCCTTGAGCCTCAAGGGAAGTTCATCCTCTCGGGCATCTACTATAAGGAATTTGAAGCAATCAAGGCGGCCTTGATCCAAGCAGATTTCCGTATCGAAGAGATCGTCCGCCGGGGCGACTGGTTTGGTATCTATGCCGTTAAGGGCCGAGCGGAAGCGACTAAGGATTCCATTTAAAGGAATACTTCTCATTATCCTCTCAGATATGGTAAAATATGAGTTAAACCATTCATCAAAAGACATCTAAACTGCCATAGCTTACCTAAGACTGTCCGCGGTATTGAGATGTAATTAGAAAGGGGTAGGTTTGATGTCTGAAAAACAAAATTATACTAAAGAAGAAGTATTGGACCTCTGCAAGTCCTATATGCCAGAAGATAAGCTGGCCTTTGTCTCTAAGGCGGCTGATTTTGCTGAGCGGGCCCATCGTGACCAAGTTCGCAAATCGGGAGAGCCTTACTTTACCCATCCTATCCAGGTGGCTTCGATTCTAGCGGAGCTTCACATGGATCCTGACACGGTGGCGACCGGTTTTCTCCACGATGTGGTGGAAGACACGGGCATTTCCTTGGATGATATTGCTTATTTCTTCTCCGATACAGTGGCGACTCTGGTGGACGGGGTAACCAAATTAGGGAAGCTGAAATACCGGTCCCAGGAGCAGCAGCAGGCGGAAAACCACCAAAAAATGCTCCTCGCCATGGCCAATGACCTCCGCGTAATTATGGTAAAATTAGCTGACCGCCTCCACAATATGCGGACCCTTAAGTGGCATAAACCCGAAAAGCAGGTCAGTATTTCTAGAGAAACGCTGGAGATCTATGCCCCGCTGGCTGACCGCTTGGGGATGAGCCAGATCAAGTGGGAATTAGAAGATACCTGCCTGCGTTATATTAATCCCGAAGCCTACTATCAAATTGTTCATCTGATGAATGCCAAGCGGGATGAGCGGGAGAACTACATCAATGAAACCATTGAAAAACTCCAAGCTCAGATGGAGGGCGTCATTGCAGAGCCCTTCGAAATCTATGGGAGGCCCAAGCACATCTATTCCATCTACCGGAAGATGAAGAAGCAGAAGAAGGAGTTCTCGGAAATTTACGACCTCCTAGCTATCCGGGTTCTGGTCGACACGGTCAAGGATTGTTATGCCGTCCTGGGAGTTGTCCACACTAACTGGAAGCCCCTTCCTAACCGCTTCAAGGACTATATCGCCATGCCCAAGGCCAACATGTACCAGTCCCTCCATACCACGGTATTAGGGGATAAGGGAGTCCCGGTTGAAATTCAGATCCGCACCTACCAGATGCATGAAGTTGCCGAATACGGGGTTGCTGCGCACTGGGCCTATAAGAAGGGCGTTACCGGTGAAGTAGAAAAGGATGACTTAGATGACCAGATCGCCTGGTTCCAACAAATCCAAGACCTCCAAGATGATTCGGTTGACGCAGAAAACTTTGTAGAAAGCGTCAAGGAAGACATTTTCAAGGACAAGGTTTACGTCTTCACCCCCCAAGGCGACGTCCAGGAGTTACCATCAGGGGCAGGACCGCTGGACTTTGCCTACCAGATCCACACAGAGGTAGGGAATAAAACGATCGGAGCTAAGGTCAATTCTAAAATTGTCCCGCTTAACTATAAGTTAGAGAATGGCGATATTGTGGAAATCCTAACCTCGAAGAATTCCGCCGGCCCTAGTCGAGACTGGGTCAACCTAGTGGCAACCAACCGGGCCAAGAACAAGATTAAGCGTTTCTTCAAGCTCTTAGACCGGGAAGAGAACCTGGAAAAGGGACGACAAGCAGTCGAAGATGCGGTCAATGAGAGCGGCTTTGCCTTCAAGGACCTCTATACCAAGACCAGGCAGGCTGATCTTTTGGAACGCTTTAACTTCTCTTCCTTAGATGACCTCTTTGCAGCAGTTGGTTTTGGTGAACTGTCGGCTTCGGCCGTGGCCAACCGCCTGATAGAAAAGGCTCGGGCTAAACGCCGGGAGGAATTGCATAAGAAGGATCTGGAAGAAGTTATCCACGATGAAGAGGAGAAGGACCGCAAGCCCGCCATGACTGTCCGCCATAATGATGGCGTCTTCGTGGAGGGGGCTGACAACCTGCTCTTCCGCCTGGCCCACTGCTGTACACCGGTGCCTGGGGATGATATTGTCGGTTATATTACCAAGGGACGGGGGATTTCTGTCCACCGCCGCGATTGTAAGAATGTCGATTTGGATGATGAACTTTCTGATCGCCTGATTGAAGTTGAGTGGGAGAATACCCAGGATGATGCGGATATCAGCTTTGAGGTGGAACTGGTGATCGAAGCCTTTGAACGGAGTGGGCTCTTGAATGAAATCATCCAGGTGGTCAGTCCCTTGACCAAGTCGATCTCTAACATTAACGGGAATGTTGACCACAAGACCAACATGGCCAAGATACGCCTCCGCCTGGCTATCCAAAACATTGACCAGTTGGATAAGATCATTGATAAGGTGAAGGATATCCCTGACGTCTATGTGGTGGAGCGGGCCTCCACCCAGTAAAAAGAAAGGAAGAGTGACTGTGCGAGTAATTATTCAACGTGTTAGCCAAGCATCTGTAAGTGTTGACGACCAGACTTTGGGCGCTATTCAAGAAGGTTTCATGCTCCTAGTAGGTGTCCATGATGACGACAACGAGGAAACGGTGGACTATATGGCAAGAAAAATTGCCAAAATGCGAATTTTTGCTGATGAAGAGGGCAAACTCAACCTGGACATTAACCAGGTAGGCGGCAAGATCCTTTCCATCTCCCAGTTCACCCTCTATGCCCGGACACGCAAGGGCAACCGACCTTCCTTTGTAGACGCCGCCCATCCCGACCACGGTGAAAAAATCTACCTGGCGCTCAATCAAAAACTACGCGAAGCCTATGATCTTGACGTCGAAGAAGGCCAGTTCGGTGCTGACATGCAAGTTAGCCTAACCAACGATGGCCCAGTAACTATTATCTTAGACTCTGAAGAATAAGGGTGAGAGACTTGGGGGTTAGGCTTGGATGATTGGAGCAATTAAGGATAAGAGCGAAGCATTCGCTCGTTCCTTACTTGTGAAATCACTCCAAGCCTGCCAAGTCGAACCTGACTAAATAAGGGTGAGAGACTTGAGGTTTTGGCTTGGATGATTGGAGCAATTAAGGATAAGAGCGAAGCATTCGTTCGTTCCTTACTTGTGAAATCACGCCAAGCCTGCCAAGTCGAACCCGACTAGATAGGGTGTGAAGGCTAGCGGGAGAAATAGACCTCTGGAGCCAAAAGCCAGAGAAGGATGAAAGCCTTCGACGGGTTTTGGTGAAGAGGAGCTATTTCTGCTAGCCTGAGCCCAACTAGGGTGTGAGGGAGCCACTTCTGCGCAACCGAACGCAACTGGAGGGTGTAAGCAAAGGCGGCTAGATAGGGATGACTGGAGGCAAAGAGGATAAGAGCGGC
>NZ_KV797939.1:31896-66880 GCF_001809535.1 Aerococcus sp. HMSC062A02 | reverse complement strand
AGGCAAAGAGGATAAGAGCGGCTTTAGCCGGTCGCTCCACTTTGATGAAGTCGCTCCCTTTCTGCCTTTGCGAACCCGACTGAAAGGTGAGAGCAAGAGCGCTCAACCAAAAAATTCCCCTTCAAAAAAGGCCAGGAATCTTATCCTAGCCTTTGATCAGTGGACCGGCCTAATGTTGTCCGGTCTTTTTTTATTAATGATTTTTTTAAAACTTGCTCCTAGAGTCAGGACTAACCGCCTTTAGTCACAGTCTCTTTTCTTTGGTAGAGCTTTTGGGCGACAAGAGGGGAGAGGAGGGAGCTGGCGATGCAGACCATCATCACGATGGCGGTCGCGGCTACCACATCATCGCCGAAAGTTTCGGGTAAGGTCAGGCCAATGAGCGCTGGGTTGGCGACAGACATGCCAGCCACATTCCAAATCGCTGCTCCATCAATGCCTGCATTCTGCTTGGTGACGTAGCGGTCAAAGAAGATGAGTGGAAGCATCAGAATAAAGAAGGCAAGTGTCATCAAGAGGCCTGAGCCACCAGATGCCAGGGCGTCTTGGATCCGCATACCGGCTCCCAAGTTCCAACCGAGGAAGGGCAGGAGGCGGCCGATCATTGGCGTAAAGAAGTCCGCGAAGTCAGGATCCAAGTTGCCCAGGGCCATCCCTACAAGAAGGGGAATAAAGATCGAAATAATGGGGTTCCAGTCAATGCCGCCTGCCCCTCCATCAGCGGTAAGCAGACTCAGGAGGATAAGCGGGGTAAAGGACATACCCAGGATACCGAAGATTCCGTAGACCGCCCCAAAACGCTGGTCACCATATGAGGAATGGATGGCTAGGGCTACAGCTGGGTTCAGGGAATAAATCACACAAGCAAAGCTCAAGAGTGAAATTCCAAAGATCCCCTGGCTACCAAAAGCTAGATAGTAGAAATAGATCAGGAGGCTTGACCAAAATAATTTAAATAAGATCATGGGCAGGTGGCGCTTTAATAAGGGAACAATCTGCTTGAGGTCAAGACTCGTCCCTGCTGCAAAGACCAAAAGGCCAATGACAACCGGCGTCCCCATCTGGAAGCTAGCCTGACTGGTGCCGCCAAAACGGTCGTACATATTGGGAAAAATGGAAATTAAGACCATGCTGACGACCATGGGAACTAGGAACATGCCAGCAGGTAATTGGTTGATTTTCTTTAACATAAGAACCTCTTTTCTTTTAAAATTGACTAGCTTATAAGTTTAAAGAAAGCCTTTCTTAAAGTCAAGCTAATATAAAAAAGAGAGTAAGGCAAAAGTCATACTCTCTTTCTTTACTTATATGGTTAATCTTTTTGTTCAAACCACTGGCGGATAATGGCTTGGTACCAGGCGATGCTTTGGTAGAATTCACTGACGGTGATGTGTTCATCGGGTTCATGTAAGCTTTGGCCAGGGCCAATAATAATGGTTGGTATATCAGCTTGGTGGCGGATAAATTCCGCGCAATCGGTTCCTCCGCTGAAGGCTGCTAGTCCCGCTGCTTGATCGAGGATATCTTTTGACTTTTCGAGAGCGATTTGGACGAGGGGGTCTTGGTCGTCGGTCCGCAAGGGATAGAGGTTGGTGAAGAGGTCCATCTGTCCCTTAAAGTCAGGATCTTCAGCTTCTAAGTCTTTGATGATTTGTTCAAAACTAGCGTAAAGCTCGGGATGGTCTTGGCCAGGCACGGTCCGGATATCTACTTGAGCTTGGGCACGGTCTGGGACCACATTGACCACACTGCCGCCAGAAATTTGGTTAAAAGACATGGTCGATTGGCCAAGGAGGTCATCTTCGTGGTCGTCGGCATGGTAGGTCTGAGCGATCCGGTCCAGCCACTTGATCATTTTTTCTACGGCATTGACGCCTTTTTTAGGGGTCGATCCGTGGGCAGTCCGGCCTTGAGTTTCCAGTGATAGCCAGAAGACTCCTTTGTGGGCCCGCGCCACTTGGAGGTTAGTTGGTTCGGCACAGATCAGGGCATCGACATAGGGGAGGAGGTCTTGGTCGACTAAATCCTTGGCGCCCTTACCACCCATCTCTTCATCCGCCGTAAAGACTAGGATAATTTTTCCTTTTTTAGGAAGCTTTTCGGCTTTAAGTCGAAGTGCGGCAGCGACGAGGGCAATTAGGCCCCCCTTCATATCGCAGGCGCCCCGACCATAGATGACCCCGTCTTCAATTTCTGCGGCGAAGGGCTCGTGCTCCCAAGGGTTATCGCCGATTGGGACGACATCCATATGGCCGGTTAAGCCGAGCGTAGGTCCTTCTACGCCACTATCTAATGTTGCTATAAGCTGGGTCCGGTCACCCTTATAGGAATAGCGTTTGGTTTCTAGGCCTGCCTCCTGTAAAATAGGTTCTATAAGGTCGGCCACGGCAGTTTCATTGCCATTGGTTGAGTTTACTTTTAAAACATCTTGAAGCAATTGGAGTGCTTGTTCATTATTCATTATGATCACCTCCACCTTATTATGCACTTAAAATTAGTAAGTTACAAATTGAAAAGTTTTAGAGAGGGGAAAGATATGCTAGGCGCAATCATTGGAGACATTGTAGGCTCACGCTTTGAACTAAATAATTACCGAGGGAAGGACTTTGAACTCTTCCATCCTGACTGTCATCTCACAGATGATTCAATTATGACTCTGGCGGTGGGCGAGGCCTTGATGAAGGCTGTTGGACGGTCAGGGGGCTTGGCAAAAGACGCTGAATTCTTAGGCCTACTTGAAGAGGAAGCGGTTCGCTCCATGCAGACCTGGGGGCGGAAGTATCCTACAGCGGGTTATGGTAAGAACTTCTTCCGCTGGATCTATAGCCGGAAGCCCCAGCCCTACCAGAGTATCGGTAATGGAGCCGGTATGCGGATTAGTCCTGTCGCTGACCTAGCGCGAAGCGAAGAAGAAGTTCTCGCTTGGGGATCAGTAGTGACTGGGATTAGTCATGACAGTGAGGAAGCCTTCCTTGGGGCCTGGACCCTTGCTTTAGCGATTTACCAGGCGAAGACGGGAGTAGACCCAGAGGATATTTTCAAACAAATTGCTACAGAAGTATATGATTTAAACTTCACCATTGACAACTTACGCCCGCATTACAGCTTCCATGCCAATTGTGCGGACTCTATCCCCCAAGCCCTAGTGGCCGTAAGGGATGGCGAGGATTTCGAAGACTGCTTGCGCCTGGCTGTTTCCCTAGGCGGGGACTCCGACACCATCGCTTCCATGGCCGGTGCCATGGCTGCCTACCTCTATCCCATTCCTCAGGCTATTGCAGACCAGGCCCTGTCCTATCTTGATGACGACCAAGCCGCCCTTTACCAAGCCTGGCAAGATTTTTGCCGAAAATACCAGGCTTAACTAGGGGGATTTGGCCTTGATCAATTGGATAAAGGTCCTTTAAGCCGGATCATTGGATCGCTCGGCCATTGCAAGCCATAAAAAAGCAGCTGGACCATATTAGCGTCCAGCTGCTTTTATTAAGGATTGGGGAGTGAAGTGAGGGCTCTAGTCCAGCTGTCCGATTGACTTACTCCAAGCATCCCAAGCTAACCGCTCTTGCTCACACCCTGTAGTCGGGTTCGCAAGAGCAGCTTGGGAGTGCTTTCGCAAGTTGGGAACGTGCAAGCGTGGCTTGCCCTTATCCCAACTTACTCCAAGCATCCAAAGCTGAACGCTCTTGCTCACACCCTGTTTATAAATTTCTAAATTGCTGACTAGAGAAATGAATATCCTGGCCATAGAGGATTTCTTTTTTGCCATTGGCTTTGGCAATGATCAGCTGGCCTTCGGGATTGACGCCAACGATGATTCCAGACTGCCAGTCGCCATTGTACTGGTAGGAAACCTCCTTGCCTACGCCCATGAGCCGGTCCTTGTATAAGGGGAAGAAGGCTTTGTCATCGAAGTTGGCATGGTAGGTCAAGATTCGGCTCACAATTTGTGCTAAGAATTGGTTGATATTGAAGTCTTCTGGAGTTTCTTGACCAAAAATGGTGCCTGCGACTTCTCGAACAGCGGGGTCTGAGTCTTCAAAGGAACCCGCTAGGTTGATTCCAATTCCAATCATGACAGCGGAGGTATCAGCCGCTTCAATGGAGCTAATCATTTCGCTCAAGATGCCAGTGATCTTGCGCTTGTGGTAGAAGATGTCATTAACCCATTTGATCTCGCACTGGTCGTCGACATAGCTTTCAATGGTCTCGACAACAGCAGTCGCTGCCAGGATGGTGTACATAGGCACGTCCTGGAGTTTCACCTGATGGGGGCGGAGGGCTAGGGTGAAATAGAGACCTTCTGCCAGGTCGCAATAATAGGCCTTGCCTCGCCGTCCTCGGCCCTTGGTCTGCTGTTGGGTGGCGTACAAGAGATAATCCGCCTGGCTATGGGCTAGGGCCTCTTTCATCAAGTCATTAGTCGAGCTCATGCTGGGGCGGACCTCATAAGCTATGTCAAACGAACCGACTGCTTGCTTGAGAAAGTGGTCGATTTGTTGGGGGGCCAAGTCATCGCTCAGACTTTCTAGCTGGTAGCCCTTATTGGGGGTCGAAGAAATTTGATAGCCCTGGTCTTTGAGAGCTTGGATGGCTTTCCAGATGGCATTGCGAGAAACCCCTAATATTTCAGCCAGCTTCTGTCCAGACAGGTAAGCACCATCCGCTTTTAAGAGATGATCGAGGACTTTTTGCTGTGAATTCATAATAAGCCTCCTTTGTTGTAAATGATTTAACTGCCTTGCCTAATCGACAATTTTGGCGTCTAGGCAGGTCTCGAAGTGGGTTAGGGCCCAGTCGTGGCCTGCTTGGTTGAAACTTGCCACGGCTGTGGGGTGGATTACTAATTGATAGCCCAGATTATAGGCGTCCACAGCAGTATGGAGGATACAGATATCGGTGCAGACCCCAACTAAGTGGAGGGTTTGGATATGGCGCTCCCGCAGTTTCATATCGAGATTGGTCCCCGCAAAGGCGGAGTAGCGAGTCTTTTCCATATAGTAGACATGGGTTTGGTCCTTGGCCCCTTGGTAGATGTCAGCGAGACGTCCGTAGAGCTCTTGACCCTGGCTGCCTTGGATATTATGGCTTGGGAAGAGCCGGCTCTCGGGATGGTAGGGGTCATCTTTTTGGTGGCTATCGATAGCAAAGACCACAAATTCTTGGTCTTGGATAAAGCGCTCCGTCAAGTCGCAGATCTTGTCTTCGATAGCCTGACCGGGTTGGCCACAGGTTAAACTGCCATCGTCTGCGACAAAATCGTTGGTGTAGTCAATGTTAATTAAGGCTTCTTTCATGGTGAGATTCTCCTTTTAATGTGAATAGATAAAATTGCTTTCATAGTAGAAGTTTTTCTTTAATTTTAAGAATTTTTTGCAATCTGTCAAGATCGCGAAAAGGGTAGCCCGGAGCTCAAATTCTTTGCGGGTCTGAGGCAGGTCGCTCTCCCTGTAAGTCTTAATGAGCTGGTCCAATTCTGCGCTTAGTCCCAAAGCTGGATTGCGCTCGTTCAGCTGTTCGGACACGTGGATGAGAAACTGGGCTAAATCCTGGTGCTGGGAGGTCTTCTGGTCGAGCCGCTGCAAGCTCTCCGCTATCTGGTAGAGAACATTGCTTTGGGCCTGGCGCATGGCAAAATACTGCTTATAGTATAGGGTATCCTGGTTCATTCGGTTGGCATTCTCCCTGGCAGCCAGACCTTGCCCATCTTGGATGAGCTGGCTGAGTTCGTGGAGGGCCAAAACAAAATGATCTTGCTCAAAGAAAGTGCCTTGGTCTAATTGATCGGCATAGGAGCAAAGGACCGTCCGCATCCGGTCTTCGATCGCCTCTTTTAACTGGGCCATTTCCTTTTGGTGGGAAGGTTGGAGGAAGTTAACCAAGAGGGCGATCCCGGTCCCGATGATGAGAAGTAGAAACTCGTTCATCAAGTCGGGAAAAGCTATGGTCTGGTCCAAAAGCAAGTGGGAGACCGATACCGCACAAGGAGCAATGGCATTCCCCGACTTCATCCAGGCGGCCAGTGGATAGGTGATCAAAAGATAGAGGGCAAAGACCCAAACGGTAAATCCTAGGTAATAAAAAAGCAGGCTAGCAACAGTCAAGCTTAAGACCATGGCCAGGCTAATATTTCCGATATAATGGACGGTTTGTTGGTTAGTGTCAGCTAAGGTCAGGATAGCGATAATGCCAGCGGAAACCGCATAATCTAAATGGAGCCACTGGGCCAGGAAGATGGCAAAGAAGGTCGCGACCCCGTACTTGAGGGCTTTAATTAAATGCAAGGTCATTGGTTCGATCAGTCCTCCTTTAATTCTAATAAACTTATTATAGCAAAAACTCCCTAGAAAAGCCTGAGAGTCCAGTTGAAAGAAATATACAATAATTGTATTCATTTTAACTGCTTTAATCACTAAAATAAAGCAAAGCTAAGCAGACTATACACTGGAAATTTACTTTTATTTGGCAGAATCTGGTTTTTTCAGTGAAACTTTTTTCTTAACTTTCAATCGAGATGAGCAGACTATTTGTGTAAGCGCTTAAACATGTTATAATTGATTTAGTTAATTTTAAAGGAGGAGTCATTATATGTTAACGGATATTCAAATTGCCCAGCAAAATGAACCGAAGCGAATCACTGAGATTGCTGAAGGCCTCGGCTTTAAGGAAAGCGATTTAGACCAATACGGACTCTATAAGGCCAAAATCCCTCAAAGAACTCTGGATCAAATCCAAGATCGAGAAGATGGTAAGTTAATCCTGGTCACCGCTATTAACCCAACGGCAGCTGGTGAGGGGAAAACCACAATTACAGTCGGTCTAGGGGATGCCCTGCAAAAAATTGGAAAGAAATCCATGGTGGCTCTTCGTGAACCTTCATTTGGCCCGACTTTCGGCTTGAAGGGCGGCGCTGCTGGTGGGGGCTATGCCCAAGTTGTGCCGATGGAAGATATCAATATGCACTTTACGGGGGACATGCATGCCATCACAACCGCCAACAACTTACTATCAGCTGTGATTGATAACCACATCCACCAAGGCAATAAATTGAATATTGACAACCGCCGGATTACTTGGAAGCGTGTCGTTGACATGAACGACCGGAACTTGCGACATGTGGTCGTTGGTCTGGGTGGACCAGGCAACGGTTATCCACGCGAGGATGGTTTTGATATTACAGTGGCTTCCGAAGTAATGGCAGCCCTCTGCTTGGCTACTGACTTAAGTGACCTGAGAGACCGCTTCAACCGGATCGTTATCGGGGAAACCCGGGACAAGGAACCTGTGACGGTTGAACAATTGGGCTGCGCTGGTGCCATGACCCTAATTATGAAAGACGCGATCGAACCTAACTTGGTACAAACCTTAGAACATACGCCAGCTTTAGTCCACGGGGGGCCCTTTGCCAATATCGCCCATGGCTGTAACTCCATTATCGCCACCAAGGCAGCCTTGAAACTGGCTGACTATGCGGTAACTGAGGCTGGTTTCGGTGCTGACCTAGGTGGGGAAAAATTCATGGACATCGTGACTCCTAACCTCGGTAAGACGCCGGATGCTGTGGTTATTGTAACCACGATCCGTTCGATGAAGATGCACGGGGGCATTCCGAAGAAAGAATTGAAGGATGCCGGTGAAGATGTGGAAGCTGTTAAAGCCGGTGTGGTGAACTTAGAAAAACACATCGAAACCATGCAAGGCTACAATGTACCAGTTGTTGTCGCTTTAAATGAATTCGTTACCGATACGGAAGCAGAAATTGCTGCTGTCCAAGAAGCTTGTGACCAGCTCAATGTTCCATTCGTCAAAGCATCCGTCTGGGAAAATGGTGGTGAAGGTGGTGTTGACCTAGCCAAGGAAGTCGTTGAACTCATCGACCAAGCCGGAAATCCTGAATTTAAACCTTTATATGACGCTGAAAATACCAGCATCAAAGAAAAACTCGATGCCATTGTAACGAAGGTATATGGGGGCCGCGGCGTCGTTTATGAATCCAAAGCCGAAAAACAAATTGCTGATTTCGAGAAGAATGGTTGGGGTCACTTGCCAATCTGTATGGCTAAAACCCAGTATTCGCTGACTGATGACCCAAGTAAGGTAGCCCGTCCAAGCGACTTCGATATCCATATCCGTGAATTTGTGCCTAAGATTGGGGCTGGCTTTATTGTTGCTCTGACAGGAGACGTGATGACCATGCCCGGTCTGCCAAAAGAACCAGCTGCTATGAAGATGGATATTAAAGAAGACGGTACCATTGAAGGGCTTTTCTAAGTCTTTACTCATTTGATAAAAAATTGGGAGACAGTTTTGTCCTGTCTCCTTTTTTACTGGGCTAGGTCAGGCTTTTTATTTAGACATATGTTAAAATAGAATAAGATCAAAAAAGTGGAGGAGGCTAGTTATGCGCTTAGATAAATTAATTGCCAATTACACGCTCTTAAGCCGCAAGGAGGCCAAGCAAGCCATCAAAAAAGGGCGCGTCCAAGTGAACGGTCAGACGCTTAAAAAAGTTGACCACCATTTGGATCCAGACCAGGACCAGGTCAGCTTGGATGGGGAGAGCGTCCGCTACCAACCCTTCATTTATTTTATCTTGCACAAGCCAGCAGGTTATTTGTCTACGACTAAGGACGGGCAGACAGCCATTGTTACTGATCTTCTGCCCCAAGACCTGGTCCAAATCTACGATCCCTTCCCTGTGGGGCGCTTGGATAAGGACACAGAAGGCCTGCTTTTGATCACGAATGATGGCCAGCTCAGTCATGACCTCCTGTCCCCACGCAAGAAGGTGGACAAGGAATACTATGCGGAAATTGCAGGCATAGTGACTGCTGAAGACCAGGCGGCTTTCGCTTCCGGCCTGGCCATTGACCAAGGAGAAACTTGCCTGCCTGCGGAACTTTTTATTGACCAGGTCGACCTGGGTTCTGGGAGGAGCCAGATTCGTCTCATCCTCCACGAAGGGAAGTTCCACCAGGTCAAGCGGATGTTCCAAGCGGTCGGTAAGGAAGTGACCTATCTCAAGCGCCTCCGCATGGGCGGCTTGCGCTTAGACCCTGACCTGGACCGGGGAGACTACCAGGAAGTAGACAAGGCCAGCCTTCTCGCTTTACTCCACTTAGATGAAACTGAGGCCAGGGCCTCGCAAAGAAAGGAAGACCAAAAATGACACAGACCATCTACACCGTTTACTGGGAAAATAAACGCCACGGCGTCCGTAAGCAACACGGCTCTTACAAGAGTGAAGAAGAAGCCATCGAGGGCATCAAGGCTTGGTGGGAGCTGCAGAAGGACAAGTACGATAATATCAACTACGAGCGCACCAATACCGGTGCCTTGGAGATCACCTACGATGACGACAACTATGTCTACCGGGTGGAAAAGGAAGAAAGCGACCAAGAACTTCCTAGCCGCCAATACAAACTGCGTTCAGAAGGCGAAAATGAAGCCAACCGTAAAAAATACAACCTCCACGATGAGGAATTTCTCTTTGACGAATTGGCCGAACCCTACCGCGACCGCCTGATTCTGAGCATGGCTAGCAGCCAAAAAGCCCGCGACCACGTCTATGACGAACGGGGCCGTTTGATCCGCAACTTGGACCAACGTCCTCCTAAAGCTTAAAATTAAAAACGCCTTAGCAGCTTCTTATGGAGCTGCTGAGGCGTTTTCATTTGCTTGCTTTTGATCGCTAGAGGCTGGGACACTCTGGCCCTGGCTATTGCCGCCTTCTTGGAAGTAGCAGACCAGGCCGTTGTAGACGGCTTGAGCGACCCGCTCGTGGTAGTCTTTTTGGCTAAATTTCTGCACATCATTAGGGTTGGACATGTAACCGAGCTCTAAGAGAAGGGCAGGGGGATGGGAGTCCCGGATGACCTGGAAGTTCCCGAATTCGATCCCATTATTGGGCACATTCATCTGTTCGATGAGCTGACTTTGGAGCTCTTGGGCTACTGGAATCGAGGCTTCATCGTAATAGTAGACGGTATTACCGCTGACGGTCGCTTCAGCTGCCGAATCGTAGTGGAGGCTGAGGAAGAGGTCGCCGTTGACTTCATTGTAGAGTCGACCCCGGTCAGCCAGTTCGATGAATTGGTCGTCCTCCCGGGTCATGATGACCTTGGCACCGGCCGCTTCCAGTTTTTCCTTGAGGATCTGAGCCGAGGCTAGGGCAACGTCTTTTTCATAGACTTTTTCGTCATCGGAGATAGCACCTGGGTCCTTGCCCCCGTGGCCTGGGTCGAGCACGATGGTTTTTTGGCTGAGAGTGGTTGTAGCTTCTGCTTCCTGGGCTTTCTTGGACATTTCCGTGGCGTCGGACTTGGCCAGCCAGTTGGCCAGGTAGCCTTCTTGGCCGTCCTTGGTCTTGACCTTGTAGTAGACGTCCTCTTGGCCCAGGTAGGCGAAGCCCTCGTTCATCTTGCCCTTGTAGATCACATCAGACTCATTGGTCGGTGCCTCCCGGATATTGACGCCAGCTGCGGTGGCCACGACCTTAGCGGGATAATCCTTGAGTAAGTTATCGACGGCCGCCTGCTCGTCCTCGGACAGGCTGGCAATGTACTCGTTAGCAATCGTACCGGGCGTGATGTCGATAGCGCTCTGGTCGATCCAGGCAGTTTCATTTTGGAATTGGACTTGGATCCATCCCTTGTCCTGGTAGAGAATGGTGAACTTATCGCCTTGCTTAGCCTCGCCAAGCTTGTCGCCATCTTTGGCCTGAGAGAGGATAGGGACCTGGTCGTCGATCACGGTTGCGATAAAGCCCCGGTCTTTGTCATCTTGGCCCTGGGGCATGAGCCAGCTAGGCAGCCAACCTGTCTGTCCATTAGCCAGGCGGACATAAAGCCAGTCATTGGCCTCCCGCATCACTTGGTAGCCCGTTCCCTTCTTGACTTGTTCCTTGATGTCATAAGTAATACCGGGTCCCTGGCGGAGGTTGATCAGGTCAGCCTGGGTCTTCTTCTGCTGGTTTTGACTTAGGTGAAAAATCGTTAAAAAAGCCCCCAACAAGACCAGGATGACGACCAAGCTGTAGATAAAATAATGGCCCCGCCTGGCTTCCCAATGGTCTTTCCAGTTCATTTTCAACCCCCTTTCTGAATGACTTCTTTCTATAAGTTTACCCTTTAATTAAAAAGAGCGCAATTCAAAAGACAAAAAGTCTGAGCTAAAACTTAGGTGGCACTTGGGGCTGACTGGAAGAGGATGGCTTCTATCTCTTGCCCGAAACAAAAAGTCCAAGTTGGGAAAGATTTTTAAATTGACTTTTGTCTAAAGATTGGTTAAGCTAGTTACTGATAAAACCGTTGAAAGAGAATGACTTATGGAGAGAATCCTTAGAGAGAATGCGGAGGGTGCAAGCATTTATTCTTGACTTAAGTTGGACACTCTGGAGGTGAGTGAAGACTCCGTTGCGCACGTTACGCGCTAGAGATTTCTAGCCAATAGCTAGAATAATTAAGGTGGTACCACGAAACTTTCGTCCTTATCCTGTTTTTCAGGATAGGGATTTTTTTATGGAATGATTAAGGGGGATGTGAATGATTCAGCGACCAAAAGGAACGGTTGATATTTTACCTGAAGAAATTGCCAAGTGGCATTATGTAGAAGACAAGGCTCGGGCGATCCTGAGCCGCTACCGCTTCCGTGAAATTCGAACACCGATGTTTGAGCACTACGAACTCTTCGCACGGGGAGTGGGAGAGACCTCAGACGTGGTCTCTAAAGAAATGTATGACTTTAAAGACAAGGGCGACCGCCATATTGCCCTCAAGCCAGAAGGGACGGCACCGGTTGTTCGGGCCTATATTGAAAACAAACTTTATGGCCCAGAACACCATCATCCTTACAAGGTCTACTATCTGAGCCCGATGTTCCGCTATGAGCGGCCCCAGGGTGGGCGCCAGCGCCAGTTCAACCAATTAGGTGTGGAGGTCTTCGGCGATTCCCAGGCACTCATTGATGTGGAAACCATCGCCCTGGCTTGGGAAATTCTCACAGGCTTAGGGATTTCTGACTTGGAATTAGTGATTAACTCACTAGGCGATATCGATTCACGTATAGCCTACCGCCAGGCTCTCATTGACTATCTGGAACCCTTCGAAGACCGGTTGAGTGAAGACTCCAAGACCCGGCTCCACAAGAATCCTCTGCGCGTCCTCGATAGCAAGGACCCTAAGGACAAGGAGATTGTAAAGGATGCGCCAAGTATTCTGGACTTCTTATCCGAAGAATCTAAGGAACGCTTTGACCTAGTCCAAAGCCTTCTCGATCAATTAGGGATTCCTTACCGGATCGATGCTAATATGGTCCGGGGCTTGGACTACTACCAAGATACCATCTTTGAGATCATGACCAAGAATGAAGTTTTCGGAGCAGAAACCACTATCTGCGGGGGCGGGTCTTATTCAGGACTTGTCAAGGAACTCTCAGATGGAAAGCAGGATGTACCAGGTTTTGGCTTTGCGATTGGTTTAGAGCGGCTCATGCTCCTCTTGGAAGCCCAAGAAGTGGCCTTGCCTGACACGGATCCTTTAGATGTCTACTTGGTGACTATTCCAGGGATCCAGGTTGCAAACAGCCTGCCCTTAATTGAGGCCATCCGCCAACAGGGCTATTCCTGTCAGCTCGATTACAAGCACCGCAAGCCGGGCAAGCAATTCCGGGATGCCGATAAGTTGGGCGCCAAGTTCGTGATTACTCTGGGTGAGAGCGAATTAGAAGAAGGGGCCCTCAATGTTAAAGACATGGCTTCGGGCGAGGAGAAAAAATTCGCCATTGACCAAATTAAAGAACAATTTTCAGATGTTATTGCAAGTTTTCATGCTAATGCATAAGGAGGAACAAGATGAAACGTACAACATATTGTGGAAACGTATCTAAAGAATTAGTCGGCCAGACGGTCACACTCAAGGGCTGGGTACAAAAACGCCGGGACCTTGGTGGGGTAATCTTCGTTGACCTGAGAGACCGTGAAGGCTTCGTTCAAGTGGTTTTCAACGTAGAAAATTTAGGGGACCACTTCGACCAAGCGGAAAAATTACGGTCTGAATATGTCATCGAAGTGACTGGTGACGTCATCAACCGTGACGAAGACATGGTTAACCCTAAGATTAAGAATGGGGACATCGAAGTCATGGTCAAAGAATTGACTATCTTAAACAAGGCTAAGACCCCACCATTCATGGTAGAGGACGACATCGATGTGAACGATGATATCCGCTTGAAATACCGCTATGTGGATCTCCGCCGCCCTGAAATGAACGCTAATATTGTTTTACGTGCGAAAGTCACCCAAGCCATCCGCCGCTTCCTTGAAAAAGAAGGCTTCTTGGATATTGAGACCCCTTACCTGACCAAGTCAACACCAGAAGGCGCTCGCGACTACTTGGTTCCTTCCCGTGTCCACCCTGGTGAATTCTATGCTCTGCCTCAGTCACCTCAGCTCTTCAAGCAATTGCTGATGGCTTCAGGTATGGACCGCTACTACCAAATCGTTCGTTGCTTCCGTGATGAAGACTTGCGGGGGGACCGCCAACCAGAATTTACCCAAGTGGACTTGGAAACCAGCTTCCTCAGCCAGGAAGAAATTCGTGAAATCGTCGAAGCCATGCTTAAAGATGTCATGAAAGAAACCCGGGGCGTTGAAATTACCGAAGACTTCCCTATTATTTCCTATGATGACGCCATGAATTATTACGGGACAGACAAACCCGACACCCGTTTCGGCATGAAATTAGTGGATGTATCGGACGTGGTCAGCCAGTATGAATTGAAGGTCTTCAACCAAGCCATCGAAAATGGCGGTATGGTCAAAGCCATCAATGTCAAAGGTGCAGCTGATCAGTACTCCCGTAAGGACTTAGACGGCTTAACTGACTTCGCCAGCACATATGGTGCCAAAGGGGTCGCTTGGATTAAGGTCAGTGAAGACGGCTTGACTGGTCCGATCGGTAAATTCTTCAAGGAAAATCCGGAGCCACTTGTTGACCGTCTCCAAGCAGAAGCAGGGGATATCCTCCTCTTCTTAGCTGACAAGGCCAGTGTGGTCCACCAATCCCTGTCCGAAATTCGCCTGAAATTTGCCCGCGAACTAGGATTGATGGACAAGAACCAATTCAACTTCCTCTGGGTCGTAAATTGGCCACTGCTCGAGTATGATGAACAAGAAGGCCGCTACAATGCCATGCACCATCCCTTCACCATGCCTAATGAAGAAGATCTCGACAAGTTAAGCAACCAACCTGAAGAAGTCTATGCCCAAGCCTATGACATCGTCCTCAACGGCTATGAAATCGGGGGCGGGTCCATCCGTATCCACCAAAAAGATATCCAACTCCAAATGTTAGAAGCATTAGGCTTCAGCGAAGAGAGCGCCAATGAACAATTCGGCTTCTTACTGGACGCCTTGGAATACGGCTTCCCACCACACGGCGGCTTAGCGATTGGTCTCGACCGTTTAGTGATGCTTTTAGCCGGCGAAGATAACATTCGTGAAGTCATGGCCTTCCCTAAGAATGGCCGCGCCTTCGATCCATTGACAAATGCGCCTAGTGAAGTTTCCCAAGAGCAAATAAACGACTTGAGTCTTGAAGTGACTCGCATCGATGTGGACTAAGCTACAATTTAAGTGTCAAAGGAAGGAGAGCTTGTAAATGAAAGCCAAATCATGGATTTTGGTCATTGTGGCTGCTTTACTCTTGATTCTCGGACTTGCTAGCCGCCGACAAAGCCAAGAGCGGCTTAAAGAAGTCAATTGGGAGGAATTGAGCAAGCCCTTTGCGGGTAAGGAGGAGGTCCTTGAGAGCGGCAATCCGAGTCAACGGATTGCCGTCCTCAAGGTGGAAGGTACTATAGCAGATACAGGCGATGGCTCAAGCTTGCAAGGCCCTGGTTACCGCCACCAGGAAGTCCTGGACCAGATTGCTGACCTCAAGGAAGACGACAGCGTTAAGGCCTTGCTCCTAGTTGTCGATTCTCCAGGTGGGACCACCTACCACAGCCAGGAACTCTACCGCGCCCTTAAAGACTTAAAAGACGACCGCCAGCTGCCTATCTATGTCAGCATGGGCTCGATGGCAGCCAGCGGGGGCTATATGATCTCCATGGCAGGGGATAAGATCTTTGCCGATAACAATACAACTACCGGCTCTATTGGGGTCATCATGTCCTCGCTCAATGTCAAGGACTTCATGGACGAGCACGGCTTCAAAATGGAAGTCTACAAGTCTGGTGACCAGAAGGATATGGGCAGTCCCTTCAAGGATGCTTCTGACGAAGAGAAGAAGATCTTTGATGGCCTGATCAAGGAATCCTACGACGAATTCGTCCGCATTGTCGCGGATGGGCGAGGCATGGATGAAGACCAAGTCCGCAAATTAGCGGATGGGCGGGTTTATTCCGGCAAGCAGGCGAAGGATAATGGCCTCATCGATGAGATGGGCTACCAAGCCGACGCCCTAGCTGCCCTCAAAAAGGACCAATCCTTAGAAGAAGCTGAAGTCGTTGATGTAACACCTAAGGCTTCCGAAATGGACTCCATCCTCGGCCTCTTCTCCAAATCCTTGGATCTCAAAAGCGCCATCCCTAACTGGGACACTCTCCAAGGCCAGGCCCTCCACCAAAACACCCCTCAAGCCTACTATCTCTACGGAGGTGTTTAAAGATGGCCAAGGAAAGAGATGACAAGCTCCAAGGACCTCTGCCCCAACTCAATGACCAGCTCTACCACGGCCGTTTAGAAGGAGAGGCAGAGGCTGTCCGACATGATAAGCAAAAGAAGGCCCAGAAACTATCGGGCCAAGACCTACTCATGTCCTACCGCCGCCATGTCGACCGCAACCTGGTCAACGGCTTTAGCCGCAAACTCTATGCTGGCTTTTGGATCCGGCTCTGGGCCTTTCTCGTGGACCTGATCTTTGTGGGGGCCCTCCAAGCCATCCTCTTGGCCTGTGTCCTGACCTTTCTGCCTGATGCCTACCTGGTTCAGTGGCCCTTAGTAAAGTATTTAGCGTGGCAGTTAGTTTTAGTGGTCTACTTTAGCCTGGCCTCATATCTATTAAACGGCCAGACCCTGGGCAAGGCCCTCTTCAAGCTACAAGTTGTTAAGGCGGACCAGTACCGCTTGAATTTTGGCACTTGTTTTGTCCGCGAGGGTTTAGGCAAGCTGATCCTAAGCAATTTGCCCATTCTCGGCCTCTTTGTGGTCGTTACGCCTAAGCGGCAGAATTTCATGGACTTCTTTACCGACACCAATGTCGTCGCCCTAGACCAATTCCGCTTCCTCTATGAAGAGAATCGGATTTAAGCGCTAAAAAGGCCGCCTAGTCACTGTTTAAGTGTGACTAGGCGGCCTTTTTCTAATCTTCAACCTCTTTTTCTTGGAAATTGAGGAACATGAGAATGAGGGTGGCGGTTTCTTCGATGCTCCGGTCGGCAACATTGATGACCGGGCAGCCGAGTTCAGCGTAAATCTGATCTGCATAGTCCAGTTCTTTTTGGATACGCTGGTCGTCACTATAGCGGCCCAGCTCTTGGATACCATAAGAGCGGAGGCGTTCCCTTCGAAACTTGTTGAGGACATTGACATCATTGGTTAGTCCGATTATTTTTTTAGGGTCAACTTCATAGAGCTCTTCGGGTAAGTGGGCTTCGGGAACTAGGGGGAGGTTGGTGACCCTGTAGCCCTGGTTGGCGAGAAAGAGACTGAGCGGAGTCTTCGAGGTCCGGGAAATCCCTAAGAGGACAATATCCGCCTTCTTGAAGTCAGCGGGGTGCTTGCCATCATCGTTCTTGACTGCGAATTCAATGGCTTCGATCCGCCGGTAGTAGTCCTTGTCCAAGGCCTTCTTATTGCCTGGTTTCTGCCGGGGAGCCTGGTCCGCTTCCTTAGCGATATGTTGGACGAGGGGATCGATTAAGTTGTAGTAGAAGAGGTCATTAGCCTCACAGTAGTTACTGGCCATTTCCTCTAATTCTTGCTTGATAAAGGTGGAAATAATGCTAGCCTGGCAGTCTTTAGCTGATTTCAGAATCCGTTTGAGATAGTCCGTATACTGGACAAAGGGAAAGATGCGCACCTTGTATTCGATATTCGGAAACTGGACAAAGGCGTTGTTCAAGGCATCCTTAGCAATGGTTCCCACTGCATCGGATAGGACATAAAAAATTTTTGTTTGGTCTTCACTCATAGACTTCACCCTCCATTGATAGTGGCCCCATTATAGCATAGCTGAGGAGCCGGGCCCAGCCTAAGACAAATGAATTATTAGTCATCTAAGCCTATCCTGTGTTATAATCAGGTCACAAAAGGGGGCTTAATGATGACAAATTTTGTGACGGAGTCCATGGATGAACTCAAAGATGCGGGCTACAAGTATACCCAAAGACGGGCTGATCTCTTAGCGGCTTTTGACCAAGCAGAGGGCCAGTATTTGACCGCTAAAGAAGTCCAACAGGCTATGGAAGACAAGTATCCGGGGATGAGCTTCGACACCATCTACCGCAACCTGAAGCTCTTCAGTGACTTTCATTTCTTAGAAGAAACTGATGTGAACGGGGAAATGTTATTCCGCAAGCACTGCGACCCTGAAATTGGCCACCACCACCACTTCATCTGTGAGAACTGCGGCCGCGCTTTCCCGCTTGAAATGTGCCCCTTGGATTTCTTCTCCGACCAGGTGCCCGGCGCCGAAATCCACAGCCACGATTTCAAGATTATGGGCCTGTGCGCAGACTGCAGTAAGCAAAAGAAATAAGAGGGAAATTCAGGACTAAAGGCTTGAGGAGTCACAATCAAATGGAAAAGCTAGACGGCTTCTATTTCTGACTCTTCATTTTAGCTTTAATTCTTTGAAAGCGTAGATAATAGAAGTCATAAAAATCCAGGGGGTGGTTGACATGAAAAATAAATACCATGCTTTTGTGCTAGTGATTGTACTTGGTCTGTTGATTTTCGGATCGCCCTTTTTTCAAGATAAAATTGTCAATTTTATCTTTGGGCTAATTGTTATCTTGGCTAGTGGGGGTTTGATGGCCCTAGCAGAAGGCGATATCAGAAAGAATAGCAGGAAAAATTAATTAACAGCTGTTGCCTTTTGCTCCTTTAGCTCATAACAGTAAATCTCATTTAGAACTTAAATTCAGACTTTATTTTTGTTTAAGAAATTTAAAGAGACTGGGACAAAAAAGTTCCAACCTCTTTTTAAAAAACGAACTTTTTTCAAAGATCTGTTCCAAAAGTCAGACCTGACATCCACTTCACGAACTATGTCCAATCGTTTGCAAACGATTGGACATAGTTCGCTCCAGTGGTTCAGCCCTGAACGACTTTTGTCACACTCTTTTTTAACAGCTTAAGATTCTGTCAGGAAATGGCTTTCTTTATTAATTTATGACTATTGAGTGTTATAATGAAACTATCATAATTGGAAAAGGAGATGCGAAAATGACAGAACAAGTTTGGTTAGACGACTCCAAGTCGCCTAAGGAGCGAGCAGAAGCCCTGGTCGCTGCCATGCCTTTAGAAGATAAGATTGGGCAATTGCACGGTGGCATGAAGACCATCAACATCTACAACATTGATATGGAAGCCATGCAGAATTTATCCGAAGAAGAATATGAAGAACAGATGACCCAATTGCGGGTGGAACGCCATGTTAAAGAGAATGAAGAATTTTCAATCCCCCGCATGCGGGTGACCAATGGCCCAGTAGGCGTGGGCATGGGGGATGGCTATCCGAGCCCCAAGGCGACTGCCCTGCCGATGACTATCGGGGTGGCGGCTTCCTTCGATCCCCAGTTAGCCTATGAATATGGGGATATTATTGGGAGTGAGACTCGGACCCTGGGCCAACATGTCTTGGAAGGGCCAGCTGTTTGTCTTCACCGCCTGCCCATTTCAGGTCGGAACTTCGAATACTTCTCAGAAGATCCTTATCTCAGTGGACGCATGGGGGTAGAAGTGACCAAGGCTATCCAGAACCATGATGTGATCGCTATGGGTAAACACTTCGTCCTCAACGACCAGGAAGATGAACGCTTCCGCCACAGCGTGGAAGCTTCCGATCAAGTCATGCGGGAGCTCTACTTGCTGCCCTTTGAAATGTTAGTGAAAGACGGCAAAATTTCTTCAATTATGAGCTCTTACAACCGGATCCGTGGGGTCTATGGGACGGAATACCGGGAAACCCTAACCGAAATTCTTCGCCATGAATGGGACTTTGAGGGCTATGTTCAGTCCGACTTCTGGTCTACCCGATCAGCTGCCCCTTCGCTCAACGCTGGACTAGACTTGGAGATGCCTGATGCCAAGTGGTTCAATGAAGACAATATCAAGGCGGCCCTTGAAGACCAAAGCCTGGAAGAAAAGACTATTGACCGGGCTCTTATCCGTCGCTTTACCCAAATGTTCCGCTTCAACCAGTTCGATTGGGAATATAATCCTGGTGAAATCGATGCTAAGGGCCATGGCGAACGCGCTCGTAAGATCGGTCAAGCTTCAGCTGTCTTGCTCAAGAACGATAAGAAGCTTTTACCTGTGGAACCTGCTGACTACGACCACATCCTCTTGGTCGGTCAAGAAAAATTCGCTGGCCAAGCCTGCAATGGGGGTGGGGGTTCTTCCAAGGTTGAACCAATCTATACAGTTAAACCTGAAGACGGTTTGAAAGATGTTCTGAGTGACCTAGGTGCTAAGACTGAGCTCGAGACCGTAATCGTAGCAGATAATCTCTCTAATATTGAAGAGGCCCTGGCAAAGGCTAAAGAGGCTGACTTGGTCATTATTATGGCAGGAATTGTGGCTTCTGAAGGCTTTGACCTGGCCAAACCGAGTCTGCCTAACCAACAAGATATCATGGTGGAACAGCTCCTTGCAGTTAATTCCCAAAGCATCTTAGTCCTAAAAGATTCCACGCCCGTCCTCATGCCTTGGATTGACGACGCCCACACGGTCCTTGAAACCTGGAACCAGGGGACAGAAGATGGCCATGTGGCAGCTGACTTGATCTTTGGTTTAGCTAATCCTTCAGGTAAGGTGCCAACCACTTATGCTAAGCGCGAAGAAGACTTGCTCTACTACGACCATCCTGAACGCCATCCGGGTGTTGATGAAGGGGACGGCTATCCTGTTATCCGTTACTCAGAAGGGCTTGAGATGGGCTATCGCTGGTACCAAGCCAATGACATCGAACCGCTCTTCCCCTTCGGCTACGGTTTGTCCTATACCGACTTTGAAGTGACAGATGTCGAGTTGAAGCGGACAGAAGACCAAGCTAAGGATGCAGCTTTTGAAGTCACAGCTACCGTCAGCAATACCGGCGATCGTGACGGGGCCGAAGTGGTCCAAGTTTACCTTGGCATCCCACAAGACCAACAGCCACCTAAGCGCTTGATCGCCTTCCAAAAGGTTCAGCTAGAAGCTGGCCATTCAAAAGCCATCTCCATCACTATCGATCCTAAGGCAAGTCACCATCCGCTATCCGTATGGGATCGGGGCGCCCATGATTTTGTGATTCCAAATGGTGACTTTACCCTCTACGTCGGCACCTCCAGCGAAGACAATAGCGCTAGCTTTAACTTCACCATTGAAGATTAAGAGTGTGCCTGGTGGCTACTATAGGTGGTAAGCGCCTAAGGCATAGGCTAGCAGAGGGCTAGACTTGTTCTTAGTTCTCTAAATCTTTAATAAGTAGCTTTAAAAGACCAATGGATGCCCAGCACGCTGATAGGAAAAGATTAATTGATAACAAAAAGGCTCCCCGTCAATTGAGTGACGGGGAGCCTTTGCTTACTTCATTTAGACTTTTTTTGCTTCTTTGAGCTCCGTATGTTGATCTTGACCGGGGTGACCAAAGAGCCGTTTAGCAATAATTGGGGTGAGGATACTTGAAATCACAACCCCGAAGGCAATTTGGGCGGTTGCTGCATCCACATAGGCTTGGTAGGCCGGATTGGTCGCCCCAATTAAGGCTGGAACAGAGACTGACATCCCGGCGATGGTCGACATGGCGAGAGAAGTTACGCCATCCTTCTTTAAGACATAGCGTTCAACGAGGACTAAGATCACAACCATTGGAATGTAGAAGAGGAGAGTGAGAAGGATCCCTTGGCCGCCCGCTTTGAGGGCATTGACCAGGTTAATATTAGCTCCGAAAGCCCAACCCATGAAAGGAAGGGAGAGGGCCGCCCCAGGCTTGAGGAAGTCGGCCAATTTCTGGTCGGTATTGCCGATGATGACCCCGAGGATAACTGGAATCAAGGTTGAAATAATCGGCATCCAGTTAATAGGCGTTGCTTGGGAAACAGAGAAAACTAACATGGGATAAGCTGGCGTACAGAGAACAGCAAGTAAACCAAAAGCAGCTGAGTCGCTTTCCGTCCCGTATTCTTCTTCTAAGGCTAAGAAGAGGGAGGGGTTTGTCGATGCGATAGTTGTAATATAGGCAATGGCAGAGATGCCGAAGATACCTGGCAAACCAAAGAACTTGAAGAAGAGAAAGCCCAGTAGAACATTCAGAATAATTTTACAGAGGATCAAAATCCCTTCTTTTTTGAGGACTACCCGGATGGTATTGAGCTTGAGAGTTGTGCCGGAACACAAGCAGGCAAAACCAATAATATAGTTCAAACCTTTCGAGGTAAAGAGGGCCTCCGTTGCCCCACCAATTTCAAAAAGGCCGGGGAAGAAGGTACAAAAAAGAGCGCTGATCAGCATCGGGACTAGGAGCAGACCGCCCGGTACATTTTTCATCAATTTAAACATGTCCATCTCTCATTTCTATCACTATATTTTTAATTAATTATAACATAATGCCTTCAAAATTGTTGTAATAAAAGGAATAATCGCTGTTTTGAAAAAAACTTCAAGTAAAAATTGACGGCAGAGAAGAAAAAAGCTATAATGAACGATGTACATTTTCAATGGGAAAATGACAGGTTGAAACGAGGGGAGGTATTGTTCATGTCAAAAACTGTAGTTCGTAAAAACGAATCTCTCGATGATGCTCTTCGTCGCTTCAAACGCACGGTTTCTAAGTCAGGTACTTTACAAGAAGCACGCAAACGTGAATATTACGAAAAACCATCAGTTCGTCGTAAGAAAAAATCGGAAGCTGCTCGTAAACGTAAATACTAATTTATATATGAGCTGATAGGAGGCGAATTCATGGCACTTATTGATGAATTAAATCAAGATATCAAACAAGCCATGAAAGCTAAAGATAAGACAGCCTTATCTGTCTTGAGAATGCTTAAGGGTTCAGTTCAAAACGAAGAAATCAACGAAGGCGGATCTTTAACTGAGGACCAGGAAATGACCGTGCTTTCTCGTGAGTTGAAGCAACGCAAGGACTCGATTTCGGAATTTCGGGCAGCCGGTCGCGAAGACTTGGCTGAGAAGACTGAAGCTGAACTAGGCTATGTTGAAAAGTATTTACCTAAGCAATTAAACCGCGATGAGATTGAAGCAGTAGTTAAGGATCTTATCCAAGATACTAATGCCCAATCCAAAGCTGACTTTGGTAAGGTAATGGGCCAGGCAGTTGCTCGCATGAAAGGGCAGGCTGCGGGGGCAGAAATTCAACAAGTCGTCAAAGAATTATTAAAATAATTCCAAAAGGCAGGTCAACTGCCAAAAGAAAGCTGGAGCTCTTCTTCCAGCTTTTTTCTTTGCTCAGGCTGATGACTTAATTTCATTCGTATTTTAGGCGGATATTTGGTATACTTTGAAGTAAATAGAAGAAGGAGGCCGTGCACATTTGACAGCAGCAGATGCGACATACACTTACCAGATTGATCATCCAGACATTGCCCAACAAATTTTTGGCAGCCAGGACCGCCATTTAGCTTTCTTGGAGCGGAGCTTTGAGGCAGAAGTCTTTGCCCGCGGAAATGAGGTCGTGGTGAAGGGGGAGGAAGGCCCGCAGATTATTGATTTAATCAAGACGCTAGAAGGCCTACTGCTCAAGGGCCAGATGCTTGAAGAAGCTGATATCGTGACCGCTATCAAGATGGCCAAGAAGGGGACCCTGTCTTACTTTGTCAACCTCTACGATGAAGCGATTGGGAAAACTTATGACGGTAAGGAGATTCGAGCCAAGTCAGCCGGTCAGAAGCGCTATGTCGATGCGGTGAAGAAGCATCCGGTAACTTTCGGGGTTGGACCAGCAGGGACTGGGAAGACCTATCTAGCTGTGGTCCTGGCTGTATCTGCCCTGAGAAAAGGGGAAGTCAAACGTCTTGTTCTGACCCGGCCTGCCGTTGAAGCAGGGGAGAGCCTGGGCTTCTTGCCTGGCGACTTGAAAGAGAAGGTCGACCCATATCTCCGGCCTATCTATGACGCCCTCTACGCCATTTATGGTGTGGAGCAGACCGAGCGATTGATCGAGCGTGGGGTCATTGAGATTGCACCCCTGGCTTACATGCGGGGACGGACCCTGGACGACGCCTTTGTCATCCTCGATGAGGCACAAAATACAACCATTGCCCAGATGAAGATGTTTTTAACCCGTCTCGGCTTCGGCTCCAAGATGATTGTCAACGGGGACCGGACTCAGATTGACCTTCCGCGCGGCGTCAAGTCTGGTCTGATCGATGCCCAGCACAAGCTGCAAGATCTCTCCGATATTGCCTTTGTCTCCTTTGATACGTCGGATGTGGTCCGCCATCCCGTCGTGGCTGCCATTATACAAGCCTATGAAAACTAAGATTAAATAAAAAGCAGGTGACGCCATGTTAACAATTGAATTTACGGATAAAACCCAAGCCCTTAAGCCCGAGCACTGCCAAATGGTCCAAGAGCTCTTAGCCTATGCCAGTGACTACCTGGACTTAGCTGACCAGACCGAGATGTCAGTGACTATCGTAGATGATGAAGAGATCCACCAGATCAATAAGACCTACCGCGGTGTGGACCGGCCGACTGATGTGATCAGCTTTGCTATCAATGATGAAGTAGCGGATGAATTTGAAATCCTAGAGCTTCCTGAAGGCATGCCTTATGAACTAGGGGACCTCTTCATTTCTTTAGACCGGGTCAAGGCTCAAGCTCAGGAATATGGACATAGCTTTGAACGTGAACTTGGCTTCTTGACCGTCCATGGCTTCCTCCATCTCAATGGTTATGACCATATGACGGAAGAAGACGAGAAAGAAATGTTTGCTTTGCAAAGAGAGATTCTAGATAATTATGGACTCAAACGATCAGAATAAGGAACAAGTCGGCAAAAACCGCCACTTCCTAGGGGCATTGGGGCATGCCCATGACGGCCTACGCTTTGCCCTCCACCATGAGCGGAACTTTCGCTTCCAACTGGCCATGGTTCCCTTGCTGGGGGCTTTGGGCCTATACCTCGGCTTAAAGCCCACGGAATGGGCCTTGCTCGCCCTAGCTTGTGGCCTGGTCCTTTTGGCTGAACTCTTCAATACTAGTGTGGAATGGCTCTGTGACCTGGTGGTGGGGGACCACTTCCACCCCTTGGTCAAGACCATCAAGGATGTCGCGGCAGGAAGCGTCCTCTTGATGACCCTAGTAGCTATATTTGTCGGTTTTGTTATTTTTGGTTCCTATATTCTTTAATAAAGTGAGGAAAAATTTTGAAGGAAAACACACACGATACATTTAAATCAGGCTTTATTGCCATTGTCGGTCGTCCCAATGTGGGCAAGTCGACCCTAATGAACCAAATTGTCGGCCAAAAAGTCGCCATCATGAGCGACAAGGCCCAGACAACCCGCAATAAGATCCAGGCTATCTACACCAGTTCCGACAGCCAGATGATCTTTATTGATACGCCGGGGATCCATAAGCCCAAGAATGAGTTAGATGATTACATGCTCCAGAGTGCCTACCAGGCTTTAGACGAGGTGGAAGCTATTCTCATGCTGGTCAGTGCGGACGAAAAGATCGGACCGGGTGACCGCTTTATCATGGACAAGGTCAAGGATCGGGAGAGCCCCGCTTTCCTGATCGTCAACAAGACCGATAAAGTCTCTGAGGAAGATTTGGCGGCTTATATGGCCGATATTCCTAATCCAGAAGCCTTTGAGCAAATTATCCCCATGTCTGCCCTGAATTCTGGCCAGGTGGAGGGCTTAATCGCTAAGCTGGAAGACTTATTACCGGAGGGCCCCCAGTATTATCCCGAAGACCAGCTGACTGACCACCCTGAATACTTTGTGGTCAGTGAATTGATCCGGGAACAAATCCTACAGAAGACCCGGGAAGAGATTCCCCATTCGGTGGCCGTCACTGTGGATAAGATGCAAAAGGACGAACTGGACCGGGTCCATGTCTATGCCAATATCATTGTCGAACGCAAGTCCCAAAAAGGGATTATCATCGGCAAGGGCGGCAAGATGATCAAGTCGATCGGGACAGGAGCTCGCAAGGAAATTGAAAACTTGCTAGGGTCCAAGGTCTTCTTGGAACTCTGGGTCAAGGTCGAGAAGAAGTGGCGGGACAAGAATTCCCTGCTCAAGGAATTTGGCTATAACACCAAGCAGGATTATTAGAAGCTAGAGGGGATTTTTTGCAGGCGGAAGAATTTGCAGGAATTATTCTATTTACACGCAAGCACCGGGAGAAGGACATGCTGGTCAAGATCTTCACCCGCGAATACGGCAAGCGGATGTTTTTCCTGCGCAATATCCAAAGGACCAAGAATCCTCTGCGACCAGCTGCCTTTGCCTTTGTCCGCGGTCACTTTATCGGTCAGGTTAATGCCTCGGGCCTGAGTTTCCTCAATGATGTCCGGGACAGCCTCTTTCCCCGCCTGACGACTGCGGATATTAGCGTCAATGCCTACGCCAGTTACATGACGGGGCTCCTGGACGCAGCACTGGAGGACGGGGAAGTTAATGCGATTCTCTTTGATTCGCTCTGGCAGGCTCTCGGACAGCTTGAAGCAAGCAAGGATCCAGCCGTCGTCGCTAATATCTTTGAACTCCAGCTCCTGCCCCAATTCGGGGTGGTTCCTAATCTCAAAGCCTGTGTCTTCTGCGGCCAGGCAGATACGGTCTTGGACTATTCCATGAAGTATGCGGGTTTTTTGTGCCAAAAGCACTTCGACAAGGATCCCCGCCGCTTGCATTGGACGCCGCGAACGGCTTATCTGGTCCAGCATTTGAGCCAAGTCAATCTCAGCCACCTGGGGTCTGTCAGCTTGGGAGAAGCTAATAAGCGGGCCCTCCGCTCAGCCATCGATGACCTCTACGAAGAATATGTGGGCATTCATTTAAAAAGTCGGTCCTTTATCGACCAGTTGGAAAAAATGATAAACCCTCTTGACGGTGAGGAGGGAAATCGAGTATAGTAAACGTATATATCGCATGCAAAGATAACCGAATAAGGAATTCCCTTTTTAGCGAGCCTAGTTAGTGAAAGTAGGCAACGAATTCTAAGGCAGGTTAGAGCATGTCCTGTTAAAGAGTGCCGGCGCTTTGCCGGAAATAGGGTGGAACCGCGATTGAATCGTCCCTATGCACTATTTTTTAGTGTATGGGGCTTTTTTGTTTGTTAATTTAAATTAAAGAAAAGAGGAGAAGACAAGATGAACCAAGCAGCCAATACCTTACAAGGGATGATTTTAACCTTGCATCAGTTCTGGTCCGAGCAAGGCTGCCTCATTCTGAATGCATATGATACGGAGAAGGGAGCAGGGACCATGAGTCCTTATACTATTCTCCGGGCAATTGGGCCGGAGCCATGGAATGCTAGCTATGTGGAACCCTCCCGCCGGCCAGACGATGGCCGCTATGGGGAAAACCCTAACCGGCTTTACCAACACCACCAATACCAAGTGGTGATGAAGCCCCATCCCGATAACATCCAAGAGCTCTACATCCAGAGTCTGGAACGCTTGGGCCTTGATGCCAAGGATCACGATATTCGCTTTGTTGAGGACAACTGGGAGAATCCTTCTATGGGCTGTGCCGGCCTAGGCTGGGAAGTGTGGATTGATGGGATGGAAATCACCCAATTTACCTACTTCCAACAAGTCGGGGGCTTAGATTGTCACCCAACCACCTGTGAAATTACCTACGGACTCGAGCGCCTAGCTTCCTACATCCAAGGTGTCGATAGTGTCTACGACCTGGAATGGGGCGGTGGCGTGAAATACGGTGAAATCTTCAAACAACCGGAATATGAACATTCCAAATATACCTTTGAAGAATCCACATATGAAGCCCTCTTCAAGATGTTTAACTTCTACGAAGAAGAAGCCCTCAAGCAAATTGACAACAAGCTGGTTCATCCAGCCTATGACTATATTTTGAAGTGTTCCCATACCTTCAACCTTCTTGACGCGCGCGGGGTGATTTCGACAACCGACCGCCAAGCCTATCTGAGCCGGATCCGCAACATGGCCCGGCAAGTAGCCAAACAATTTGTCGCCAACCGCAAAGCCCTGGAATATCCATTATTAAGCCGGGAAGAAGCGAAAAAATTATTAGAGGAGGACGCAGCTAATGAGTAAGCAACAGTATTTATTAGAAGTTGGTTTAGAAGAAATGCCCGCCAAATACGTGCGTCAAATCAGCCAACAATTCCAAGACCGCGTCGCTAACTTCTTAACTGAAGAGCGATTGACTTATGACGCTATTAAGGCCTTTGCCACTCCTCGCCGTTTTGCGGTTTTAGTGGATGGTTTAGCCGATAAGCAAGCTGATTTTGTTGAAACAGCTAAGGGCCCTTCAGAAAAGATTGCCAAGGATGACCAAGGAGAATGGACCAAGGCCGCCCAAGGTTTTGCCCGGGGTAAGGGCTTGTCGACTGACGACCTCTATGTAGAAGATGGCTATATCTATGCGGAAATCAAAGAAGAGGGGAAGCCCAGCCGGGAAATTCTGCCTCAAATCAGCCAATGCATCACGCAGATGACTTTCCCTGTATCCATGTACTGGTCTACCCATCGCAATTTCAAGTACATTCGGCCCATCCACTGGTTACTCTCTCTCTTAGATGATGAGGTCCTACCTTTTGAAATTTTGGGCATCCAAGCTGACCGCTACACCCGCGGTCATCGCTTCCTCGGTCATGACCAATTAACGATCGACAAGGCTTCAAATTACGAGAAACTTCTGGAACGAGACTTTGTCATTGCTGACCAGGATAAGCGTAAGGAAGTCATTGTCCAACAGATTAAAGATCTCGCTCAGACGGAAGGCGTCCAAGTCAGTCAAGATGAGGCCCTCCTAGAAGAAGTCACTCAAATTGTAGAATACCCAACCGCCTTCATCGGCAGCTTCGATGATAAGTACCTGGCCCTGCCTGATCCTGTGCTTATTACCTCGATGGCCGAACACCAACGTTACTTCTATGTGTCCGACCAAGAAGGTAACTTGCTGCCAAAATTCGTGGCCGTCCGCAACGGTAATGAAGAAGGGCTAGAAAATGTCCGCCACGGAAATGAAAAAGTCTTGGTGGCCCGCTTAGAAGATGGTCTGTTCTTTGTGGAAGAAGATAAGCAAGAATCGATCGATGACTTCGCTAAGCGTCTCAGCCATGTGACCTTCCACGCTGAAATTGGGACCATGAAGGAGAAGATGGACCGGGTCAGCCAAATCGCTAAGCTCTTATACAGCCATTGGACCATGGAAAACCTCTTTGCCGACTACTTATCGACTGACTTTGAGCCCTTGATTGAGCGGACCGGAGCCATCTATAAGTTCGACTTAGAAACTAATATCGTCAATGAATTCTCTGAACTCCAAGGGATTATGGGCGAGTACTATGCCAGAGAAGCTGGCGAGGCAGAAGAAGTTGCCGTCGCTATTCGCGAACACTACATGCCGATCGCTTCTGATGCGGCATTAGGCCAATCAGCCCTGGGGATCCTCTTCGCCATTGCCGATAAATTGGATACGATTATTAGCTTCTTTAAGATTGATCGGATTCCTTCTGGCTCAAACGATCCCTTCGCCCTGCGTCGGCAAATGATCGGGATTGTTCGTCTAATAGCAGCTGAAGAGCTCCCCTTTGATTGGGATAAGGATCTGAAAGCTATCTTAGAGGCCGTTTACCCATCCGACGACGACCAAGTTGCCTTGGCGGAAGCAGTCTATGCCTTCATGTTAGAACGCTTGAAGAATATTTTGGAACAAGAAGGTTATGCCCGGGACATTATCCAGGCTGTTTTAGGGTCTGCTAGTCACGGCATCAACCAAAAACGTGCAGCCGCTAAAACCTTAGCTGACCACCATGAGGATGAAGACTTCAAGACTGTTATCGAATCTTGGAACCGGATCCTAAATCTCAAGGATAAAATGAAAGAGTTTGATATTGACCAAGTCACAGTCTCAGCAGACCTTCTGGAAAGCGAGAGCGAAGAGGCCCTCTACCAGGCTGTGGATAGTCTCTACCTAGGGGATATGCCAGCTGACTACTACCAAGCCTTGGCTGAACTGGCACCGCTTATTGAGCAATTCTTTGAAGACAATATGGTCTTTACCGATGATGAAGCGGTTCGTAACAACCGCCTGGCTCTCCTAGAAAAAATTGGTCAGCCAGTCAAAGTACTTGCCAATACCAAGGAACTCCTAATAAAATAAGAAGTGAAATAAAGAAAAAGAAGAGAAAGGAGGCAAAAGATGTCAACCTTTTATGATTATGCTAAAATTTGGGTGAAAGCCGGCAAGGGTGGCGACGGCCTTGTCGCCTTCCTGCGTGAAAAATACCGGCCAGATGGTGGCCCTGCTGGTGGCGATGGAGGCCGCGGTGGCGATATTATATTCCAGGTGGACGAGGGGCTAAGGACCCTGCTCGACTTCCGCTATAACCGCCACTTTAAGGCCAAAGCCGGCCAGAATGGTATGACTAAAGGCCGTTATGGACGGGGCGCAGAAGACCTCATTGTTGGTGTTCCCCCAGGCACTATTGTCAAGGATTTTGATACGGGCCAAGTCTTAGCCGACCTGGTAGAAGAAGGTCAGGAAGCTATTGTTGCTAAGGGTGGCCGGGGTGGCCGGGGCAATATGAAGTTTGCCACTCACAATAACCCCGCCCCTGAAATTGCAGAGAATGGGGAACCTGGTCAAGAAAGGACCCTGCAATTGGAACTCCGGGTCCTAGCTGACGCTGGTTTGGTAGGTTTTCCTTCAGTAGGGAAATCAACCATCCTATCCATTGTTAGTGCTGCTAAACCCAAGATTGCTGACTACCATTTCACCACCCTGTCACCAAACTTAGGGGTTGTTGATCTGTCCGACCAACGTTCCTTTGTCCTGGCCGATTTGCCGGGCCTTATTGAAGGAGCTGCGGAGGGGATCGGTCTCGGTTTTCAGTTCTTGCGCCATGTGCAACGGACCAAGGTAATTCTCCATGTTGTGGATATGGGAGGCTTTGAGAACCGCGATCCCTTCGAGGACTATGTGGCCATTAATGAGGAATTGAAGACTTATGACGAGACCATCTTAGAGCGGCCAACTATCATTGTCGCTAACAAGATGGACATTCCCGAAGCGGAGCTCTATATTGAGGAATTCCGGGAGAAGTTAGCCGCATACTTTGAGGAACATTTTCCTGGTCGTGACTTGCCGGAGATCTTCCCGATTTCGGCCATTAGCCAGTCTGGTTTGAAGGACTTAATGGAAGAAACTTACCGCTTGATTCAAGAAGAAGAGGTCCGTCTGGCTCAAATCGAAGCTGAAAAAGTCGATGAAGTCGACCAAACACACAAGCTTTACCAAATCGAAGCTGAAGAACCCTATTTCAATCTGTCCTATGACCAAGCCGATAAGATGTTTGTCTTATCCGGCGACCGGATTGAAAAAGACTTCTTGATGGCCAATCTTGAATACGATGAGAGCGCCCTGCGTTTTGCGCGCAAGCTTAAGCACCATGGCGTCGACCAAGCCTTGGTTGATGCTGGAGCCCAAGCTGGGGATATCGTCCGCATTCGAGACTATGAATTTGAGTTTTTTGATTAAGGAAGATGCGATAAATACTGGGGTAGGGCGATGAGACTGGGTGCTGATGAAGCAGTTTGGTCCTAAGACCTACCCCTCTTTTATCCTCATCCTGGGCTGTGCCAAGAGGCATTTAGAAAGGTTTTTGAATTGGAATTACATTTTTTAGGAACAGGAGCTGGTGTGCCGAGTCGTCAACGCAATGTGTCTGCTCTAATGCTTAAGCTATTGGATGAAATTAATGAGATGTGGCTTTTTGACTGTGGGGAAGCCACCCAGCAGCAGATCCTCCAGACCACCCTTAAGCCAGGCAAGGTCAGTCGGGTCTTTATTACCCACCTCCACGGCGACCACCTCTATGGACTACCGGGCTTTTTAAGTTCTCGGTCCTTCCAAGGTGGGGCAGAGCGTCCCTTGACAGTCTACGGGCCTAAGGGCTTGAAGCAGTATGTCTGGACTGCGCTGAAAGTGTCCCAGTCTAAGTTGAACTACCCTCTAAAGATTGTGGAATTAGAAGGGAAGGGCCTGGCTTTTGAGGATTCTTCCTTCAAGGTGAGCTATGGACCTCTTGACCACGCTGTAGAATGTTTTGGCTACCGGGTGGAACAAGCCGACCAAGAGGGGGAACTCTTGGTTGATAAGGCCCGGGCTGCCGGAGTTCCGAATGGGCCCCTCTTAGGCAAGCTCAAACAGCGGGAAAAAGTGACCTTGGAAGATGGACGCGTCCTCGATGGCAATGACTTTGTCGGCGATAAGCAGGCGGGGAAGACGGTCACTATTTTTGGCGATACCAGGCCTTGTGACCAGGCCCTGAGCTTGGCTAAGGATGCGGACGTCTTGGTGCATGAGGCCACCTATGAGGCGGGCGAAGAGAAGATGGCCCACCGTCATTTCCATTCGACTGCCGCTCAAGCGGCCAAGCTTGCCAAAGAAGCAGGCGTTAAGCAGCTCTACCTGACCCATATTTCCTCACGCTATGTCACGGCGCCCCAGATCAAACAATTGGTCCAAGGTGCCCAAAAAATCCACCCTCAAAGCTTGGTGGTTAAAGATTTTGACCAGTTTCAGATCAAGTAGAAAGTAGGGAGATACTTGCTTAAAGCAAACTATGATTGGAAAGTAAGATCTGACCAGTTAACAGACCAAGACCTGGAGACTATTGCCCAGTTAAAGGAAGCGGTAGACCTTCCTGAATTGATGGTGAACTTGCTCTACCAGCGGGGCTTCCAAGATGAAGCCACTATCCATGGCTTCTTGGACGAAGAGCCTGTCATCCACGACCCCTTTCTCCTATCCGACATGGACCGAGCAGTGGACCGACTGATGGCTGCCATTGAAGCAGGCGAGGCCATTTTAGTCTATGGGGACTATGATGCCGATGGAATTACGGCAGCTACCATCCTCGTTGAAAGCCTGGAGAATATGGGCGCCAATGTCCATAGCTACCTACCAGACCGCTTCGTGGATGGCTATGGGCCCAATACCGAGGTTTACGACTACTATATCAAGCAAGGGATCCAAGTCATCCTTACTTGCGATAACGGAGTCAAGGGCCATGAAGCGATTGCCCATGCCCAAGCCCAGGGGGTGGATGTGATTGTTACCGACCACCACGAAATCGGTGCTAGCTTACCCGAAGCCTTTGCCATTGTCCATCCCCGCCATCCTGACCAGGCCTATCCTTTCGATGACCTGAGTGGGGCAGGGGTGGCCTTGAAGCTGGTCCAAGCCCTAACTGGAGACTTACCCGTCGACCTCTTAGACCTCTGCGCTATCGGGACAGTAGCGGACTTAGTCAGCCTCACTGATGAAAACCGGTCCTTGGTCAAGTTGGGCATCCAAGAACTTAAGCAGACCCAGCGTCTCGCCTTTATCCGGCTCTTTGAAAAACTGGAAATTAACCGGTCGGCAATTGATGAAGAGACCATCGGCTTTAAGATTGCCCCTCGGCTCAACGCCTTAGGACGGCTCTCCGATGCCAACCTAGGCCTTAGACTCTTGATGAGCTTCGATCCGGATGAAGTGGACCAACTTCTCCAAGAAATGGAAGCCATCAATGACGAACGTCGCGGCCTAGTCGACCAAATCGAAAGAGAAGCCCGGTCTCAAATTGACCAGCGCGATCATTTGGACGATATCTTAGTCTGTTGGCAGGAGGACTGGCATGAGGGCGTCTTGGGTATTGTTGCTAGCCGCCTGGTTGAGCGTTACCAACGTCCTTGTATTGTCCTCACCCATAAGACGGACCAGGATGTTTACAAGGGGTCTGGCCGGTCGATTGAGGGAGTTAACCTCTTTGACCTACTGAGCCAAGTCGACGACCTCATGCAAGCCTTTGGGGGCCACGCTATGGCAGCAGGCTTGACGGTTGCGGGTGAAAACTTTGCGAACTGGCAGTCCCAGCTCCAAGCACTCAGCCAGACTATCCATGAGATGGTTCAAAAACCTGCGCCCTTGGTCCTAGATGGCCGCATCCAGCCGGAAAGCATTAGCTTGACCAGCCTCGAAGCCTTAGACCGCCTGAAACCTTTTGGGACGGATAATCCGAAACCTAGCTTCTTGCTTGAAGCCGGTCCCTTGAACCGGGTCCAGCAGATTGGCCGCGACAAGCAGACTTTGAAATTAGGCTTAGAGGAGGCGCCTGACCTGGCCCTGATTGGTTTTCGCATGGGAGACTTGGCCCGCCAGCTCGCTGTTGGCAATAATTTAGAGGCTGCCGTTGAATTGAATATTAATGAGTGGCAGGGCAAGCGCTCGTCCCAGGCCCTTTTGATTGACTTGAGGGTGGATGAGGCCAGTGTCATTGACCTCCGCCAAGCCCGGGCCCGGGAAGAGGTCTTTGCGGTTAAAGAAGCCTTCTATCTCTTCCAGGACCCCAAGTACTTGGCAGCCTACCGCGACCAAATTCCTAGCTCGAGTCGGGCCATTTTGGTCGATGAATTGGACCAGGATCAAGGCCTAAGCTACCAGCAGGCCGTCCTCTTTGACTGCCCCTTGGTTCTAGAAGACGTGCGTCGCTTTGTTCAAGGCCAAGGGATTAAGAACCTTTATCTCTTTGCCTATTCGCCCAAGCAGGTCTACTTGAATGGCTTGCCCCAGCGCGAGGATTTTGAGCGTTACTACCGTTATCTCTTGGGCCATCCCCAACTCCCGCTTAAAGGACAGACAGGTGTCCTAGCTTCTTATCTCAAACTCGCTGAAGGACAACTCATCCTGATGACGGATATTCTTGAGGAAGCGGGTCTGGTCGCTTGGCAAGGACAGACCCTTCACATTTTGCCTGTCCAAGGCAAGGTCGACTTGAAGGCCTATCTGACCAAGTATGAGCAATTATTAAACAGTGAACAAGTTTTGCTTTATAATGATATTGAATCAATTACGAGCTACTTTTTTGCGCCAGAGCCAGCCAGTGCACCATAAGGAGGAAATTATGAATTTTGAAGACTATATTGCTAGTATTGAGAACTATCCTGAAGAAGGAGTGACTTTCCGCGACATTACCCCTCTGATGGCTGATGGGGAAGCCTTCCACGCTGCCATTGACCAGATTGTCCAGTTCGCTCAGGATAAGCAAGTCGATATGATTGTCGGACCAGAAGCGCGGGGCTTTATTGTGGGCTGTCCCGTGGCCTATCAATTAGGGATCGGCTTTGCGCCCGCTCGTAAGAAGGGCAAGCTCCCCCGCGACATCATCAGCGTAGACTATGGATTAGAATACGGGGAAAATACCCTCCAGCTCCATAAAGATGCTGTTAAGCCCGGCCAGCGCGTCCTCATCGTCGATGACCTCCTAGCAACCGGAGGCACCATCCAAGCCACCACCCAATTAGTGGAAAAACTCGGCGGCCAAGTCGTCGGCGCAGCCTTCATTATTGAACTAGAAGCCCTCAAAGGCAGAGAAAAAATCCCCAACCTAGACATCTTTAAAATACTGACTTATTAGAAAAGGGTGTGAGCAAGAGCGTTCAGACTTGAATGATTGGAGGCTCATCGAAAAAGACTGACGCTAGTCAGACGTTTCGATGGGCAGAAATCACTTCAAGTCTGCTCTTGCGAACCCAACTAGATAAGGGTGTGA
>NZ_KV797939.1:0-31796 GCF_001809535.1 Aerococcus sp. HMSC062A02 | reverse complement strand
GTCACTTCAAGTCTGCAACTGCGAACCCGACTAGGGTGTGAGAAGATGCGGCTAGAAAGGGACTTCTAGAGCCAAAAGCCAGAGAAGACTGAAGGTCTTCGGCGGCTTTTGGTGAAGAGGAGCTATTTCTGCTAGCCTAAACCCGACTGCGGCGGAGACTTGTGAACTGACACGAAAGCTGCCAGCCCGAACCCGACTACAGCGCGCAAGCAATTTCCCATAGAAACTAAAAAAGGAAACTGGCAAAAATCCAGTTTCCTTTTTCTATAAAAAATTTCACTTTAGAAGGTATGCTCTCTAAAGAGGGAAATAACCTTGCCTAAGATGGTACAATTGTCCAAGATAATCGGGGCCATTTCATGGTTTTCGGGTTGCAGGCGGATATGGCCGTCTTCTTTAAAGAAACGTTTGCAGGTAGCCTCATCAGCATCAGTCATCGCAATGACAATCTCGCCGTTCTCAGCGCTCTGCTGTTGGCGAACGAGAACATAGTCCCCATTGAGGATACCAGCTTCAATCATTGAATCCCCGCGAATCTTCAGCATGAAGAGGTCTTCATCACTCTCGGCGAGGTGGGGTGGCTTAGGAAAATAACCTTCAATATCCTCGTAAGCAGTAATAGGCTGACCCGCTGTCACGGTCCCTAGCATGGGGATGCCACGGGTGTTGATGCCCAGTTTATCTAGGCCCTTTTGAGTGATTTCTAGCGCCCGGGGCTTGGTCGAATCTTTGAAAAGATAGCCTCCTTCTTCTAGACGGTTCAAATGGCCATGGACTGTGGACGTTGAGGCCAGGCCAACTGCATCGCATATTTCGCGGACAGTCGGGGGATAGCCCTTGTCGTCAACACAATCAAAGATATAGCGTAAGATTTGCAGTTGCCGTTCTCTCATCTCTGTGTCCTCCTCGAATGATTTGCCCTCATTATAGCATAAATCGATCACAGACACAAACAAACGTTCTCATTTTATTCTTTATTAGCGATCTGGGCTGGTTTGACAAAGACGGTTTTTTGGTTGAAGTAGTTGACAAAGCCCGGCTTAGCCCCGTTCGGTTTCTTGACGTCCTTAACCTGGGTGTAGTCAACCGGTACATTGTTGGAGTGGCGCGACTTGGAATAGTGGGCAGCGATACTAGCGGCTTCGAGAATATCGTCATCACTAGCTTGGTCTGTCTCTAAGATGACATGGCTGCCGGGCACGTCCTTGACATGGAACCAGTAATGGTTCTTGTTGGCCTGGCGCATGGTCAGTTGGTCATTTTGTTTGTTATTGCGGCCCACTTTAATGGTATAGCCGGAGGGACTGGTGAATTGCCGGGGCTTGAGCGGCTTGATCCGCTTATGGGTCTTCTTTTTACGGTCCTTGATATAGCCTTCTTCTTTGAGCTCTTCGCGGACCAGTTCCAGTTCTTTAGGATTAGACCATTCGATTTGGGCTTGGATGGATTCCAGGTAGTCGATTTCTTCCTGGCTCTTAGCCAATTGTTCCTGGATATGTGACCGCGACTTAGTGAGTTTATTGTATTTTTGATAGTAGGCTTGGGCATTCTCGGCAGGCGACAGCTCTGCTTTGAGAGGGATATGGACCAGGCGGTTGTCGTCGTAATAATTGGGCAGATCCACACTAGCTTGGTTCCCCTGGAGCTGGTAGAGGTTGGAGGTGAGGAGCTCCCCTAAGAGCTGGTAGTGGTCAGCTTTTTGACTCTTTTCCAGGTCCTTCCTGAGGTTCTTCTGTTTCTTTCTCTGGTGCTTGAGTTCCCGCTGGGTAACTTGGTCAATCTGCTGGCCGATTTCTTGGACTTGCTGGCGCTCGGTATGACGGGCATAATAAACATCCAAGAGCTGGCCGAGGCTGGCGTAAGTTTCTTTATCCCCAGTCAGACTGAGATAGGGGAAGGCCGTGAATTCTAATTTCTTGTCAGTGCCTGTCAGGCAGGGCTGGGGCTGGTCGAAGGCCTGGCAGAATTCTTGGATAATCTGCCCCAGAGCCTTATCTGGATTGGACTGGGCACGGAAGATAATTTCATCCGCTGATTCCCGGCCTAGCCCCATGAGTTCTTGCTGGAGGACTTGCCGGGACAGGTTCTGTTGGCTGGTAGGCTGCCAATCGCTCCCAATTTTGAAAGGATTGGCCTTGTTTTGATAGGGAGGGAGTTGGTAGCTAGCCCCGGGCAAGAGGGTCCGGTAGCGGTTCTGGTAAAGAGGGACCCGTTTGATCACATCCAGAATTTGCCCCTGGTGGCCGACTAAGATGATATTGGAATGGCGTCCCATCATCTCGACGACTAAAGTCAGCTTCTGTTGGTCGCCGATCTCATCCGTCCGCAAGAGCTCCAAACGAATCACCCGGTCGTTTTCGTATTGGTCAACAGCGATCACTAGGGCGCCCTTGAGGTACTTGCGCAGGACCATGCAAAAATTGGGTGGGGTATCGGGCATAGGGTAGTCCACCTGGCTCAATTGGGCCCGGGCAAAGTCCGGATGGGCGGAGAGGAGGAGCTTATGATTTTGCCCCTGTTTGCGTATGGTAAGTAGAACTTCATAATCAGAAGGTTGTTGGATCTTGTTGATTTTACCTTGTGTCAATGTATCTTTGAGTTCGTGTGTCATACTGTGTGTAAACATTCCATCAAATGACATTCAAACACCTTCTTTCCAATCACTAATTATAGCAAAAAAGCCTATAATATCAAAACTAAGGAGGATAGCAAGGGAGTTTTATGATAAAGTCTTAATAAAGTTATTGCAAATTCAGACTTAATCTGCTATCCTAGAGCTAACAAATCAAAGGGAGGTTATCACATGTCAGTTTTAGATACAAAACTTAGAGCTTGGCAAATCCGCACGGCTTAGTTGTATTTATTACTGTTGAAGCAATAGATACAACTTCAGACAACTGAGGCTGTATCTGTGCGGTGTGATAACAAGACAATTTTGAGTACCCGCATAGACGCATAAAGAGTGACTTTATGTCTGTGCGGGTTTTTCTATGGACCTGCAGCTTCTGCTTTAGCTGGAGGTTTTTTATTTTTAATAAGGAGGAAAGAAGAAATGAAACGATTTACAGCTTTAGGCAGTTTCTTGATTGCTGCCTTGATGGTATTATTCCTAGCTATGCCAACGCTTATCGAGAAAAATAAGGCCGCTCAAGCACCTAAGACTAATTCGGGGAACCAGGCCGTGACGGCTAAGGCCTTAGATGAAGACTTGAAGGTGGGTCTGCTCCAACTCATGGACCATCCCGCCCTGGACCAAATCCGCCAAGGCTTCTATGACCAACTGGCCAAGCGGGGGTATGTGGATGGGGAAAACATCCATATTGACTACCAAAACGGCCAGGGTGACCAAAATAACTTAAAAATGATTTCGGATAAATTTATTGCCGATGACGCGGACTACCTAGTAGGGATTGCAACCCCGGCTGCCCAGGCCTTGGCCAATGCAGCAGAAGGGAACGTGCCGGTTGTTATGGGGGCCGTTGCCAATCCTAAGTCCGCTGGTTTAGTGGAAAATTACGAGAAACCAGGGGCTAACATCACCGGAGTTTCTGATATTCCACCGGTTAAAGAACAATTTAGACTGATTCAAGAAATCCTTCCTGAGGCCAAAACCATCGGCATTATCTACAATTCTTCCGAAACCAACTCTCACGCCAATGTAGCTTTGGCCAAAGAAGTCGCTGCAGACATGGGCTATGAGGTTAAAGAAGCGACCATCAATTCCACTAACGATTTAGCCCAAGTCGCCGAACAATTAGCCAATGATGTGGATGCCATCTGGGTCCCAAATGATAACTCGATTGCTTCGTCTATGCCGACTCTGATTGCTGCTACCGACAGCAAGGGCATTCCTGTCTTCCCGGTTGTAGATACCATGGTTAAGGACGGGGGCCTGGCAACAGTCGGCATCAACCAATACCAATTAGGGGTCGATACAGCCAATGTCACCGCTGACCTCATGGATGGCCAGAGTCCAGCTGACCATCCGATCGTCTTTACAGATAAGACAGATACCTATGTCAATAAAGAAAAGGCCGACCAATTAGGGATTAAATTGCCTGATTCCGTCCTTGAAAAAGCAAGCGATGTTAATGAAGGAGGGCACTAAGCATGGATATGATTATTTCTGCCTTATCACAAGGCGTGATCTGGGCCGTTATGGGTCTGGGCATCTATATTAGTTTCCGGATCCTAAACGCCCCTGATATGACGACAGAAGCTTCCTTTACTCTAGGGGCAGCCATTGGGGTTCAGATGATCCATTTTGGTCTCAACCCCATCCTTGCCTTATTGATTGGCTTTCTAGCCGGTATGGCAGCGGGGGCCATCACAGCCCTCCTTGTCACTAAGCTAGACATCAACCCCCTCCTGTCAGGGATTATTACTATGACTGGTCTTTATTCCATCAACCTGAAGATGATGGGCCAGGCCAATCTCAGTTTGAGTGGCCAAGAAACCTTCAAGACCATGCTGAGTGGGCTCGCTCTCCCTCGAAATGTAGATACCATCCTGATAGGGACTGTCGTTGTAGCCATCGTTATTGCCCTGATGGCATACTTCTTCAAGACCGACCTGGGCCAGGCGCTGATTGCGACTGGGGACAATGTTCACATGGCCCGAGCCGTGGGAATCGACAGCAATGAAATGACCATGTTAGGCTACATGCTAGCCAATGGTTTGATTGCCGCTTCCGGCCTCTTGGTGGCGACCGACAACGGCTATGCGGATATCTCTATGGGGATTGGGACTGTGGTGATCGGCCTGGCCTCCATTATTATCGGCGAGGTCATCTTCAAAAATGTCAGTCTGACCACCCGTTTCATCACGATTGTGGCGGGGTCGATCATCTACCGCTTACTCTTAAGTCTGGTGCTCATGCTTAACTTTAATGCAGATGATTTTAAACTCTTCTCTGCGATTATCGTAGGTCTCTGCCTAGCCATTCCTAAACTTCGCAAGTCCTTTAACCGCAGCAGTCGTCAAAGTAGAAAGGGGTAGACCAATGACGCACTTATTAGAGCTTAAAAACGTAGACAAACGCTTCAATCCCCATACACCGGATGAATTCTATGCCTTGGATGATTTGAATCTCACGATTGAAGGCGGGGACTTCATCACGATCATTGGGGGCAACGGAGCAGGGAAGTCCACTCTCCTTAATGCTATAGCCGGGACTTTTGATCTGGATGCTGGACAGATCCTTCTGGAAGGGGAGGACATCACGGACACTTCGGACATCGAGCGAGCGGCCTATATTTCCCGGGTCTTCCAAGATCCTAAGATGGGGACGGCACCGCGGATGACAGTGGAAGAGAACCTGGCCTTGGCTGAGAAGCGGGGGCAGACCCGGGGCTTACAATTGGCCTTGGACCAAGACAAGCAAAGCAAGTATCAGGCACTCCTCAAACAATTAGGCCTAGGTTTGGATGAACGCTTGGAAGCGGAGATTGGCCTGCTCTCAGGGGGCCAACGTCAGTCTGTCGCCTTGTTGATGGCAACTATCGTGAAGCCGAAGCTCCTCTTGCTGGACGAACATACGGCTGCCTTGGACCCCAAGACCTCACGGCGGATCCTAGAGATCACTGCTGAGCAAGTCTCCCAGGAAAACTTGACGGCCCTGATGATCACCCACAACCTCCAAGATGCCTTAACATACGGCAACCGCATGATCTTAATGGACCGCGGGCATATCATCCGAGACTTTAGCCAAGCGGAAAAAGAAGCCCTCAACCCAACCCAACTCTATAGTTTGATGGAAGAGATCAACCAGTAAAAGACGTCTCACATCATTCAAAAAGCCCCCTGACCGATTGTCAGAGGGCTTTTGTATTGGGCTTAGGCAAATTTTGCTAAGATATCTGGGCGGAAGCCGTAGAAGGGTTCTTCGCCATCCGCTACGATCACCGGTAGGGCTTGGAAGCCAAGGGCCTTGACTTCTTCTAGAGCGGCTTCGGATTCAGTAACATCGATCATTTCGAAGGCTACCCCATGTTCGTCTAAAAATTTCTTTGTAAATTTACATTGCATGCAATTAGGTTTAGAATATACTTTGACCATTTCCGTCATCCTTTCAATCCATCTTTTTCTTTTCGCCTAGATATAGTATCATAGAATCATAGGAGATACAAGATATAGCTTTTATAAAAAATCAAGGAGGGTTGAAGCCAATGCAAGCCATAAAAATTACAGAAAAACGGGTGGTCGATTGGCTGCCCCAGCGGCCCCGTCAGTCCTATAAGGGCTCTTATGGGCGCCTGCTCTTAATTGGAGGCAACGCAAATATGGGGGGCGCTATCCAGATGGCGGGTCAAGCGGCCCTAGCCGGGGGTGCAGGTCTAATCACGATAGCCACTGATCCGGTGAATGTGCCTGCTATCCATGCCAGCCAGCCTGAATTAATGGTGGTCGACTGGTCAAACGTAAAACAAGTCCAAGCCGCCCTTGAAAGCAGCGAAGTTATCCTCGTCGGGCCAGGTATGGGGCGGTCACTCTACCGCTGGCGACGCATCAGCCAGCTTCTCTACCAAGAAGCCCGGACCAAGCCCCTTATTATTGACGGAGATGCCCTAACCATGTTGGCAGCAGATATCAAAGACCAGGTCGCTCGCTTAAAAGAATTTAAGCAGCTGATTCTAACCCCTCATCCTGGCGAATGGGCTCGGCTCTATGGGACTTCCGAGCCCAAGGCCGATCCAGTCAGCGTCCAGGCCTGGTGCGACCGCTACCAAGTCTATTTGGTTAAGAAGAGTGAGGCCAGCCAAGTCTACCTGCCGGGCCAGACTGCCTATTACCAGAACACTTGCGGTAATCCTGGCATGGCGGTCGGCGGGTCGGGGGATACCCTGGCTGGTATGATGGCTGCCTTTATCGGCCAGAGTCAGGATGACTTGGCAGGGGCTATCTTGAGTGCCCTTTACTGCCACAGCGCCCTGGCTGACCAGATTTACCAGGACCATTATGTGGTCCGGCCCAGCGCCATTGCGGCGGGCTTATCAGCCTTTATGCGGGATTTAAGTCGGAAGAAGGGAGTCTAAATGGGAAAGAAACATAAGAAAACTAATGCTATCCGCATGGTCGAACAAGCGGGGATAACTTATGAACAGCATGAATACGACTACGATGAAAACCACCTGTCGGGACGGGACGCCGCCAAGCATTCCGACCTGCCGGCTGAGCAGATGTATAAGACCATTGTCTGCCAGGCCAATCCTCGGGACCACTATGTCTTTGTCCTTCCGATTCTAGAAGAATTGGACCTCAAGCACTGTGCCCGGATTGCTGGTGTCAAGAAATTGGAACTTTTACCCTTACAGGATCTGCTCAAAGTGACCGGCTATGTTCGCGGGGGCTGTTCGCCAGTTGGCATGAAACAGCTCTTTCCAACCTATATTGACCAATCTAGCCTAGCTTATGATATGATTTATGTCAGTGCCGGCAAGCGTGGCTTCCAGTTGGGCCTTGCGCCTAGGGACTTGGCCAGCTTAGTTCAGGCGGAATTCCATGCGCTTAGCCGCGATGAATAGAAAGAGGGAAACTATGTCAAACCATCATCTATCGCCCAGTGCGGGCATCCTCATCCTAACACGCGAGTGCGAAGGACAAAGGGAAGTCCTCCTCCAGCACCGGGCCAATACAAAAATGCTGCCCCAACAATGGGACCTCATTAGTGGTCATGTTGAAGCAGCTGAAAGTGTCCGCCAAGCCATTGTGAGGGAAGCCAAAGAAGAAATCGGCATCGACCTTCATGTCGATGATCTCGACTTTGTCCTCCTCAGCCACAATCGCATTAGCCAAGACACGACTTATTATAATATTTTCTTTACCAGCCAGCATTTTCAAGGCCAGCCTCACATCTTGGAAGCGCAAAAGCATGACGCTTTAGACTGGTTCCCCTTGGACGACCTGCCTAGCCCCTTGGTCAAGGACCGCAAGCTCGCTTTAGAGGCCTTAAGGACAGGTCAGACCTATGTGGAAGTGGACTTCGACGCTTACGAAGACTAGCGGCCAGGGAAGTATTCAGCCTTTTCCGTAACGATATGGGGGACTAGGTGGTCGTGGGGGGCCATAGGTATTTCGTCCACCATTAATTCCTCGAAGTAGGGGAGACTGATCTTCCCTTGGTATTGGGCCAAGAAGCGATCATAGAAGCCGCCCCCATAGCCTAAGCGTTCGCCTTTAGGATTGCAGGTCATGCAGGGCAGGGTTACCCAGTCAATGTTTTCAAGAGGAACAATCTCCGCTTCGGGGCTGGGTTCTTCGATATTTAAGTTACTCATAATCAGTTCATCGCCTTGGTCATAGCGGCGTAGGCTCATCTGCCCCATACTTTCCACCCGGGGAACGACAATGGTTTTCCCATCCTGCCAGGCCTGACGGATGAGCGCTTCGGTATCAAATTCCCGGGGCATGGTCAGGAAGGTGAAGATGCATTGGGCCTCTTGGTAGGTCTCGCTTTTAATGAGGCGGTTCGTAATTTTCTGACTGGCCGAAGCATAGTATTCGGGACTCAGTTCTTGACGTTTGGCTTTGACGGCTTTACGCAGTTCTTTTTTGCTTAACATAAAATAACCTCCTGTTAATTCTAGAAAGGATCACAATGTACGTACTAGCTTTTGAATTGACCTGTCGCTTATCCGGCATCCAGTCACTCAAAGACAAGCGGCGATTGATCAAGAGTATCATTCAACGCTGCCAGCGAAACTATGGGGTATCAGCTGCTGAAATTGCTCACTTAGACGACCACCACTTCATGAGTCTGGGCTTTGCTTTAGTATCTAATACTTACAGTAAGACTCGCAACCGCCTCCTCCAGTTAAAAGAAGAAGTCGAAATGACCTATCCTATTGAAATCGTCGCCTGTGACTGGTATGAAGGGGTCTAGAAAAAAGTTTCTGCTGATTCAGGCCTAATGACTTTTGTCACACGCTCATAAGAGAAAAGGAGAAAAAATCATGAGTAACCGCATCCCTTGGGACCAATACTTCCTGGCGCAGAGCCTAATGCTATCCATGCGCTCAACCTGCCAGCGTTTAATGGTGGGCGCCGTTATCGTTCGAGACAAGCGGATTATTTCGGGAGGCTATAACGGCTCCGTTTCCGGTGAGGTCCACTGCCTCGATGAAGGCTGTTATATGGAAGACGGCCACTGTGTGCGAACCATCCACGCCGAGATGAACGCCTTACTCCAGTGCGCCAAATTCGGGGCTCCGACAGCTGGGGCTGAAATCTACGTCTCCCACTTCCCCTGCCTCCAGTGCAGCAAGGCCATCATCCAGGCTGGCATTTCGAAGATCTATTACTTGTATAACTACCACAACCATCCTTATGCCCTCCATCTCCTGGACCAAGCGGGAATCGCCTACCAGGAAGTCCAGCTCGAAGAGGGCTTCTTTAAGGAAGTGGGCCAGCAACACCAAAAAAATCTCAAGCAGACAGACTAAGGGCTGGCTGCTTTTATTGTGAGGAAATGCCTGGCTTTATATGCATCCAGGCGAGGCCATTCACCTTTCTTATGCATTTTTTTCATCTAGGCATTGGTAGAGTTGGGGATAGTCCCGGCAGTCAGGATTTTTGGGATGGCAGATATTGCGGCCAAAGTAGATCAAGGCTTGGTGGGCCTGGGTCCACTCACTAGGGTCCAAGAGGCTGGTCACCCGGTCCTCAATCTCTCTGACACTGGCATCTTGGGCGACGATCCCGTGGTGCTTGCAGACCCGGGTCACATGGGTATCCACCGCAAAGGCAGGGATATCAAAGGCAATACTTAAGACGACATTGGCAGTTTTCCGTCCGACACCTGGCAGTTTCTCCAGGTCTTTACGGTTCTGGGGCACCTTCCCATCAAAATCTTCCACCAGCATCTTGGCGCAGGCGACCAGGTATTTGGATTTGTTGCGGTAGAGGCCAATCCGGTTGATATAGTCCGCCACATCATCTTCCTTCGCCTGGCTTAGGCTTTCTGGATCAGGATAGGCCGCAAAGAGGGCAGGGGTGACCTTATTGACCTGGACGTCTGTTGTCTGGGCGCTCAGGATCACAGCTACCAATAATTCAAAAGGATTTTGATAATCAAGGGCGGTTTCCACGTCAGGATAGAGGGCAATAATCTCTCTTAGAACCTGACGGGCACATTGGTCAGTTAACATAGTACACCTCCTTTAACGAGTTGCTCTTATTTTATCATAGTTTTAAAGAAAACGGTTGCTATTCAATTATTGTACTTTTATATGAACAATAAATGTATAAATACCAAGCTTTTCTAGTCCAAAGAAGAATTTTTTGAGGAAAGACCCTTGGCAAAAATTGACATGTATTCGCTTTCGTCATAAATTAGAAGAAAGACATGTTGGTTAAAGAAAGGAGTTCCGAGATGACGGAATATAGTATCTTAGACTATGCAGTAATGGATGAAGGGGAGAGTGCGGTTGAGGCCTTAGCCCATACGGAAGAATTGGCCGAGCTAGCTGAAGACTTGGGCTATCAACGCTTCTGGGTGGCTGAACACCACAATATCCCCGCCTTCGCTTCCTCTAGCCCGGAAGTGATTATGATGCGCCTGGCGGACCGGACCAAAAGCATTCATATTGGGTCAGGTGGCGTGATGCTTCCTCATTACAGTCCCTACAAGGTTGCGGAAAATTTCAAGGTCTTAGCGGCCTACCATCCGGGGCGGATTGATTTAGGCTTCGGTAACAATAAGAGCGTGCCCCAAATTGCCAAGGTGATGAATGAATATCAAGAAGGGGAGCTCTCTTACGAACAGGCCATCAAGGACCTCTATAAGTATATGACTGATGAGGACCAGACCGACCACCGCTTCAATGATCTCAAGGCCAATCCGACAATCGGAGAAGATTTAGAGATGTGGATCCTCTCCTCAAGCGTAAACAATGCCAAATTAGCGGGACGCTTGGGGCTTGCCTATTGCTTTGGGATCTTCCCCTTTGCCCGGGATAATGTCTTAGAAATTGCGGAAGAGGCGGTGGCTGCTTACCGGGATAACTTCAAGCCCTCCAAGGCAACAGCCGAGCCCCGGGTGATGTATGCCGCCTTTGTCGCCGTGGCAGACGACCCTGACCATGCCGAAGACCTAGCTCAAGCTTTGGACTGGTGGCTCTTGGGTCAAGATAATTTCCGCTATTATGACCGTTTTCCCTCCATCGCTAGCAGCCAGTCCTTTGAAGCAACAGCGGACCAAAGCCAGGCCATGAAGGAGAACCGCAAGCGCATGATTACGGGAGGAATTGACCAGGTAAGCGCCGAAATCGCCGATTGGAACCGCCGCTTAAACGCCGATGAGGCCCTTTTGATTCCCTTAGTGCCCGGCTTTGATAACCGGACCAAGAGCTTAGAGTTGCTAGCTGAGGCCCTGATCAAGTAAAGCAGGCAAAGGGTCCCATTATTTGGGAAAATATGTTATCATGATAAAGTAAGTTTTAACTTGGAGGTATTAGAATGAAAAAACGTGCAAATTTCTTATTTATCGAAAAAGACGGCGCTAATTATGTCGTTTCTATGACCCCTGAACTACAAGATGATGTCGGCACCGTTGGCTTCGTTGAATTCACTAGCGAAGACCACTTAGAAAAAGATGACCCTATCGCCAATATCGAGGCTTCAAAAACCGTGATGGAAATCCAAAGTCCATTAGCTGGTAAGGTCGTAGAAAAGAATACGGCGGCTGAAGACCAAGCGGAACTCTTAAACTCAGCCAAGTCAGAAGAAAATTGGTTGCTTAAATTAACAGATGTTGATGAAGAAGCCTTTGCGGGCTTAGAAGACGCCTAATTAGCCTATGATAAAAGTCGTTAAACCCTGGACTACGAGAAGAAATGCTGGCGGATTGCTCTTAGACAATCGTCTAGCCATTTTGGAAGTGGATGCCAGGGTTGACTTTTGGATTAGCTTTTGCATATTAACGATTTATGAGGTGGCGGGGCCTTCACCTTGCCCCTTTACTGATTGAAGAAGAGGAGGGGACTTTTATGGAAGCCAGTTTGCCAGCTTTGATTAAGTATCTCCAGGCCGAACGTCCGGATTTTGACTTGGACCCTGCTTTACCAAGTTTTGACCAATACCGTAGCCTAGTCAATACCCGGCCAGCACAACCCATCAGCTCAGACTACCTGGAGGCGGAAGGCCAGGTGCTCGATGTCATTAACCAGGCCAAGCCGCATTATGACTGGACGGACATGGCTGAGACTTGGGGGCCCTTAGCTCTCTGGCAAGGGGATATTTGCCAGTTAGCAGTGGATGGGATTGTCAATGCCGCCAATTCTCAACTCTTGGGTTGCTTCATTCCTGGTCATGCCTGCATCGATAATGTCATCCATAGCTATGCTGGGACTGCCTTGCGTTTAGAATGCCAAGACCTGGTGGCTAAACAGGGGCGCTTGGAAGCTGCCGGCAAGGCCAAGCTAACGTCCGCCCACCACTTACCCAGTCGCTACATAATCCATACGGTAGGCCCTGTGATCCAAGATGGTCGAGTGACGCCTATCCGCCGTCAGCTCCTGGCCAAGTGCTACCGGTCTTGCTTAGAAGTCGCTGAGCGGGAAGGACTAGACTGTATCGCCTTCCCTTGCATTGCCACGGGGCAGTTTGCCTTTCCAAGAGAAGAAGCTGCCCAGATTGCCATTCATACGGTGACTGCTTACCTAGATGAGCACCCATCTCGACTCAAGGTCATCTTCAATGTTTTTAGCGATGAGGATGCCCAGATTTACCGTCAACTATTAGGGGAGGAAAACGATGAATAAAATTTGGAAAGCGCTCCAGGGCGCAGAAGAAAAGTCCGAATCAGAATTACTGGCTGAGCTCTTTAAGGAAGCCGAGGCTCTGGTGATCGGAATTGGAGCAGGGATGTCAGCTGCGGATGGTTTTACCTATGTGGGCCCTCGTTTTAAGGAGAATTTTCCTGACTTTATCGCTAAATATGGACTTTTTGACATGCTCCAAGCTTTTTTAAATGATTTTGAGTCCTTAGAAGAGTACTGGGCCTTCCAGAGTCGCTTTGTTAAACTTAACGGCTTAGACCAAGAAGCTGGGGCTTCCTATCTCAAATTAAAAGATCTCCTAGCAGATAAAAACTACCACATCATTACCTCCAATGCGGATAATGCCTTTGAAGCAGCGTGCTTTGACCTGGATAAGGTTTTCTACTACCAGGGCAAGTACGTCCTCTTCCAATGTTCCAAGCAGTGCCAGGATGTGACCTACCGCGATGATGATATGATCCGCGAGATGGTTGACCGTCAAGAAGATATGAAGGTACCTAGCGAACTGATTCCTTACTGCCCAAATTGTGGGGCACCCCTGGAAATTAACAAGCGTGACACAGTCCGAGGCATGGTCGAGGACGCCCATTGGCATGAACAAGAAGCGGCTTATACGGACTTCTTAGCTGCCAATGAAGGGAAAAAGGTGCTTTACTTGGAGATTGGTATCGGCCATACTACTCCTGAATTGATCCGCGAACCCTTCCAAGAAGAAACCCTGGATAATCCACAAGCCCTCTATGTGATGATGAACCAGAAACCCTATCATATTCCGTCCGAACTGGCTGACCAGAGCCTGCGTTTGAGTGATGACTTAGCCCAAACTTTCGCCAATATGTAAGAAGAAGGGAAAAGGTATTGTATCAATCACTTTTATCGTATAAAATAAGAATGATTACGATTTGAGGAGGCGGTGCTATGGAAAAATCTGAATTAAGTCCTGAAGTGAAACAGCAGGTGACCAAGTTTTTTAAGGTGATTGGGGACCAAACACGCTTCTCCATCCTTTACCTACTTAAGGGACGTGAATTGAACGTGACGGAAATTGCGCAAGCGCTCGATATGGAGCAATCAGCCATTTCCCACCAACTACAGGTCCTCAGAGAAAGCAAGCTGTTAAAATCCAGACGGGACAAGCGGTCAGTTTATTACAGCCAGGCCGACGACCACGTCTATGAAATCATCAGTCAGGCCATTGAACATATGTGTGAAGAATAAAGGATAAGGGGCAAGAGATACAAGATCTGTGTTTTTTCTTTTGGCCCTTATTTTTATTTTGGGGCTGATTCCCCATGTCATACTATATCTTGTGTGAGAATTAAATTAGAATTCAAGATATGGAGTTGATTAACTTGAATTTCAAAGAGCTCCTGACGTATAATAGGACTATTGAAAAAGGAGGGATTTGATGTTAATCGTCTACATGTCTCTGGTAGGCAATACCCGCCGCTTTGTTGAAAAGCTCGGCTTGCCTTCGCTAGAAATCACAGACCACAATGCTTTTACCACGGTGGACCAACCCTATCTTATGATTGTTCCCACTTACGAAATCGAAGTGACTGATATCATGAATGATTTCATTGAAACAGGGGACAACCTGTCCTATTGCCAGGGCGTCATTGGAGGAGGTAATCTGAATTTTAATGACCTCTTCTGCTTCACCGCAAAAGATCTGGCTATGGACTATGACCTGCCCCTCTTACACACCTTTGAATTTATGGGCAATTCCCACGATGTAGAAAAAGTAAAGGAGTTGGCGAAAGAAATTGAAGAATCCACAAGTATCCAACGAACCAAATGAAATTACCTACTATAAGTTAAACAACGAATTAAATATTCCAATCGATAACAAGATCCCGCTCGAAAAAGATAAAGAAGCTGTCCGGGCTTTTTTCTTGGAGCATGTCAACCCTAATACAGTTTTCTTCTATACCTTCGAAGAGAAGATCCGCTACCTGATTGACCATGACTACCTGGATGAAAGTTTCATCAACAAGTATGACCGGAACTTTATCTACCAACTGATGCAGGACGCCTATGACCGTAAGTTCCGCTTCCGATCCTTCATGGGGGCCTATAAGTTCTATACCCAGTATGCCATGAAGACCGATGATGGCGAACGCTATTTGGAACGCTATGAGGACCGGGTCGTTTATAATGCCCTCTACCTAGCCGACGGGGATGAAGACCTGGCTCGTAAGCTCTGTGATGAGATCCTCTCCCAGCGCTTCCAGCCTGCAACCCCAACCTTCCTCAATGCCGGACGTAAGCGCCGGGGGGAGATGGTCTCTTGTTTCCTGATCCAACTAACCGATGACATGAATTCGATCGGCCGGGGCATCAATTCCGCCTTACAACTCTCCAAGCGCGGGGGAGGGGTAGGAATCAACCTCAGCAACCTCCGTGAAGAAGGGGCTCCCATCAAGAAGATTGAAAATGCGGCTTCAGGGGTCGTTCCCGTTATGAAATTATTTGAAGACTGCTTCAGCTATGCTAACCAATTAGGGCAAAGAAACGGAGCCGGAGTGGTTTACCTGAATGTCTTCCATCCTGATATTGTCCGCTTCCTCTCCACCAAGAAGGAGAATGCGGATGAAAAAATTCGGGTGAAGACCTTATCCCTAGGCATTACGGTTCCAGACAAATTCTATGAACTCGTAGCAGCTGATGATGACATGTACCTCTTCAGCCCCTACGATGTGGAACGGATTTATGGCAAGCCTTTCTCCTATGTCAATATTACAGAGGAGTATGACCAACTTGTTCACCATCCAGAGGTCCGCAAGTATCGGATCCGGGCTCGGGAATTAGAGAATGAAATTTCCAAACTCCAACAAGAATCTGGCTACCCTTATATTGTTAATATCGATACGGCCAATGAAGCCAACCCTATCGATGGAACGATTGTGATGTCCAACCTATGCTCAGAAATTTTACAGATCCAAGAACCTTCGAAGATTAATGATGAGCAGCTCTATGACCACTTAGGCACCGATATTTCCTGTAACTTAGGATCAACCAATATGGTGAACATGGTCGAGTCGGATGACTTTGCTCGATCTGTAGAAACAGCTGTTCGAGGGCTGACCTTTGTGACCGACAGCACCGATATTGAGGCCGTCCCATCCATCCAAAACGGCAACCAGATGTACCACACCATTGGTCTAGGGGCTATGGGGCTCCATACCCTCTTTGCCATCAACCACATTTATTACGGGTCAGATGAATCGCTCGAATTAACGGAGGCTTATTTCTACGCCCTCAACTACTGGTCCCTCAAAGCCAGCCATAAGATTGCAGCTGAGCGTGGCCAACGCTTCGCCAACTTCGAAAACTCCGCTTATGCGGATGGGTCTTACTTCGAGCCATATATCGAAGAAGACTTCCATTATGAATCCGATAAAGTGGCTCAAATCATGGCTAAGGTACCGCTACCAAGCAAGGAAGACTGGCAAGCCTTGCGCGATGACGTGATGCGGGATGGTCTCTACCACGCTTATCGTCTAGCTGTTGCGCCAACAGGTTCCATTTCCTATGTCAATGAAACCAGCGCTAGCTTGCAGCCGATTATCCGTCTAATTGAAGAGCGGCAAGAAAAGAAGACTGGGAAGACCTATTACCCAGCCCCCCAGCTCTCCAATGACAATATCCAATACTATGAGTCCGCCTATGACCTGGATATGCGGAAGGTGATCGACGTTTATGCTGCCGCCCAAGAGCATGTGGACCAAGGTATGTCCATGACCCTCTTCATGCGCTCAGACATTCCTTCCGGCCTCTATCCTTGGAAAGATCCAGATGACCATAAGCTAACCACGCGGGACTTAAATATCTTGCGCAATTATGCTTGGAATCAGGGTATCAAGTCCATCTACTATATCCGAACCTTTACCGACGATGGCGATGAAATCGGCAGCAATTACTGTGAATCCTGCTCTATTTAAGAACAGTTAAGGAGGTCAAAATGGGACAAATTGATAACAATCTCTATATAAATTCAAAAGATAATTGGCAACAAAACTTGTGGGATGGGACGGACCAAGCTGACCCGGACCTGGGTAAATACTACAAGGCCATTAACTGGGACAGCATTGAAGACATGGTCGACAAGCTGACCTGGGAGAAGCTTACGGAACAATTCTGGCTGGACACCCGGATCCCCGTCTCCAACGACCTGGATGACTGGCGTCGGCTGTCTGCTGCTGAGCAAGATGTGGTCGACAAGGTCTTCGGGGGCTTAACCCTCCTGGATACCCTCCAATCAGAAGAGGGCGCCTTAGTCCTCTTACCAGACGCTCGGACCCAGCAAGAGCGTGCCGTCTTCTCAAATATCCACTTCATGGAGTCTGTTCACGCTAAGTCTTATTCCACGATCTTTGTCACGCTTAATACCACGTCTGAAATCGATAAGATTTTTGACTGGACCAATGAGAATGAACTGATCCAATATAAGGCGAAAAAGATCAACCAAGTTTACCGGACAGGGACGGGCCTACAGAAGAAGGCAGCCAGCGTCTTACTGGAATCCTTCCTCTTCTATTCCGGTTTCTATGCGCCCCTCTGGTACTTAGGCAACAGCAAACTGCCTAATGTGGCGGAAATTATCAAGCTGATCTTGCGTGATGAGTCCGTCCACGGCACCTATATTGGCTACAAGTTCCAATTAGGGTATAATGAACTGTCCGAAGAAGAACAAGAAGAGTTGAAGAATTGGACCTTCGAGCTCCTCTACGACCTATATGAAAACGAAATGAAGTATACCTCAGCCGTCTATGACCAAATTGGTTGGACAGAGGATGTTAATATTTTCGTCCGCTACAATGCTAATAAGGCCCTGCAGAACCTAGGCTTTGACCCGCTCTTCCCAGATACAGCGGAAGACGTCAACCCGATCGTCATGAATGGGATTTCAACAGGAACGTCTAATCATGACTTCTTCTCCCAAGTCGGCAACGGCTACCTATTAGGTGAAGTCCAAGCCATGGAAGACGAAGACTACTCCAAGTGGTCCACCTCTGCCCGCCGCGAACAACGTATGGCCTACCGTAAGGCGAAAAAAGCTGCCCGCAAAAAGGCCCAAGAGGAAGGCAAATAATTGACACTTTAAGAGATCGTGGTTAAGATCAAACCGCGGTCTCTTTTGTTTAAAAAGGGTGTGAGAGGATGCGGGAGAAAGGGAGCTCTGGAGTAAAAGGGCTGAGAAGGCTGCAAGCCTTCGAGGGACTTTTACGAAGAGGAGCCCTTTCTGCATCCTCGAACCCGACTATACAGGGTGTGAGCAGTTGCGCCCAGACTTGAATGACTGGAGCCCAAACGGAAAAGAGCGGCTTTAGCCGATCGTTCCGATTGGGTGAAGTCACTTCAAGTCTGCAACTGCGAACCCGACTGGGGTGTGAGCAAGAGCGTTTAGCTTTGGATGCTTGGAGTAAGTCGGAATAAGGGCAAGCAAAGCTTGCATGTTCCCGACTTGCGAAAGCACTCCAAAGCTGCTCTTGCGAACCCGACTAAAAAGGGTGAGGGAGGATGCAGGAGAAAGGGAAGTATTAAAGGCTAATCATGCCTGGACTTTTATAAAATTTTTCCTTCCTAGTCCCGAACTTATGATAAACTATAAGGATGTAAGTAACTTTAAAGGAGTCGATGAAATAGATGAAAGATTTCAAGGCCTTAAATTGGTATAAAACTTATGGGGCGAAACCCCTGTTAACAGATGTCTCCTTCCTTATTCGGGGTGGGGACCATGTGGGCTTGATTGGAACCAACGGCTCAGGAAAAAGTACTTTAATGCGTATTTTAGCAGGCGTGGACAGCCTGGACAGCGGGGAAATGGAACACCCCAAAGATTTCAAAGTCACCATGGTTAGCCAAGAGGAAGATTTTGATGAAGACCTCACGATCTTCGAAGCCGTCTATGATTCAGAGAGCCACTTGGTCCAAATTGTCGCCCGTTACCAGGAAGCGGCCCATCGTCTCGCGCAGTCGCCCCAGGATAAAGACTTCCAAGCTGCCTTTAGCCAGGCGGAAGAGGCTATGAATGCGGAAGATGGCTGGCAATTAGATACCACCATCCATACCGTCCTCAATCAGTTAGGTTTTACGGATAGCTCCCTAACCATCCGTCAGCTGAGCGGGGGACAGCGTAAGCGGATTGGCCTAGCCAAGGCCTTGATTGAAGAACCGGACCTCCTCCTTCTCGATGAACCGACCAACCACCTGGACTTTGAGATGGTTGCCTGGTTGGAGAAGTATTTAGCTAATTATAAGGGGTCGGTCCTCTTGATTACCCACGACCGTTACTTCCTGGACCGGGTAGTGGGGCGTATTTTTGCCTTGGACCATGGGAACTTGCGCGAATACGAAGGCAATTATCAGGCTTACCTGGAGAAGAAGGCCATCGAGGACGAGCAAGAACGTGAGACGGCCCGCAAACAAAAGCAACTCTATAAGAAGGAGTTAGCCTGGATGCGGACAGGTGCCAAGGCTCGAACGACTAAGCAACAGGCTCGGATTAACCGCTTTGAGGACTTGGAAGGCCAAGTGAAAGGCCAACGGGGGCCTGACCAGAAGCTCAGCTTCGACTTTGACCAAGAACGCTTGGGTAAGAAGGTCATCGAATGCCAGGATTTAACAGTTGGTTATGAGCCAGATGCTCCCCTGGTCAAAAACTTAGAGCTCCTAGTCCAGAACCGGGACCGAATCGGTATTATAGGGGAGAACGGGGCAGGAAAGACCAGTCTGATGAACACCATCGCTGGCCTCTTGCCTCCTTTGTTCGGCCAGGTTGTGATTGGAGAGACGGTAAAAATCGGCTACTTCCAACAAGTACCTGTCGATTTGCCCGAAGACAAGCGGGTCATTTCTTATATCCAAGAAGAGGCGGAAGACTATGTTTACCGGGATGGGAAGACCCTCAGTGCCTCCCAAATGCTCGAAACCTTCCTCTTTGACCGGTCCATGCATGGGGTGAAGATTTCATCCCTGTCAGGGGGCGAGAAGAAGCGGCTTTATCTCTTGCGTATCCTCATGGCCCGGCCCAATGTCTTATTCTTAGACGAGCCGACCAATGACCTGGATATCCAGACCCTGACGATTCTGGAAGATTATTTAGAAGATTTTCCAGGCGCAGTTCTTACTGTCAGCCACGACCGTTACTTCCTCGACAAGGTAGTCGACAAACTCTTGGCCATCGATGATAATCATGAGGTGGACATCTTCTTCGGTTCCTATAGCGACTATCAAGAAGAGCTTAAGGCAGCGGATAAGGCCAAGACGGAAGCCCAGACCAAAAAAACACCCAAGGAGCCAGCAGAAGCTCAAAAACAAAAGGAGCCAGGCCACAAAAACCGGATGACCTACCAAGAGAAAAAGGATTGGGAACAGATCGAAACGGTGATTAGTCAACTAGAAGACAAACTCCAAAGCATTGATGAAGAGATGTTGGCCAATGGAGCAGACTATGGGAAATTAGCCGACTTACAAAAAGAAAAAGAGACCACCGAAGCTGAACTTTTAGACCAAATGACGTATTGGGATTATCTCAGTGAAAAAACTTATTAGGGAGTGACACAATGGCCAAACAATATTTAGATTTATTGCAACATATTTTAGATAAGGGGAGCTTTAAGGATGACCGAACAGGGGTAGGGACCCTGTCGACTTTCGGCTACCAGATGCGCTTTGACTTAAATGAGGGCTTTCCACTTCTGACAACCAAAAAAGTCGCTTTTGGTTTAATTAAGAGCGAACTCCTCTGGTTTTTAAGAGGGGATACCAATATCCGCTTCTTACTCGAGCATAATAACCATATCTGGGACGAGTGGGCCTTTAAGAATTGGGTGGAAAGCGAGGCCTACCAAGGACCGGATATGACTGATTTTGGTCTGCGAGCTGAAAGCGATCCAGACTTCGCGGCAGTTTATAAAGAAGAAATGGCTAAGTTCCGCCAGCTCATGCTTGAAGACGATGATTTTGCGGCTCAATATGGCAATCTCGGTGCGGTATACGGTAAACAGTGGCGGCACTGGGAGACCCGGGATGGCGGGGAAATCGACCAAATCGCCATCCTCCTCGACCAATTGCGACATACGCCAGATTCAAGGCGGATGATCCTCAGCGCTTGGAATCCTGAAGATGTGCCAGACATGGCCCTGCCTCCCTGCCATACTTTGAGCCAGTTCTATGTCCAAGATGGGAAATTGAGCTGCCAGCTCTACCAGCGGAGTGCCGATGTCTTCCTGGGTGTTCCTTTTAATATCGCCTCTTATGCTTTATTGACCCATCTTTTAGCCCGGGAGGTGGGACTCGGTGTGGGGGATTTCGTCCATAGTTTTGGTGATGTGCATATCTACAAGAACCACTTAGACCAAGTCAAGGAACAGTTGTCGCGCGAGCCCCGTCCCTTGCCCGAACTTGTCATTCAAGGAGAAGCCCCGATGGATGAGCTTGCGACTGAAGATATCTTCGTCCAGGGCTACGACCCTTACCCTGCTATCAAGGCCCCTGTTGCTGTTTAATGTCATGCTTTAACGTTGAAGGAGAGATAAGATGTTAATTGCCGTTTGGGCCCAGGCCCGCAATGGTGTCATCGGTAAAGATCAGAAGATGCCCTGGCACCTGCCCAATGATTTTCAATTCTTTCGTTCCCAAACCATGTACCATAAAATTGTTCTCGGCCGAAAAACATTTGAGGGCATGGGCTCTAAGCCTCTGCCTGATCGACAGACCTATATCCTGACTCGTTCAGAATCGATAGCAATCAATGGCGATAGCGCCTCTGTTGATCTCATCCATGCTATCGATCCAATTCTAGAACTCGCCAAGAAGGAAGATGTCTATATTATCGGCGGTAAGCAGATTTACCAAAGCTTCTGGCCTTATTTAGATGAATTACGGGTAACTTATATCGACCATGCCGTGGCAGGGGATACGGTCATGGATCCCGACCTCAGTGATTTCTACAGCTATGCGGAAATCAAGGGCGCAGTTGACGATAAGAATCCTTACCCGCATCGTTTTATTTTTTACCGACGGGAGGTTAAGTGATGACAAGACAAAGCAATGGCTGGCGCCGGGCCTTCTTTATTCTCCTCGGCTTAGTCCTGGCTCTGGTACTTGGCGTCATCCTTGTCCTCTCTAGTATCCGGCCCTCTTATGAACCGGTTGACCAGGGAGAGCTAGCCCAAACGGAAGAGACCATCCAAGCTGAAACCCAGCTCACTAGGGAGAGCTTCAACGTTCTCATGCAGGCCCTCCTAGCTGGCGACCAGGTGCCTTACCGCCTCCACTTGGACGATCAGGTCCATTTATTAGGCCAATTTGAGATCTTAGGACAAGGACTGTCTTATGAGATTCGTGCCCAGGCAGAAGCCCAGAATGACGGGAATATTGGTCTTGCCATCGAAGCGATTGAAGTAGAAGGATTGGACTTGCCCGTTGGAACTAGTCTAGCGCTCTTTAGCCGGCTCATTCCCGACCATGTGCCACTCAGTGTGGATAGGGACCAGGAGCGTCTAATTGTCCGCCTCGACCAAGTTTCAGCAAAAGGACAAGTCGCTATCGCAGCGCAAGCGATTGACCTGCCTAATAATCAGATCAAACTTGCCTTTTCTCTGCCTTTGCCTTATGCTGTAGAACAAATAGAAGCTTACCGACAAGGCCAGTAGAGGAGGAAGACGATGTCACTTTCATTTTATCGCTATGTGGAACGATTTAGAGGGCGGGGCAGTCTAGAGAGCGACCAGAAGGAAGCTTTTGCTGACCTAGTTTATCGCGACCTGGATTTTCCCCGCGACAGTAAGGAATTCGATGAAATCAGCCGCTATATTGAAGGCCATAGTGACTATGCCGATTACATTTCATGTTTTGATGACTTATGGCAGGCCTATGACTATGAACAAGGTTAGAAAGTAGGCTCACATGCAGGAAGATAAATACACGCAAACAAGTGACCAAGCTAAAGCAAGCCCTAAAAATACAGGCAAGCTGGGCAAAAAAAGAGTCGGCCAGGGCGTTCTCTGCCTGTCAGTTGGACTGGTCCTGGGTATCCTAGGAACCAATACCTATACCACAGGCCGTTTACCCTGGGAGCTGCTATCTTCAGACCGGGCCCTATCGGCTGCGGACCTGCGCAAGCTCCAGTATGGCTACCAAATCTTGAACGACCAATATATTGGAGAAGTTAAGAAGGGGGAAGCCGTGAATGGCGCTATGGCGGGAATGGCAGATAGTGTAGGTGATCCCTATACCGCTTATTTGACCGGTGCTGCTTCAGAGAGTTTGGATGAAACCATCAAGGGTAGTTTTGAAGGGATTGGCGCCCAAGTCACCACCGAGAATGGCTGGCTTACGATTATCAGCCCCATCAAGGATTCACCCGCTGAAAAAGCTGGCTTACAGGCTAATGATATCATCCTCGAAGTCGATGGCAAGTCAACCAAGGGCTTGTCTACTGAGGAAGCGGTTAAGTTGATCCGTGGCGAGAAGGGGACAGAGGTCGAGCTGAAGATTAAGCGGGGGGACCAAGAGCAGACGGTCAAGGTGAAGCGGGATGAAATCCCTATCGAAACCGTCCATGCCCGTCTTATGGACCAAGCACCTGACGTCGGCCATATCCAAATCTCCGAATTCTCAGAAACGACCTACGACGAACTTGTTCAAAGCCTCAAGGACCTGCAAAAGCAGGGCGCTAAAAAATTCGTCTTAGATGTGCGGGGTAATCCTGGTGGCCTCCTGCCTTCTGTTTTGAAGGTTGCCAATATCTTCCTCGAAGATGGGCAGACCATTTTGAGGGTGGAAGACAACCAGGGGGAAGAGCAAGTCTACCAGGCCAATAGCCAAGACTTGGGCGACTTTAAGATCCAAGCTCCTCTCGTTGTCTTAATCGACGAAGGCTCGGCCAGTGCGAGTGAAATCCTAGCCGGCGCCCTCCAACAGAGCGGTCAAGTGCCGGTCGTGGGCCAGAATTCTTATGGTAAGGGCTCCGTGCAGACTGTCTTCCCCCTTGATAAGAATGGGAAGATGAAGGTCACTGTAGCGAAATGGCTGACCCCTGACGGCACTTGGATCAATGAGAAGGGCATCCAGCCAGATATTGAGCAAAGCCTGCCAGACTATGCTAAACTGACCCTAATTGATACGAGCCAGCACTACAAGGCGGGCCAGCAATCTGAAGCCGTCCTCAATATTCAAAAGATCCTCCATAGCTTGGGTTATCTCAGCGAAGACCAGGTAAGCAGCCGTTACGACCAAGACACCGTTGAAGCGGTTCAAACCGTCCAGGAAGAAACCGGCTTGAAGGCCACAGGGGAAGTGGACGGAGAAACCGCCCTGCGTTTAACCCAAAAGATGCAAGAGAAGATTAAAGCCAATGATAGCCAGTTGGATAAGGCCATTGACGTCTTGGCGCAAGCTTAGAAAGAAGGCAAATTGATGAAACGATTTTTTAATGAAGTAATTTCTTTTATCCTCCCAATTCTCATTGCGGTTGTCCTAGTTTTAGGGGTGCAAAAATACATTGCCTTCCCGATTAATATTTCGGGTGACTCCATGGCGCCTACCCTCCACAATGGGGATATGGCCATCGCCTATCGCTTGGCTGAACCAGATCGAGGGGATATTGTCGTCTTCCCGGGCCCCGATGCCCCAAATGAAAAATACATCAAACGGGTGATTGGTAAGGCTGGCGATACGATTAAATACCAGGACAACCAACTCTATGTGAATGGAGAGCCCGTCGCTGAGGAATATCTGGAACCCTTAAAAGCCGCTAATCCCGGCCAGCTGGTGACCCAGAACTTCACCCTCGAAGAATTGACCAATGAAAAAACGGTACCTGAAGGAGAATTCTTTGTCCTCGGTGACAACCGTCCCGTTTCAAAGGACAGCCGCTATTTTGGCTTCGTCCACAGCGACCAAGTCGAAGGGACCACCAACTTTAGATTCTGGCCCCTATCTGACTTTGGCAAGATTCAAGAATAAATTTTAAGGAGGCAGCCTGCCTCCCTTTTTAATGACAAGCTATAAAGGAGTGAAAGAAGATGGCAACAATTCAATGGTATCCTGGACATATGGCCAAAGCCAAGAAAGAGGTTCAAAACCACCTGAGCCAAGTCGATTATGTGATCGAACTCAGGGATGCCCGGGTGCCCGAAAGCAGTAAGAACCCGATGATCGATCAGATTATCCAAGACAAGCCCCGGATCATTGTCCTTAACAAAGCAGACCTAGCCGATAAAGAAGAAACCCAGGCTTGGCTAGACCTGCTCAACCAAGAAGATGGCAGCCAGGCTTGCGCCTTAAACAGTAAAAACCCCAAGGAAATGAAACGCTTTAAGAAAAAGCTCTACGACTGGACAGCTCCAGTGCGGGACAAGTGGCAGGCCAAGGGAGTCAAACACCAAGCGGTCCGCCTCATGATTGTGGGGATCCCCAATGTAGGTAAGTCCACCTTTATCAACCAGTTTACCCAAAAGAAAAAGGCCCAAGTTGGGAATAAGCCCGGTGTCACTAAGGGCCAACAATGGATTCGAATTGATAAGGATTTTGAACTATTAGATACGCCGGGTATCCTCTGGCCTAAGTTTGAAGACCCAGAAGTAGGGACGCGTCTAGCCCTCTGTACAGCGATTAAGCAGACCCATTACTACAACGATGACATCGCCCTCTATGCTTTAGCCTTCCTCATGGACTATTATCCCGGTGTCATCGAGGCCAAGTATCCCATTGCAGCCGACCAGGTTCACCCTCCTTATCCGGAACTCCTCATGACCCTAACGGAAAAGATGGGCTTCTTAGATGATTATGACCGAGCCTCAGAAAAAATCATCAAGGATTTCCAAGATGGAGCCATTAGCCGGCTGACCTTGGACCGAGTGGCGGACTATCAAATGGCTCAGGAGGCAGCTGATAATGACTAAGCGCGAGAGCATCCAAGCTATTAAGGACCGACTCCAAGCCAAGGGAGCGAACCTGAGGCCGGAAGATCTGGCTCCCTATAGCCAAGACGAGCGCAAGGGGGTCCAGCAGGTCCTCAAGACTTACCAGCGCCGCATCGACCGGGCCCAAGAAGAAGGAGCAGCGATCCAAGAGTTGAGAGCCTATGAAGACCAGCTGAGGGCCCAGGGCTATGCCTATATTGCTGGCGTTGACGAAGTGGGGCGGGGACCCCTGGCTGGGCCAGTTGTCACTTGCGCAGTCATTTTGCCCCCAGATATGCCAGCTGTTTACTTCAATGATTCCAAGCAGCTCTCCCATAAGAAGCGCCAGGGCTTGGTTGCTGATATCGATAAGTATGCCCTGGCCTGCGAGATTGCCTTCAGTCCCGCTGATCGCATTGACCACATTAATATCCTCCAGGCGACTAAGGAAGCGATGGCGGCTTCTGTTAACCAGCTCCAACCCCAGGCTTCCTACGTTCTAGTTGATGCGGTAACTATACCGGGAATCAGCCAGCCCCAAGAGGCGATTATCAAAGGCGATGCGCGAATTTATTCCATTGCTGCGGCTTCGATCTATGCCAAGGAGTACCGGGACCGTCTCATGGCAGACTATGCCGATCTTTATCCTGAATATGGTTTCGACCAACATGCAGGCTACGGAACTAAGGTCCACTTAGAGGCCCTAGCCAAGTACGGCCCTTGTCCCATCCACCGCAAAAGCTTTGCACCGGTTAAAGATTTTATTTAATGAATAAATCACTTGATGAACTGGGCTCTCTTTCGTTTATATATGAATGAAGGAGTTGATAAGATGTTTAACAAGCTAAGCCGCCGCCAGCAAGTGATTTACCTGACTGAATCGGGCCTCATTCCCTATAGCGAGCGCCTGCGGTTATTACAGGATCCTGACCGAGAAAGAGTGAAGATCCCAGCCAAACACTATAACAAATGGCAAGACTTTACCGCCCACTACCCACCGGCCTATTTCCAAGACCTCTACCAAAAAGAGGGGGTCGTGCCCCTTGTCCTAGGAGACGCTGCCTATCCTGAGGGACTTGTAGAAACCCATAAACCAGCCCTTGTCCTCTTCTGCCAGGGAGACCTTACTTTATTAAAACGCCTAGCCCTAGCGGTAGTTGGTAGCCGTAAAATGACGGCTTATGGCCAAGAAGCACTAGAAAGTTTCCTACCAGAAGTCGCTAAGAAATTAGTCATTGTTAGCGGATTGGCAAATGGAATTGATTGCGTATCTCATCAGATAGCTATGGAAGAGCAAGGGAAAACCATTGCGGTTATCGGGACTGGCTTGGGTCAAGTTTATCCAGACAACCATGCCAAGCTGCAAAGTCAAATTGCACGCGACCACTTGCTGGTTTCGGCCCTGCCTTACCATGCGGGTGCCAAGCGCTGGCACTTTCCTTACCGCAATGAAATTATCGCGGGCCTTTCTGCCGCCTGCCTAGTAGTCGAAGCGGGGCATAAGAGTGGATCTTTGATTACAGCGAATTATGCCTTGCAGGCTAACCGAGATGTCTTTGCCGTACCTGGTCCCATCAACCAGCCGCTCTCTCGGGGGACCAATGAATTGATCCAGGCAGGGGCTAAGCTGATTTTGACCAGTCAAGATATCCTGGAAGAGTATAGCCATCTTTTTTGAATCATTTCTACTATAATAAGGGACAATTTAAGCAATTTTTTTCTCTTGCCATCATTTTATATTTGACAAAGAATCTTGAATGGCATAATATGAGAATCAATTTGACAGCTTATCCGACACTTCAGCCTTTTCCAGCATCTTCTTATTATCCTGTCGGGTAAATTCGAAAGGAGTTATTCTTTTGGCTTATAAGTACCTTGTCATTGTGGAATCACCGACTAAGGCGAAAACCATTGAAAAATATTTAGGCAGAAATTACAAAGTGGTCGCAAGTAAGGGCCACTTGCGGGACCTTCCTAAGAGTAAGATGGGGATCGATATCGAAAATGAGTATGATCCTTACTATATTACCATTCGGGGCAAGGGCCCCATTATTAAAGAATTGAAGAAATACGCGAAAAAAGCAGAAAAAATTTATCTGGCTTCCGACCCGGACCGGGAAGGGGAGGCTATTGCCTGGCACCTGGCCTATATTCTAGGCCTAGACCCTAAGGATAAAATCCGGGTGACCTATAATGAAATTACCAAGGAAGCCGTCAAGGAGGCCTTCAAGCACGCCCGGCCGATCGACAATGACCTGGTAGATGCCCAACAGGCGCGCCGGATCCTCGACCGCTTGGTGGGCTATAGCCTGTCACCGATTCTCTGGTCCAAAGTCAAAAAAGGACTGTCTGCTGGACGGGTTCAATCGGTCGCTTTACACTTAATCATTGAACGTGAAAAGGAAATTCGCAATTTCAAACCAGAAGAATACTGGTCTATTGACGGGGAATTTAAGAAGGGCCGAGAAAAGTTTAAAGCCAATGCTTCTAAATTCAAAGGCAAAAAGCTCGATCTAAAGAACAAGCAAGATGTTGACCAGTTGATGGCCCACATCACATCAGATGAATTCACCATTGCCAACCTGACTAAGAAGGAACGGCAAAGAAAGCCACAAAAACCTTTCACCACGTCTTCGCTCCAACAAGAAGCTTCTAAGCGGCTTAAATTCCGGACCCGGAAGACCATGATGATCGCCCAACAATTATATGAAGGGATTAATATTGGCAAGGGAAGCGTTGGTCTGATTACCTACATGCGTACCGACTCCACCCGGGTCGCTGATGTCGCCAAAGAAGGGGCTAGTGACTTTATCACTAACACTTACGGTAAGGAATACCTGGGTAAGCAAGGGCAAAACAAGGCCAAAAACAGCAATGCCCAAGACGCTCACGAAGCCATTCGTCCTTCAGCTCCCGACCGGACCCCTCAGTCCATCGAATCTTACCTGACCAAGGACCAGTACAAGCTCTACAGCCTTATCTGGTGCCGGTTTATGGCCAGTCAAATGGCGCCTGCTATCTATGACACAGTAGGCTGCGACATTGTCCAAGGAGAAGTTTCTTTCCGGGCAACAGGTTCACAAATCAAATTTGAAGGTTATCAAAAAGTCTACGCTGAGAAAAAGGAAAAGGATAATCCGCTCCCTGACTTAGCTAATGGGGATACTGTAAAGAGTGTCAGCTTAGATCCTAAGCAACACTTTACCCAACCTCCAGCCCGCTATACGGAAGCTAGCCTCATCCAAACCTTGGAAGAAAACGGCGTCGGGCGGCCATCGACCTATTCACCAACTATTGAAACCCTGATCAAACGCTACTATGTTAAGATCGAAGCTCGGCGCTTTGAGCCGACCGAGCTCGGTGAAATCGTCAACCAACTTGTTGCCACTTATTTCCCAGACATTGTTGACGTGAACTTCACGGCCAGCCTAGAAAATGAGCTGGATAAGATTGAAGAGGGCAAGGAAGAGTGGGTGGAAGTCATCGACCGCTTCTACCAACCCTTCGCCAAGGACTTGGAAAACGCTGAGGAAAAAATTGAAAAAATTGTCATCAAAGATGAGCCCGCTGGTTTCGACTGCGAAAAATGTGGCCATCCCATGGTGATTAAATTGGGACGCTATGGCAAATTCTACGCTTGCTCTAACTTCCCTGACTGTCGGAATACTAAGGCCATTGTCAAGGAAATTGGTGTTGACTGTCCTAAGTGCCAAGAAGGCCAAGTTATTGAGCGGAAATCGAAAAAGAACCGTATTTTCTACGGCTGTAGCCGCTATCCTGACTGCGACTTTGCTTCTTGGGACAAGCCCATTGGTCGGCAGTGTCCAGTTTGCCAAAACTACCTCGTTGAAAAGAAAAAGCGGGGGAGTAAACAAGTCAAATGTAGCCAATGCGACTACCAAGAAAGCGAGCAAAAAGGGGATAATTAGAATTTCTCCCCAGTTTCTAGTTCTGCCTCTTAATCACTTTTTTGCTATAGCAAAATAAATTAAAAACTATTTATTCGAAGAGATAAAATCAATTTCCGACTTTGGATGATTTTATCTCTTTGTTTGTGTTATAATATTTAGGTAAAAGAGGGTGAGTGCCATCGAGTTGACAGCAAAAGGAAAAGCTTTCCTAAACTATCTTAAAAATGAAAGACACTATAGTGAAGAAACGCTCCTAGCCTACCAGCATGACCTTGAGGAATTTGCGGACTTTCTATCGGAAGCAAATGTAAACGATTTAAAAGATTTGACTTATCAAGATATCCGCCGCTATTTATTCCAATTACAAAAAAAGGACCTGGCCAAGTCATCGCTTGCCAGACGTTTGAGTAGTTTAAGGTCTGCTTTTACTTTCTTCCAAGAATCCGGTTGGGTCGATAACAATCCTTTTCAATATGTTCATTCGCCCAAGCAAGGCTTGCACCTGCCGGACTTTTTTTATGAGGAGGAGCTGCTCGCTCTATTCGAAGCCGTCCAAGGTCCTGAAGCACTCCAGCAGAGGGACCGAGCTCTTCTCGAATTTCTTTATGCAACAGGCGCCCGGGTTAGTGAATGCACGGAACTTAGCTTAGACCAAGTTGACTTGGACGCCATGGTCGTGCTCCTCCACGGTAAGGGGGGCAAGGACCGCTATGTGCCGTTCGGTGGGCCTTGTAAGGAGGCTTTACAGACCTATCTAGTTGAGGGACGCCAAGAGCTCCTAGCTAAGTCTGGCGAAGACCACCAGCTCGTTTTTGTTAACTACAAGGGACAGGGGCTCAGCCGTGAGGGGATTGCCTACATTCTCAAGCAGATTGTCAAACGGAGTGCCTCCCAGCTGGCCATCCACCCCCACAAACTCCGCCACTCCTTTGCCACCCATTTATTGAACCATGGAGCAGATATTCGGACTGTCCAGGAGCTACTGGGCCACTCCAGCCTCTCCACTACCCAAATCTACACCCATCTTTCTAAGGAAAGCCTACGTCAGAATTATATGACTTTTCACCCGCGGGCCCAGCGCCAAGGGGACAATTCAAACCGATCATCTCAGGAGGATTAAGATTATGGAAATTCAGGAAGTATTAGATAAAATTCGCCAAGTTAAACGTGTCGTTCAAACCGAAGATATTATTTCAGAAGACAAGGGCAGCGATTTTCCTTTCCAGCGTTTAGTTGAAGAAATCTCTGAAATTCTCGCAGTCAATGCCTACCTATTAAATTACGAAGGCCAGCTGCTCGGTTATTTGTCTATCTTTGATGACATTAACAGTGCTCGGACCCATCAAATGATGGAAGAGAAGCAATTAGACCCCAATTACATGAAGCGGGTCCAAGAACTTACCGTTACCCTGACCAATATCCCCGTTGAAGATGAACGTACTATTTTTGCCAATGAATATGCGGCCAATTTTCCTAATGGTAAGACGACGATTATTCCGATTATCGGCCATGGGCGGGGATTGGGCTATCTGATCCTAGCACGTAAAAAACATGCCTTTGATGCCGGTGATATGATCCTAGGAGAATATGTTGCGACGATCCTGGCTATTGAAATTGAAAACCTCCTTCACCAGCAAGAAGACCGCCAACAAAAGAACCGACTGATGGCCAAAAAGGCAGTGGCTTCCTTGAGCTTCTCCGAATTGGCTGCTATGCGGACAATCTTAAAGGATAAAACCGAGCCTAGCTTCCGCTTCACTGCCTCACGTTTAGCGGAAAAAGAGGGTCTGACCCGGTCCATCATTGTTAACGGCATCCGCAAGATGGAATCCGCCAATATCCTCTCCTCCCAGTCACTTGGCACTAAGGGCACCTTTATCGACCTCTACACCGAAGAGAACCTCCATCTGATCCAGGAAACCTTAGACCAAGAAGAGCGCTAAGCAAGACGATACGATAAAGAAAAAGAGGAGCCGGAAAAACTCCAGTTCCTCTTATATAAAGCTAGCTCTACCAGCTAGTTCACGACCGATGGGAGATCCTTAATAGATCATCCATCGGTCGCTTAAATTTTAAGACTTCTCATTTTAAGTTTTAATATTTCAAGTACTATTTTTTACATCAGCTATTTTTGATCAAGAGTGGAGCTTGAAAGTGATCGTTAGCCATGAACAAGCAAACATACTAAGATTAGC
>NZ_KV797938.1:49622-51281 GCF_001809535.1 Aerococcus sp. HMSC062A02 | reverse complement strand
CGAACCCGACTAGACAGGGTGTGAAGGAGCGCGGTTAAGTTCGAACAGTTCCCTAACCCTCAAACAGACCCTTCAAGTGTGGGTTGATAGCAGCCGACACACAAACAGAAAGCCCAAGTGTGGCTTGTTAGTAGCTAATCCACAAGCGGAAACTCCGAGTGTGGATTGTCAGCAACCAACACACAAACGGATCCTCTGAGTGTGGCTTGCTAGCTTCAGCCTGACCGAGATAAGATGAGTAAATGGTGCTAGTGAGCATCCGTTTCGTTTTTGAATTTGGTCCTTGAACTTTGGAGGTTCAAGAACGGCTTTCGCCGTCTTGTACTTTATCCGTAAGTCGCTAATGCTCCAACGGCTAAAGCAGCACCGGCTCGAGCCTCGGTCTCTCGCCTAGCAAATCTCAAACGGACCGTACGGCTGACGCCTACGCTCCGTAATTCGCTTTACTTGCTTTTTCATGGCTAAGGACCAACTTCAAAACTCCACTCCTACTCACAATTCTAAAGTAAATTATTATTGCATAGCAGTTAGCTATTTCAAGTGTAATGAATGGAGAGGCTGCTCAGATAAAGACCAGGTGATTGTGCCTGGTTTTTATTGTTCCCCTTGATCTAACTGGTGCTAGGGAGCGTGAGTTTCGTTTTGACTTTGATTGTTGGATATTTAGAGGTTCAATTAGAGGTGAATTCGTAGGCTGTGGACTACTTTCAGTAAATTGCCGGCTTCAATTTGCGTTCAAAGTTCCTATGTGCAATTTGCTGCCTTCTATTTGCTTTTGAGCTTCCTGCATGCAAATAGCCACTCCTTATTTGCGTTCAGAGCTCCTGTATGCAAATTGTTATGTTCTATTTGCAGAGAGAGCCGTTAAAAGCAAATTGCTAGCCTGTAAGTCCTAGATTTTCTCACACCATGCTGATACCCAATTCCAAGGCTCAACTCCTGTTCATCAAGCTGAATGACATTAATATTAAAAAAGAGGAGCTTGATGGCTTCCTCTTTTGAGTTTATGTGTTATAATAAATGTGTGGAACGCGATGATGGCGTTCATAACTAACACAATACCCCCGGGAGTTGTGGCTCCTGGGGGTATTTTTTTCGCCTTATTAAGACATTGAGCTTTTGGAATTGCGCTTTGAATGTTAAATGAATATCATGTAATTTTTTATATTAAAGATAGGTAAAAGCTTTACAAAGAGGGAAATGTATGATTTAATTTAACAGTGGTCTTTCGTATGCCACATCTTCTACCGACTCTCCAAAAACTCACGAATAGTTTTGTTTAATTCCTAACATTGCGTCGGTAGATCTAGCGGTAAAGTTATTTTGCTTTACCGTTTTTTATTTGATTAGATTTAAACTATTATTATCATAAATAAATTGATTTGATCCTACTTATAAATATATGAATGCCTATGGAGAAAAAATATATTTTTAGGATAATAATGTATTCGACTAGATGGATCCAGACTAGTTTAAAGGGAATTTTATGTACAAAATATGTATTATTATTTAGTTAAAATATAATGAGAAAACCGAAAAAATAGGCATAAAAGCCTATTTTTAACTCTTTTTACATCATTTTATGCCTTTTTGAGCATTTGATGATTAGCTATTGGCAATAAAAAACTTGTTTTTTATTGCCTTTTTTTTTTTTTTTTT
>NZ_KV797938.1:35364-49522 GCF_001809535.1 Aerococcus sp. HMSC062A02 | reverse complement strand
TTTTTTTTTTTTTTTTTTTTTTTTTTTTTTTTTGTACGATAGTTTTGTCAAATGGATTACATTTGGTGAAGTGGCGTTAGAAATAATAATTAGTCTGTTTGCCGAAAGATCTGACGATTGAGCTAATATTCATGTAGAAGAATGGGTCTGATGCTAATTCTAGCCTATTTGTATTTAAGGTTTTTTATAGATATTCCTTAAGAGTTCATAACTAAAGTGACGCAATCTCTCGCTAGTGGCAATTATTTATTTCTAGCAAAAACTTTATTGCAAGATATTATATGCTTTGACTAAAAATAGGAGGAAAGCTATGGTTGGAAAAAATAACTACCAAGTGAAAAAGGAGAAGCAAAGTAATAAATTTTATCGCTACTCAATTAAGCGCTTAAGTGTTGGCGTAGCTTCTGTAGCGGTAGCAGCCGGACTATTATTTGCAGGGGATGCTGTTGTTGTTGAAGCAGCAGCCGCAGAAGATACTAATGCAAGTGAAGAAGTTACTCCGGTTGCTGGAGAAGATGCACCTGCAGAGGAAGAAGTTCCAGTGAGTGAAGATACTCCAGTGGCGGATGAAGCCCCTGCGTCTGAAGAAACATCTGCCATCGAAGAAACACCTGCTCCTGAAGCAGCTCCAGTAACAGAAGAAGCGCCTGTAGAAGAAAAAGCTTTAACAGAAGCACCAGCAGATAAAGAAGCCGAAACAGTAAATCCTGTTTCAGAAAATACTGTGGAGAAAGACTCTAAATCAGATCATGCTGGCAAAGTGACAGCTTACGCGGCTTCTACTGAAGATCAGCCTGAAGTTGAAACAGCTGACGCTAAGCCATCTGAAGAATCTAACGGAAATAAGAAAGCAGATGTTTCAACCCGTTCAGTTGACCTACAAGAAGTAGAAGCGAACGCTATTTACTCACCTGGTCAAAAAGGGGATAAACAATCCTACTCCGGGACTGCCTATGTTTACCGTTACAATAAATTAAATAATCCAAGTAAGGAAACAATTGGTGGCGTCAATGTCTTCCTACAATGGGTAGACTCCGATGGTTATGTTTCTAATGTCTATAAGACAACTTCACGGCCAGATGGTACTTTTACTTTTAACTTTGAAAAACCAGAAGTTGATCAATTTGGTAACATTCACCACTTCCAATTAGCTGGTAATGGTGATTTCGCTATTCGAACTTGGGCACAGAACCCTGATCCCGAAAAATATAATGTTATTAAACCTGGTGACCACAAATATGGGTTCCACAAACGTTTGAATCGTGTCAATGAATCTTGGGACTTTACAGCCGGAATTAACCGTATTGTCGATGGTCAAGTTGCCCTTCAAGAAAAAATCTTAATGAACGATTGGTTGGTTAAACCAAAAGATCAATGGACAACATCACCAAATGAAGACGGTATCTGGCCAGATGTTGGTAATTACGGTACCGTAAGAGGGAAAGTCTGGTATGAAAACGGGGATCCTATGGGGTCAATCGCTGAAGGTTGGAAGAAGGACTCCTGGGACGTTAATGCAACCGGGACACAAGTTGTGGCTTCTTATGTGAACGATGAGATTGCACGTCGTTTTGATGCATGGAAAGAAGCGAATCCTAACCATGGCGTTAAAGATTTGAGAAAAGCTCAGGAAACTATTATTCGTGAATATGAAGCGGAAAATGGTAAGGGTTCTCATATTGCAGAAACAGTTGTTGGTAAAGTAGACAGCAATGGCGACTACTACTTACCATTCAGAGGTCTATATGGGATTAGTCCTTACAGACAAAACTCTGGTGCCAGTGTGTCGCATACGATTACGGATGAAGAGTATGGTCAACTTGTGCGTGATGAAGATGTTAACCATAGCAGCTTAATGCAGTGGAATGGTACTGTTGGGCAAAAACATCGTCACATTAATACAGACTATATGTATGTTGCTCCATTGATTGATAATTATGCTATTTGGGGTAATGCATCACAGAATAATATGTTTGAAGCCCTAACCAATAATAGTACTTTACCTGTTGGGGTAAATAACCTTGCAGCAGATAATATTTCTAATGTAAATTTTGCGGCGCTAGCTGCACAACCTCTCCATGATATTAAAGAGTTTGATAGCCAAAGCAATTTTGCTCGACCAGGCCAAGAAGTTCAAAATGAAACTGCAGGTTTACTTCCAAACCAACAATACAAGGTAAGATGGTTTAAAGATGGTAAAGCAATTGGTGAAGCAGTTGAAGTAAATAGTAATGAAGTTGGACGCATTGGTTCAGTACCTATGACGGTTCCTGCTGACTTAGCAGTTCCTGCCAACTATTCATCTGCTGTATTCTATGGCAATAGTAACGCTGATGACCTAGGTGAAGCACTGGCTGCTGACTCCTTTATTGCAACACCAGGCGTCAAATATCATCCAATTGAAACAATAGCTGGCGAAGAAGCAAAAACTGATACGCCAAAATTTGTGGATAAAGATGGTAAAGAATACGAACCAAAATATCAAGGGCAAAATGCGCCTAAGTATGAATACGTAGAGCGTGTTGTTACAACTGATGAAAATGACCAAGTGCAAGTAGAATATAAACCTCTTGAAACAGTTAATGTTGATGGACAAGATATTCAAGTTTCAGTTGATCCAAACACAGGTGTAGTTACTGTTCCAGCATCAGAAACAGCTAAGCTTAAACCTGGCCAAAAGATTGTTGTTCCAGTATCAGTTGCCTTTGACAATGGTTTACGCCTACCAGCAGATGCAGAAATTACCATTAAAGATGATCGTCAAGATCAAGAGAAGTATCAACCAAACTACGCATCAGAAGAAGCAGAATTTGGTAAGGATTTCACTGGTCAACAACCAAACTTTAAACAAGTTGATCTGGAAGGTAAGGAAACAGACGTTGACTTCAACAATGTCCCACTTTCCAAAGACCCTGCCAAACCAGCTTTCACCATCACTACACCAACCCGTGGTGCATCCATCGATCCAAATACCGGTGCTATCACCATTCCAGCTTCAGAAACTTCTAAGCAACCTGGGGAAACGATTGAAGTGCCAGTTACTGTCACTTATGAAGATGGGTCCCAAGACCAAGTGACAGCTCCAGTCAAAGTGTCAGCACCAGATGTGATCGACCGGACTGGCAAGGAAGATGAAGCAACTCCGGAAGGTTACCACCGCGTGACTTTAACAGCTGGGGAAGGGGTTAATAACTTTGGCAAGAAGGCCTATGATGTCAAAGACCAAGCCAGCCTTTCTGCTGAAGAAATTCCAAGCTTAACAGCTAAGGAAAATTATGAAAATCCTCAATGGAATGAAGATCCAAGTCAAGTGATCTCAGCGCCTAAGGACTTTGTGGCGACTGCGACGCCTGTGACACCAGCCGACACCACCGCTCCATCCATCACCGTGTCAGCCAAGGATATCCAAGCGACAGAAGGTCAGCCAATCGACCCTGTTTCTGTAACGACCGATGATCCTGAAGCGACAGTGACGGTTGACGGCCTACCTGAGGGCTTGACTTACAACCCTGAGACCAAGCAGATCGAAGGAACGGTTCCAGCGGGGACGGTTCAATGGGCAGACGACCAAGATGAGTCCCGTGACTTCTCAGCGACCGTCAAGGCAGTCGATCCAGCGGGCAATGAAGCGACTGAGCCGATCAATGTCACTGTTCTCCGCGACACAGACGGCGACGGCCAAGCCGATAAGACCGACAAAGACGATGACAATGACGGCATCCCAGACACCGACGATGACGCGTCTAAAGTATGGGACGGCCTCGATGCGCAAACGACTGACGTCACAGCCACTAACGGCCAAGAAGTCCCAGCTGACACCAAGGTTGTTACACCAAACAAACCAGGTGCTAAGGTCTCAACCCCAGCTCCAGTCGACGGTCTCTCTGTTGATGAAGACGGTAATTTAGTTGGTACACCAAATGTGGACTTCCAACCAGGCGAAAGAGAAAAAGTTGTGGAAATCCCTGTTGAAATTACTTCGACTGGTACTGGACAAAAAGATGATCAAGGTCAACCAACTGACGAGGCTATCCAACGAACCGTCAAAGTGACCGTAACGAATCCAAATCCGGCTGAAACACCAGCAGAATCTAGCGTGGAAGTGACCCCTACATCACAAAACGCCCTGGAAGGTAAGGACATTACCCCAGTGACGCCAGATGCTAAGAACTTGCCAGAAGGCGGCAGCGTCAAAGTGACCATCGATGGCCAAGACAGCTATCCAGGTCTGACGGTTGATCCAGAAACCGGCCAAGTGACCGGCCAACCGGAAATCACCGACTGGGCGCCTGAGGAAGAAACCCGGACCATTACGGTAACCGCCGAAGTCCAAGACAAGGATGGTAATCCAGCCCGTGACGCAGATGGCAACCCAGTGAAAGCTGAATCAACCATTACTGTTTACCGCGACACCGACAAGGACGGCCAACCTGACAAGGATACTGGCATGCCGCAAGATCCAAACAACCCAACTGTCCCAGGCATCGACCAAGGTGACAAGGACGATGACAACGACGGCTGGACCGACCAAGAAGAAAAAGACCGTGGGACGGACGGTAAAGATGAAAACAGCTTCCCACGTGTGACCGAGCCCGGCGCCGAAAACGAACCAGGCAAGGACACCACCACGGTAACCGGCAAGACCACGCCAAACACCGATGTGGAAGTCAAAGATAAAGACGGCAAGACTATCGGTACCGGCACTTCCGATGACAAGGGTAATGTTAAGATCGATGTGCCTAAGCAAAACCCTGGCGACAAGGTGACTGTCATTCCTGGCAAGAAGGACGACCAAGGCAACTTTACCCCAGTCACTGATGACCAAGGTAATCCGCGTGGTGGCGCTGAAACCGTAGTCAAGGAAACTCCACAAATTACTAACCCAGGGGCTAAGAACGAAGCCGGTTCAGACAAGACTACTGTGACCGGTAAGACCACCGTTCCAAATACGACCGTTGAAGTCAAAGACAAGGACGGCAAGACCATCGGCACCAGTACTTCGGACGAAAACGGCGACTTTACCATCGACGTGCCACGCCAAGAAGGCGGCGACAAGATTTCTGTCATCCCATCTAAGGACTACACCAATCCAGATGGCTCAACAGAAACTCGGACCGGCGACCCTGTCGAAACCACCGTTAGTGAAGATGCTCCAGTCGTTGTCGGCGTGGAAGTCACACCAAAATCACAAAACGCCCTGGAAGGTAAGGACATTACCCCAGTGACCCCTCAAGCGGACAATGTTCCAGAAGGCGGCAGCGTCAAAGTGACCATCGATGGCCAAGACACTTATCCAGGTCTTACCGTAGATCCTGAAAGCGGCCAAGTGACCGGTAGCCCTGAAATTACTGACTGGTCACCAAAAGAAGAAACACGGACCATTACGGTTGAAGTTTCTGTCCTAGATAAAGACGGCAAGCCTGTCAACGATGCAGATGGAAACCCAGTGAAAGCTGAATCGACTATCACTGTTTACCGCGATACCGACAAGGACGGCCAACCTGACAAGGATACGGGCATGCCTCAAGATCCAAACAATCCAAGCGTCCCAGGCATCGACCAAGGCGACAAGGACGATGACAACGACGGCTGGACCGACCAAGAGGAAAATGACCGCGGTACCGATCCGAAAGACCAAGACAGCTTCCCACGTGTGACCGAGCCCGGCGCCGAAAACGAACCAGGCAAGGACACCACCACGGTAACCGGCAAGACCACGCCAAACACCGAAGTCGAAGTTAAGGATAAAGATGGAAATACCATCGGCACCGGCACTTCCGATGACAAGGGTAATGTTAAGATCGACGTACCTAAGCAAAATCCTGGCGACAAGGTGACTGTCATACCTGGCAAGAAGGATGACCAGGGCAACTTCACACCTGTCAAGGATGACCAAGGCAATCCGCGTGGTGGCGCTGAAACCATCGTTAAGGAAACCCCACAAATCACTAACCCAGGGGCCAAGAACGAGCCTGGTTCAGACAAGACCACTGTGACTGGTAAGACCACCGTTCCTAATTCAACTGTTGAAGTCAAAGACAAGGACGGCAAGACCATCGGCACCGGCACTTCGGATGAAAACGGCGACTTCACGATTGAAGTTCCTCGCCAAGGCAGCGGCGACAAGATTTCTGTGATCCCATCTAAGGACTACACCAATCCAGATGGCAGTGTGGAAACTCGGACCGGCGACCCTGTCGAAACCACGGTTACTGGACACACCCCAGCGACCAAGCAAGACAAGGACATCTACGAGCCTGAATACAAACCAGGTACCGGTCAACCAGGCACCAAGGTGGAAGTCGGCGAACCAATTTTCAGAGATGAAGACGGCAAAGTCGTGAACCCACCAGCCGGCACCAGCTTCAAGCCAGGCCAAGGCGAAACCGGCATCACTGTTGACCCTGAAACTGGCGCAGTCGTTGTCGAAGTCCCAGCCGACGCCAAGCCAGGCGACACGATCGAAAAATCAATCATTGTGACCTACCCTGATGGTTCAAGCGAAAGCGTCACCGTCACTGTGACGGTTGAAGGCAAGGGCGGCAGCGGCGTGACACCTACGCCAAGACCAACGCCTGAACCTCAACCAGAAGGCAAAGATGAAACCAAGGACGAGCCAGCACCTGCTCAAGACCCTGTCGAAAAACCTGGTAAGACAGAAGACAAGACCCCAGCTAAACCAGGTCAAGTCGCACTCAAGCCAGCCGCTAAGGACCAAGGCAAAGCTCAACAAGCTCCAGCCAAAGCCCAAAGCAAACTCCCACAAACCGGCGCTATCGCAGGTTTAACGAGCGGCCTATCCCTCGCCCTCGTCGGAGTCGGCAGCTTACTCGCCCTCGGCAAAAAGAAAAAAGAAGACTAATCGCAATGGGGATTGCTGACTAGCCTTCAGATTGAGCACCTCGCACGGAGCGGGGTGCTTTTTTGTTTTGATAGGGTTGAGGGGAGGCGCGTGCCTCCCTTCCTTGTGTATTAAGAGGAGCAAGACGGCTGGGGCTGTCTTGTAGCTTATTGGTCAATTGTTGAGGCTCTGATAGCTAGAGGAGTAGTGGTGCGGACAAGCGAAATGGCGTTTTGTCCGTATCTTGTGGCGAAGCGGACAAGAGTAGAGGCGTTTTGTCCGTATCTTAAGGAGAAACTGACATAAGGGTAGGGGCTCTGTCGGTAAGTGGGAGAGATACCGACATAAGCACAAAAATCTGTCACTTTCTCAGGTGAAATAGTGAGGATTTAGTTTTTGAATCATGAAAAATCCTAAAAGTTAGAAAAAAAGGGAGTAATGGCTAGAGAAACTGAATTAACGCAGGAGAAGATGCAGTATCACGCCTAGAAACTGCATTAACGCGGAAGAAGATGCAGTATCTTGCCTAGAAACTGCATTAACCTAGGAGAAGATGCAGTTTCCCTTGGACCACCGGCATTAAGGCAAGCGATAATGCGGGATCGGGGCTAGTGCTAGTTGGGCTTAGGAAGAAGAGGAAAGTTTAATCGGATTTTTTCTATTATAGGTCCGCATAATAACAAAACACAATAATGTTCGATTGTTTAATAGAGAACCCCAGTGATGGAAAGTGAAAACCTTGATAGACAAGGCTTATTGATCAATGGTGATTCAAAGATTGAATCAGGAAGGCAATAAATGACAAACAAAAGTACAATAGTGTTCTGATTAAGGACAAAAACTGGTCTTATATTAATTCATCATAAAAGCCAATTTCTGTAACCGATATGAAAGCCTGTATAATCAATCTTTGGTCCATGTATCAAGAAATAGATTTCATGAAATAAGTTTGTGCTATTTTTATTCATTTATTAAGAACTATATAATCCATTTAAACAAATATTTCATTATTGCATTGTGTTTATTTTATAAGGAGGAGACATATGGTAGGTAAGAATAACTATCAGGTCAAAAAGGAAAAGCAGGCAGACAAGTTCTACCGCTATTCCATCAAACGACTCAGTGTCGGGGTGGCCTCGGTTGCGGTCGCAGCTGGTTTGCTGTTTACCAGTGATGCTGCCGTGGTTGAAGTAGCCGCAGCAGAAACTGGCAATACAAGTGCCCTCACACAACCGGAAGAAACAGAAGAGGAAAAAGCGCGCCGAGCTGCCGCTGCAGCCGCAGCCCTCGAAGCTGAGAAGAATACAGTAGCAGTTGAAGCACCAGCTGAAACAACTGCCGCTCCTGTAGCCGAAACGCCAGCAGAGCCAGCAGCTCCTGTTGCAGAAGCTGAGAAGCAGGCCGAAGAAGCCCCAGCTGAAAAACCAGCAGAAGCTGAGAAGAAGGCTGAAGAAGCACCAAAAGCTGAAAAGGTAGAAGCTGATAAGAAGGCTGAAGAAGCGCCAAAAGCTGAAAAAGCTGAAGAGAAGAAAGCTGAGAAAAAAACTAAGGCTGATAAGAAGTCTGAAGCTCGTGCTGGTCACTATGCCGCAGACGAAAACGAAAAAGCTGGCGAATTGAAATTCTTCGCTGCTGAAGATAAAAAAGCCAAAGATACCAATGAACCGGCTCCAACAGCTGATTTAACTTTTAGCTTAAAAGCTGGTGCTATTGAAGAGAAGAAGCCTGAAGAAGCTGTTTCTAACAAGGCAAGCTTGCCTAAAGGAACCACTTATGAATGGGTTAAAAAACCTCAAAAAGGGGATAAGGAAGCTCATGTGAAAGTAACTTATCCTGATAAGAGTTATGATATTTTAACCTTGCCAATCAACACTCCAGACAATGTCCCTGCCGAAGCTGCAAACGGGACTGAACTCATTACAGGTGGTGGAACCAGTGAAGCGGACGCCATTGATGCCACTGGTCAAAATCCAGAAGCCACCCAAATTTACCGTGGTCAAGCCTGGATCGAAAATGAACCGGCATTTGGTGATAAAGATAAGGGCGATGTACCTGCTGCTGGCCAAAAAGTTTATCTTCAATGGAAAGATGGTAAGGGCGTTGTTTCCCCTATCTTCTATACAGTAGTTAAACCAGATGGATCCTTTATCTTTGACTTATCCCGTCCAGTTATCTTAGCCGATGGTTCGGTGACCCAGTATAAATTAGCTGGCGATGCGAACTTCGGGGTAAGAACTTGGGCGTCACCTATGGAAGGTTATTCTGTAGTTAAGTCCGGGGATATGTACGGGGCACGTTTCCAAACTCGTTTGGACCGGACCCAAGAAAACTGGGACTTCACTGCTGGTATCAACCGGATTGTTAACGGGGTTATCCAATACCAAAGAAAACCAAACGTTGAAGGTTGGTTAGCTAAACCTGAAGACCAATGGGTAAGAGCCAATACCCCTGAAGGTTACTGGCCAGAAGACGGTAACTATGGGGTAATGCGCGGTAAGGTTTGGTATGAAGTTAACGAAACAAACGGTGGGGTAACCAACGAATACCTCGGCCAACCTGGTAACGGGGATATCTGGGCTACTGGTATGGAAGTTGTCGGTTCATATGTCAACGACCATGTTGCCCGCCAATTCGATGCTTGGAAGACAGCCAACAAGGGTTATACCCATGACCAATTCAAGGCAGCCCAACAACAAATCATTGCTGAATACGAACAACAATATGGCAAGGGGTCAGCCATTGCTGAAACGGTTGTTGGTAAGGTTGATAAAGACGGGAACTTCCGTATTCCATTCAAGGGTCTTTACGGCGTTTCAAGAGACCGTCAAAATCCTATCGCTGCTGTTGCCAATAGAGTAAGCGATGAGGAATATGGAACAGTTGTCAAAGATGAAGAAGTGACCCATAAAGATTCACGGCCATGGGATGGTATCGTGAACTTGAAGGCACGCCATATCAACTACGACTACTCTTATGTTTACCCATTATCCGGTAACCGCGACACCTGGATGAAGATGTACGAAGACAATATGTTCCAAACATCATACTCTATCGGGGGTCAATTAAATGCGGGGACTGATATTAGCGGGATTCAATTTGCCCTGTTGGCTGCTCAACCAGTTCATGATGTAACAAATTACGATACTAATGCGAAATTTGCTCGTCCTGGTGATACTGCTCAATCATCCACTAAGGGACTTCACCCAAGCCAACCTTACAAGCAAAGATGGTTTAGAAACGGTAAGCCAGTTGGAACTGCAACAGAATTCACTACTGATGAGAAGGGTGAATACGGTTCAATTCCAATTACCGTGCCAAATGATTTAGAAGATGATGTGATCTATACATCAGCTATTTTCGCTTCTAACAACCAGGCCAATAAGTTGACCGAAGCCCTTTATGCGGATTCCTTCATGGCCCGTCCACCAGTTAAGGAAGTAAACAAAGATGACGAAGTGAAGAGAGGCTACGTTCGTGTCAGCTTCTTGCCAGGTAATGGTGGTAAATTCGATGGCAATAACCAAGAAGTTTACTATGACATCTTGGAAGGCAAGACCATCCAAGAAGCTATTGCAGACTCTAAGGGTTCTGCTGCGCCATTAGTCGTTCCAAATGTGACGCCAAATGACCCAGCTAAACCATTCAAGGGTTGGAAGGAAAATTCAAACAACGAAAATACTAAAGTTTACGCTAAAGATTTAGCAGACTACACTACACCGCTTGAAGCTGGTAAACCTGTGACTTTCGTAGCTGAGTACGACAAAGTTGAAGAAAAAGACAATTTTGATCCAGTCTACACCGAAGTCCCAGGCAAAGTCGGCGAAGAAGCATCTTCAACACCTAAATTCACCGACAAGGCGGGTAAGGACACCGCCAAACCAGCCGGGGCTAAATTTGCTCTAGGCGACAACGCTCCAGCAGGTGCAACAATTGATCCTGACACAGGGGTTGTGAAATACACACCTAAGGCCGGCGACGCTGATAAGACAGTTGATGTTCCAGTCGTTGTCACCTACAAGGATGGCTCAAAGGATAATACTACTGCACCAATCCATGTAGCTGCCCAAGACAAGATCAAGGACGTGACTGATCCAAACGCCCCAGTTCCAGAAGGCTATGTGCGTCTGAAATTCAATGCGGATACTAAAGATGGTTCAGTGACTGGTAAATTTGTGGACAATGCTAAGGTGAAAGCCTTCGACGTTCTCAAGGGGACCGAGTTCAACGATCCAGCTATCCAAGAGAAATTCGACCAAGTTGTTCCAACTAACCCAGTTGCAGACAACCCAGCTAAGAAATGGTCATCATGGGAACCAATCTTTGACAATGAATTAGCCAAGGATACCCCAATCGAACAAGGGCTTAAAGGCGACACCCGCGAATACCACTCGGTTTACGAAGATAAAGCCTTCAACGAAGCCAATGTTGGAATCGCTAAGGTTGAAATCGTCCAAGACCCAACCAAGAAGGCCTACACTGAAGGCAAGGAAGGCGACAACAAGCTTGATCCAGCCGGCACCCAGGTGAAATTAACCGATGCTAATGGCGCGGAAAAAGTTGTTGGCCCAGAAGAATTCGGCAAGTACGGCATTAAACTTGGCCTCAAAGACGTACCTAACTACACGCCAGAAACACCTTTAACCAAGAAAGACCATGACGGTAAGAAGGTTGAAGTCACTGTTCCAGGTAAGAATGGCGAACTCAAGGCGGAATCTAAGGCCCCAATCACGGTGAAACAACAAGATAAGGATGCCTTAGAACCAAGCTATGCCCCAACTGAAGCCAATGTTGGTCAAGAAGCTGCTTCGAAAGCACCAACATTTAAAGACAGCGCCAATAAAGCAGTAGACACACCAGCCGGCGCAACTTTCGCTTTAGGCAAGGGTGCTCCTAAGGGCGCTAAGATCGATCCTAAGACAGGGGTTGTGACTTACACACCTGCAGCTGCTGACGAAGGCAAGGCGGTTAAAGTCCCAGTCGTTGTCACTTACGGCGACAAGACCACTGACCAAGCAGAAGCTACCTTCAACGTAGGCCAACGTCCTGACGTGATCGAAGCGACTGATCCCAACGCAGAAGTTCCACAAGGCTATCACAAGGTAACCCTCAAGGCTGGCGAAGGCACCCAAGTTCCAGAAAAAGTTCTCCACGTCAGAGACGGCAAGGGCATTCCAGCCGACAAGTACCCAGCTGCCACCATCGACCCAGCCAAGGCTAAGGACTACAAGGAACCAATCACATGGTCCGTCGCAGCTAACACCCCAATCACCAAAGACGAAGTGATTGTGGCTAATGCTACTAAGAAGACCGACGCAGAAAAGAACGATCCACAAGCTAAGGACCAAACCGTCAAAGTCGGTGAAACACCTAAAGCTGAAGATTCTATTGCCAACTTGAAAGACCTTCCACAAGGTACTAAAGTTGCCTACAAGGAAGCAGTCGATACTAAGACCCCAGGTGACAAACCAGCTACTGTTGTAGTAACTTACCCAGATAAGTCTAGCGAAGAAGTTCCTGTAACTGTTAAGGTTGAAAATAAAACCGCAGCTACTGTTGAACCAGAATACAAACCAGCCAATGGTCAAGCAGGCGACAAGGTCACTGTTGACAAACCAGTCTTCAAGGATAAGGACGGGAAAGAAGTTCCAGCACCAGAAAACACAACATTCAGTCCAGCTGAAGGTGAAACAGGTGTAACCGTCGATCCAGATGGTACTGTTCATGTTGACGTACCTAAAGACGCTAAACCAGGCGACAAGGTAACGAAACAAGTTGTAGTGACTTACCCAGACGGTTCAAAAGATACTGTACCTGTCACTGTAACTGTTAGCGAACCAGCTCCTAGTCAAGCTGATACAACGGAACCAACCGTCCCAGCTAAGACCGAAGTCGAAGACAAGACTAACTTAACCCCAGAAGAACAAGCTGAAGTTAAGAAGAAAGTCGAAGACGCCAACAAAGACAAGTTCCCTGTTGCTAAGGATGGTCAAACACCAACAACTGTTGAAGTAGGCAAAGACGGTACCGCAACCATCACTTACCCAGATGGCTCGAAAGACACCATCCCAGGTACTGACTTAGTGGTTGAACGTCCTAAGACAACTGTTGAAGGCACACCTAAGCCAGTTAAGGCAACTGACGAACCTCAAGACACCGGCCTTGTTGTGAAGAACCAAGACGACAAGACCCCAACTAAGGTGACTGCTAAGGATGAAGACGGTAATGACGTACCAGTAACCGTTGACCCAACAACTGGTAAGGTTTCTGTAACTCCAGGCACCAAGGTTGATGGCCCAATCACCGTAACGGTTGAAGACAAGGACCTCCCAGAAGGCAAACAAAACTTCGTCGTTCCAGTTGAAGGCCACGAAGCCGGTCGCGACGACAACGGTACAGATAAGACTCAAGCAGACTTGACTGACCCAGTTGTTCCAACCAAGACTGAAGTTGAAGATAAGACCAACTTAACTCCTGAAGAACAAGGCAAGGTTAAGAAGGCTATCGAAGACGCCAACAAGGACAAGTTCCCTGCTCCTAAAGATGGACAAAAGCCAACTACAGTTGAAGTAGGCAAAGACGGTACTGCTACCATCACCTACCCAGATGGCTCGAAAGACACCATCCCAGGTACTGACTTAGTGGTTGAACGTCCTAAGACTACGGTTGAAGGAACACCTAAGCCAGTTAAGCCAACTAACGATCCTCAAGACACTGGCCTTGTTGTGAAGAATCAAGACGATAAGACCCCAACTACAGTGACTGCCAAGGACGAAGACGGCAATAACGTTCCTGTAACTGTTGACCCAGAAACAGGCAAAGTTTCCGTAACCCCAGGCACCAAGGTTGATGGCCCAATCACCGTGACGGTTGAAGACAAAGACTTACCTGAAGGTAAACAAGACTTCGTCGTTCCAGTTGAAGGCCACGAAGCCGGCCGCGACGACAATGGTACAGATAAGACTCAAGCAGACTTGACTGACCCAGTTGTTCCAACCAAGACTGAAGTTGAAGATAAGACCAACTTAACTCCTGAAGAACAAGGCAAGGTTAAGAAGGCTATCGAAGACGCCAACAAGGACAAGTTCCCTGCTCCTAAGGAAGGTCAAACTCCAACAACTGTAACAGTTGATGACAAGGGTAACGCAACTATTACCTACCCAGATGGCTCGAAAGACACCATTCCAGGGACAGACTTAGTCGTTGAACGTCCTAAGACCACGGTTGAAGGCACACCTAAGACCGTTAAGCCAACTGATGAGCCTCAAGACACTGGACTTATTGTTAAGAATCAAGACGATAAGACCCCAACTACAGTGA
>NZ_KV797938.1:27178-35264 GCF_001809535.1 Aerococcus sp. HMSC062A02 | reverse complement strand
TTGACCCAGAAACAGGCAAAGTTTCCGTAACCCCTGGTACTAAGGTAGACGGCCCAATCACTGTCACTGTCGAAGACAAGGATCTTCCAGAAGGCAAACAAAACTTCGTCGTTCCAGTTGAAGGCCACGAAGCCGGCCGCGACGACAACGGTACAGATAAGACCCAAGCAGATCTTACTGACCCAGTTGTCCCAGCTGAGAAAACTCCAGTTGCTGACAAGACCAACTTAACTGACGACGAAAAAGCCCAAGTTAAGAAGGCCATCGAAGACGCCAACAAGGATAAATTCCCAGCGCCTAAGGAAGGCCAAAACCCAACCACCGTTGAAATCGGCAAGGACGGAACTGCTACGATCACTTACCCAGATGGTTCTAAGGACACCATCCCAGGTACGGACTTAGTTCGCGAAAAGACCAATGTCGACGCTAAGAATGTGAAACCTGTTGACCCAACAGACGACAAGCAAGGCACCGGCATTAAAGTCAACAACCAGGACAAAGACACCACAGTCACCGCCAAGGACGAAGACGGCAAGGCTGTTCCTGTTGTCATCAACCCTGAAACCGGCGAAGTGGAAGTTACTCCAGGTACAAATGTTGACGGTCCAATCGTTGTTACAGTTAACGATCCAGATCTCCCAGGCGGCAAACAAGAAGTGACCGTTCCTGTTAAGGGCCACGAAGCCGGCCGCGACAACAATGGTTCAGACAAGACTCAAGCAGACTTGACTGACCCAGTTGTCCCAGCTGAGAAAACTCCAGTTGCTGACAAGACCAACTTAACTGACGACGAAAAAGCCCAAGTTAAGAAGGCCATCGAAGACGCCAACAAGGATAAATTCCCAGCGCCTAAGGAAGGCCAAAACCCAACTAAGGTTGAAATCGGCAAGGACGGAACTGCAACCATCACCTACCCAGATGGCTCGAAAGATACCATCCCAGGTACGGACCTCGTTCGCGAAAAGACCAATGTTGATGACTCAGCGGTTAAGGAAGTTAACCCAAGTGACGACAAACAAGGCACGGGCATCAAGGTTAACAATGCGGATAAGGATACCAAGGTGACTGCTAAGGATGAAGACGGCAAAGATATTCCTGCCGTAATCAACCCAGAAACTGGCGAAGTTGAAGTGACTCCAGGTGCTAATGTTGACGGCCCAATCACCGTGACTGTAACGGATCCTGAACTCCCAGGCGGCGCCAAAGTCATCACCGTTCCAGTCAAAGGCCACGAAGCTGGTCGCGACGACAATGGCTCTGAACAATCGGCTAAGCCTACGATCGAAGCCATCCATGAAGGCGACGAAATCGTGGAAGGTAACGGCGTGCCAGATGCTAAGATTGTGGTGAAAGACAAGGACGGCAAGGTCATTGGCGAAACCACAGTTGACGGTATCGGTAACTGGTCTGTCAAAGTTCCTGCCAACAAACTTTTCGCTGGGGACAAGGTGACGGTTGAACAAACCGAAGAAGGTAAGAAGCCTGGCGTTGAAACCGCAACCGTTCAAAAGGCAACGGGCGAAACCACGCGCAAGGGTGACCCAGCTGTCGCTTACCCAATCGAATCCCACCCAGTCGTTAAGCATGTCGGCGACAGCTTGACCGCAGACGACATCATCAAGGCCATTAAGGTAGTCGGCGTTCCTGAAGGCTCTTACAAGTTAACCATCAATGAAGGTCAAACACTTCCATCAACCGATAAAGTGGGCGACGCCATCATCGATGTGACCGTTACCCTACCAGACGGCACCACCGAAGCTGCCCAAGTATGGGTCATCGTGAAAGCTAAAGGCGGCGCAGCTCCTGAGGTCAAGAAGCCAACCACCGTGGACGACTCCCAAGTCAAGGAAGTCAACCCAACCAAGGACCAACAAGGCACTGGCATCAAGGTCAACAACCCTGATAAGGACACCACAGTCACCGCTAAGGACGAAGACGGCAAGGACATCCCTGTTGTCATCAACCCAGCTACCGGTGAAGTGGAAGTGACCCCAGGCACCGATGTTGACGGCCCAATCACTGTAACCATCACCGATCCAGAATTACCAGGCGGTAAGAAGGAAGTCGTGGTTCCAGTCAAAGGCCATGCAGCCGGTCGCGATGACAACGGTTCTGACAAGGTCGTCACACCAAGCAGCAATGTCAAACCAGCCAAGCCAGCCACTCCAGCTGCCAAACCAGCCGCTCCTCAAAAAGCAGCCCCAGGCACTGTCAAAGTGGACAAGAAAGCACCAAGCGCTCTTCCAAAAGCTAGCCAAGCAGGCCAAGGCCATGCCAAAGCAGCCCAAACGAAGACCAAACTCCCACAAACCGGAGCCCTAGTCGGCCTAACGAGCGGCCTCGCCCTCGCCTTAGTCGGCGCTGGTAGCTTACTGGCACTCGGCAAAGGCAAGAAGAAAGACTAAGCTCTCTCTTGATTGCTGAAGCTGCATAATAAGAAGCCCTCGCACGAGCATGTGCGGGGGCTTTTTGTGTGGGCGGATATAATATGGAAGGAAGTGGAATTTTTGGGGTGGGGAGGTTTGCGAGGGGCGAGTTAGCGACATGAGGCGTGAGATGTGACGGTATCTTGGAGATATAGCGACATAAGGAAAAGGATATGTCGCTAAGTCAGGTGGAAAGCGACACAAGGGATAGGGATCTGTCGTTATCTCGGAGACTTAGCGACACAAGCTGGCTCCTTATGTCGTTAACTGGCAAAGAAACTGCCAGTTCCTAAGAGGAGAGGCAGTATCGTGCTTAGAAGCTGCCAGTTCCCAAGAGGAGAGGCAGTAAGTCGGTAAGAAACTGCCAGTTCTCAAGAGAAGAGGCAGTAAGTCAGCAAGAAGCTGCCTCTTCCCAAAAGGAAAGGCCCTTTCTCCGCGAGAAAGAGCTTCATCATAGGGAAAACTAGGAAGTTCGCATAAATCGAAAAGACAGGCTGCTATTCTTGTCCGTTTGAGGGGGAGGCAGCCTGGCTTCTTATAAATTGGGTATTAATATAGTAGGAAGAGGTTCAAAATAGTAGGCCTGGCTTGTTGAAACGGCATTAATGCTGAAGATATTGCCGAACGAGACCTTGTACCGGCATTAACGCAGAGGATAATGCCGAATCAGCTGCTTCACCGGCATTAACGTGAGGGATAATGCCGAATGAAGCTGCCCACCGGCAACATCGTAGAGCATAATGCCGAATCAGCAGCCCGACTGGCATTAACGTAGAAGCTAATGCCGAACCAGTCCGCTTAACGGCATTAACGTGAGGGATAATGCCGAATGAAGCCGCACACCGGCAACATCGTAGAGCATAATGCCGAATGAGCTGCCCGACCGGCATCAGCACGACCGACATTGCCGAATTCCAGCGCACCCCAACTCCAAAAGCGACCACGTAGTCGCTTTTCAGATCTACAGGAATTACCACACAACGACTAGAGGTCTTTATGCTCGTAAACTTTCACGGTTAGGATGAAGAGTGCGCTGGTGAGGACCAGGCAGACCAGGCTGGCGGATAAGACGAGAAGGGTGGGGTCGAGCGACTGGAGGTAGCTGATGAGCCCTTGGACGAAGGCGCTGGTGAAGATGGTCCAGCCAAATGTGATTAAGAGGAGGAAGAGGGCGATGCTGATATAGTTCATGAAGTCGGGACCGAAGAGGGTATAGGTGAATTGGTAGCCAACGAGTAGGAAAACCGCAAGCAGGCCCAGCAAGAGAATTTCAGTCAGGCTATTGGCCGTATAGCCGGGGATCATGGCGTTCAAGATGATGAGCGGAAGGATGAGGGTGGCGACTTGCAGGAGGTGGGAGAGGATCTTGCCGGCGACCACTTCCCTGCGAGAGACGGGGAGGCTCTGGATCAATTGCTGGTAGACCCGCTTGTCGTCAAGCCCATCCATGTTTCGGATATTGAAGAGGGTGAGCATAAGGCCGAGTGTTAGCGGGAACTGCCCATCTCCTACGATAAAGAGGGCGAGAAGACTCACCACTAAAGATAACAACAAGAGTTTGCGACCAATTAACCAGTCTTTGTAGAGTAAGGCTTTCATTTAATGGGCTCCTTTCAAGCTGTAGACCATGATTTCTTCCAGGGAGGCGGGTTCGATGAGAACTTTATCGCCATAGAGCTCACAGAAAGTGTCCGCTTCTTGAGTCAGGCCGACAAAACCAGCAGATGTTTCCTTGAGCCCCGCCAGCAAGGACCGGGTGTCGGCGTCGAGCAGGTCTGTCGCTCCCTTGACCAGGCGGAAGCGGTCGAGTAAGTCGTCTTTGGCTTCGTCCATGACAATCCTCCCGTCTTGGATCAAGACCACATAATCGGCAATCTTTTCCAAGTCAGTCGTGATATGGCTGGAGAAGAAGACGGTCTTGTTCTGGTCTTGGATCAGGTCATAGAGCAGGTCGAGGATTTCCGAACGAACGAGGGGGTCTAGGCCGGATGTTGGTTCATCGAGGATAATCAAGTCCGCATGATGGCTCAAAGCCACCGCCAGCGACAGCTTAACCTTCATCCCCGTCGATAAGTCCTTCACCTTCTTCTTTGCCGGCAGGCTAAAGTCCTGGCAGAGCTGGCGGAAGATGCCCTTATCCCACTTGGAATAAAAACCGCCCACGACCTTACCGATAGCCTCCACCGTCAAATTCTCGTAAAATACATTCTCAGGATAGACAAAACCGATCCGGTCACGCGCCGCCTTGCCAGCCTCCTGGTGGTCCAGGCCGAGAATTTTAATCTCACCGGCATCGGCTTTAACTAGATCCATAATGAGCCGGATAGTCGTCGACTTGCCCGCACCGTTGGGGCCAATAAAGCCGGTGATATAACCTTTAGGGATCTGTAAATTCATCTGATCAATGCGGAAGTCTCCCAGATTTTTGGAAACATTGATCAGTTCAATGGCGTCAGTCATTTCTTATTCCTCCATTCTGTCTTGGATGCGCTGAGCCAGGTCCTGGGCACTGAGGCCGATACTCTTGGCCTTGGTCGCGATCTCCCCCAGGCCCTGGTCGATCTCAGCCAAGATCTTCGCTTCAATCTGGTCTGTATCTAAGTGGGCCACATAAGTCCCCTGGTAGGGCACCGTCATTAAAAAATTTTCCTGCTCAAGCTTCTCATAAGCCTTCTTGACCGTGATCACACTCACTTCTAAGTCCTTGGCCAGCTGCCTAATCGAGGGCAATTGCTCTTCTTCCTGCAATTCTCCAGATAAGATGTTGCGCTTAAGCTCTTGGACAATCTGCTGGTACAGGGGCTCCTTGGAAAATTTGGATAGGGTGATCTTCATTGGCACAGCTCCTTTGTATCTAGTGTATACTCTTTATATACAGTGTATACTGGGAGGGAGATGCTGTCAAGTTGGATGAGGGAATGTTATTGGTAAGCAAAAAGCCAGGCGGTCTCTCTAGTCCGCTTGGGGGTGGGAGAGCGTGCCTGGATTTTACTATAATATAGTAGGAAGGCGTTCAAAAATTTGGAGATGAGTTTTTGAAACGGCATTAATACAGAAGATATTGCCGAATCCCAACCCACCACCAGCTCCAAAAACGACCACCTGGTCGCTTTTGGAGCTGGATTTTGATTTATAAGCGGAAAAATTTTACGGCCTAGCCACATCCTGCTCAAGCAACCAACCCAGGTAGACCCCCGGACTGGCCAAGAGATAGGCCTTCCGACTGCGGCTCTGCTTGACGGGCTTCTCGTCAACGAGCTTATAGGTCTTGCCCAGCACCTTGGGATGGATTCGCTCGCCAGTCTGCCAGTGGCTGGCGTGCTGGGCGATGGTAATTTCCCTGGCGTCACGTAATTTGACTAATTCATTGACGGCCTGCTGGACGGTCGATGGATTGTGGCCAGCCTTCCGGAGGCGGTATACTCTATCAGCCCCGTTGCCCCACTTGGCGTCTAGAACTTCTTTAGCGAGCTGGTAGTCCTTGTCAGTAGGCTTAACACTCGAACTATAGCGTGGCCTAGCGTAGCCCTTGATTCGCCAGTCATTCCACCTGAAGCGATTGCGGCGGACCATGTTCCCGGAATTGCCTTCAATCGTAGTGACTTGACCTCCAGAAACGTTCTCCACAAAGCCGATGTGGTCCGCAAAACCGGCCCCGTCCCAATCAAAAGTAATGATATCGCCTGGCTTGGGGTAGACCCGTCCTAACCAGATCCCGAGCTGGCTAAAACGATGGATATGGCGCTGGACGCCACACTCTCGGCCGATGAGGGAACTCGCTCCTACTTCATCACTGACCGCCGTCACAAAGGCATCGCACCAGTCGTCGGCATAGGTCATGGTGTAGCCGACTGGACGGGGAAGAACCGCATTGTAGCGGTCGATCAGTGCCTTGTGTGCACCCAACCACTGGCGGACGCCTATATACTTCCTGGCACAACTAAGGATGTCTTGGACGCTGACCATGCCCATCACCTCCCCCATAATAATGCTGGCTTGAAATCTGTAGGATGGTCCCCAAGAAGGCCGTGCCCAGGTTGATTAGCGTTACCCAGACATCAACAGCCTCCCAGTAGAGGACCTCACCAACCCCTTTTACTAAGACGGCTAGGGCGGGCAGGAAGATCAAGACCAACCACTTGGCCTTGTCGTAAGAATCATTATCTAAGAACATGTGACAACCTCCATTTCTTTGAGTCTTTCTTGAAACTTCTGAATGGCTTCTTGGTGGACCTTGATCTGGTAACTGTGGACACCAACTTCCTGGGCCAGTTCCTGACGAGCTTCCAGCTGGCGGTCCAGCGTTTCCTGAATACTATCGATCCGAGTGATGAGGTCATGGATGGCGGTAATCAGCCGAACCAAGCGCCGAATCAGCGTGACCAAGGTTAAGACCGCCCCTGCTAGACTTCCAATTTCGATAAGGGTCATCGCTCTTTCCTTTCTATAAAAATAGCCCCGCTGATCGTACAGCGAGGCCAGACTCGAGGGACTTAGGCTTGGGCGTCAGCTTCCCCAGCGACGTAGAGCTCATCCACCTGGCGGGTCACATAACGGGCCGATACGGCTTGGTCATAGACCAGGGTGCCCTCAGGTGTCACAAAGGCGTCTGCCCCAGCGATGGCTTCGATAGCGGTCTGGGCTTCTTCCGCACTGACATCCAGACGCGGCTTGGCAACAGTGATGCGGGTGGATTTTCCTAAACTATTCTTGAAGTTGAGTTCAAGATTTTGCGTGATTTCTGGCATGCTTTATTCCTCCTTCTAAGCTCTTAGGCAAACACATTGGTAACGACTTCGGCAACGGCGAAGATGTCGTAGGCGGACAGGCTGGCGTAGGCGTCTTTGACAGCGGTGGCCTCTTCCGTGGTTACGCCTTCCTTCAAGTTATTGATATGGATCTTCTTGTCTTTACCTGACTCCTGGTCAAAGCCGATGAGCTGCAGGCGGGCGCTTTCGAATACTTTCATTTTTGTTTCCTCCTTTTTTTGGCTGGGTCATGCATGACAGCCTAAGAACGAGAATCGGGCGATAAATGTCAAGGGCGGAGGATGTCGGCTAGGGGGAGGAGCTTCTCCCGGAGGCGCTTGACCCGGCAGTGGACGGCTTGGCGGGAGACGCCGTCAGTTTCTGCGATACTGGTGAGGGAATGGCCGGCCTGGAGCTGGCGAACGGTCTGGAATTCCTTGGGCGTGAGGATGGTCTTAGCCTGGGAGAGGAAGACCTGGACAGCCAGTGAATGTTGGCGCGGCGCTTCGTCTCGGAGGTAGTGGAGGCCTTCTAGGGAGCTTGTGTCCTGGGGCTTGCGGCGGAGGAGGTCCAGGCAGTACCAGGACAGGGCGCGTTTGAGATAGGCCGTGAAGCGGAAGCGGTCCTGGTCGAGCAGGTCACCGTCAAAAGATGCCGCCACCTTGAGAGCCTTGAGCCGGAGTTCCTGGAGCAGGTCGTCGTAGTCCGCGTGATGGGGCGCAATGGAGAAGTTGGCGAGCACATGGTGGAAGAGGGGCGTGAACTGGTTGAGAATGGCGGTTGAATTGGGCATGAGGGCTCCTTTCTTGGGTCGGTCAAATTGTAAAAAGTGATGGACTGCTGAGCATGCGTTTCGCTGTTGAAGTTGGTCCTTGAAAAGCCATGGCACCGGTTCGGGCCAAGGTCCCTCAC
>NZ_KV797938.1:6834-27078 GCF_001809535.1 Aerococcus sp. HMSC062A02 | reverse complement strand
TTGGAGCAGGTTTGGGCTAGTAACGGCTAACGCCGACTATCCCTAATTCACATCGCTTGCATTTTCATGGCTAAGGACCAACTTCAACGCTCCACTCCTGCTCAGAATGGCACTGCCTGATAACAATTTGACCTAGTCACTCAATGGAAAAAACAATGCTATTAAACTCTAACTCTATGATAAGGGGCTCCGCTGGTTTTTGCATTAGGTCTTTTTGCTCATATTTGCGTCGAAAGTGAGCATAAGGGTGTGAAGGCTAGCGGGAGAAATAGACCTCTGGAGCCAAAAGCCAGAGAAGGCCAAGAGGCCTTCGACGGATTTTGGTGAAGAGGAGCTATTTCTGCTAGCCTGAGCCTGACTATAGGGTGTGAAGGCGCACGGGCAAGCCCCACTTGAGGAACTTGATTGTGTGTTAGATCCCATTAAGCCACACTCGGAGGGCCAGATTGTGTGCTGGACTTTGGCAAGCCACACTCGGAGGGCCAGACTGTGTGCTGGACTTTGGCAACCCTCACTGTCACTTCCTGAGTGTGGCTTGCTGTCGACAAAGCCCCACTCGAAGTCCTCGACTGTGTCTTGGACCAACTCCAATCGCTCAGTATTCCACCGGATCCCGATTTGCATTCACTCTCCTCGAAAACAATTAGCGGCTTCCGATTTGCCTGCAGGATCTCTGAAGACAATTAGCGGCTTCCGATTTGCACATAGGGTCTTCGAAGGCAAATAGCACTTCCCCATGTGCACGCAGGCCTTCCAGAAGCAATTCGCCTCCCCGGATTTTGACCTGTAAAAATTTCCAAATAAAAACAGGTTATCCTACCGATAACCTGCGCAATATATAATATCTATGTTTCATCAAGGAGACGGCTCTAGCCGAGTGACGGTCGAAAGTCTGTCGACGTATCCAAAGCCAGTTCCTTGGCGTAGGCGTAGATGGTCTCTGGGAAGCTGAGATCAAAGACCGCTTCCGACATGGCCCACAAGGCATAGAGCAAGTGGTTGAGGGGGTGGTAGATCAGGCCTTCGTTGCGGAGCCCCTTGACCAGGAGTCCGAGCTCGCGACTGACCGAGAGCTCCTCCACATAGCGGTAGGAGAGCTCGAGCTTGATTTGAGTCATACGAGACAAGGTGTAGAGCTGGACGAAGGCTTCCCCAATCCGCTTCTCGATAAGGGGGAGGTAGGTCGCCGTCTCCAGGTCATGGAAACATTCCACCAGGCCGAGCGCGAGTTCACTCGTCGTAGGATAGTCCGCCAGAATAATTTCTTCAAGATTTTCGATTTGCGTGATGGTTTGAGCCAAAAGTAAGCGTTCGATAAATTTTTCGCTGTCCACCAAGAAAAGATCTTCAATCATGTGGCCCTCCTTGTTTTAATTAATTGAATTAAATTGGTAACTCCGTATTTAATAGACTCCGTATTTAGTAACTCCGTAGTTAGTAACTAAGTACTTAGTAGCTTGCGATTCTCTACTGACTAGCTTTTCTACTTGTTGAAAATCAAGAAGTAGAGAATCAACAAGTAGATAATCAAGAAGTAGAGAATCTAGTGACTAGCTTTTCAAGATCAAGACCGACTCGCATTTACTGACCCAAACGGTAGAGGGGCCTTTCGAAGACGACGGTCTCCCAGTACTTAATCCGGCGGCCGGACCGATCGCGAATCGGATTACGTTCAATGTAACCCTGTTGAACCAGCTCTGCCCAGCCCTTGCGAAAAGAACTCGCCCCATCTGTGGCATGGGTTTCGATTTCCTTAAGCTTGATCACCCAATCGTCCGGCAGGGTGAGGAGGTAGGCGAGGATTCCCTTAGCCTTCCAAGAGAGGTCCGAGCGCCGGAGGAAGTCATTGTCCATAACCGTATAATTCTTGACCTTCTCAATCCGCACATAAGAAGTCTGGGGGCTGGGGCATATATGTTTAATCATCGAATGGTCTCCTTGTAGATATAGTCCTTGTCCATCTGGTAGAGATAGCACATTGCTTCAAGAATGTGACAGGGCATCTGGCTGCTGTCCCGCTCATAGCGACGCAAGGTCTGGACGTGGATGCCACAATAATCAGCAACACTCTCTGCGGAAAGCCCGCTATTCACCCGGCAGGCCTTAATGGAAAATTTCATACGACTAAAAACCTCCATCTGATCATAAATTAATATTCAATTGTCAAAATAACAGAAAAATAATGCAAAAATGTTACACAAGTGAGGCCTCAAAATAAATATATCAAACCAGAAATTATTTTCAAGTCATAATAGGGGCAATGTATAAAAAATATAATTTGTGCTCACTTTTTGAGCATGGGGTGTTATTTAGGGGGAGGGACTCCAGTATCGTGTAATAGCTTAGTGAATGAACAATTTATGCTTTAAACATATGGCTAGCATTCCAAAAATGATGCTTATCGTACGGTTTAGGAGTATATTTCACTGGTTTGGGAGTCAAAAAGGTACAAAGGATTGCAAAAGTGAAGAAAAAGTGAAGATATAGTTGCATTTCTATCAGTAATGTATTACACTACAAAATATACATAAGATTGGTTTAACTGATATTATGGATTCCCCTTCGGACTGAAATCAGCAATATTAGTCATTCAAGATCTTATTCATAGTATAATTTATGAATTAATTATGAATTATTTTATGATTTAGTGTGACTAATGTGTTGGTTTACGTTATAATGGGGGTGTGTAGGGAGAGGAAGAATTCAGCTTTGAATTTCAACTCTACATGATGTAGTTGTTACTAAGCATTTTGACTAAGGTCAAGGAGGAATTATCTATGAAAGACTTGAAAAAAGTTTTATTAACATCAGTTGCTACTACTGCAGCTGCCGGTGCCTTCTTCGCAGCTAACGCTAACGTTGCACAAGCAGCAGAATTCAACGCAGCAGAAAATCCATTTGGTGATCCTAATGGAATTGGTAAATTAGTAGAAGCTCCTAAGGAAGAAACTAAAAAAGAAGAAAAAGTTGAAATTCCAGCAGACGAAAAAGCTCCTTTAAGCAAAGAAGAAGCTCCATTTGCAGGCAAAGAAACTAAACAACCTGAATTCACAGATGCAGAAAACCCATTCGCTGGGCGTACGCAAGGTGAAGAATTCACTGATGCAGAAGCACCATTCAAGAACCGTCAAGAAGGTACTGAATTAAACTCTGCAGAAGATCCATTTGGCGCGACTAAAGTAAACAAAGAAGCACCAACTACTTCATATGAAAACGTACCACACTACTTCGATACCTTACAAGATGCTTTAGGCGCTTATCCTAACGCTAAACCAATGTACGACAACAAGACAGATAAGTACGTTGTTTACTCAGATAAGGGTCAATTAGTTAAATATGAATTCAAGACTGTTGAAGAAGCAGCAGATGCCTTCCCTAACTTAGACCCACTTGCTGAAAACGGTAAATACTATGTATATACTGACCAAGCACCTAAGTTAAAATATGTGTTCGATACTCGTGAAGAAGCATTCAACGCTTTCCAAGATATCGCACCAATGTTCGAAAACGGCAAATATGTTGTTTACACACAAGAATCACCAAAAGTTCGCTATGAGTTCAAGACTGTTGATGAAGCATTAGCTGCATTCCCAGGCTCAAACCCAATGGCTGACGGTGACATCTATGTTGTTTACACTAACATGAAACCTGTAGCTGGTACTGTTGCTGAAATCGTTCCAGGTAAAGTTGTTAAACCAACTGCATTAAATCCTGAAACTGGCAAGCCTTTAAACCAAGCTGCTGCAGCTCAACAAGATCCTAAGGCTGAAGGTGAAAAACCAGCAGACCAAAAAGATTCTAAAGTAGAAGGCCAAAAAGCTGGCGACAAGAAAGCTGCAGACAAAGTTGCTGCAGATAAGAAAGTAGCTGCTAAGAAAGCTGACGCAGTTAAAGCTAACAATAAGAAAGAAGCTGCTAAGAAAGCTAAATCTACCTTACCTAAGACTGGTGCGGTAGCTTCTGCAGCTCCTGCTGTATTAGGTTTAGCACTAGCTTCTGTTGGTACTGCATTCGCATTCGGTAAGAAGAAAGAAGATAAATAAGTTTCTTTCTAAAATTGAATAAGAAGCGAAACCACCCTAGCATTATATGATCGAACGAGATAGGCAATTGCTACGGTAATTGCCTTTTTTCTCTTTTGCTGTTAAAATATAGACCGAGCTAGGTACTGGCAAGCCATATTTTCGGTCTTGCCGAAAAAATTAAAAGGAGGATGTCTATAATGAACTTCAAAAAAGTTTTATTAGGCTCTATTGCGACTACCGCTGCTGCGGGGACACTTTTTGCAAGTCAATTACAAGTTGCAGAAGCTGCAGCTTATGAAACACCAGTTGATGAAAATGGTAATGTTATTCTTGGAGGGGCTCCTGATGTTAACCCAGCTGATAAATCAGCAACACCAGGCGGATCCAACCAATTTGAATTATCATTAGATGAAAACGGTGTACCTACAACTGTTTCAAATAATCAAGAAGCTAAGCCTAAATCTGTTCAAGATCTTAAAGAACAAAATTTAAACGAAGGCTTTAAGACAAAAACAGAAGCAGAAGAAGCTGCTAAGAAAGTCCTTAAAGAAGATAAAGTGAACAAATCATTCACTGTTTCTCAAGGTGCAAATAGTAACTATTACTTCTCATTAAGCCCAAATGAACCTGCTAAGAAAGCGGACACTAAAGACAACCAAGCAAGTGTTGAAGCATTAAAAGAACAAAATGCAGGTGAAGGCTTCGCAACTAAGGCAGAAGCAGAAGAAGCTGCCAAGAAAGTTCTTGCAGAAGATGAAGTAAACAAATCATTCACTGTTTCTCAAGGGGCAAATAGTAATTACTATTTCGTCTTAAGCCCAAATGAAGCAGAAAAAGCTGGTCAAGAAGATAAGAAAGATAACAAATCTGAAGATAAGAAGGGTAATAAGTCCGAAGATAACAAATCTGGCGACAAGAAAAATACCAAAGGCGAAGACAAAGACAAAAAATCAGATAAAGAAGTTGCAGCTGATAAGAAAGTAGCGGCTAAGAAATCTGACGCCGTTAAAGCTAATGGTAAGAAAGAAGCGGCTAAAAAAGCAAAAACTACTTTACCTAAGACTGGTGCCGTAGCTTCTGCAGCTCCTGCTGTATTAGGCTTGGCTTTAGCTTCAGTTGGTACTGCCTTCGCATTCGGTAAGAAGAAAGAAGACAAATAAGTCTCTCCCTTTTAAGTCGAATGGCACTTAGCTAAATATGATCGAACGAGATAGGCAAGAGCTCAGGCTCTTGCCTTTTTGTGCAGCTATAAAGAAAAAAATGACAAGTGGATAAATAGTGTCAAATCAGGCTTTCCGGCAAATGTGAATTTTCTAAGAAGATTTTTCTTTTGCTGAGAATAGACAATGGGGTATGATTTGAGTTAGGTATAGACGGGCTTTTTTCCGATTTTACCGAATAAAAATTTTATCTTTCGAGAGGATGTCGAACTATGAACTTCAAAAAAGTTTTATTAACATCAGTCGCTACTACCGCTGCCGCAGGGGCATTATTTGCAACTAGCTTACAAGTTGCTGAGGCTGCTCCAGCTTACACTGCTCCAGTTGACAAAGACGGTAACATCATTCTTGGTGGCAACGCAGACGTTAACCCAGTAGATACTAACGCTGACAAACCAGCTGACAAGCCAGCAGATACTCCTGCAGACAAACCTGCTGCAACTCCTGATGCTTCAAACCAATTCAAAACATCTGTAGACGCTGATGGCGTTCCTACAAGTGTATCTGGTAAACCAGCTGTAGAACAAAAAGAAGAAGTTAAAGCTGAAGATCCTAACTATTCACCATACGAATATGAAGCAGAAACTAAAGAAAAAGCTATCGAAATTGGTCAAGCAATGTTAGACCGTTCTAAATTAGAAGGTACTGCATTAGCACAAGTTAACAACCATGTTGATGCTGTTCAAACTGCTTCAGGTAAATGGACCCCAACTTTCAGCTTCGTAGAAAAAGCTGCTAAAGAAGACAAAAAAGCAGAAGCTAAGAAAGAAGATAAGAAAGCAGATCCTAAGAAGGACGTTAAAGTAGAAGATAAAAAAGCTGCCGACAAGAAAGCTGCTGGCGCCAAAGCTGACGCTAAGAAAGCCGCTGACAAGAAAGCTGCTGACAAGAAGGTAGCTGCTAAGAAAGCTGACGCTGTTAAGGCTAACGGTAAGAAAGAAGCTGCTAAGAAAGCTAAATCTACCTTACCTAAGACTGGTGCCGTAGCTTCTGCAGCTCCTGCTGTATTAGGCTTAGCCTTAGCTTCTGTTGGTACTGCCTTCGCATTCGGTAAGAAAAAGGAAGACAAATAAGTCTTTCACTTTTAAGTCGAATGACACTTAATTAAATATGATCGAACGAGATAGGCAAGGGCTTGGGCTCTTGCCTTTTTTTGTGGATTGAGGAGGAAAAGGGGGAGTTGGAGCTCGGCGCCGGTAGCGATAGGCTCTGTTTGCAAGCTAGCACTAGTCAAATTTTCTAATCGATAGAAAAAAATTAGCTAAGTCTGTTGACAAGTATATTATGATATACTAATATACTAATATGCCCAGGAAGGAGAAAGCAAATGGAAGTAAAAACTGATGCCCATAAGGCTTATATGATCCAGAAAGCTCAATTAATCAAGGCTATGGCACATCCCATACGCTTGTGTGTCTTGGATGAGTTGATCCAGAATGGTGAGAAGAATGTTAGTCAGATCAATGATTGCATGGGGGTTAGCCAGTCTAATCTCTCTCAACATTTGTCTAAATTAAGAGACCTTGGAATTGTTGAGTCAACGAAGCTGGGCAACCAAATTTATTACCGTTGTGAACGGGAAGATGTTATTGCAATCGTGAATGTGATTATGAGAGGTGAAAGATAAGTATGAAAATTATTGTAGTTGGTGGTGTTGCGGGTGGCGCAACAGCTATTGCTAGATTGAGACGTTTAGATGAGAATGCGGAGATTATTCTCCTGGAGAAGGGCAAGTATGTGAGCTTTGCGAATTGCGGTCTGCCATATTATATTGGCGGTGCCATTGCCCAGCGCGATGCTTTATTCGTCTCCAGCAAGGAATCGATCGAAGAGAAGTACAATATTGATGTACGCACAGAGAATGAAGCGACCCATATTGATAAAGACCGACAAATGCTTACGATCCTTGACCATCAAACTGGGGAAACTTATGAAGAATCTTATGATAAACTCTTATTATCAACAGGCTCTAATCCCTTCATTCCGCCGATTGAAGGCTTAGACCATGAGAATGTTTTCACGCTTTGGACGGTTCCGGATGTGGACAAAATTGATGCCTATATTGAGAAGGCAGCTCCCAAGCGCGCGCTGGTTGTTGGCGGTGGTTTTATCGGCCTAGAAATGGCAGAAAACCTCGTTGATCGCGGTTTAGAGGTGACTCTAGTAGAGATGGCTGACCAAGTGATGCCACCTCTCGATAAGGATATGGCTGTTCTTGTTGAGAATCATTTGAAAGAGAAAGGCATCCAGCTTGTTCTTGGCGAAGGCTTCGAAGGGCTGACTGCTGACGGCAAAGAAGCTAAGCTCCAATCAGGGCAAACGCTCGAAACGGACATGGTCCTCCTATCAATTGGCGTTCGTCCGAATAGCGAATTAGCTAAGGATGCCGGTCTCGACCTGAATGAGCGTGGCGGCATTCGTGTGGATGAATATGGTCAGACTTCAGATGCCAATATTTATGCTGTTGGGGATGCGGTTGGAGTTCGCGACTATGTCTTAGGCAATGAAAGCATGGTTCCTTTAGCTGGCCCCGCCAATAAGCAAGGCCGGTCTGTTGCTTCGAACATTTTAGGTTTAGAAGCCAAAGCTTATCCTGGCACCATGGGGACTTCCGTGGCTAAGGTCTTTGACTTAACCGTGGCTTCTGTCGGAGCTAATGAAAAGACCTTAAAGAAACAAGGCTGGACCTATGAGGAAGACTATTTCATCGCCTTAGTCCACCCTATGTCCCATGCCGGCTATTATCCTGGAGCGACCCCAATGACCCTTAAGCTTGTTTTTGCTAAGGATGGTAAGGTCTTAGGGGCTCAGGCGGTTGGTTTTGAAGGGGTCGATAAACGGATTGACACCATTGCAACCAGCATCCACTTCAAGGGGTCAGTTTATGACTTAGCCGACTTAGAATTGGCCTATGCCCCACCTTATTCTAGTGCTAAGGATCCGGTCAACTTCGCAGGTTATGTGGCAAGCAATATCTTGGAAGGGTTAACGGACCCGGTTCGTTTTGAAGAAGTGGCTGCCCATCCGGATGACTACACAGTGCTCGATGTCCGGGAAAATGTCGAACAGATAGCCGGTATGGTTGGCCAAGCCAAGTCCATGCCCCTGACCCAACTTCGGAATCGTCTAGATGAGCTTGATAAGGACAAACAGTACGCGGTCTACTGTGCGGTCGGCGTTCGTGGCTATATCTCAGAACGCATACTTAAGCAGAATGGCTTCAAGGTCCGCAATATAATTGGCGGTTATCGCACCTACCAAGACACCCAAGATGACGAGTCAGCTGATGATCAAGAGCGTAAGGGAGTTTCCCAAGAAGAGGCCGCTGACCAAGCTGAGGGGGTGGTTGACCCAAAGTCAGCCGCTGACCAGCATGTGGAGGTCCTCGATGTCTGTGGTCTCTCCTGCCCTGGGCCCATTGTCCAAGTCTCTTCTAAGATGGAAGCCCTCAAGGATGGCGATATTCTCGATGTCACAGCTACTGACCCCGGCTTTGCCAAGGATATCAAGTCTTGGGCCAATAATACGGGGCACACCTTGCTTGATTCAGGCTCTTCTAAGGGCCAGTACACGGCGAAGTTGCAGAAGAATGGTGCTAAGCTTGACCCAGTGGAAACGAGCTCAGCAAGCCCAGCCAATCCTGCCAAAAAAGAGAAGACCATGATCATCTTTGACGGTGACTTGGATAAGGCGATTGCTTCCTTTATCATCGCTACAGGGGCAGCTGCTATGGGCAACCAGGTCAATATGTTCTTCACCTTCTGGGGCTTATCTATCCTGCGTAAGGAAGATGCACCTAAGGTAGAGAAAGACTTCATGTCACGCATGTTCTCCAAGATGATGCCTTCCTCTTCTAAGAAACTGAAACTCTCACAAATGAACTTCGGCGGCGCGGGCGCCAAGATGATCCGTGGTGTCATGGATAAGAAGGGTGTGAGTTCCCTGGAAGAGTTGATCCAGCAAGCACAAGACATGGGCGTCAAACTCACCGCCTGCCAGATGTCCATGGATGTCATGGGATTAACCAAGGAAGAATTAATCGATGGCGTAGAAGTTGGCGGTGTTGCCTCGATGTTGGAAGACAACGACAATTCCAATATGAACCTCTTTATCTAGAATCTAGAAAAAGCAGGAAGCCCAGTTGAGGAACTGGGCCTCCTGTTTTTTTTGGATTGTGGGGGAGCTTTTGGTCCGGCGAGCCACAGTTTGGCGGTTTAATTGTGGATAGGGGTGTGCCAACCCCCACTTAGCGGCCAATATTGTGTGTTGGGGCTCCAGCTCTTGTCTTTTTTTGTGAATTTGGGTGGAAGGAGGGGGGCTTTGGCAGTGGTGGTGTACTTGCAAAGGAGGGGCTTATTCGCAAGTTGGTGGCGCTCTACTTGCAAACGGAGGGGTCCATTCGCAAGTTGGTGGCGCTCTACTTGCAAACGGCAGCCCCATTAGCAAGTAGCCCCAATCCTACTTGCAAACCCAGCTCACATTCGCAACTTGCCCATCTAAATCTCCCTTTCCCATAAGGAAAAAGCTAGCAAGGCAGGGCCGCCTTGCTAGCTTGTTAATCAGTAGATTTTATTTTGAATGCAGTCTGCTCGAATTTTTATTGATATCTTGGAAATAATCGCACAATAAGCATAGGTCTACTAATTATCTTCGAGCAGGAGTGGAGCTCGAGTTTGATCGTTAGCCATGAAAAAGCAAACGAAGCGAATTAGGGAGAGTTGGCGCAAGCCTTACTCTCCGTTTGAGTCTCGTTAGGTGAGAGACCTTGGCTCGAGCCGGTGCCATGGCTCTTCAAGGGACAAATTCAAAAGTGCAACGCATGCTCGCAAGCAGCATTGGATGATCATTGTTATTTCTTCAGCTCTTTTATGGTATCAATAAAGCCCTTAAAGAAGTCTTCGGAGGGTCCGTGGGCGTGGTGCCATTCGGGGTGGAATTGGACGCCGACTGCGAAGTGGTCGTCGTCTTTGGCTTCGATGGCTTCGACGACGCCGTCTGGGCTCCAGGCGGTGGCTTGGAGGGCGTCGGCGACTTTTTTGACGCCTTGGTGGTGGTAGGAGTTGACCAGGTCGCCGTCGAAGTAGGATTGGCTGATCCAGGAGTTGGCCTTGACGCGGATGCTGTGGGTGGCGATGTTGGTGGCCGACTTTTGCACGTGCTGGATGCGGACGTCGGGGTTCTCGCTCAGGTCCTGGTAGAGGGACCCGCCCAGGCTGACATTCATGAGCTGCATGCCCCGGCAGACGCCAAGGATAGGCAGTTTGCGCTTCCAGGCTGAGTGGAAGACCGCCATCTCGAAGATATCCCGCTCATGGGAGATGTTCTGGAGCTTGAAGCCCGGTTCCTCGCCGTAGAGGTGGGGCGACAGGTCCTGGCCGCCCGTGAAGATGACGGCATCGACCAGGTCTAAGTAATATTCCGTTTCCGCTTTTTGGGTCAGGGGGAAGAAGATCGGCGTTCCACCAGCCTTGATCAAGCCCTTGGGAAAGCCCTCATGTGTATAAAAAATTGGCAGGCCGGTGTAGTGCTCGTCATCACTCGTCAGCCGGTTCATTGGGATGCCAATGATAGGTTTGGCCATGTAACGTCATCCTTTCCAAATGAAAAACAGTTGTGGCTTATTATATGATTAAATGAGCGAAAATTCAAGCTAGGCCGCTTTACGCCGGGGCGTTTTTCGGTTAGAATTTGAAGGAGACTGATTGATTCAAAAGGGGGAATTTTGACATGCGAGTGATTGCAGGGGAAATGGGTGGCCGACGACTCAAGGCGGTACCGGGCAAGAACACCCGTCCGACAACGGATAAGATCAAGGAATCTATGTTCAACCGCATCGGGCCATATTTCGATGGCGGAATTGGATTGGACTTCTACGCGGGATCGGGGGCCCTTGGTATCGAGGCCCTATCACGGGGGATAGAAAAGATCTATGCCTTCGAGAACAATCGCAAGGCCCAAGCGACCATCCGGGATAATGTGGAGACCCTCCGCCTGACCGACCGCTATGAACTCCTGCGCGAAGATAACCGGCGCGGACTCAAGAACCTGTTGGCTCGGGAAAAAGGCCTTCAGTTCGACCTGGTCCTCCTCGACCCACCCTACCAAGGCCAAAAGCTAGTTGAAATTCTGGAAGAATTCCAAGAGTTGGACTGCCTAGCCGACGATGCCATCGTCCTCTGCGAACTCGGCAAGGAAGACGACCTGCCGGAAGACATCGGTCACTTGGAGCGCTGGCAGGATGTCACCATGGGCATTACCCGGCTGGTCACTTACCGCTATAGGGGATAGGGTAGAAATAGATGAAAATGGATGGTGCTGATGAGCATCCGTTCCGCTTCGCTGCAAAATTAACGGGTTGAACGGTGAGCATGCGTTCCGATTCGAGTTTGATCGTTAAATCTTGAATGGCCAAGAACGGCTTTCGCCGTTTTGTACTATATCCGTAAGTCGCTAACGCTCCAACGGCTATAGCAGCACCGGCTCGAGCCAAGGTCTCTCGCCTAACGAGACTTAAAGGGAGAGTAAGGCTTGCGCCAACTCTCCCTAATTCGCTTCGTTTGCTTTTTCATGGCTAACGATCAAACTCGAGCTCCACTCCTGCTCACAAGTAATTAGGTTGAAACACTAATATTGCGTTATCCACAATAAAAGCTAATGCTTAGAGCTGAAAATAATTAGGTTGGGATCCCTGTCCCAGCTTTTTTTTTGCTGTCAACTATTCGAAGTTAGCAAGGCGCACGATTGAAAGTTTTGGCTTTGAGGGCCCTGGCTTTCAAACAAGGCACTCATTTAAAAGTAGCAGGCGGCGAGCTTTCAAACAAGCCTTTTGTTTACAAGTAGAATGTAGTTAACTTTCACACAGGCCCCTTGTTTAAAAGTAGGAGACGAGGAACTTTCAAACAAGGTCTTCGATTACAAGTAGCAAGCGGTGAACTTTCAAACAAAGCCTCTGTTTACAAGTAGCAGAGTTCCAAACTAAGAGAATTTCTGTTTTTCTTCTCCTTCTAAAAGAATCCATCATTGATTTTATTGCATAATATAAATAACTTTTAGCATTTCTGTTGTGAGCAGGAGTGGAGCGTTGAAGTTGGTCCTTAGCCATGAAAAGCAAGTAAAGCGAATTACGGAGCGTAGGCATTAGCCGTACGCTCCGTTTGAGATTTGCTAGGCGAGAGACCTTGGCTCGAGCCGGTGCCATGGCTCTTCAAGGACCAAATTCAACGGCGCAACGCATGCTCACCAGCACAACTTCCATTTACAGAAAAAGTTCTTTTAAAAGATTAAAATCACTTGATGAATTTCCCCCCTCCAACGTTTATATATCTATGAGGTGATTAAGATGTGGAATCGTTGGAAAGAGTTATCCCTGGAAGCTATCCTGCGCGACTATGGCCGCTACCTACTAGGCGGACTGCTCGGCATTTGCCTCTTGGGCTTTTTCCTGGGGCGTTTTTTGGCAGGCAATGAGGCGGCTGAAGTGGTGGAGGAAGTGCCGGTGGCGGAATCGGTCGATCTGGAGGCGGCCCAGGCAGCTTCCATTCCGGATGAATCGAACGCGGGGAGCTCACAAACGCCTGTCGAAGAAACCCTCTATGTGGACGTCAAGGGCGCAGTCAAGGAACCCAAGCTCTACCAGTTTGACGCTGGCATGCGGGTCTACGATGCGGTCATGCTGGCGGGCGGCTTCTTGCCCGAAGCGGACCAGGACCAGGTCAACTTCGCCCAGCGCCTGGAGGACCAGATGTTGGTCTATATCCCGCGCCAAGGAGAGGAAGTCCCGGATAACTTGAAGCTGGCGGTCCAGACAGGAGGGGGACAGTCCGGATCCAGCCAGGGGGACCAAGCTCAAACACCCGGCGACCAGGTCAACCTGAACACGGCAGACAGTGCCGAGCTCCAGACCCTGTCCGGGGTGGGGGAGAAGAAGGCGGCGGATATCATCGCCTACCGGGAAGCGAACGGCCCCTTCCAGACGGTGGACGATCTCTCCCAAGTTTCCGGCATCGGCGAGAAGACCCTGGACAAGCTCCGCCCCCACTTGACGGTGGACTAGGATGCTGGACCAGTTAAAATCCTACCATATTGTTAGCTGGGCCCTGGTTGTTTTACTGGCAGCCTGCCTGGTCCTAGCCCCCTCGCTTTGGTCCGGTGAGGGCCTGGTCATCCTGGTGCTTCGACTATTCTATTTAAAAGAGCCCCGCTATTTTCGAAGGACTCTGGTCCTAGTCGGGATCTGCCTGGCCTACTTTTCCTGGATACGGGCTGGTCAGTCTTCCCTCTTGGCGGCGGGGGATTTTGAAGGGGCCCTGGCCATGGACTTGGCGACCCTACAGGTGGATGGGGACCAGGCCAAATTCCAGGGCGATTTGGTCTTAGAAGAGGGACAGACCGAGCGGATCCAGGCCTTTTACCGCTTGGGATCAGAAGAGGAGAAGGCGACTTTTGAGGGCTTGGACCAGGCCCTGACTTGGCAGGTCAGGGGCGAACTCAGCCGGTCCCAGCCCAACCGCAACCGCTATCTCTTTAACTACCGGGCTTATTTAGAGCGCCAGAGGATTTTTTACCTGGTGGACCTGGAAGCTATGCGGCCCGTTTCCGTCCAGGGGGGATGGCGGGCACGTCTGGCTGAGACCCAGGTCGGAGTCCGCCAAGCTTTAGCCCGGTTGGCCAATGACCAGGTCCGGGCCTATGTCCTGGCCCTGTTTTTTAACGACAGCCAGTGGATCGACCCGGGGGCCATGGACTCCTATCAGACCATCGGCATGATCCACCTCTTTTCTCTGAGTGGTTTCCATGTGAACTTCCTCCTCAAGCACTGCCGCTATGTCTACCTCCGCCTGGGCGGCCTGGTCGATTATTTTGACGGCCTGGCCCTGGTCCTCCTCCTGGTCTACGGGACGCTTTTGGCCTGGCCTTATGGGATGGTCCGGGCCATCGGAGTCTACCTCTACCAGGTCCTCTGCCGGGCTTTGGGACGTCCGCCGTCTAGCCTGGAGGGAACGGCCTGGGCCCTCATCATTTTGCTTTGGCTCAAGCCCTTTGCCCTCTTCTCCCTGGGCTTCCAGCTGTCTTTTGCCCTGGCTACGACCCTCCTTCTTTTGGATGGGGGGATCCGCCGGCTAACTTCCCGACCGATTCTCCGCGAGCTGGCCCGGTCTCTGGCCTGCTCCCTGGTCAGCCTGCCCTTCCTCCTGGCCCAGAACCATGTCTTTTCCTGGCTCTCGCTTGTAGTGAATTACTTCTACAGTCTTCTCTTTTCAAGTTTTCTCATCCCAATCCTCCTCATCCTCCTGGTCCTGCATGCCCTGGGTCTGGCCAATTTCTTCCTCGGCTTCCAGACGCTCCTGGGCCAGTCCCTCCATCTCCTTGAAAAAATCTCCCTGGCCCTGAGCCAGTGGCAGGGGCTGACCTGGGTTACTGGCCACTTGCCAGCCTGGCTACTTTTTCTCTACGGTCTGGCCCTGGTTGCCGTATTTGCTTGTCTTCAAGAAGGCCAGGTCAGGCGCAAGGCCGGCCTCTCTTTATTGAGCCTGCTCTTAGTCATCTACCTCTGGCCCAATCTCAAGGTCCAGGGACAGGTGTCGGCGCTGGCGATCGGTCAGGGCGACTGCCTATTAATTCGCCTGCCTTTTAACCGGGGCAATTACCTGATCGATGCGGGTAGTCAGCCTAATTTCTTCGACCGCGAGCCCTGGCAGGTCCGCCGCAAGACGTCTACGGTAGCCAGTCGGGACATCCTGCCAGCGCTCCGGGCGGAAGGGGTCCGCCACTTGGACGGGATCTTTATCAGCCACTCTGACTATGACCACTATGGGTCCTTGGCGGAGATTTGTGAGAAGATACCGGTGGATAAGCTCTACCTACCGATTGGCCTGGCCCAGGATGAGGCGATCTTGGCGGATTGGCAGGGTTTGACCCGGCAAGGTTGGGTCTGGCTGCGGGGCGGCGACCGGCTTCGACTGGGACGCCAGGCGACTTTTGACATCATCCAGCCCGACCAGTTAGGGGAGGGGGACAATGAAGATTCCCTGGTCATCTGGGCGGAGCTCTACGGGCATTCCTTTCTTTTCACCGGAGACACAGAAGGCCAGGCGGAGGAAGCCATGGCCCAGCGTGTCCAGGGGCGGGACCTGGACTATCTCAAGGTCGCCCACCATGGCTCGGACCATTCCTCGCCAGCTGAAGTCTTAGCTGGCTTGCAGCCCCGGCATGCGGTGATTTCGGTGGGCCAGAACAACCGCTACGGCCATCCCAGCCCCCGGGTCCTGGCTGACTTGGAAGCGGTGGGGGCTCAGGTCTGGCGGACGGACCAAATGGGGGGCATCTACTATATTTTTAGCCCAAAATCCGCTACAATAGAAAGGACGATCCAATTAGAAGAAGGGGAATGACGCGTGGAAATTCAAAAACAGCTCCAAAAGATCAAAGCAGGCAAGTGGGACCCGGTCTACCTCCTGCTCGGCCAGGAAAATTATCTGGTGGACCGTTTTCGTGAAACCCTGGTTGACTCGGTCCTCGCTGGGGATGTCAATGCCTTTAACTTTGTCCACTTCGACCTCCAAGAACAGGCCCTGTCCGACGCCATGCTGGAAGCCAATACTATTTCCTTTTTCCAAGAGACGCGGATTATCTGGCTCAGCCACCCCAGCTTTTTGACCGGGGACAAGGGCAAGGGGGCGGTCAAGCAGGACCCGGACGAGCTCCTGGCCTACCTGGACCATCCCGCTGAAGAAGTGGTCCTCGTGATCGAGGCCCCCTATGAGAAGTTGGATAACCGCAAGAAGGTAGTGAAACAATTGAAGAAAGCGGCCAGCCTGGTGGATGTGGGCGAGATGAAACCCGACCAGGTGGCCCGCTATGTGGAGGGCTATATCTCCCAGCTGGACCAGGCCATGGACCGGGATGCCGTCAAGCTCTTCCTCGAGCGGACCAATTATAAGCTGAGCCGGACCATGGACGAGATGGCCAAGCTTCAGCTCTTCACAGCTGACGCGGACCGGATTACGGCCCAGGATGTCCGCCTCCTGGTAGAGCCCTCCATCGATGACGACATCTTTCATTTGACCGACTACCTGATGCGCGGCCAAGCCGATCCCGCACTCAGCCTCTACCGGCAACTGATCGCTGACAAGCAGTCGCCCATCGCCATCCTGGCCCTCCTCATGTCCAATTTCCGTTTATATTGCCAGATCAACCAGTTCCAGCGCATGGGCTACGACCAGGGCTCCATGGCCAAGGCTCTCTCTGCCCACCCCTACCGGATCAAGATGGCTGGCAAACAAGCCGCCGCCTACCCCGGCGACCGCCTGATCCAAGCCTACCTGGCCCTGGTCGACCTAGACTTTCGCATCAAAACCGGCCGCGTCGACCAAAACCTCGGCATCGAATGGTTCATCCTGCGCTTTTGTGGCTAATAATGAAAAACACCGCGCTAACTTTCTCGCTGGAGAGGAGAAAGTGAGTGCGGTGCTTTTTTTGATTTTTTGAGCTGCCAACCTGCGAATGAGGGTGGTGTTCGCAAGTAGCCTCGCGCCAACTTTCGAATGGAGGTGGTGTTAGCAAGTTGCCAATTTGCACTCAAGAGCCCTGAGAGCAGATAGCATCTCGTCAATTTGCGCTCGTAAGTCCCGAAAGCAGATAGCAGCTCACCAGTATACTCTTTGCACAACTACTAACAAAGTACCAAGCAAAAATCAGTTTGGGATTTGTCTTTGAGCAGGAGTGAAGCATTGAAGTTGGGCCTTAGCCATGAAAAAGCAAGCTTCAGGGTGAGAGGGCTAGCGGTAGAAATAGACCTCTGGAACAAAGAGACAGAGAAGACTGAAAGTCTTCGGCGGCTCTTTGTGAAGAGGAGCTATTTCTGCTAGCCTGAACCCGACTAGATGTGAATTAGGGATAGTAGACGCTAGTCGTACTAGCCCAAACCTGCTCCAAAAGTCAACCCTGACTCCACTTCACAAAATCTAGGCGAGCCTTTAGCAAGGCTCTTCTAGATTTTGCTCCAGTGGTTCAGGCTTAACCGACTTTTGTCGCACTCTAACTTTGAAGCTTGCTAGGTGAGGGACCTTGGCCGAACCGGTGCTATGCTTTAGCCGTTGGAGCGCAAGCGACTTACGGATAAAGTACAAGACGGCTTCAGCCGTGTTGATCCTTTAAACATTCAAGGCCCAAATTCAAAAGCGCAGCGCATGCTCACCAGCACAATCTCCAAATGAAAAAACTAGCTCATCGCGAGATCAGCTAGTTTCATCAAATCATTATTTGTTTAATTTTTTAGCGAGACGTGATTTTTCACGAGCTGCTTTGTTGCTGTGAATTAAGTTCTTGCCAGCTGCTTGGTCAAGTTCCTTAGAAGCTTGAACGAATAAGTCTTGGGCGTTGTCGGCACCAGCTTCAGCAGCTTGTTCGAATTTCTTCATCGCTGTACGCATCTTGCTTAATTTTTGACCGTTTTGAGCAGTACGTTTTTCTTCTTGGCGTACACGCTTGATTGCTGATTGAATTTGTGGCATGAGAGCACCTCTTTCTGTGATAGATTTCAAGTGATGAGTCACTAACAGAAATATTATATCGAATATTTTCACCAGATGCAAGGGGAAAAGAAATTTATCCTGGTCCGCTAAAGTGGCCCCACACAGCTTAAAATGATAGAATAGGGGGGAATGGAGTGGATCGTGCATGGATAATAAAACACAAATGTTGGATCAAAAATTTGACCTGGTGGCCCCCTATGAACCGAACGGGGACCAGCCGGAAGCTATCAAGCAACTAGTTGCCGGGGTGGAAAATGGCGACCAGGCCCAGGTGCTCTTAGGGGGGACAGGGACTGGGAAGACCTTCACCATGGCCAATGTGATTGCCCAGACCAACCGGCCCACCCTGGTTTTGGCCCACAATAAGACCCTGGCTGGCCAGCTCTACGGCGAATTGAAGGAATTCTTCCCCAACAATGCGGTGGAATATTTCGTTTCCTACTATGATTACTACCAGCCGGAAGCCTATGTGCCGTCGAGCGATTCCTATATCGAGAAGTCGGCCTCGGTCAACGATGAGATCGACAAGCTCCGCCACTCAGCCACCTCAGCCCTCTTGGAGCGGCGCGATGTGGTGATTGTGGCCTCGGTGTCTTGTATCTATGGTTTGGTGAATCCGGAAGAATACCGGGACCATGTGCTCTCTATCCGGGAGGGCCAGGAAATCGACCGCAATGACTTCATGCGCCAGCTGGTCGATATGCAGTTTGAGCGCAATGATTTTGACTTCCAGCGGGGGACCTTCCGGGTGCGCGGGGACGTGGTGGAGGTCTTCCTGGCCTCCCGCGATTCTTCGGCCATCCGGGTGGAGTTCTTCGGTGATGAGATCGACCGGATCCGTGAGGTGGATGTCTTGACCGGCGAAGTAAAAAATGATGTCAAGCACTATCCCATCTTCCCGGCGACCCACTTCGTCGCCAACCAGGAACAGATCCTCCGCGCTGTTCAGACCATTGAGGCAGAACTTGATGAGCGGCTCAAGGAATTGGAAGCGGACAATAAGCTCTTGGAGGCCCAGCGCCTGGAGCAGCGGACCCGCTATGATATTGAGATGCTCCTGGAGATGGGCTATTGTAATGGGATTGAGAACTATTCGCGTCACATGGACGGCCGGCAGCCGGGCGAGGCGCCCTATACCTTGCTGGACTTTTTCCCGGACGACTGGTTGCTCATGGTGGACGAGTCCCATATGACCATGCCCCAGGTGCGCGGGATGTACAATGGGGACCGGGCCCGCAAGCAGCAACTGATTGACTACGGCTTCCGCCTGCCGAGCGCCCTCGATAACCGGCCCCTCAAGCTGGAGGAATTCGAGAAGAAGGTCAACCAGGCCATCTATGTGTCCGCGACACCGGGCGACTATGAAGTGGACCTGGCGGATGGTGAAGTGGTCGAACAGATCATCCGCCCCACCGGCCTCCTCGATCCCCAAGTTGAAGTCCGTCCGATCAAGGGGCAGATCGACGACTTGGTCAGCGAAATCAACGAGCGGGTGGAAAGAGAAGAGCGCGTCTTTATCACGACCCTGACCAAGCAGATGTCCGAAGACTTGACCGATTACTTAGAAGAAATCGGCATCCGGGTCAAGTACCTCCACTCGGATATCAAGACCCTGGAGCGGACGGAGATTATCCGCGACCTGCGCCTGGGTGTCTTCGATGTCCTGGTCGGGATCAACCTCTTGCGGGAGGGGATCGACGTGCCGGAAGTCTCCCTGGTGGCCATCCTGGACGCGGACAAGGAAGGCTTCCTGCGTAACGAGCGCTCGCTTATCCAGACAATTGGTCGGGCGGCGCGGAACAGCTCGGGGCATGTGATCATGTACGCCGACCACATCACCGGTTCCATGCGCTATGCCATGGATGAAACAGCTCGCCGACGGAAAATCCAGCAGGCCTACAACAAGGAACATGGGATCACCCCACAAACCATCAAGAAGGACATCCACGATTCCATCCGCATTACCTCGGACGTCAACCTGGCCGAAGAATCCGAATCCCTCACCGAAAGCATCCGCGCCCTCAAGCGCAATGAGAAAGAAGAAGCCCTCCACAACCTGGAAATGGAAATGCGCCAGGCAGCCAAGGACCTGGAGTTCGAACGCGCCGCCGAGCTGCGTGATGTTTTGATGGAATTGAAGGCGGAGTTTAAGATTAAATAAGGGTGTGAGCAAAGGCGTTTAGAAGCTTACCACTGGAGCACGAACGAAAAAGGGCAAGCCATGCTTGCACGTTTCGATCGTGTGAAGTGGAGAAGCTTCTGCCTTTGCGAACCCGACTAGACAGGGTGTGAGCAAAGGTGTTTAGAAGCTTACCACTGAAGCACGAACGAAAAAGGGCAAGCCATGCTTGCACGTTTCGATCGTGTGAAGTGGAGAAGCTTCTGCCTTTGCGAACCCGACTACAGGGTGTAATTTTTGGAATGGTGCTGGGGAGCATACGTTCCGTCTTGAGTTTGATCGTTAAA
>NZ_KV797938.1:0-6734 GCF_001809535.1 Aerococcus sp. HMSC062A02 | reverse complement strand
TTGACTTTTGGAGCAGGTTTGGGCTAGTACGGCTTCTGCCTACGATACGTAATTCGCTTTAGTCGGGTTCAGGCTAGCAGAAATAGCTCCTCTTCACAAAGAGCCGCCGAAGACTTTCAGTCTTCTCTGTCTCTTTGTTCCAGAGGTCTATTTCTACCGCTAGCCCTCTCACCCTGAAGCTTGCTTTTCATGGCTAACGATCACTTTCAAGGCTCCACTCCTGCTCCTATCAATATTGCAAGTTATTTTTAAATCAACATTGAATAGTACTATCAAAATATCTCTTTTAATATTATGGGGTGTTGGTAAAGCGATGTTGTGGTCTTATCGATATTGTCTGCTGCGATAAAAATATCCCTTATAAAAAATTAGAAAACCAGATCCTGAACTGTGTAGGATCTGGTTTTGTGCTTTTATTGGGAGAGGGGCTTACCAAGCTACACTCGGGCCTTTTAAGTGTGTATTGGGAAATGGCAATCCACATTCGTCCCTTTCAATTGTGGGTTGGGGATTATTAACCCACAATCGGCCCCTTCGATTGGGTGTTGGCGAATGGCAACCCACACTTGGCCCCTTTGATTGGGTGTTGGCGCTCGCCAAGCCACACTTAGGCGGTTTAATTGTGGGTTAGCCGCCCGCCACTCTCCAATTCCACCCAAAATCAAAAGGAAAAAGCAGGCACCCGGCCTGCTTTCGTTTATTATTGAACTTGTGGACGCTCATCCACCCAGCGGTCCATGGCGGCTTTGGCGAGGATGAGGCAGGCGAGGCCGAGGGAGAGGCCGGCCAGGGTGTCGGAGAAGTAGTGGACGCCGAGGAAGATGCGCGACCAGGCCAAAGCTAGGGAGAGGAGGCTCACCAAAGAGTAGAGGAGGGCGGGGTGCTTGAAGTGTCTGGGCCAGAGGTAGACCAGGGTCAGGGCCAGGCTACCGTAGAAGACGACCGAGCCCATGGAGTGGCCGCTGGGGAAGGAGTAGCCGCCGACCAGGATGAGATGGTCGAAGAGGTCGGGCCGGGGCCGTTCAATCAGGAACTTGACCAGCTGGTTGATGCCGGAGATGGTCAGGAAGTTGGTCAGCAGGAGCCAGGTGGCCAATTGTTTTTCTCTCTTGTAGACCAGCCAGATTCCCAAGAGAGCGATGAAGATCAGCTGCAGGTAGTTGTCGCCCAGGTAGGTGAAGGCGCGGACGATGGGGACCAAGAGGGGGTAGTGGCCGCCGTAGAGGGCCGTATTCACCGCCTGGTCCAGGGCCAAGAGGGCGGAGTTGCCCGTTGCAACAAGGCAAAGAATGATTAAAAAGGGCAGGCCAGCCAGTCCAGCGGCCCACAGGTAGTTTGTTTTCATGATTTTCCTCCATTAATGCAATACCTTTATTTTACGCGAATTTAAAGAAAAATAAAGTCTTTTTTAAGAGGGTTGAGAACAGACAGGGCAAAATTTCTTTGCTACAATGAATGGTAAGAATAAGAAATGGAGTGACGGGATGAAAGCAGCATTTATCATTGATAGTACAGCTAGTTTGCCGGATGAGTTGAGGAACCGGGACAATGTCTTTCAAGTGGACTTGTCGATGCGCTTTCCGGATGGCAAGGAATTTGCGGACACTGCTGAACCCGAGGCAGCCCAAGCCTTCTACGACTACCTGGACGCTTCGCCTGAACTGCCCCAGACCTCGCAGCCAGAGCCCCTGGCCTTCTACCAGCGGGCCCAGGAGATTATTGCGGGCGGCTATGATACGGTCTTCGCCATCTTCCTCTCCAGTAAGATCAGCGGGACTCTGAAGACGGCGCGGATGGTGCTGGAGGAATTCGCTGATGACTTCAAGACTTATTATATTGATTCCAAGGGGACCTCTTTCCAGATGCAGCACATCTTGCTTGAGGGCCTAGAGATGCTTGAAGCGGGTTGGCCGGCTGACCGCCTGGCCGAAGAGCTCCAGTGGATTGGCGATAATTCTCGGATCTATGTGGTGATTCCAGACCTCAAGACCTTCGTTAAAGGGGGACGGGCTTCCTTACTGACCGCCAAGCTGGGCAGTCTGCTCCGGATCAATGTGGTGGCCTACTTCAATGCGGCAGGGGAAGTTGTCCTCTACGACAAAGTGCGGACCAAGAAGAAGGTCATCCAAGCCTACCAGAAACTGCTGGACGAAGCCATCGCGGCCTATCCTCAAGGCATCCGCTTGGCCTTTGCCCATGGGGGAGTGCCGGAAGAGGCGGAGGAATTTAAGGCAGCTATCCACGGCCAGCATCCGGACCTAGATTGTATGATCGGCTATCTAACCCCTGTTTTGGGGACTCACGGCGGCAAGGGCTCGATCGGCATGGGGACCCTGGCCAAGCACCGCCCATTAGAGGATTAGTTTAGAAATATTTAAGGCATTTTCCCTTGCATTCTGAGCCTTTTGGGCGTATACTTTGGAGAGTGCCGTCATGGCATGACCTAGTACTTAGTCTTTGCGAGTCACCGACGATCGACTCAGTTCTAGGCAAAAATATAGAAAGAGGTGTTGTCAAAATGGCAATTTCAAAAGAAGAAAAAACACAAATTATCGAAAAATATGCTACGCATGAAGGGGATACTGGGAGCCCAGAAGTACAAATCGCTGTACTTACCGCTGAAATCAATGCGCTGAACGCCCATGCCCAAACTCATAAGAAAGACCATCATTCATACCGTGGTTTGATGAAGAAGATTGGTCACCGTCGTAACTTATTAGCTTATTTACGTAACAAGGACGTTACCCGTTACCGTAACTTGATCCAAAGCTTAGGTTTACGTCGCTAATTCGATGTCAAAAAAGCGAGATTCGAGCAATTGGATCTCGCCTTTTTATTAAGAAAAATGAGCTTGGGGTTTGAATGGGAATTGTGCTATGAGCATACGTTCCGTCTTGAGTTTGATCGTTAAAGAGCCATGGAACCGGTGAGAGCCGAGGTCTCTCACCTAGCGAGTCTCAAAGAATTAGAGTGCGACAAAAGTCGGTTAAGCCTGAACCACTGGAGCAAAATCTAGAAGAGCCTTGCTAAAGGCTCGCCTAGATTTTGTGAAGTGGAGTCAGGGTTGACTTTTGGAGCAGGTTTGGGCTCGTACGGCTTCGCCTACGATCCCTAATTCACATCGCTTTCTTTTACATGGCTAACGATCAAACTCAAGCTCCGCTCCTGCTCATGAGTGGAATCCAAGCTAATTTTTGCCTGGTGCTTTGTTTGGTGGTTGTGTAGGAGGCTGTGCTGACGAGTTGCTATCTGCACTCAGAGCTTTTGAAGGCAAATAGGTGAGTTGCTATCTGTACTCAGGGCTCTTGAATGCAAATTGCTGACCTGCTATCTGCACTCAGGACACTCGAAGGCAAACTGGCGGGCTGCTATCTGTACTCAGGGCTTCTGAATGCAAATAGGCGCCACCCTCTCACCCCTGAGATGGCTACGGCCTTTGCTTATGGGGGAATCCCAAGCTGATTTTTTATGTTGGAATTTGTTAGTGCCTGTCTAGGTCTACTTTTCCTGTCTATGGATACTATTGTAAGTTAATTTTTATTGGATGATTGTTGTTTGAAATGGTAAGCGGCGTCTGTAATTCCTACTAACCAAAGAAGTGGGGCCTGGCCTTCAATTTGGACCTAGTTCTTTGTTTAGTAGCTTACGACGCCATGCAAAAAGAGAAAAAGGAGCATGACATGTCTGAAGAAAAGAAAGTCTATAAAATGAACTGGGCGGGGCGTCCGCTCCAGGTTGAGATTGGCCAGTTGGCTAAGCAGGCTTCTGCGGCGGTCCTCGTGCGTTACGGGGAGACGGTTGTTTTAACAGCTGTGGTTGGGGCCAAGGAGCCTAAGGAAGGACAAGATTTCTTCCCTCTCCAAGTGCTTTATGAAGAGAAGATGTACGCTGCGGGTAAGATTCCGGGCGGCTATATCAAACGGGAAGGGCGGCCAAGTGAGCACGCTACCTTGACGGCACGTTTGATCGACCGGCCCATCCGTCCGCTTTTCCCTGAAGGTTACAAGAATGATGTTCAGGTGATCAATACCGTGATGTCGGTAGACCCTGACTGCAGCCCTGAGATGGCGGCCATGTTCGGGTCTTCCCTGGCGCTCGGCATCTCCAGCATTCCTTTTGAAGGACCGATTGCGGGGGTCAATGTGGGCCGGGTGAATGGCGACTTGATGATCAATCCAACCGCTGACCAGCAAGCCCAGTCCGACCTGGAATTGACGGTTGCGGGGACCTCTAAGGCCATCAACATGGTGGAATCTTCCGCGTCCGAACTGAGCGAGGACGAGATGTTGGCAGCCCTCATGTTCGGTCACGCCAATATCAAGGAAATGACCTATTTCCAAAAACAAATCATCGACGAAATCGGCCAAGAAAAGGTCGACTATGTGCCGGATGAATTGGATCCTGAGCTGGAAGCGGAGATCGTGACCAACTACCACCAACGCATGGTGGAAGCCATTCAAACCTTCGACAAGTTGGAACGGGAGGAAAATATCCAAGCGGTTAAGGATGAAATCCTGTCTGTTTATGATGCTCGCTTCCTCGAAGACGAAGACTTTATCCAGATCCACCAACAAGTGGCGGACCTGGCTGATAAGTTGGAGTACAATGAAGTCCGCCGCCTGATTACGGATGACAAGGTCCGTCCCGATGGCCGTCAAATCGACGAAATCCGTCCTTTATCTTCTGAAGTGGGACTCTTGCCTCGCGCCCACGGATCTGGTCTCTTTACCCGGGGCCAAACTCAAGTGTTGTCGGCATGTACTTTGGCACCACTGTCAGAAGCCCAACACATCGACGGCTTAGGACCTGACTACGACCAACGTTTTATCCACCACTACAACTTCCCCCAATACTCTGTGGGCTCAAACGGCCGCTACGGCTCACCAGGCCGGCGTGAAATCGGCCACGGGGCTTTGGGCCACCGTGCTCTGAGCCAGGTGATCCCAGAAGAAGAAGACTTCCCATACACCATCCGCTTGGTGGCTGAAGTTCTAGAATCTAACGGCTCGTCTTCCCAAGCTTCCATCTGTGCTTCAACCTTAGCCATGATGGACGCTGGTGTGCCAATCAAGGCGCCGGTTGCCGGGATTGCCATGGGTCTGGTCATGAACGAAGCAGATGAAATCAAGTACACCATTTTGACGGACATCCAAGGCCTGGAAGACCACCTGGGCGACATGGACTTCAAGGTGGCGGGGACTGCTGAAGGGATTACCGCCCTGCAGATGGATATCAAGATCAAGGGAATTACTGAGGAAATCCTGCGCGAATCCCTGGCCCAAGCTAAGCAAGCGCGGATGCAGATCCTCGACCAAATCACCTCTACGATTGCCGAACCACGGGCTGAACTGAGCAAGTATGCGCCTAAGATCGGCAAGATCCGCATCGACGAAGACCAAATCAAGGTCGTGATCGGTAAGGGTGGCGAAACCATCAACGGGATCATCGACGAAACCGGCACCAAGATCGACATCGCGGATGACGGCCTGGTGACTATCTACTCCGATGACCAAGCTATGATCGACCGCGCCATTGAAATTATCGAACAGCTGACTCTGAAGATCGAAGTCGGCCAAATCTACGAAGGCAAGGTCTTCCGTATTGAAAAATTTGGTGCCTTCGTTGACCTGGCGCCTGGCCAAAACGGCATGATCCACATCTCCGAACTCCAACACAAACGGACCAACAAGGTGGAAGATGTGGTCAATATTGGCGATATCGTCCGCGTTAAGGTGATCGAAGTCGACGACCGCGGCCGGATCAACCTGTCCATGAAGGCTCTGACGGATAAGGACGAAGAGTAGGCTGGGATTGGATGCTTGATGATGGGGATTGAATGCATTAACATTGTTGAGCATGCGTTCTGCTTTGAAAGTGATCGTTAAAGAGCCGTGGCATCGGTTCGGGCCAAGGTCCCTCACCTAGCGAGACTCAAACGTATCGTATGGCTAGCGCCTACGATACGTAATTAGCTTCGCTTGCTTGGTCACGGCTAACGATCACTTTCAAGCTCCACTCCTGCTCATGATTTGGAGAAGCAATCGGATTTCATTGTTTGCATTAAGCATTAAATTGAAAAAAAGAAATGGTGCTTTGATTTTAATAAGAGTAATCAAATAGCCAGCAACACAAATAAAGCAGCTAGTGACCTGAAAGAAGGAGCTAGCTGCTTTTTTTGCGTTCTCAATATTTTTAAATATAATATAAACAAAATATATCGTTTTATCAATAACTATCAGAGACCTAGTAAATTTCCAGAGCTACAGGCTGAGAAACTGCAATATCACGGGAGAAGATGCGGTAACGCGCTGAGCAACTGCAATATCATAGGGGAAGATGCAGTAGCACATCGAGAAACTGCAACATCGCGAGTGAAGATGCAGTAAGACATCAAGAAACTGCAATATCGAAGGAGCAGATGCAGTAACGGTTTGAGAAGCTGCCAGTTCTTAAGAGAAGAGGCAGGAACGGATGCCCCAGCACAGTTCATTTCATACAAAAAATCCCCTAGCTTGCTGCTAGAGGATTTAGGATAACAAAAGTTGAAAACTTTTGTTACATATTATCTAGTCGGGTTTGCAAGAGCAGCTTTGGCGTGCTTTCGCAAGTTGGGAACGTGCAAGCGTGGCTTGCCCTTATCCCAACTTACTCCAAGCATCCAAAGCTGAACGCTCTCCCTCACACCCTTAGTCGGGTTCGGTTGCGCAGCTTCCTTGTCACTTCACAAGTCTCCG
>NZ_KV797937.1:8724-14409 GCF_001809535.1 Aerococcus sp. HMSC062A02 | reverse complement strand
GTGTGAGAGGATGCGGTAGAAAGGGACCTCTGGAGTAAAAGACTAGAGAAGCTCAGAGAGCTTCGACAGACTTTTGCGAAGAGGAGCCCTTTCTGCATCCTCGAACCCAACTAGAGTGTGAAAGCCACTTCTTCTCATCACCAAACCCTGCTAATCATCTTATTAACCGTTTTAATCTCTAAGCATTTAAACTTTAACCACAAAAATCCAGCTGCCGGTCCGCTTGCAGCTGGATTTTTTGAATAGATAATGATTCTTCTATTCTCGAGGGAGCGAGGGCAAGTCATCCCTCTCTAAAGGCCCTTCCTGACCACGGCTTGCCCCTGTCCGGTAGTCAATAGCAACTTGGGGCTGCCGGTTGGGCACGAAGACATTGAATTTAATCCCCGCTCCATTATCTTCAATGGAGAAAGCTTCCATATAGACCCCCGACGCTAGCATGTTCTCACCTTCAAAGACCGGGGTCACCCGGTAGCGGACATGGTTGCCTGTTTCTTCAATATAATTGGCCACATAGTTCTCGAAGGGGAGCATGCCTTCCACATTGAAGTAGCGGGTCCCCGTCATGAGGTTGCGGATATTGGCATTCTCCCCCGTCAATTGGTAGCCAATTAGGTGGCTGCGGTTGTAGAGCCAACCTCCGTCCACAGTAGGATACTTGGCCTGCTTCCAACCCGTGGGCCGGATGGAAGAAATATCGCCCCGGTCCTCGTCTGGCATGAGTTCTTGACCAAGGACGGCATTGGCCGCCGTTACGCGACCGTAAGTATCCAATTGCCCGTAGTCCTCATAGGCCTGGGTGGAGGAGATATCTGCGTTGCTGAAGTGGGGGATATTGCTGTTGATAGCCACATAGGCCTGGTCTGCCGGGACCTGGGGCACCACGCCCCCTGCTTCCGGCTCCGGATCATTAGGCGCTGGTGGTGCTGTCCGATCCTTGCCAGGCAGGTTACCACTTTCTTCCCCTGTTTGGGCAGGCAGTTCGGGATAGCGGAGCCGGTCATCCCCCGACCGGGAGGCGGAAGACGTCTGGTTAGTGCGCTCTGCCTGGTCCGAGCGCTGGGCTTGAGAAGAGGAACTTTGGGGCGAATCGCTGGGCAAGTTCTGGGGCGCTGGACTAGCCGACACCACCAAGAGGATTACTGTCGACACCACCGCCAGGATAACCGCCAAATTCCGCCAGCGCTTGTTTCGCCTAATATTCAAGGCCGAGAAGATTGCGCTCAGCACTGCAAAAGTCGCTAGGGCCGCTTTGAGGTCATTGGTCGCGATTAGGCCCAAAACCCCATTGAGCGCTGTGAAGGCCGTAATCCGCCGCTTGGTCAGGCTCCGCTGCCAGTAGTAGAACATGAAGCCTAAGCTCAGTAATAATATCAAAGAAAAAATAACTTGCATTCCGCTACCCCCATCCGAAAAAAAAGTCTGCCTCTATTCTAGCAAAAAAGAAGCGAACTTGCATTCGCTTTTTTATTAAGCTTTCACTTGTTTTAGGTCAGCCTAATTGTCAACTGGACCTGTCTTTGTTAGAATAAGATTTGTAATCTAGCTTAATAAAGGAGCGATTCGAATGATTAACCAAGAATTGAGACAAGTTTTTAAAGAAAAATATGAAAAAGACCCGACTAACCGGGCCAGCCAGCATGCCATTCACCAGGTCGGCATCCAAGAAGCCAGCCTGAATGCGGATATCCGCCGCCATCATCCCTTCGCCTTCTCCGAAGAAACCAAACGGGGAAAAATCACTGACCAAAAATCGAGCGGCCGCTGCTGGATGTTCTCTGCCCTCAACACGGCCCGGGTCCATGTGATGGAGAAACTCAACCTAGAAAGCTTCGAATTCTCACAAAACTATACCCTCTTCTGGGACAAGCTGGAGAAAGCCAATTACTTCCTCAACAGCATCATTGAAACTGCCGACCGCGAGCTCAATGACCGACTGATCTGGCACCTCCTCCAAGCTCCCCAAGAAGACGGCGGCCAATGGGAAATGTTCGCCGGTATCCTCAATAAATATGGGAGCGTTCCTAAAGAAATCATGCCGGAAAGCTTCCATTCTTCTAACACACGCCTCCTTAACGAAACACTTAACAATAAGCTCCGGGAATTCGCCTATGAGCTCCGCCAAGCTGCTCAAGCTGGCCAAAGCCAAGACGACCTAGCCAAGAAGCGGGACGAACAACTCTACTTCGTCTACCAATTGCTGGTCAAGGCATTGGGTCCCGTGCCTGAAGTCTTCGACTACAGCTACCGCGACAAGGACGGCAACTACCACAAGCTCCAAGGGCTCACACCACAAGATTTCTTCCAACAATATGGCGGCATCGAGACCGAAGACATGGTCAGCCTCATCAATGCCCCAACCCAAGACAAACCCTATGGCAAGACCTTCACCGTCGACTATCTAGGCACCATCGCCGAAGAAAAACCGATCAAATACCTCAATGCGCCGATCGATGTGCTCAAGGAAGCAGCCATTGCAGCCATCAAGGATGGAGTCCCTGTCTGGTTTGGTTGCGATGTGGGCAAGTCCAGCTACAGCAAGTGGGGAATCATGGACACCGAGCTCTTCGACTATGAAGCCACTCTCGGTGACAGCCTAAATCTCAGCAAAGAAGCCCGCCTCGACTACGGGGTCAGCGTTCTCACCCATGCCATGGTATTGGTTGGCGTGGACCTAGATGCAGACGGCCAAGCCCTCAACTGGAAGGTTGAAAATAGCTGGGGCAAGAAGGTCGGCGACGACGGCATCTTCAGCATGTCCGACAAGTGGTTCGATGAATACAACTATCAAATCACCCTCCCTAGCCGCTACCTGCCAAGCGACTGGCAAGGTAAGTATGACCAAGAGCCGATCCACCTCGCCCCATGGGATCCAATGGGCTCACTGGCTAAGCACCAATAGAAACTATTGCTTTCTATTTTTTGGGTGCTAGTCGCCACAAAAGATAATCGCTTTAAAAGCCTCCCCTCGAGCCGAATTGGTCCGAGGGGAGGCTTATTTGATTTTTTAACAAATCGTGTTGGTGAGTAATATTCGCTCCTAGCTAGATACGATCTAGTCCTCTAGCTGGTCCAGGTAATCAGACTGGTAGAGGGATTCGAGGAAGGGGATCTTAGCCTTGTCTTGGCTGGATCCCGGTCCTTGCAAGCGGTCGCGGTAGCGCATGTCTTTTTGGACCATGAGGTAGAACATGGAAGCCAGTGGAACGCCCAGGATCATGCCAAGGACGCCGGCTACGCCCCCACCGATGGTCACAGCAACGAGAACCCAGAGGCCAGGTAAGCCGATGGAGTTCCCCACGACGAAGGGATAGATCAGGTTTCCCTCCAATTGTTGGATCACCACGATGAAGATCAAGAAGATGACCATCTGGGAGAAGGAATTGGTCAGGAGGAGCAAGGCACCGATCCCGGCAGACACATAGGCCCCCAGAATAGGGATGAAGGCCAGAACCGCGGTTAGGGCCCCAATCATTCCGGCATAGGGCAATTGAAGGACCCACATCCCGGCTGCCACCAGGGAACCCAGGATCGCTGCTTCAACGGTTTCCCCTGCAATAAAGTTAGAGAAACTGTGGTGGGCCAAGCCAACCACATTCAGAATAAAGTTACTGTGGCGGGGAGTACAGTAATTGGTCACCAGGTGGCGGAATTGCTTACCCAACTTCTCCTTGGATGAGAGCAAGTAGACCGAGAACATCAAACCTAGGACCCAGTTCATCACGGCTGAAGCAGAAGTCGCCGCCATGGAGAGCAAGGACTGGAGGGTCGATTGGGCAAAGCTGGTCGCTGCCTGGCCTAAGCGTTGGGTAATGTTTTGAATATCGAAATCAATCCGGTTGATCATGGTAAGGACTTGGGGGAAGCGGTCTGCCAGGTCAAAGAAAAACCGTTCGATGTCGCGAATCAAGGCTGGTACGGCATAGATAAAAGTCGTTACCGCATTCACCGCCTGAGGCACAACCAACATCAATACAGAGATCACTACTAAGATAATCGTTAAGAAGGCTAAGACCATGGCCAGTCCCCGGCGCAAACCATCCAACCAGGCTTTCTCCATATTGGGGAAGAGCCACTTCTCATACTTATTCATTAGGATGTTAACCACATAAGCAATAGCACAGCCCAAGATCAAGGGGTAGGCCACGCCACGCAAGGTGGCAAAGATCGATAGGGTACTCTGCCAGTTGACAATAATTAAAACGAGCAAGGCCGTCAAGAGTAAAAATTTGAGAACCATCCGCTCGATTGCTTTGATTTTCATTTCATATCCTCCAAATTAGTCGGGTTCGCAAGAGCAGACTTGAAGTGATTTCAGCTCACCGAAACGACTGACTACCGTCAGCCTTTTTCGATGAGCCTCCAATCATTCAAGTCTAAACGCCAAGTCTCACACCCTGTGTAGTTGGGTTCGACTTGGCAGAAAGGGTGTGACTTCAGAAAAGCGTAACGACCGGCTAAAGCCGTTCTTATCCGCTTTTCTTCCAGCCAACCCTTTCTAAGCGCCAAGTCTCACACCCTGTATAAACAATTGCATTGCTTTCATTTTATCACCTCCCCAAGCGCCTAGCAAGTCAAGAAAGCGCTCGCAATCACTTCCTGCTTCTGTCATAATATAGATAAAAATAAATAAAGGAGCGATTCTAAATGATACGTGTCACATTGATTCCTGGCGATGGCATCGGCCCTGAGATTGCCGATGCCACCGTCCAAGTCCTAGAAGCAGCCGGTGCCGATATCGAATGGGAAATCCGCCAAGCTGGTCAAGCCGTCTATGAGACGACGGGCGAGCTTATCCCTGAAGCGGTCTTCCAAAGCATTGAAGCCAATGGCCTAGCCCTCAAAGGCCCCATGACAACGCCTATTGGAACTGGCTTCCGCAGTGCCAACGTGGCCTTGCGCAAGAAGTATGACCTCTACGCCAACCTCCGTCCGGTCCGCTCGCTCGGCCAAGTCCCCTCTCTCTTCGATGATCTGGACCTGGTCCTCTTCCGGGAGAATACAGAGGACCTCTATGCTGGTGTCGAAGAGAAGGTTTCTGATGACGTCATGCACAGCATCAAGATCATCAGCCGCCAAGCTTCCGAACGCATTACCCGCCAGGCCTTCGACTATGCCCAGAAACACCAGCGCCAGCACGTTACCGTCGTCACCAAGGCCAATATCATGAAGCTCAGCGATGGCCTCTTCCTGGATACCGCACGCCAAGTCGCTAAAGACTATCCCGATATCCCACTCAAGGAAGTCTTGGTCGATAACATGGCCATGCAATTGGTCATCAATCCCAAGCAATTCGATGTCATCGTCACGGAAAACCTCTACGGCGATATCCTCTCCGACCTCATGGCAGGCTTGATCGGTGGCTTGGGTCTGGTTCCCGGTGCCAATATCGGTGACAACTTAGCCATCTTCGAAGCTGTCCACGGCTCTGCCCCTGACATTGCGGGCCAAGGCAAGGCCAATCCCACCGCCATGATTTTGAGCGCCTGCCTCCTCCTCGACCACATCGGCCAAGACGACTGCGCCCAAAGAATCCGCCAGAGCCTAGACCGAGTCCTCAGCCACAAAGAGAACCTAACCGCAGACCTCGGCGGCCCAGCCAGCACCGCCGACTTCTGCCAAGCCCTCCGCCAAGATCTAAGGGTGTGAGGAAGAGCGTTTAGCTTTGGATGCTTGGAGTAAGTC
>NZ_KV797937.1:0-8624 GCF_001809535.1 Aerococcus sp. HMSC062A02 | reverse complement strand
CACTCCAAAGCTGCTCTTGCGAACCCGACTAAGGGTGTGAGGGCTGGCGACTCGGTTACAACTACTAGCTAACATACAATCAGAACTTGCGAGTGTGGATTGGCAATGACCAACACCCAAACAATGCCCTCAAGTGTGGATTCACTCTGCTCGACACTCAATCAAATGCTCCGAGTGTGGGTTGACGGCGACCGACACACAAACAACATCCTCAAGTGTGGATTCACTCTGTTCAACATTCAATCAGGGCTTGCGAGTGTGGATTGATAGACCGAACTCGACTAAGGGTGTGAGGAAGAGCGGTAGAAGAGGAGCCACTTCTGCGCGACCGAACCCAACTAGATGATGCGGGAGAAAGAAATAATTTTTTACGTGCATGCTATAGAGAGGCTGGATCTTTTGTTCTAGCCTCTTAGTTTTTTTACTTCTCTATCCTTTCGTGCTAGTGACTAGTCATTAAAGAAGCTTTCTATTAGCAGCTCACTTTGAGCAGGAGCCAATAATCCCGTCCACTTCAGCCAAGCACTCTGATGATTTATATCACCCCCAACTCTCATAATCTTAGAAATAATTAATGAAAACGATTAACACCTCTTCAAAGATTTATTGTATAATAGTTTGTAAGCGTCACCAGCTTCTGGCTAGGTGGCTCTATTTATTATGAAGGAGTGTGATTAGACATGAGAAAGCGGCGTTTACTGAGTCAATTTGCTATTATTGTGAGTATTTTAAGCGTCCTTGTCATGCTTGTTTTGCCTGAACAAGTGCAGGCTGAACAAAAACAGCGGATTATCCGCATCGCCCATAACCAATCATCCAACCACCCCACCCATATCGGGATGGAAGCTTTCGAGAAATATATCGAGCAGGAATTGGGCGACAAGTATGATGTTCAGATCTACCCCAGTGAGCTCTTAGGAACCCAAACCAATATGGTCCAGCTCACCCAAACCGGGGCGATTGAGATAACAGTGGCATCCAACTCGATCCTGGAAACTTTCAACCAACAGTTCCAGATCTTCAACCTGCCCTATCTCTTCGAAACCCCAGAGATTTACCATGCCGTGATGAATGACCCTGAAATTGTCGGGCCCATCTTCAACGGGACAGAAGAATCAGGCTTTATCACCAAGGCCTGGCTAGATGCTGGTACCCGGAACTTCTATGTGACCAAGGGACCGATTGAGAAACCATCTGACCTCTCAGGGCTCAAGATCCGGGTCCAACAATCCCCTACCAATGTCCGCATGATGGAACTCCTCGGTGGCTCTGCTACACCAATGGGCTTCGGAGATGTTTACACCGCCATCCAATCGGGCGTTATCGATGGAGCGGAGAACAATGAGCTCGCGCTAACCGAGAACGGCCACGGAGATATTGTGAAGAATTATTCCTATACCCTCCACCAAATGATTCCGGACGAAGTGATCGTTAACAGCCGCTTCCTCGACGACTTACCAGCTGAAGACAAAAAAATCTTCGACCATGGCTTCCAGATCATGCAGGATACCCAACACCAGGCTTGGCAAGAAAAAGTAGAAGAAGCCAAGGAAAAAGCTGAAAAGGACATGGGCGTTAAGTTCAACTATCCCGATACAGCACCTTTCCGTGAAGCGGTCATGCCTCTTCACAAAGAAGTCCTTGAGGCCAATCCTTCCTTAGAAAAAATCTACAAACAAATCGAAGAAAAGGCTAAGACCGTCAAGGCTGAAGACAAGGAGGCGCAGGCAGATGCAAAAAATTAGACATATTCTAGATCAGATCATGCGTGTCTTCAACGCCCTAACTTTAGGCTTGATGACACTCTTAACCGTCTGGCAAGTCTTCACCCGCTACCTCCTCCATGCCCCATCGACCTGGTCGGAAGAGCTGGCTTCTTATATGTTCGCATGGGTGACCATGTTCGGGGCTGCCTATGTCTTCGGCAAGCGGGAACATATGAATATCCCTGTTATCCTAGAACGTTTCTCAGCCAAGACACAAAAAGCCCTCAACCTCTTCAGCGAAGCCTTGATTTTTGTCTTTGCTGTTGTGGTCTTAATCTATGGCGGAATTGAAATCACTTCCCTTACGATGGGGCAGATGTCATCCTCCCTGCCGCTGCCGATGGGTTACTTCTATGCAGTGATCCCTTTGAGTGGTCTCTTCATTGCCCTCTACAGTGTGCTTAACATTTATGACATCTACCAAAAACCCCTCGCTGCTTTTGATTCTGCTAAGAAGGAGGAAGACATCTAATGGCTATTCAATCTTTAATTATTATGATCGCCCTCTTGGCCATCCTCTTGGTCTTGGGAATTCCGATTGCCATTGCGATTGGGATTTCAGCGATTGGCGCGATCCTACCTACCATGTCCCTAGAAACTACTGTCATTACGGCGGCCCAGCGGATCTTCTCAGGAACTTCAACCTTTACCCTAGTCGCGATCCCCTTCTTCGTTCTGGCAGGAAACATCATGAACCAAGGCGGGATCGCCAAGCGCCTGGTGAACTTCGTGGAAGCCATCGTAGGTAAGATCCCTGGCTCGCTCCTGCTCACCAACGTGGGGGCCAATGCCCTCTTCGGCGCCATCTCAGGTTCAGCCGCAGCAGCCGCGGCAGCAGTTGGGGGCATGGTTCAGGATGGCGAACGCGAGCAAGGCTACGACATGAACCTAGCCGCCGCTACCAACGGGGCCTCAGCTCCTAGTGGGCTCCTAATTCCTCCATCCAATGCTCTCATCACCTACTCCCTCGTCTCTGGAGGAACTTCGGTGGCTGCCCTCTTCATGGCCGGCTACCTACCTGGTTTGATTTGGACCCTAGCCTGTATGGTCGTCGCCTTCATTATGGCCCGCAAAAAAGGCTATCTGGGCGACCAACGCCCCTTTGACTGGAAGCGTCTCGGCAAGGCAACCTTAGATGCCCTCCTCCCCCTCTCCCTCATTATCGTGGTGATTGGCGGGATCATCGCTGGCGTCTTCACTGCCACAGAAGGCTCTGCCATTGCCGTCATCTATGCCCTCTTTATTTCCGTGGTGGTTTACCGGTCCATCGGCTTGAAAGACCTCTACAAGATCTTAGTCGATAGTGCTGAAACCAGCGGGATGGTAGTCTTCCTCATCGGGGTATCGAACATTCTCAGCTGGGTCATGGCTTTCACCGGGATTCCCCAAGCCATCGCTGGGGCCCTCCTCAGCATCACTGAGAACTCCCTTGCTATCATGTTGATCATTAATATTATCCTCTTGATCTCAGGGACGTTTATGGACGTGACCCCAGCTATCCTGATCTTCACGCCCATCTTCTTACCCATTGCCACTTCCTTTGGCATGTCCCCTGTTCATTTTGGGATTATTATGGTCTATAACCTCTGTATCGGGAACATCACCCCACCCGTTGGCAACACCCTCTTCGTCGCCATCCGCGTCGGCAAGTCGACCCTGGCAGATGTTATGCCTTACATGCTGAGCTACTATGGAGCAATCCTCACTGGTTTACTCCTCGTCACCTACATCCCAGCCATCTCGCTCTGGTTACCCGAATTGGCTGGACTCCTATAAGTTTAAGACAAACGAAGTCTCGCATTGCAGGCTTCGTTTTTTTAAATGTTTTTTCTAATGTATGCGTTGTCATTGCTATAATACTAAGTTATACTTGAAGAGAAAAGATTTTTTAGCTCAGGCTTAAATAAAAAGGAGAGACCCAATATGCCAACACAATTCAAAGCCAAAATCGCCAATGTCGGCCAAGCTGTCGACCGCTTCCTCGGAGAAAAACTCCTCCTCGTATTCTCCAACGCTGATGTCATGTCCGAAGTCAAAAACTACAGTGTCCTCATCACAGACATCGACTTCCCAGGCCACATCGAAGCCGGCCAATGTCTCTGCATCTCCGGCCAGTGCTTCGAAATTACCGCAGTCGGTGACATCGCTGAGAAAAACCTCCGCACCATCAACCACGTCACCTTCAAAGCCAACGGTGCAACAGAAGCCGAAATCCCCGGCACCATCTACCTCGAAGACAAGCCCTTCCCCGAAATCAAACAAAACACCTGGATCGAAATAAAATAAGGGTGTGAGCAAAGGCGTCCAGAAAGGAATGACTGGAGGCCAAACGGAAAAGAGCGGCCTCAGCCGATCGTTCCGATTGGCTGAAGTCACTCCCTTTCTGCTCTTGCGAACCCGACTATAAGGGTGTGAGACTTGGCGTTTAGACTCGGATGATTGGAGCAAGTAAGGATAAGAGCGAAGCATTCGCTCGTTCCTTACTTGTGAAATCACTCCGAGTCTGCCAAGTCGAACCCGACTACAGGATTCGGAGGATGGCGCTCAAGCCACAATCAGAAGGTCCGAATGCGGGTTGCCAAGCCAACGCCAAGGGAAACATAGCACAATCAATGTATAAAAAATACAATATAAGAGTTAACAAGCTAGCAAGGGCCTCGCTAGCTTGTTTTCCTTATGGTGAGGCCAAGCAGCTTGCCTAGCGGGAGGTCAACTTGCTAAGCAAGGGGCCATTCGCGAGTTGGTGTGAGTCTACTTGCTAATCAGAGCTCCGTTTGCGAGTTGACACGACTCTATTTGCTAATCGAAGCCTCGTTTGCAAGTTGGAGCGATCCTACTCGCAAACGGAGGTCCCATTCGCAACTTGCCAACTTCCTACTCTCAAACGGACACCTTATTTAAAAGTTCACAATCAACTCCCCGCTAACAACCAGAAAAAGCCAACAAAACAACCCCATTAGGAGTGTTTTGTTGGCTTTCGGCTTTTCTAGATTCTAATTAATAAGCACGAGCATACCAAACTGTATACTTGGCAGGCTTGCCTGAGTAGATATCAACTGTTTTTTCAACAGGAGCATGGAAAGGAATGTTCCGGGTGGTAAAACCTGTAGCTTCCTTAACCGCAGCTTCGGATTCTTCCGTACCGTCCCAACCAGCTAGCACCCAGCCTGGGTATTGGCCTTCTTCATGGCACTTATCGAGGTGGGCTTGGAGGTCTTCCATGGTGTCGATATCATAGTGCTCGTTAGCCTTGCGGAATTGGTCAGCTTTTTCGTAAAGGCGCGTCTGCATAGCGTCTAGCTTGTCTTGGACCGTTGCGACAAGGTCGTCTAAAGCCACAGCTTCCTTGTCATCTTGGTCGCGCATCTTGATCATGCAGCTGTTGTTTTCCATATCACGTGGGCCGAAGTCGAGACGGAGAGGAACCCCCTTCACTTCCACTTCATTGTACTTGTAACCAGGTAAGTTATTGGAATCATCTAAGCTCACACGGAAGCCCGCTGCCTTCAGTTCTGACTCGATTTCACGCAATTTCTCAAGAACTTGAGGATTCTTCTTCAGATTGCCGACTGGCAGGAGGGCCACTTGGACAGGAGCCATCTTAGGTGGGAAGACAACCCCTTTCTCGTCGCCGTGGGTCATAATCATGGCCCCAATCAAGCGAGTCGAAGCGCCCCAAGAGGAGGTATAAGCGTGAACGTGTTCGTTATCCTCATTTAAGAACTTGATGTCGAAAGCTTCAGCAAAGTTGGTGCCTAAAAAGTGGGAAGTTGCAGCTTGAACAGCCTTAGTATCTTTCATCATGGCTTCAAGAGAATAGGTATTATCCCCGCCAGCAAAACGTTCAGAAGGCGTCTTCTCCCCTGTATAAACCGGCATAGCCAGAAGGTTCTCCACAACATCTTGGTAGATTTTCAAGAAGTGGAGGACCCGCTCATGGGCTTCTTCAGCTGTCGCATAAGCACAGTGGCCTTCTTGCCAGAGAAATTCAGAAGTTCTAAGGAAGGGGAAGGTCCGTTTCTCCCAGCGGAAGACATTGGCCCACTGGTTAAGTTCCATCGGTAGGTCGCGGTAAGAATTAATCCAGTCGCTCATGGCATTGCCAAAGAGGGTCTCTGAGGTTGGGCGAAGGGCGAGGGGTTCTTCTAGTTCTTCGTCACCCGCCTTAGTCACCCAAGGCAGTTCAGGGGCGAAGCCTTCCACGTGGTCGGCTTCCTTCTCAAAGAAGCTTTGGGGGATCAGCATAGGGAAGTAAACCTCTTCTACCCCACTCGCTTCATATTGGTCATTCAGGGCTTTTTTAATTTGTTTCCATAAGAAATACCCATTGGGCTTGAAAATCATGGTCCCCCGGGCAGGCCCGTAAGCAAATAGGTCTGCCTTCTGGATACTTTGCAAGTACCACTTGGAAAAATCCGTTTGTTGTAAGTTTGTTTCTTCTTGACTCATTTGTCTCTCCTTTTCTCCATAAAAAAACGCAGATCCTCACATCCTAAAAGGACGGAAAATCCGCGGTACCACCTTCGTTAAGTTTATCACTTCACTCATTGCGCCGTAACGGGGCGCCCCGTAGCTTGTTTCCAAGCCAGTAATATGCAGGAGGTTCATCTTGCCAGCGGGGGTGTTTTCCCAGCACCAAACACTCTCTTCACCCATAGCAACACTACTGGTCTGCAGCTTGCTTCTATTGTGACCGAATTTCGAGAGAAAGTCAACTCTAATTTCCGGACTTGTAGTAGTCTTCATCCAACCAGAAGACTTGCTTGGTCAACTTCTCGTGGAGGGCTTGGTCGGCCTGGCGTTGGTTGAGACGTTCCTGCCGGCGCTGGTCATAACCTGAGCAGATCATCTCTTCTTCTTCACTATCTGCCACGATCTCAGGCATATGGAAGTCCGGATCATCCGTAATCGCGACAAAGGTCATAAAAGAAGTCGCCGCAATATAACGTTCACCCGTAGCTAAGTGTTCCCCGAGGACTTTGACAAACACCTCGCAGCTCTTCTTGCCCACTCCGGAGACAAAGCTCTCTACGCAGACGGAATCATTTTCGGGGAGGGGCGCAAGAAAGTTCATCTTATCCATAGCTGCCGTCATCACAACTGTCCGCGACATCCTCGACGCCGAGACGGAGGCACTATTGTCAACGAGGGACAAGAGCTGGCCCCCAAACATATTGCCGAAGCTGTTGGTTTCTTGGGGCATAATTCGGTGGGTTTGAACAACACGCGTTTCCTTGCAGTGTTTCATTACAATCGCTTCCTTTTCTGAGTAAAATTTTATTTGAGTACTTTTTGAAGGGCTTGGGCGAGCAGGGGCAAGACCAGGGCAGAGGCCAGCATCTCAGCCAGACCGTTCGTCAGGACCACCCCTAAGATAATGGGAAGAATGGCTGCTTCACTCACTCCCAAGGCTTGAGCATAAGCCGCCCGGGCAAAGAGGTAGATAGCCCCCATCACGAGCAGGGTATTACAAAGCGACCCCAGTGCCCCGATCAAGGCATAAACCCAGCGTCCAGAGAACTTTTTCCTCAAGTAGCTGGCTAAAACCGCCGTCAAAAAACCGGTCAAAAGCCGGGGCAGGACCGAAACTAGGGGGTTAATAAAGACCGGCGAAACCACGGTCGGTTGAAGCAGATGGCGCAACCAAGCCAGGACACCCCAAATCCCCCCCAGCATGGTTCCCACCTGCTTATCGAAGAGGCTGGCTCCCAGCATGACGGTAATTTGAACAATGGTAATACTAATAGGGCCTAAAGGAATATAGCCCAGCCAAGGGATAAAGGTTTGCAGCAACAAGACAGCCGTTAGGAGGCTGACAATAGCTAGGCGGTAGACTTTTTTTTCGTGCATTAGTGTCTCCTCAGTCTAATCAAAGCTTTCCAGAAAAAATATCGGCCTCGCCCGTTCGGACAATATCCATCAAGCGTTCGGTGAGCCGGGCAGTTAAGCCCCAGAGGACTTCATCATCCACATCATAGAAGGGCACCTGGTCCGTTACTTGACGGTTACGGAAGGGGTAGGCCTTGCCCCCAGGAATCTTCTCATAGGGAAAGTCCGCGTCGATCTGGAGCTCATGGCTAAAGGTGTAGGCCTTGGTTTCTTGGCGGAAGAGCTTCATGAAGGGCACCAAGAAAGGATAGGCCACTTCATCCGGGTTGACCGCTAAGTCTTCCAAGCTATCAATGTTCAATTGGGCCACGAAGCAAGCAATCACTCGGTCGCGCTCCACAACATAATCCATCTCACCCAAAAGCGCAATTTTATCGGGAGTTAAGCCTAATTCTTCCACTGTTTCACGAACCGCGGCCTCCTTAAAGCTCTCACCCTCCTCGACCCGGCCACCAGGAAAAGACGTATCCCCTCCTTGGGAAATACCGGCCGCCCGACTCTCATAAAGAATATAGAGCTCTTCGTCAATGACAACTAAGGGAATTAAGACTGCGTAATACTTGTCAATCCCCAGAGGTTGGGCTTCATAAGACTGAAAAATATGATAAATTTTCTCGAGCAAGCTAAACTTCCTCCTTTGTTTCTGATTCTCGGACTGAGGGTTAGGGGGTAGGGGCCGGCAATACACAATAAAAGGGCTTGTTTGGGTATAGAAGGCTGCTAAGCCACACTCCTGGACCTCGTTTCTGGGTTAGAATGGGTAAACACACACTCAAAGGTCTCATTTGTGGATTGGAACGCGCCAACACACACTCCTAGGCCTCGTTTGTGGGTTGAAACTGACCAACCCACACTCAAAAACTTCAATTGTGGATTAAAGACTGGCAATGGGCATGAATGAGCTGACCGCTAGCCCGCGCGCCCTCACCCCCTTTTAGTCGGGTTCGCAAAGGCAGAAAGGAAGTGACT
>NZ_KV797936.1:21508-22091 GCF_001809535.1 Aerococcus sp. HMSC062A02 | reverse complement strand
TTTCATGGCTAAGGACCAACTTCAACGCTCCACTTCTGCTCAGACTTAACCCGCAAAAAATATTGCATACCTATTAAAACTAAAACTGAAAAATTTAAAATCTCACTACTCAAACTTTAGAATGCATCATGAATCAATATTGTCTTTCCATAATTTGCCCAAGATATGTCTTTACTTGTAATAATCATCAACAATGCCATGCTCAGCAGCATACCTTACTTAAATAGCACATGCCTTTTTATTTTTTAAAATCATTTTTTGAAAGCAGACTCATTATGATCAATAAGATAAACAAAAAAGGTCCCACCTCAAACGGCAGAACCCTCTCCAGCAGCATCATTTACATTGACACTGCCTTTTCATCTCCATCATTGAAATGGAATTCTTTATTTTTGGGTAATAGTGCTTACTTTACCATGCCCTTATGAGCAGGAGTGGAGCTTGAAAGTGATCGTTAGCCGTAAAAAAGCAAGTTTCAGGGTGCGAAGGCTAGCGGGAGAAATAGACCTCTGGAGCCAAAAGACAGAGAAGACTGCAAGGCTTCGGCGACTTTTGGTGAAGAGGAGCTATTTCTGCTAGCCTG
>NZ_KV797936.1:18321-21408 GCF_001809535.1 Aerococcus sp. HMSC062A02 | reverse complement strand
CTGCCAGACCGAACCCGACTAGAAGCGAATTACGTATCGTAGGCGCTAGCCGTACTAGCCGAAACCTGTTCCAAAAGTCAGCTCTGACTCCACTTCACAAAGGCTGGCCGAGCCTCTAACAAGGCTCTTCCATCCTTTGCTCCAGTGATTCAGAGCTCCCGACTTTTGTCACACTCTAACTTTGAATCTCGCTAGGTGAGAAGAAGGTAGCAACGCTGCTGGCGCAGCTTTGAACTTCATCTCTGGCCAGCATACGATATCTGTAATCTCACGCTGTTCGAACAGCTATCGCATAAGTCGCTTCGCTCCAAGAGCTGAAGCTGCTCGAGCCGGTGGTGTATAGCTATCTGAGCGTTAGCGACTTACGGATATAGTACAAAACGGCGAAAGCCGTTCTTGGTCCTCCAAGATTTAACGATCAATTTCAAAGCGGAGCGCATGCTCATAAGGTACTATCCTCCTATTCCACCGAAATCAAATAAGCGTAAACAGGTTGCTGGCCTTCGTGGACTTCCACTTCGATGTCCTCGTGCTTGGCTTCGACTTCCTCTGCCAAAGCCTCTGCTTCGTCTTGGCTTACCCCCTCGCCGAAGAAGAGGGTCACGATTTCGGAATCCTCATCCAGCATGGCCTCAACGGTTGCTAGGGTTTGGGCTTTTCGGTCAGCTTGGCTGCTGATGATGTCGCCATCGACGATGCCCATGTAGTCGCCTTCCTTAATGGTGAGGTCGCCAATCTTGGTATCGCGGACAGAGGTGGTGACTTGGCCAGACTTGACATAGGCCAGTTCGCTAGTCATGGCTTCCGCATTCTCATCCAGGCTGGCTTCTGGGTTGTAGCCTAACATGGCCGTCAGACCTTGGGAGATGGACTTGGATTCCACCACGCGGGCGTCTTGGTCCAAGATCTCCGCCGCCTGCTTGGAGGACATGAAGATGTTCTTATTGTTCGGCAAGATCAGATAGCTTTCCGCGTTGACTTCTTGGGCCGCCTTGACAATGTCTTCCGTCGATGGGTTCATGGTTTGCCCGCCATTGATGACCTTGGAGACGCCCAGACTCTGGAACATGTCCTGGATACCTTGGCCAGCTGCCACCGCAATCACGGCAATTTTTTCCTTAGGCTTGGCTGGCGCAGAGGCTTGGGCCTTGCCTTCGAGGATGGTATCGTGTTGGAGGCGCATGTTGTCGACCTTGATCTTAATCAACGAGCCAAATTTTTGCCCGTATTCAAGCACTTGGCCGGGGTGTTCGGTATGGACGTGGACCTTGACCACTTCTTCGTCGTTAACTACCAGGAGCGAGTCGCCCAGGTCGTTGAGGAAGTTGCGGAAGGTCTCATAGTCGAAGCTGTCGGTAACAGTTTCCCCTTCGCCCAATTTGACCATGATCTCCGTGCAGTAGCCATAAGTGATGTCTTCATTGGACACGGCATGGGAGGTCTTGAAGAAGTTTTCTTGGTGGGCCAGTTCCGTCACATCTGCTTGGGACATGCCGACCTTGTCATCGACTTCGATCTTTTCACCCTTGAGCGCTTCTAAAAAGCCGGTGTAAATAATGAAGAGGCCTTGGCCCCCACTATCGACAACGCCCACTTCTTTGAGGACAGGCAGGAGGTCTGGCGTCTTGATCAGCGCTTCCTCCGCCCCCTTGTGGACTTCTTCCATGACATGGATAGGATCATCCTGCTGTTTGGCGGCGGCCATCCCCGCTTCTGCTGCCTCGCGAGCCACGGTTAAGATGGTTCCTTCCACTGGTTTCATCACTGCTTGGTAGGCTGTTTCCACCCCATGGTTAAAAGCATCCGCCAGGTCCTGGCCGGAGAGGACTTCCTTCTCCTCGCAGCCCTTGGCGAAACCGCGGAATAACTGAGACAGGATCACGCCGGAGTTGCCCCGGGCGCCCATCAAGAGTCCCTTGGCGAGGTCTTGGGCCACCTGACCGACATCTTGGGCGTTATTGGTCGTCACCAGGTCACAGCCTGAAGTGAAGGAAAGGCTCATATTCGTCCCTGTGTCCCCATCTGGAACCGGGAAGACGTTCAAGGAATTGACATATTCCGCCTGGTCTTCGAGGCGCTTAGCCCCTACCGAAATCATATTTTTTAACTCTTTTGCATCTATCGAATTCACATTAAACCTCCTCAAGCTTTCCTAGTCGACATCCGTTCGAATGCCTTGGACAAAGACATTTACCACGTTGGCAGAGAGGCCTAGGACCTTCTCTAACTCAAACTTCACAGAACTTTGGACGTTACGACAAATTTCGGAGATCTTAGTACCATAGTTCACGATAATATAAACATCCACAACCACGCGTTGGTCTTCACTGTGGACCACCACGCCGCGCGCATAGTTTTCCCGGTTGAGAATTTCTTGGATGCCGTCACGAATTTGATTCTTCGAGGCCATGCCGACCACGCCGTAGTTTTGGGTGGTGGCCTTGCCGACTACCATGGCAATGGCTTCATCACTAATTTCAATTTCACCATGTTTTGCTTCCATTTTTACTGTCATCTAAAAAGCCTCCTTATAGATATATGAAGCTATTAATTTAAAAAATCCTTATGAATAGTGTAACGGATTCAAAGCACAATTTCTACACATTCTCTCTCATTATACTATATTCTTTAGCTAAATTATGTAAATTAAGATATTTATTATTTAAAAAGCTGGTAAATCGTAAATATAGGTTGCTTAATAGTAATTGCGAGTGAGCATGCGTTGCGTCTTGAAAGTGATCGTTAAATCTTGGAGGGCCAAGAACGGCTTTCGCCGTTTTGTACTATATCCGTAAGTCGCTAGCGCTCCAACGGCTAAAGCATAGCACCGGTTCGAGCAGCTTCAGCTCTTGGAGCGGAGCGACTTAGAGATGAAGTTCAAGGCTGCGCCAGCAGCGTTGCTACCTTCTTCTCACCTAGCAAGCTTCAAAGAATTAGAGTGCGACAAAAGTCGGTTAAGCCTGAACCACTGGAGCAAAATCTAGAAGAGCCTTGCTAAAGGCTCGCCTAGATTTTGTGAAGTGGAGTCAGGATTGACTTTTGGAGCAGGTTTGGGTCCGTACGGCTTACGCCTACGCCCCGTAATTC
>NZ_KV797936.1:0-18221 GCF_001809535.1 Aerococcus sp. HMSC062A02 | reverse complement strand
AAATAGCTCCTCTTCACCAAAAGCCGCCGAAGACTTGCAGTCTTCTCTGTCTTTTGGCTCCAGAGCTCTATTTCTCCCGCTAGCCTTCGCACCCTGAAGCTTGCTTAGTCACGGCTAAGGACCAACTTCAACGCTTCACTCCTGCTCAAATCTTAACTCTTCTATGACCTTAATTGTGCTAGGCATTTTCAATCGCGAGAAATACAAAGGCTTATCTTAAATGATAAGGCAATAAGAAATCGAGATTTTGCCATTTCCTTTGAGAAGTGGCGGGTTCTTGAGTCGATATTGCCACTTCCTTTGAAAAAAGGCAGGTTCTCAAGCTGATACTGACAGTCCCCCTGAGGAGAGGCAGCTTCTCGTGCCGATACTGCCAGTCCCCTTGAGAAGTGGCAGCTTCTCACTCTTTATGGTCAAGAATGTTAGTGATTTGTCCGTTTCTATTTTTGAGAGCCCCGTCTGGCTTCCCTTCACTCCCACCATCAAAAAAAGCGAACGCTAGTCATTCACAAGCGTTCGCTTTTCATTTTTATTTCAAGCAATGGATAAAGTATGGCTATTGATTTGTGAGCCGCAGTGGAGCTTGGCTGTTCACCAGCATCCTTTTATTAACCCGCTTATTTAAACTCGCGTGGGGTCAGTAAGAGGCGGAGGGCGTTAATAATGACGAGGATGGTGGACCCTTCGTGCATGATGACGCCAATCGCGATGTCCATCTTGCCAAGGAAGTTGAGGGTGACCAGGGTTAGCACGACCAGCATGGAGAAGGCGATGTTCTGCCAGGTGATTCGGTCCATCTTTTTGGCTAAGCGGTGGGCATAGACCATCTTGGAGAGGTCGTTTTGCATGAGGACCAGGTCAGCTACGTCCATGGCCACATCGGTTCCGTCCCCCATGGCCACTCCCACATCGGCCTTGACGAGGGCGGGTGCGTCGTTGACCCCATCCCCTAGCATGGCGGTGGTGCCGAAGCGGGTCTTCTGGTCCGCCACAATGCCGGCCTTGTCTTCGGGCATGACATTGGCTACTACTTCCTGGATGCCGATCATCCGGCCCACTGCTTCCCCGGTTAATTTGGCGTCACCGGTGATCATGGTGGTGTGGATACCTTCCCGGTTAAAGTAAGCGATGGCTTCCTTGGCCGCTGGGTTGGGCAGGTCCATGAGGGCGATCAGGCCGACCACTTCTTCATTGACCGCCATGTAAACCACGGTCTTGCCTGCCTGGCCCAGCGCTTCTTCTTTAGCCTTAAAGTCTGCCTTGACTTGGGCGAAGGAGGAAGGCTTGCCGATCCGGTAGGTCTGGCCTTGGTAGTTGGCTGACAAGCCCCGTCCCAGTTCGTTTTCAACAGTTAAAACAGGTGCGGTCTGGGGGGTGAAGTGCTTGAGGATGGCCGTGGCTAGGGGGTGGTTGGATTCCTTTTCCATGGCAACAAGGATATCGACTATGGCCGCTTCATCGACCGAGGCATCGAAGTAGGCATCGGTCACGCTGGGTTTGCCGTAAGTTAGGGTGCCCGTTTTATCGAAGGAGATGGCCTTGAGCTCAGCGACCTTGGAGAGGTAGGCCCCACCCTTGACCAGGACCCCTTTTTTAGACAGGTTGGAGATGGTGGACAGGGTCGCGGGCACGGCGCTAGCAGCCAGAGCACAAGGGGAAACGGCGATTAGGTAGACCATGCTCCGGTAGAAGCTCATCTCCCAGGTCCAGCCGAAGATGTAGGGACCGGACAGGAGGACGAAGGGGAAGAGGAGGAGGACCAGGGTCACATACTTGGGTTCCAAGCGCTGGATCAGACTGGCGGTCTTGGTCAGGCTGGACTGGGACTGGTTGACCATGTCTAGGATCTGGGCGAAGACTGTCTCTGAACTGTCCTTCGTCACGACCATGGTGAAGGTCCCGGTCCCGTTGATGGTGGAACCGAAAACCTCGTCACCTACCCCCTTCTCCTTAGGCATACTTTCGCCATTGATGGAAGATTCGTCAACCGTGGTCAGGCCGGAGAGAATAACCCCGTCAGTTGGAATCTGGTCGCCATTGAGGACTTTCAACTGGTCGCCCACCTTGACCTGGTCAACCGGCACCAGCTGGGTCTCACCATTGGCCAAAATCAAGCGGGCCTCTGTTGGGTTCATCTGCAGGAGATTGGTAATCTCACGCTTGCTCTTGCCGTCCACATAGTCTTCCAAGAAGTGGGCCCCCGCAAAAATCACAATCAAGAGCGCCCCCTCCTCGAAGTTGCCAATGGCCATGGCACCGGCTGTCGCTAGGGCCATGAGGAAGTGGATATTGGGTAAGAATTTCTTATTTTCGAGGCTCTTGCGAATGGTATCGCCAAAACCTTCAAGGATAATATGGTAGCCAGCGGTCACAATCGCCACTGTGAAGGCTAGGTTGGCATAGCCCGATCCCGTCGCCTCCAAATAGAGACCAATGAAGAAAGCCGCTAAGCCGACAAAGTACATGATAACCGGTAACTTCCCGTCATGGTCGTGTTGGTCTTCGTGGGTCTCAAGGCTTGCCTCAGCCTGGACCTCTAAACTCTTCTCGCACATTTCATTTTCCTCCTTAGATCGTTTGTTATACTTCCAATTCATTTAGCTTGTATGGGTTTCATATGAGTATCCGTTCATCTATTGATTAAAGGCTTACATGAAGAGCCACTCATTCATGCCCTTATTATACTTGAACAGAATTTCATATGTCAACCCTTTTAAGCTAAAAAATCTGCCAAAAAGGAAAAACAAGCCAAGGCCAGCGCCACAAGCTTGAACTTAGCATATTTTTATTAACAGGGTGTGAAGGCTAGTAGCAATTTGCTTTCGAAGGCCCTGAACGCAGATAGCAAGTCGCCAATTTGCGCTCAAAAGCTCTGAGTACAAATAGCAGCTCACCAGCACCATCAATTCCCCCAGCCCTTACAATTAAAAGCAGAATTGCTTCAAGCTTTATAAATAAAACCGGGATTAACTTATATTTTTGCTATTCAACGCTAGATGAGAAGAAGCTAGCAACGCTGCTGTCGCAGCCTTGAACTTCATCTCTGCCCAGCATACGATATCTGTAATCTCACGCTGTTCGAACAGCTATCGCATAAGTCGCTTCGCTCCAAGAGCTGAAGCTGCTCGAGCCGGTGCTATGCTTTAGCCGTTGGCGCTTTAGCGACTTACGGATAAAGTACAAGACGGCTTCAGCCGTGTTGATCCGCTGAACTTCAAGGACCAAATTCAAAAGCGCAACGCATGCTCACCAGCACCATCTCATTCACCTATTAACCTTATAAAAATAAAAGCAGAATTGCTTTCAAACTTTTAAATAAGGCCGAGATTAGAATATTTTTTTGCAATCCATGTGGTGAGCAGGAGTGGAGCGTTGAAGTTGGTCCTTAGCCGTGAAGAGCAAGTAAAGCGAATTACGGATCGTTGGCGCAAGCCTTACGAGCCGTTTGAGATTTGCTAGGCGAGAGACCAAGGCTCGAGCCGGTGCCACGGCTCTTCAAGGACCAAATTCAAAAGCGCAACGCATGCTCACCTGCACAACTTAATTTAAGCACAAAAAAAGAAGCCGAGACCACAATCCCAGCTCCATTTTTTTATTTATAAGTCTTAGGCACGTTTAACAAGACCTGATTTGATAGCACGAGCTGACGCCCATACACGTTTAGGTTTACCGTCTTCAATAATACGAACTTTTTGTAAGTTTGCTTTAAATGAACGTTTTGAAGCGTTTAAAGCGTGAGAACGGTTATTTCCTGTTTTTGCTTTACGACCTGTGAAGTAGCATTCTTTAGCCATTATGTCATCATACTCCCTTCGTTCAAAAATCATGTACCAAATAATCATAGCATAAAGTCCAGTCCCTCGCAAGATTTTTTTACCGCCAAGCATCCCGGCTCTGGATCACCAAGAGACGCCCCGAAGTAAAGCTCAGGGTCATGGTCGACACATCGGGCAGGAATTCGTTGGAGATAAAGGCGCGCGGGGTGGTCATCTGGTAGTCGTCCAGGGTATAGACAACCTGGTTCAAGGTCAAGTCCGCCACCGGTCCCAGGCCAATAAAGGACAGATACTTCTTATCGGGCTGGCGGTCGATTTGATGGTCACCGGGCAAGAGGAAGCCCAGGCTGTTGTAGGGGTCTTCGAAGGTCAAGCGCTCGAGAATCTCCCGGTAGCGATCCTCGTAGCCCAACCAGACCACGCTCAGGGTGTGGTCCAAGCGCCCACCGAGAAAGCCCAAACACCGGATGGTCCCCTGCCAGTTCATCTTTATGAGATAGTCCAGAGCTTCCTCCAGGTCGGTGGCATCCTTCATGGCGGGCAGTTCCACCACTTGCTTGGCTTTTGAACAGATCCATGCCTTCTCTTCCGCTGTCACCGAATCGAAGTCACCCAGGGCCAGGTCCAAGGGCAGGCCGGCTTCTAAGAGTCGACGGGCTCCCTTGTCCACCCCCAGGCAAAAGTCATCCGGACCCAGGTCCAGGCTCTCCAGCCACTTGGCATCCAAGTCCCCGCTCCCCACCAGCAAGGCTTGCGCATGACTCATTAGATCACCGCTTCTCTCAGGGAAAGGATGGCTTTTTTCACATCATCTTGGCCGTAGACATAGGAGCCAGCGACGAAGACATCTGCTCCCTTATCATAGCAGGTCTTAATGGTTTGGTCTGTGATCCCGCCGTCGACTTGGATCAGGAAGTCCAAGCCTCGTTCATCGCGGATTTGGGCCAGCTGACTGATCTTATCGGTCACTTCGGGCAGGAAGGCCTGGCCGCCGAAGCCGGGATTAACGGTCATCACGAGGACCATGTCAACTTGGCCTAAAACCGGCTCCACCAGGCTTACAGGATCAGCAGGATTCAAAGCCACTGCTGCCTTCATGTCCTGGCCGTGGATCTTTTGGATCAGGGCGTGGAGGTGCTGGCTGGCATTGGCATGGACGGTCATCTGGTCCGCACCTGCTTCAGCTAGGCTGTCCACATAGTCTTCGGGCCGGCTGACCATGAGATGGCAGTCGAAGAAGAGCTTGGACTTGGGACGGAGGGCGGCGACAATGGGTGCCCCAAAGGTTAGATTTGGGACATAGTGGCCGTCCATGATGTCGATATGGACCCAGTCGGCACCGGCTTCCTCAATCCGTTTCACTTCACTCGCAAAGGCTGACATGTCAGCGCTCAGAATAGATGGGGCAATTTTCATTTGGATTCCTTCTTTCATATAGTTTCTAATACTTGGGTTTACGCTTGGCGAGTTCATCCAGGAGCTGGCAGTAGGAGGTATAGCGAGATTCTTCAATCTCCCCTTCCGCTACCGCTGCCTTGACCGCACACTTGGGCTCCTTGAGGTGGAGGCAGCCGCGGAACTTGCAGGCGGGAGCATAGGCGGCGATATCTGGAAAACACCCCGTCAGCTCGGCCGCTTCCATGTCCGGCAGGTCGATAGAGGAGAAGCCTGGGGTATCCAGGAACTTGCCCCCTAAGAGGTCATGGAGCTGGACATCCCGGGTGGTATGCCGGCCCCGGCCCAGGGACTTGGAGACTTCTGCCGTCTCTAAGTCAAGTTCAGGCAAGAGGCGGTTGAGGAGTGTCGACTTGCCCACCCCCGACTGGCCCACCACGACCATGGTCTGGCCCTGGCTAAAGCTTTCCAGGTCAGCTAGGTCCAGGGCATCACTTTGGAAGACCCGGTAGCCAATTTTTTCATAGAGGGCCATGAAGTCTGCCACTTCCGCCCGCTCGTCTTCTGCTAAGAGGTCCAGCTTGCTGAAATAGAGGACCACCTCGATGCCTTCATAGGCCAGATAAGCCAGGAAGCGGTCCAAGAGCTTGGGCGAGATGCTGGGTTCCTTGACCGAGACCACGAGGAAGGCCAGGTCAACATTAGCCACAGGGGGCCGCTGGAGCTGGTTTTTGCGTGGCAGGACCTCTGTGATCAGGCCTTCCCGGTCATGGTCGGCGATAAAACGCACATAGTCCCCGACTAAAGGGCTGGTCTTAGTCTTTCGAAATTGGCCCCGAGCCCTGGTTTCATAGCGTTGATGGCTCTGAGCTTCTTCCACATAGTAGAAACCGCTCAGGGCGTGGACAATCTGTCCTTGGTAGTCTGTCTTAGTCACTGGCTTTCACCCGGTTTTCTATAATGGTACGGCCGTCCCGGACCACCTTGAAGGAGGCGATGTCACCTTCCACGGTTTCAAAATCCAGAGTATAGGAGGTATCCCGGGAAATGGTGAAGCTGTCGGCAGGACTGGCATAGGAATGGTTGTAGTCATCAATGTAGATCTCAATATGGTTCTCACCACGGGCCAAGAGCGGCTGGTCCTTGGTCCACTCGCTGGCTTGGACCCGGGTCCAGACAGGCCAGGTTCGCCATGACTTGAAGAGGGCGGTCGGTTCTGCCAAGTTGCGCAGGCCGACCGTGCTGTCATTGCGGCGGTCTTGGCGGGAGTGTCTGGAGGAACTGGAGCTAGATGATGACCGGCTCTCCTCTTCTTCCTCTTCCTCGCCCTCAGCTGGATCGCTGTAAGGGATGGTGATGGTGTGGGAGAACTGGACGGTGGCTGGCTTCTCAGGGCCTAGGGAAAGGACCACAGATAGGCTGTCACCGGCTTGAACCTTGGTCGAAGGCGAAGGGTTTTGGCGGATGACCCGGCCTGCTTCCACTTGGTTGGAATACTCACTGGAAGTGGTCAAGTTAAGACCAATCGAATCCGCATAAGCCTGAACTTCGGACTGGGTCTTCCCAGCCAAGTCTTGGAGGCTAAAGGTCTCCTTCCCCTTGCTGACCTTGAGTGTCACCGTGGTCCCTTTGACCTGGACTTCCTGGCCTGAGCCTGGGTCCTGGTCCACCACATGGCCGGACTTGATCTGGTTATCATAGACCTCTTCCTTCTTCACCTTGAAGCCCTCTTCTTCCAGCTCGCGCTTGGCCTCGTCAAAAGGCTTGTCGCGGTAGTCCTTGAGGGTGACCTTCTTGGGACCGGTAGAGACATAGAGGTCAATCTCAGCATCTTCCTTGACCCGGCTGCTGGCTTCCGGATCGGTCCGGGTGACCCGGCCATCCTGGATGTCTTCCGAACTTTCCTCCTGCTGGTCCCCTACCCGGAGGCCGGCTTCTTGGATCAGCTGGACGGCTTGGTCGGGGGTCATCTTGGCCACATCGGGCACTCGGACCCGGGTCATGGCCGAATAAACGGTCACTGACAGAAGCAAGAGGACGATCAGGGCACTGGCTACTAACCAGCGCGGCAGGGACTGGAGCTTGGCCCAGATGCCCTGAGACCGCGTCTTTACAGTCCGGTCCTCAGCTGGGTCAGGACGAGGCCCTTCTGACCGCTTAAGATCTGACGCTTCCACTTGACTTGTCGAAGCTGTCCCCGAAGTCGCCCCGGCAGTGGGCAAAACCAAAGTCTGGTCCAGTTTGTCAGCCTCTGCCTGGGCGTCCAAGTCCGGCTTGGCTAGGATAATGGTCTCAGCCGCTAAGCCCGAGCCATTGACCAGGGGCACTTCTAGATTTTCGGCATCCAGGGCGGTCGCTAGGTCCTCGGCCATGTCCCGGCAGCTCTGGTAGCGGTCGCTGGGGTCCTTAGCCGTGGCCTTGTAGATCACATTTTGGATGGAGTTGGGGATATGGGATCTTTCCGCGTCTAAGGCGGGCAGGTCCTCTTGGAAGTGCTTGAGGGCGATGGAAACCGCCGACTCCCCATCGAAGGGCACATGGCCCGTCAGCATCTCAAAGGACACAATCCCCAAGGAATAAATATCCGACTGGGCCGTGGCCAAGCTCCCCCGGGCCTGTTCCGGCGAGAGATAGTGGACCGAGCCAATGATAGTGGAGGTTTGGGTAATGGAAGTTTCCGTCGAAATAATGGCGATCCCAAAGTCCATGATCTTCACGGTTCCATCGGCCTTGACCATAATATTTTGCGGTTTGAGGTCGCGGTGGACAATACCGTGGTCATGGGCGCACTGAACCCCGTCGAGGATCTGCAGCATGATAGCCTGGTAGGTCTGGGGCGAGATGGGATGGTTGTCGCGGATATAGGTCTTTAAATCCTTGCCGTCGACATACTCCATAACAATATAATTCTCCCGCTCCTTGTCCCCGATATCATAGACGTCCACAATATTGGGATGGTCGAGTTCGGTAATGGACATGGCCTCGCGTCGAAAGCGGCGGATAGAGTCCGTTTCATCATCTAAGTCTAAACGTAAAAATTTAATGGCAACTTGTCGCTCGAGGATGTGGTCAAAGGCCAGGTAAACATTGGCCATCCCACCGGAACCGATATGACTTAAGAGCTCATAACGCTCATCAATGAGCTGCCCGATTCGCATACTCGTCGCTCCCCTCAATCCGTGCCAAAATCACTGAAATATTATCCTTGCCCCCGGCTTGGTTGGCCGCTTCCACCAGACGTTGGATGGACTCGTCCAGGTGGGGATAGTGGTCAATGATGGCTAGGATATCCTCATCTGCCAACATATCACTCAAACCATCTGAACAGAGGACAAAGACATCATCCGGATAGAGGTGGAGCCGGTCGATATCCACATAGAAGTCCGGCTTGACGCCCAGGGACTGGGTGATGATATTCTTCTGCGGATGGGCCTTGGCCTCCTCTTCCGAGATCATATTGAGGTCCAGGAGTTCTTGGACATAGGAATGGTCCTTGGTAATCTGCTTAATAGCCCCGTCCCGGATCTGATAGGCCCGGCTGTCGCCAATATGGGCAATGGTCGCCTCCCGGTCCATCACGGCAATGGCCACCACGGTCGTTCCCATTCCTTCTAGGTCATGGTATTGCTGGGACTTTTCGATCAAGCGGTCATTAGCATCTTGCAGGACCAGCTGGAACCAGTCCCTGGCCCGCTGGTGGGTCATATCCACCGTCTCCTCCCAGGCCTTACCCACCTGGAAAAGGGCCATCTCACTGGCCACATCGCCCGCATTCTGACCGCCCATGCCGTCGCACAGGATCAGCAGGGCTTGGTCGGATTGGTTATAAAAATCCCCCAGCTGGTCTTGGTTCTCCTTGCGCTGGATGCCGATATCCGTTAACTTCGCTACTTCCATCTAATCACTTCCCTCTGTCTTCTTTCTAAAGTTGGCAATAAAAAAGCCATCACTGGAATAATAATGGGGTAAGATTTCCAAACACCCCTGGGCTGTCTGGGCACGCTGGAGCGCCGCTTCTTTGACGGGCACGGCTTCGAGGGCCATCTCTGGATGGCGGTCGAGATAGGCGGCCACGACAGCTTGGTTCTCTTCTTCTGTTATTGTACAGGTACTATAGGTCAAAAGGCCAGACTTTTTCAAAAGAGGGGTGACTTCGTCTAAGATAGCCACTTGGATGGCCTGGAGCGCGGTCAAGTCCGCGGCCTCCTTGTGGTAGCGGGTGTCCGGCTTGCGACGGAAAAGGCCCACCCCCGAACAAGGGGCATCGACTAAGACCCGGTCCAGGCTCTCTGCTTCAAAATTCTGACCCAAGTGACGGGCATCCTGGCTGGCCACTTGGACCCGGTCCCGGAGCCCGGTCCGCTCTAGGTTCTCTTCGATCAAGGGCAGCTTAGCGTCTTGGATATCATAGGCATAGACCTGGCCCTGGTCACCTACTGCCTGGGCTAGCTGGACGGTCTTCCCGCCCGGAGCTGCACAAGCATCGAGAACCCGGTCACCCGCTTGGACGTTGAGGGCCTGGGCTGCCAGACTGGCCGACTCATCCTGGATGGTGATCAGCCCCTGCTTGAAGGCCTGGCTGTTGGCAGGATTGCCCTTGGTCACCCGGTAGCTGGAAACATTAATGGGGCTGGCTTCGAGCACATAGCCTTCGTCTTCCAGGCCTTTAATAATCGCTGCCGCCCGATCCGAATCTAGGATGCGGATGGCCGTGGCTGGTGCCTGGTTGAGGGAGGCCATCAAGTCTTCAGCCTCTTCCCCGAAGCGGTCCCTGAAATAGGTCACCCAATAAGTGGGGAGGCTGTAGCGAAGGGAAGCGACTTCCACTTCACTGGCCGCTTTTTCCCCAATAAAGGTCTCCAGGTCAGGATACTGGCGGAAGCTGTTGCGGAGGACGCCATTAGCAAAGCGGCCCAGGCTGGCATTGCCCCGCTTCTTGGCAATCCGCACGGCTTCATTGACGATGGCGTGTTCGGGAATGGCATCCAAGTAATAATATTGATAATAACTTAAGAGAATCAGCTGCTTGAGCCATTTCTTCACACGATTTGGCCGCTTGACCATGTGGCTGAAGAGGACCTCGAGCGGGATCTGGTACTGGAGGGTCCCATAGACTAGCTGGGTATAGAGGGCCTGGTCACGTGGGACAACGGCTTGGTCCTGGATAGTCTGGCTAACGACATGGTTGACATAGGCCCCCTCCTGGAAGACTGCCGTCAGACTTTCCATGGCCTGGTAGCGGGCGGACTGCTTAAGAGTTGGCTTATTCGAAGCGGTCGTTGACGTCAATATGGCCAGCCCCCCCATTAATGAAACTTGCGCTATCCATCTGCTTCTTGCCATTAGGTTGGATTTCTAGAACATTGAGGACCTTGCCGTCGCCCGCTGCAATCAGGAACTGGGCCGGTTTCTTCTTGATCCCAATAACGGTTCCCGGGGCCTGGTCGGTCGTTTGGTCAGCTAAGACCTCGGTCCGCCAGAACTTCCAGCGCTGGTCCTCATAGAGGGCATAGGCACCCGGCCAGGAGTTGAAGGCCCGGATCTTATTATGGATGGCCTGGGCAGGTTCTGTCCAGTCGATTCGCTCCTCAGCCTTCTTGATATTGGGCGCATAAGTGGCCTGGTCTTCATCTTGTGGGACCGCTTGTAAGTCCCCGGCAAAAAGGCCCGGCAGCTTGTCGATTAAAAGCTCAGCCCCCAGGTCAGCCAGGCGGTCAAACATTTCCGCTACTGTGACCTGGTCGTCGATTGGGGCTTTAGCCTGGGCTAGGATAGGGCCTGCATCCATGGCAGGGACCATCTGCATCAGGCTGACACCCGTCTCCTGGTCGCCCTTCCAGATAGCATAGTGGATGGGCGCCCCACCCCGGTATTTAGGGAGAAGACTGGCATGGACATTGACCGCCCCGTACTTGGGTGCTTCAAGCAGGCTTTGGGGCAGGAATTGCCCATAAGCCGCTGTCACTAAAAGATCCAGCTCTGCTTGGTCAAAGAAATCGGCAATTTCTTGGTCTGAGGCAATGTGTTCAGGCTGGAAGATTTTAAGGTCGTGGGCTAGGGCCAGCTCCTTAACGGGTGTCGGGGTTAGCCGGCGCTTGCGGCCCACTGGACGGTCCGGCTGGGTCACAACTGCGACCACTTGGTAGTCGGGCTGGTCCAAGAGGGCTTGTAAACTTTTTACAGCAAAATCTGGGGTGCCCATAAAGACAATATTTTTCATAGTACCTCCTAAATAAACGTCATCGGTTCAACATCAATGGCAATATAGACTTGTTTCTTGCTCCATTCCTGGGCCATGGCCTGGATTTCCTTGAAGGTCTGGTCCAAGCCGTCGAGCTGGCGGTATTGGAAGAGGAGCTGGAAATAATAGCGGTTCTTGAGCCGGGCAATGGGCGCCTGGCTGGGACCAAGTATGCGCGTGCCCTGGCCCTGGTCATAAGACCGGAGAAAGCGGGCTAGCTGGGTCATAGCGAGCTGGGCCTCCCGTTCGTCGAAGTGGGAGACGGTCAGGCGGATGGTGTAATAGTATGGGGAATAATGGTTCATCTTACGGAAGGCCATCTCCTTGAGATAGAAGCTGTCGTAGTCCTGGGTCTGGGCCAGCTGGATGGCATAGTGGTCGGGGTTATAGGTCTGGATAAAGACCCGGCCTGGCAAGTCTCCCCGGCCTGCCCGACCGCTGACCTGGGTGAGGAGCTGGAAGGTTTTTTCGCTGGAGCGGAAGTCGGGCAGGTTAAGGGCCGTATCGGCATTAATAACGCCCACCAGGGTAATATTGGGGAAGTCCAGGCCCTTGGCAATCATCTGGGTGCCCAAAAGAATATCGGCCTCCCCGGTCTCCACCTTCTTCAAGAGCCGGGCCGTGCTCCCCTTGCGCCGGGTGGTATCATTATCCATCCGCACGAGATTGGCCCTGGGAAAGAGCTCCTCAATCTCTTCTTGGACCCGCTCCGTCCCCGTCCCGAAGTCCCGCAGGTGCTGGTTCGAACAGAGGGGACAGCGCTGGGGCAGGTGGATGGAATAGCCGCAATAGTGACAGTCCAGCGACTGGGCCTGGTAATGGTAGGTCAAGCTCACGTCGCAGTGCTCGCACTTGAAGACATAGCCGCAGTCTCGGCACATCATATAGGCCGCATAACCGCGGCGGTTGAGCATAAGCGCCACTTGTTGGCCCTGGTCCAAGGTCTCCTGGATAGCATCCCGCAGCTTACGGGAAAATTGATAATAGTTCTTATGGCGGAATTCCTCGCGCATATCCACAATCTCCACCTGGGGCAAGGGCTTCTGGTTGGCCCGCTGGCGGATGGTCAAGAGCTGGTAGACCCCGTTCTGGGCCCGGGCCCGGGATTCCAGAGATGGCGTGGCCGAACCCAAGACTAAGGGACAGTGGTGGTAGGCCGCCCGCCACTTGGCCAGGTCCCGGGCATGGTAGTGGGGTTGGTCAGCCTGCTTGTAGCTGGTCTCATGTTCCTCGTCAATAATAATAATGCCTAAATTCTCTAAAGGAGCAAAGATGGAAGACCGAGCACCCACCACGACCTGGGCTTCTTGGCGTCTGATCCGCCGCCACTCATCGAATTGCTCCCCCACTGAGAGCTGGCTGTGGAGGACCGCCACCTGGTCGGCAAAGCGGCCTTTGAGATGGCGGACCATCTGGGGGGTCAGGGCGATTTCAGGAACCAGGAGCAGGGCCTTTTGTCCCGCTTCAAGGGCCTTCTGGATGAGCTGGAGGTAGACCTCCGTCTTCCCACTCCCAGTTACCGCCTGGAGGAGGAAGTCCTGGTCGGATTGGACAGCCATAGCCTGGCTGACCTGGTCATAGGCCTGGGCTTGCTCAGGTAAGAGAGGCAGGGGCTTGGTCGCTTCGAAGTCGCTGTCGGCCAGGGGATCGCGGCGGACCTCCTGTTCATAGACCTTGAGCCAACCCTTGCGCTCCCCAGCTCGGACCGTCTGCATGCTGAGGTCATAGTCCTCCCGCAGCGTCCGTGTGGGCAGGGACTTACCCTCGAGTTCCATAAGCAGTTCACAGAGGAGGACCTGCTTGTGGGCCATTTTGGACAGGCCGGCATGGACTTCCTCTAAGTCCTCCCGGTCCAGGAGGGGTTGGATCCAGTTCTCGGTCTTGACCCGCTTCTGGTCCTCCACCCGGTATTCCAAGCTCAGCTTGCCCTGGTCCTTGAGCTTGAGCAAGTTTTTTAAATGGCCGTCCTGGTCAGCTTGGGTCCAGGCATAGGCCTCCTTGTCGGCAAAATAATACTGGTGGTCCATATAGGATAAGTTTTCAGTGGGCCGGAAGTACTTCTCATACTTGACCTTGAGCAGGCGCGGGAGCATGGCGTGGTAGCAGGTCACCAAGAAAGAAAAATAATGGTCGGCCATATAGTGGCCTAGGTCCAAGAGTTCCTGGTTGAGGACAGGCACATCGTCCAAGAGGGCAGTTAGGGGCCGGAGCTCCCCCTCATAATCGCTAGCGGAGACCAGGTCTAGGACATAGGCTTGGACTTCCCGAACGCCAAAAGGCACCTCCACCCGCATGCCAGGCTGAACGAGGCCAGCCAGCTCTTCGGGGATGGCGTAGTCATAGGCTTGGTCGGTTTGTTGGGTCGGGACGTCTACAATGACACGTGCAATGGATTCGCTCACAAAATCCTCCTCTCTCTAATTACTCTTCTCTTCCATTTTAAACGATTCAAGGCCAGAAACAAATTTTTTCGTTGGGGAATATATTTATAATTGTATAAAAGTGATGTAAACACGAATGGTGGGCTTGAGCTTCCCTTCCGTCTTGGCTTTATAACAGATTAACGAAAAAATTAACAAGTAATACAAGTATGAAAAAAAGCTGGATGGGATTTCCAGCTTCTGTATAAAGGTCGAAGTGTTTGAAAAAACGCTCTGGGAATGGGCTTGACTGACCCTAACTTCAATCATAAGCCACACTTGGAGCCCTCATTTGAGGGTTGAACGTTAGCAATCCACACTGTCGGAGTCTATTTGTGGCTTGCAACTTGCTAACCCACAGTGTTGGGGTCTTATTGTGGACTGAGCGATGGCAAGCCACACTCGAAGGGGGCAATTGTGGATTGGCCACAAACCCTCACACCCTTAGTCGGGTTCGGTCGCGCAGCTTCCTTGTCACTTCACAAGTCTCCCCCGCAGTCTTTCAGACCGCTCTGGCGACTTGTTCCAGTGAAAGGAAGCTAAGCGCCAAGTCTCTCACCCTATCTAGTTGGGTTCGACTTGGCAGAGTCGGAGTGATTTCACAAGTCAGAAACGAGCGAATGCTTCGCTCTTATTCTGACTTGCTCCAATCATCCGACTCTAACCGCCAAGTCTCACACCCTATCTGAGCGATTCGGGATCGATAACTAGGTCGTTGGAAGTTATTTCTTCCAGGGCTTGGCCGACGTACTTGGGTGAGCGGTATTCGTTGAGCATGGGGTTGCGGTTGACTTGTAGGTCGTGGGCGCGTTTGGCGGATACGCTGCACAGGGAGTATTTGGAGTTTACTTTTTCGAGTAAGCGGTCAATGGATGGGTAGATAATCATTAATTAGTCTCTCCTTCGTCTAAGTAATTCTCAACCACGTCATCGATGAAGCGGTCAACTTTGAGGTGTTCCGCTTGGATGATGGTTTGGATGTTTTCGACAGCTTTGGATACGTCATCATTTTCAACAACATAATCATACTGGGTCATTAATTGTAATTCGCCCCGGGCTTGCTCCATGCGCTTGGCGATGACATCAGGGGCGTCAGTGCCACGGTTGACGATCCGGGTTTCGAGTTCGCCCAAGTTTGGTGGCGCGAGGAAAATAAAGACCCCGTCCGGCATCCGGCGTTTCACCTGGAGGGCGCCTTGGACTTCAATCTCCAAGAAGACGTCCTTCCCCTGCATGGTCATGTCTTCAATATAGGCCAAGGGGGTGCCATAATAATTGCCCACGTATTCGGCATATTCTAATAATTGTTCTTCTTCAATCATCTGCTCGAACTTGCTGCGGCTAACGAAGAAATAGTCCTGGCCATTCACTTCGCCTTGGCGCGCTTCACGTGTTGTTGCTGAGACAGAATAGAAGAATTGGTTACGATCGTGGTCCGTATCGAACAAGGCTTTCCGCACGGTACCTTTTCCCACCCCAGAAGGGCCTGATAAAACAACTAATAATCCTTTTGATTTCATAGAACACCTTTCACCCTCTGAATTTATATAACAACTATAGTAACATAAATCTCAGCCTTTGACAGTAAGATTACAATTTTTTTATCATTCTGACCCGTCGCTGATCTGATAGCTCCATTATAACATGAATCAAATTTTTTGTTTTAATATTGACAAGGGAACAGGCGTTCGATATACTAAAAGTACAGAACATCCGTTCCGGTATTTGCGATTATTCGAGATAAATTTTCAGTAAAGGAGCCTTCATATGGAAAAATTATCCCATTATCAACGTCTAAAAGCCCTCTTCACCCCCGCCAGCCAGCTTGCGGAAATCAAACCGAGTCAAAAAAGCACAGCCAGCCCAAACGCTGAGCCTAGCCAGCTGACCCAGACCATGCCCGCCCTAGCCATCGCCCGCGGACTGGACCAGGCCCTGAGCCAAGGCGATCCTATCTACCTGACCGTCAGCCGGCAAAATGGTCCCCTCCTGACCAAGGACATCCTCTTCGGCACTGTTAAACACATCGACAACCACAAAGAACGCATCGTCTTCGCCGAAGCCCTCAACCCCGTCACCCACCTCATCGCCCTCGACCGCATCCAGGCCATCAAAGCCGTGGGGAAAGAAAACTTGAAATCCCTCCCTATCCAATAAATAGCTCTCATACAGGGACAAGCACAATTATTAATATATCAAATAAGGATGAACAAGCTAGCAAGGCCCTTGCTAGCTTGTTTTCATTATGGTGAGGGAGAGGACAACTTGCATAGCAGAGGACAACTTGCTAATCAGACCTCCGTTTGCGACTTGGTGCGTTCCTACTTGCTAACCAGGCCGATATTCGAAAGTTAGCCACCCCCTAGTCACAAACGGAGCTGTCATTTGAAAGTTAGCTCTGCCCTATCCTGGCAGTCTTGAAGCTCTAACCATTTAAGGCCCAAGTTCAAAAGTCGACTAGCTCCCACCAAGACCCTTTCCTTCACCCCAGATAAAAAGCTGTCCTCTATTGGCAGAGGGCAGCTTTTTCACTTCATTATAAGATGGGCGAGAGGAGTCGCGAGAGGTTCTGGCGGAGTTTTTTAAACCAGGATTGTTGGTCGAAGTAGGCAGCGTCCAGTGTTGTTGAGACCTTCAAGTCGTCCTGGTAGGCGGCTTTGAGCTTGGCTACCAGGTCCTTGTCATAGACGAAGGCGTTAACTTCAAAGTTCAGGCTGAAGGACCGAATATCGAAGTTGGCGGTCCCGACACTAGCCACTTCATCGTCGGCAATAACGACCTTGGAATGGAGGAAGCCCTTGTCATAGCGGTGAACCTGGACCCCTTTTTCAATAATCTCCCGGCAGTAGTACTCGGTGGCCCGGTAGACGAAGGGGTGGTCGGGCTTGCAAGGGATCATGAGGTGGACCTCAACCCCTGACAGGGCCGCAATTTCCAGGGCTTCGTAGACACTCTCATCGGGTATAAAGTAGGGGGTCTGGATGTAGAGGGTGTGCTCGGCCGAGTTGATCAATTGGATGTAGCCCAGCTTGATCTGGTCGGTGTCGTCTTCCGGCCCGCTGGACACAATCTGCATGGGCACGTGGCCGTGGTCTGCCTCGTTGACTTCCGGGAAATAGGACCGGGCGTCATCCGAGATCTCCAGGAAGTCATCGTAGCTGTAGTCCATGGAGGCACACCAGTCGCGGATAAAGCGGGTCTGCATGGCTTGGACCGCTTCCCCGCGAACGCGCAGGTGGGTGTCCCGCCAGTAGCCCAGGGGCCCCCGTCCGATATATTCCTTGGCGATGTTGAAGCCGCCGATATAGCCTAAGTCACCGTCGATAATCACCAATTTGCGGTGGTTGCGGAAGTTGAGACGGAGGTCGACCAGCCAGTAGCCCCGGCTAAAGAAGCCACTGGTCTCTGCCCCTGCCTCTTCCAGTCGGTTGATGTCCTTACGACTGAGTTTCCGGCTGCCTAGAGGATCATAGAGCAGGCGGACTTTGACCCCGGCCTCTGCCCGCTCAGCCAAGGCTTCCACCACCTGGGACCCCATCTCATCGGAAGAGAAGATGTAGTACTGGATATGGATGTGGTCCTTGGCCTGGCGAATATCTTCCAGGAGCTGGTGCATCTTGGCCTTGCCATCGACATAGAGGTCCACATCGTTACTATTGGTCAGGAGGGCATCATCCGTCTGGTAAAAAAGCTTGATCAGACTCTGCTGACTGGAGGGATAGGTCTTCAAGTCCCGGTGCATACCGTCTTCATCGATGTACTTATCGACTAGGCTGCTCATCCCCATGACTTGCTGCTGGGAGAGGGAAAAAATCTTGTCGTCAGACAGGCGCCGGCCAACGAAGAAATACAAAATAAAACCAAAACCAGGCAGGAGGATCAAAACCAAGAGCCAGGCCCAGATCGAAGTGACCGGGCGGCGCTGGCGGAAGACCGTGAAGACCGCCAGGATGGTGTTGGCAATAATAAAGAGCGAAAATAAATTGGCTAAAACAGTTTGGGTTGTTTCTAACATGCAGTCACCTCTTAAAAAAAGAGGCCGATAAGCTGATTCTGATTGAGATGGTGCTGGTGAGCATCCGTTGCGCTTTTGAACTGGCTCATTGAAGAGCCATGGTTAAGGACCAGGTTCAAAGCTTCACTACTGCTCAAAAATAATTAGCTGGCTCACTGTGACTGAGCCATCAATTGCCAACACTAAATAATTAAAGAACCACATAGCTTTCGGCCTCTTTTTGGATTATGAAGTATTTTTTATTTGGGTTTGTCAGATTGGATTGAGTGTTTTCGAAAAATCGGTGCGGTCTATTTGCTTTTAAAACATTGGGAGGCAAATAGACGCCAGACCTCACACCCTAGTTGGGTTCGCAGTTGCAGACTTGAAGTGAC
>NZ_KV797935.1:142388-161922 GCF_001809535.1 Aerococcus sp. HMSC062A02 | reverse complement strand
ATCATCCAAGCCTAAACGCCAAGTCTCACACCCTTTCTTAAAACCGATATTTCAATTCCGGTAGCCCATCATCCTCCGGCATCCGCTCTTTCAATTCATCCAGCACCTGGTCAAATTCGGTGTTGATCTCCTGGCGCGGTGACTCTTCCACCTCGCGGACAAATTTCAGCTTGCGGATCTTTTGGATGGTGTCGTCAATCGATTCGATTGGGCTGTAGACGACAGCGTACTTGAGCTTATAGGAAATATAATAGACATAGCCATATTTCTGTAAGGGGCGGGTGTGCTTGGTGGAATGGAGCCAGACAATGAGTCCCGCCCGGTCTTGCCGTTGTTCATATTCTGCCATTGGCGTCACCTCCCTGCTGACTCGTCTAGGCTTTTTCAATTTCGATCAATAGGTCGTTGGAGTCTACCTGGTCGCCTGCTTGGACGTGGATGGCTTTGATTACCCCGTCGATTGGTGCCTTAACGGTGGTTTCCATCTTCATGGCTTCCGTTACCAGGATGGTTTGACCGACCTTGACGCTGTCCCCTTTTTCGCAGGAAACCTTGACAATGGTCCCTGGCATGGTCGCACCGATGTGGCCGCGGTTGGATGGGTCGGCTTTTGGACGGAGGGCCACGGTGGACTTGATGGTCGTATCCTTAACCGTGATTTCCCGGCGTTGGCCGTTGAGGTCGAAGTAGACGATGCGCTCACCTAGGTGGTTAGGAGCGCCGACTTGGATGAGCTTAATCCGTAAGACCTTACCCTTTTGGATCTCAACCGAGACGGTTTCACCGGGCTGCATGCCGCGGAAGAAGGTTGGAGTATCAATGTTAGATAGGTCGGAGTAGTTGTCCAACTTCTTGCAGTAGTCGACGAAGACTTTTGGATACATGAGATAGGCCAGTAAGTCTTGGTTCGTGATCTCAATGTCCACTTGTTCGGCTAATTCTTCCCGCACAGCGTCGAAGTTCACAGGATCTAAGAGGGCACCGGGCCGTTCAGTCGTTGCTGGGGCGCCCTTGAGGATGATGTCTTGGACATCTTTAGGGAAGCCGCCCACGGGCTGGCCCAGGTCACCTTGGAAGAACTTGATAACGGAGTCTGGGAAGTCCAGGCTCTTGCCGCGTTCGAAGAAGTCGTCGATGGAGAGCTTGTTTTGGACCATGAAGAGGGCCATGTCGCCCACCACCTTAGAAGATGGGGTCACCTTGACAATATCGCCGAAGAGCATGTTGACGTCGTGGTACATGACCTTGATTTCTTCCCAGCGGTCTTCCAGGCCGACCCCGATGGCTTGTTGCTGGAGGTTGGTGTATTGGCCACCTGGCATCTCGGTCTTGTAGATCTCGGTTTCAGGCACCTTGAGCCCGGAAGCAAAATCATTGTAATAGGCCCGGACGCCTGACCAGTAGTGGTTCATCTTCTGGGCATTGCCCACGTTGAGTTCTGGACGGCGGTCGTCGTGTTCTAGGGCATAGTAGAGGGTGGTCATACTTGGCTGGCTGGTGGTGGAGGAGAAGGCGGAAGTGGCCACGTCCACAATATCGACACCCGCACGAGCTGCTTCAGCATAGGTGATAATCCCATTGCCTGCGGTGTCGTGGGTGTGGAGGTGGATAGGCACATCCACTGCTGCCTTGAGTTCAGAGATCAGGGCATAGGCGGCTTGGGGTTTCAAGAGCCCAGCCATGTCCTTGATGGCGATAATATCGGCCCCAGCGCTGACCAGGTCCTTGGCGAAGTTGACATAGTAGTCGGTGGAATACTTCTGCCGGTCGGGATTGAGGACGTCGCCGGTATAGCACATGGCCGCTTCGGCGATCTTACCCGTGTCCTTGACGAACTGGAGCGGTTTTTCGATCTGTTTGATCCAGTTCAAGCTGTCGAAGATCCGGAAGACGTCGATGCCAGATTCCGCAGACTGCTTGATAAAGGCTTCCAGCACATTGTCCGGATAAGCCGTGTAACCCACCGCATTGGACCCTCTAAAGAGCATCTGCAGGAGGGTATTTGGCATAGCGGCCCGGAATTTCTCCAAGCGTTCCCAAGGGTCTTCGGTCAGGAAGCGGTAGGCCGTATCGAAGGTGGCTCCGCCCCAGACTTCCATGGAGAAGAAGTTTGGATTGGCTGCTTCCATGGCTTGGGCTGCCTTGACCATGTCCCGGGTCCGCATCCGGGTCGCAATCAGCGACTGGTGGGCATCCCGCATGGTGGTGTCGGTCAGGAGGAGTTCTTTCTTCTCCGTCACGAAATCTTGGACGGCCTTGACCCCGTCCTTATCTAAGATCTGCTTGGCAGTTGGGCCATGGCTGTCGACTGCTTCCAAGCTATTTGGCACTTGGGCCTTGGTGTAGTGGGGTTTTTCCCCACGTTTGAGGCCGGGGAAGCCGTTGATAGTTGTTTCTGCGATATAGCGGAGGATCTTGTTCCCTCTATCCCGGTTCTTTTCTTTAGGGAATTCGAAGAGGGATGGGGTGTTGTCGATGAAGAGGGTCGTCGCTTGGCCAGTCTGGAATTCCTCGTGGCGGACCACGTTCAAGAGGAAGGGAATATTGTTCTTGACGCCGCGGATCCGGTACTCACGCAGGGCCCGGGTCATCTTGGCCACAGTTTCCTCGAAGGTCATGGCATGGGCGATCAGCTTGGTCACCATGGAATCATAGTAAGGCGAGACTTCCGCATTCTGGTAGCCGTTCCCCGCATCCAGACGCAGGCCGAAACCACCTGGTGAACGATAGGTATTGATCTTACCCGTATCTGGGAAGAAGTTGTTGGCTGGGTCTTCGGTCGTGATCCGGCACTGGATGGCATAGCCCATCAGCGGCAGGTCTTCTTGCTTAGGCAGGCCAATCGCTTCAAAAGATTCCCCGTCCGCAATCCGGATCTGGGCCTTGACAATATCGACCCCAGTGATCTCTTCGGAAATGGTGTGTTCCACTTGGACCCGAGGATTGACTTCGATGAAGTAGAAGTCGTGGCCATCTAATAAGAATTCCACTGTCCCAGCATTCTGATAGCCAACATGGGACATGAGTCGGACCGCTTCATCGCAGACCTCGTGGCGGACTTCCATGGGCAGACCCACTGTTGGCGCCACTTCAACCACTTTTTGGTGGCGGCGTTGGACGGAGCAGTCACGTTCCCAGAGGTGCATAACATGGCCGTGCTGGTCGCCTAGGATTTGGACTTCGATGTGTTTAGGATTGGCAATGTATTTCTCGGCATACATGACGCCCGAGCCAAACGCCTTGAGCGCTTCGTTGGAGGCTGTTTCGAATTGTTCTTCCAGTTCATCTTCTGAGCGAACCACCCGCATGCCGCGGCCCCCGCCCCCATTGGCTGCCTTGACCATGATCGGATAGCCCGCTTCCTTGGCGAAAGCACGGACTTCTTCGACAGATTCCACTGGACCTGGTGTCCCTGGAATTTCGCGGATACCGGCATCACGGGCGGCAATTTTTGCCTTAACCTTGTCCCCAAACATATCCAGGGTTTCGACTTTCGGTCCGATGAAGATAATGCCTTCTTCCTGGCAGCGGCGGGCAAAGTCCACATTCTCAGACAGGAAGCCGTAGCCAGGGTGGATGGCGTCGGCGCCGGTGTCTTTGGCGATGCGGATAATGTCTTCAATGTCGAGATAGGCTTCAACTGGTTTCTTGCCTTCCCCAACCAGGTAGGATTCGTCCGCCTTGAAGCGGTGGACTGAATTCTCATCTTCCTTGGCAAAGATTGCGACCGTCTCGATGCCTAATTCAAAACAGGCCCGGAAGACACGGATAGCGATTTCGCCACGGTTGGCGACTAGGACTTTTTTAATCATAATTACACTCCCCTTTGATGACATGCAGTGGCTACTTGGATATAAACTTGGGATAATATGCTAAACTCTTTTTAAACAACAAATTTTTGCCAAAAACCTGTTCCAAAAGTCAGCCCTGACCTCCACTTCACAAACTATGTCTGATTGTTTACCAACAATCAGACATAGTTTGCTCCAGTGATTCAGGGCTAAACAACTTTTGTCACACTCTATTTTGATCGGCTCTTACGGCTGAGAGGGCCAGGCCCACCATGATGGCCGAGGTGAGGATGGAGGACCCGCCGTATGAGATGAAGGGGAAGGTAATCCCCGTGATCGGCAGGAGCCCCGTCACCCCGCCCAGGTTGATCACAGCCTGGATCAGGAAATAAGAGGCCAGCCCAATTAAGAGCATTTGGATATAGACGCTTCGGGCTTTCTGGGCCCGGTAGTAGAGGTAGAGGGTGAGGTAGAAGTAGAGGCCCAGGATAAAGATTAGGCCAACTAGCCCCAACTCCTCGCCCACGATGGCCATGATGAAGTCGTTGTGGGCTTCAGGCAGGTAGCCCAACTTCTGGACCGAATTCCCCAGGCCTCGGCCGAAGAGACCGCCCCCCTTGAGGGCATAGTAGGAATTGACCAATTGGTGGCCGATTCCCTGGGCCTCGGGGAAGGGATTCACGAAGCTGAGCAGGCGTTGGACTTGGTAGTTATCCGAGGTCCAGCCCAAGTGGTTGGCCAGGCGAGCGCCTAAAACCAAGACGGCATAGCCTGCGACCGCCAGACCGCTCAGCACTTTGACGACCTTAGACGATATCCCCGATCCCAGCACCATGAGACTGGCAATAACAAGCAGCAGGCCGAAGCCCCCGATATCAGGCAGGAGGACGGCAATGCCCAGCCAGAGCAGGATGGCGCCAGGTACTAAGGGATGGCGGCCGAGGACTCGGAAGAAGCCCTTCCAACCCGGGTTCTGGCCGAAGTCTTTTTGGTAGCGGCTGAAATAGTCCGCTAAGAGTAGGATCAAGACCGGCTTGGCGAATTCAATCGGTTGGATGGAGATCACATAGAGGTCGATCCAACCCTTGGCCCCGTTGATCTCTTCTCCAAAGAAGAGGACGAAGACCAAGGCCAGGCTGATAACCGCAATGGCCAGCTTCTTGAAAGCTTGGCTGCGAAAAACCGTCACCCGGAGCCGGTAGATCAGCATGGCGACGACGAAACCGACGCCCATGAAGACCAGCTGGCGGACCACATAGTAGGAGACATCATTGCCCTCCGAGATGGCCCGGTAGGATGAAGCCGTAAAGACCATGATCAAGCCGATAATCGAGAGCACCATATAGGGCAGGAAGATCGATAGATTCATCTCCCGGTAGGCCCTCCTCAGCGCCGAAGCGAGCTTTTGCGTCTTAGACTTAGGAGTCTTTTCTGTTGGCACGGTGGTCCCCCTCTACATGGTAGAACTGCCCCTCTTCGAAGATCTCCGTATAAACCTGGTTCAGGGTATTCTCCAATTCTTGAATAATTTGATGGCCCTTATCTTTCGAAAGTGCACCAATCGCAATCGCATAGGCGACTTGCTTGGAGAAGCCATACATCTGAGTATCCACAATCTCCTCAAAGGCCGGACACTGGGCAAAACATAAGTGTTCCTTTTGACTGAGGATTAAGTGAGAGATGCGTTGGGCTTCATGAAGCAAGATCTCTTCCGCTTGCTTCCGATCGATATCCATTCGCTATCCCCTCCTTCTTTATATTAAGCATATACACATGAAATTATACCATAACTTGATGAGAAGCTTGTTAGTTTTCGGGATTTTATTCGCTTGAGAATAAATGTGACTATCTATTAAGCCAGGATTTGGCTGCTGTGAGCGAGATAAGGACATATCCGGATCGTTTTGGCGCTTGCGAAAGGAGATACCGACATATCTCAAACGTTTTGGCGCTTGCGAAACGACTTACCGACATATCTCGAGGGTTTTGGCGCTTGCGAAACGAGATACCGACATATCTCGGACGTTTTGGCGCTTACGGAACGACTTACCGACATATCTCAAACGTTTTGGCGCTTACGAAAGGAGATACCGACAAAAGATCCAGTGATTGTCCGTTATGGGCACCAGGATTGCCGTATCTTGGAGAAATTGCATCTTCTCGCACGACAATTCAGTTTCTCGGCGACTTACTGCATCTTCCTTCGAGACAATGCAGTTTCTAATCCCAGAATTCAGTCCCCCTCTAGTCCCAGAAGCCCTAGCCGTCTTGATCCTTCTAAAATTCAAAGATCGAATTCAACAGCGCAGCGCATGCTCACCAGCACAATTCCCAAATAAAAAGCAGGAAGTAGAGCTCATCCCTCCACTTCCTACCGGTTCTTGCTTAATTTTCTGCTTTTTTCTTACGTTTGTTGTAGCGGGCGCGTTCGCTCTTGTTAAGGATGCGTTTGCGGACGCGGACAGTTTCTGGGGTCACTTCACAGAGTTCGTCGTCATCCATGAATTCCAGCGATTGTTCCAAGTTCAGGACGCGCGGTTCCTTGATGGTCGCGGTTTGGTCCTTGGTGGCTGAACGCACGTTGGTCAGGTTCTTGGCCCGGACGATGTTGACGTCGATGTCTTCTTCCCGGGCATTTTCCCCGACAACCATGCCTTCGTAAACTTCAGTCCCTGGGTGGACGAAAATGGTCCCGCGGTCTTCCACGTTCATGATACCGTAAGTGGTAGCTTTGCCGGTTTCCGTAGAGACCAGAGAGCCATTGCGGCGGCCGCCGATTTCGGCATTAATCAGGGGTTGGTAGGAATCGAAGCTATGGTTCATGATCCCGTAACCGTGCGTCATGGTCACGAATTGGGTGCCATAGCCGATCATCCCCCGGGCAGGCACCAAGTAGTTCAAGCGCACCGTCCCGCGACCTTCGTTGACCATGTCCAACATTTGCCCCTTACGTTGGTTCAAGGAATCAATCACGCTCCCTTGGTATTCTTCAGGGGTGTCGATTTGTACCGATTCAAAAGGCTCTTGCTTGATGCCGTCGATCTCCCGGATAATGACTTCCGGACGTGACACTTGGAGTTCGAAACCTTCCCGGCGCATGTTTTCAATCAAGATGGACAGGTGGAGTTCCCCCCGGCCAGAAACGATCCATTGGTCAGGCTCAGGCGTATCTTCCACGCGCAGAGACACGTCGGTATGGAGCTCATACTTCAAGCGTTCTTCGATCTGACGGGCGGTCACAAATTTCCCTTCCCGACCCGCAAAAGGCGAGTTGTTGGTCATGAAGGTCATTTGTAGAGTAGGCTCATCGATCCGTAGTGGCGGGAAGGCTTCCTGTACCTCAGTATCCGTCACGGTTTCACCCACATAGATGTCTTCCATCCCGGATACCGCAATCAGGTCGCCAGCTTCGGCATGGTCGATTTCTACCCGGTCTAAACCAAGGAAGCCTAACAATTTCGTGACCCGGAAGTTCTTCTTGGTCCCGTCCAACTTGTTCAAGGTCACTTGGTCGCCCACACTGATGGAGCCGCGGAAGATCCGGCCAATCCCGATACGGCCTACATAGTCGTTATAGTCCAGCATGCAGACTTGGAATTGCAGGGGTTCATCCTTGTTATCTTCAGGGGCTGGCACGTTTTCGATGATGGCGTCAAAGATTGGTGCCATCGTCTTTTCTTGCTTAGCAGGGTCTGCCGAATAGCTAGACGTTCCGTTCATAGCTGAAGCGTAAACCACTGGGAATTCGATTTGGTCTTCGTCCGCACCAAGTTCGATAAAGAGGTCAAGAACTTCATCCACCACTTCCATTGGCCGAGCAGCTGGCTTGTCGATCTTGTTTACCACCACAATCGGGGTCTTGCCTGCTTCGAAGGCTTTTTGGAGGACAAAACGAGTCTGTGGCATGGTTCCTTCATAGGCATCCACAACCAGAACAACCCCGTCAACCATGGTCATGATCCGTTCCACTTCACCCCCGAAGTCCGCGTGCCCTGGGGTGTCCATGATATTCACTCGGGTACCCTTGTAGTTAACCGCTGTGTTCTTAGAGAGGATGGTAATCCCACGTTCCCGTTCCAGGTCATTGGAATCCATGGCCCGTTCATCTAAGTGGGCCCGCTCATCTAAGGTATCTGAATTTTCAAGTAGCTGGTTAACCAAGGTCGTTTTCCCGTGGTCAACGTGGGCTATAATGGCGACATTCCGAATATCTTCGCGTTTTGTCATTGATGTCTTAACTCCTTTTTCTTTTGCTTCTATTATTTAACTGGTCAAAAAATGTTTTATACTTTAATATTAGTGATTTAGGAAACTTTCTATGTAATCTACTCTTGAGCAGTAGTGGAGCGTTGAAATTGGTCGTTAGCCATGAAAAAGCAAGCGATGTGAATTAGGGATAGTAGGCGTTAGCCGTACTAGCCCTTTGAAGCTCGCTAGGTGAGGGACCCTGGCCCGAACCGGTGCCATGGCTTTTTAACGACCAAATTCAGAAGCGTAACGAATGCTCACTTGCACAATCATAATCACAAGTTCATAAAGCTCCAAAAAATCTGCTTTTTCATTTTATCACTATTACTAGGCCTTGCCTAGGAATTATTGGGGATTTTTACATTTTATCCCAGGCGGCTTCAACAGCTAGGTACTTGACAAATTGTTGGTAGGCGCTGGGGTAACCGATCACACCTGAGCCCTTGTGGAGAAGGTCTAACTTGCTGCCATCGAACTGACTAAAGCTAAGCCCTGCCTCGCGGGCAATAACAGCACCAGCGGCCACATCCCAGGGGGCTAGCTTAGGTGAGAAGTAGAGTAAAAGGTCCCCGCGCAGAACATAGAGAACCTGCAGGCCGGCCGAGCCGTAGATCCTAAAACCTAGCGCCTGGTCGATGAAGTCCTGGATGCGGTGGGTATTGTGGAGGGCGTAGCTGCCGTTGCCTGCAATCAGACCCTCGCGCAGGGGCTTGTCGTCAAAAGGCTTCTCGAAAGGCTGGCCATTCCAAGTCACCCCCTGCCCCTGCCAGGCAGACACATAGTCATCCGCCATCACATCATAGATCACGCCAAACTGGCCTTCCCCATCCACATAACGCCCCAGCATAATGGCGAAGTGGCGGCCTTGACCATAGAAATTCGCGGTCCCGTCGATAGGGTCAATAATCCACACGGTCCCCTCCAGGCTATCCGACTGCTGGCCCTCCCCCTCTTCGCCAATAATTCGATCATCCGGGAAATGGGACTGGATCTGCTCGCGCAAGTAGCGCTCCGTCTCCTGGTCCAGGTTAGTCACAATATCCTGGTGGCTGGACTTCTCATTTACTGTCAGCGGCTGGTCCATTGCCTGGCGGATATGGTCAGCCGCCGCCATCACCCAACTGTGAACTAATTCTTCAATTGCTTGTCTATCCATTCAACTTCCTCCTTAAGGCATGGTCACGCGGCCGGCCTCTGTTGCCCTAGCCTTCTGCATGGTCCGATACACACTATAAGACGACACCTTCTCGAAGGCATTGCCCAGCTGCTTCTCCTCCATCTTCGACGGCACCACTTCCTTGAAAGCCCGGTAAGCCGCCAGCAAGTTTGTGCGGTCAACGCCTCCCTCATAGGCCAATTCCACCGCATGGAAAAATTCCACCACTACCGTCATCTCCTCAGTCGACCAAGACATATCCAGTGGGTAAGCATAAGCCATCCTAATCGCCTCCTTCAGCGTTCACTTTGCTTCTATTATAGCAGAAAATAGACCCTGGTGGCAGCAAGCGGCTTAGTCTGGGAGGAGAAGAAGGTTTGGAACTTGGCTGGGGATAAAAATATAGTAGGCGCTAGCCGTACTAGCCCAAACCTGCTCCAAAAGTCAACCCTGACTCCACTTCACAAAATCTAGGCGAGCCTTTAGCAAGGCTCTTCTAGATTTTGCTCCAGTGGTTCAGGCTTAACCGACTTTTGTCGCACTCTAATTCTTTGAAGCTTGCTAGGTGAGAGACCTTGGCCGAACCGGTGCTATGCTTTAGCCGTTGGAGCGCTAGCGACTTACGGATAAAGTACAAGACGGCTTTAGCCGTGTTGATCATCTGAACATTCAACGATCAAATTCAAGACGAAACGCATGCTGACAGTACAACCATAAGCCCCATTAAAAAAGAGCCCGAGATCAGGCTCTTTTTTGTGTATAGAATCAATTTTTTGTCTGCTTAATCGGATTAAGCGTGGATAGCTTGGCCTAAAAGACCTTCTGCACAGTCCTTGATCGCTTCATTCAAGGTTGGGTGACCGTGAACCGTCAAGGCAATATCTTCAGCTGTCATGCCAGATTCAATGGCTAAGCCAATTTCAGCAGCTGCATCCGATGCGTTAGGTCCAACCACTTGGCCACCAACGATAATGTTGTTGTCCTTAGTAGCGACTAAGCGAACGAAACCATCTGCGTTAGCCATAGATACGGCACGTCCGTTCCCACCGAATGGGAATTTGAAGGAGTGGACTTCCAAGCCTTTTTCTTTAGCGTCAGCTTCGGTTAAGCCGTAGCTAGCTAATTCAGGGTCAGTGTAAGCAATTGAAGGCATTGACTTGTAGTCAACAATTGCATTTTCCCCTGCGATAGCTTCTGCAGCTACGATCCCTTCGTAAGAAGCTTTGTGGGCAAGGGCTAGGCCTGGCACGATGTCACCAATAGCGTAAATGTTCTTCACGCTTGTGCGGCCTTGTTCATCAACCTTGACTAAGCCGCGGTCGTCCATTTCAACGCCTGCAGCTTGTAAGCCGATTTCAGCCGTATTTGGGCGACGACCAACAGATACGAGAACTTTAGAAACGGTAATTTCTTTTTCTTTACCTTTTTCTTCGTATTTAACGGTAACAGAGTCGCCGTTGTCTGTTGCTTCTTTAGCCATGCCATTAGTAATAACGGTCATGCCTTTTTTCTTCATGTCTTTTTGAACCACTTTCACCATGTCTTTTTCAAAACCTGGTAAGAGTTGTGGAGACCCTTCAAGGATGGTGACTTCAGAACCGAGGTTAGCGTAGGCAGAACCTAATTCAGAACCTACCACACCGCCACCGATCACTAAGAGTTTTTCTGGAACTTCTTCGAAGGCTAAAGCGCCTGTTGAGTCAACGATGTTACCGCCAAACTTGAAGCCTGGGATTTCGATTGGTGTTGACCCAGTAGCAACGATCAAGTTGTTGTAAGTGTACAATTGATGTTCGTCGCCTTCACCGGTAACGGTTAATTCTTTATCGTTGTTGATATAAGCTTCGCCCCATACAACGTCGATCTTGTTCTTCTTGAAGAGGAAGCCAATCCCGTCAGTCATTTTCTTAACGACTTGGTTGTCTTTCCAATCTTGAGTCTTAGTAAAGTCTAAGTTTGTTCCTTCAGTTGTCACACCGAAAACTTCTGCGCCTTCTAAGGCAGAATGGTAAGCATGACCTGCTTGGATCAAGGCTTTAGAAGGAATACAGCCGACGTTCAAGCAAACCCCACCGAGGAATTCGCGTTCAATTACTGTAACCTTTTGGCCTTTTTGGGCAGCACGGATTGCTGCCACATAGCCACCAGGGCCTGAACCGATAACGACTGTATCTAATTCAATTGCCATTGCTCCTACTACCATATTTTATCAACCTATCCTTCCATTAATAGCAATTCTGGTTCTGACAATAAGCGAGCGACTTCGTTCAAGCAGCGTTGACCGACAGCCCCATCGACAATACGGTGGTCGAAGGTTAATGACAGTTTCAGAACGCGGCCAACTACTAATTCGCCTTCATCGTTGACAACAGGTTCTTGCTTGATGGCACCGAAACCTAAGATGGCAACTTCTGGGAAGTTAAGGATTGGAGTGAAGAATTCACCACCAGCTGAACCGATGTTAGAAATTGTAATGGTACCGTCGCCCATTTCTTCGTTGGTTAATTCGCCAGCATGAGCTTTGGCAGCTTTTTCGTTGATTTCGTTAGCAATTTCAAACATTGATTTTTGGTTAGCATTCTTAACGTTTGGAACGAATAGGCCATTGTCAGTGTCTGTTGCGATCCCTACGTTATAGTATTTCTTAAGGATATATTCGCGGTTTTCTTCGTCGATTGATGCGTTAAGCATTGGGTATTTCTTAACAGCAGCAACTAAGGCTTTAACCACATATGGTAAGAAGGTTAACTTCACATCACGTTCTGCAGCGATGCCCTTGAATTTCTTACGGTGATCCCAAAGTTTAGACACTTCAACGTCCATGAAGAGGGATACTTGAGGTGCGGTAAACTTAGAAGTGGTCATGGATTCAGAGATAATCCGACGCATTGGTGAGATCTTCACGCGTTCAACTAAGTCTTCGTTAGAAACAGTTGGAGCTGGAGCTGGTGATTTCTTAGCTGCTTTTTCTTCTTGAGCTGGAGCGGCTTCTTGGCCAGCTTCTTGGCTGCTTGAAGCTTGAGCGTTTGGATCGAAGTTGTCAATATCATCACGGGTAATTTGACCGTTCTTGCCGCTGCCGTTCACTAAGCTGATGTCAACGCCTTTTTCGCGTGCATATTTACGAACAGAAGGCATGGCTTGGATCACGCGGTTTGGATCAGCTGTAGCTGGTGCTGAAGCTGCGCCACCTGTTGCGTCATCATTACCTTCGTCAGCCTTAGCTTCTTGAGCAGGTTGTGAAGGTGTTGAAGTATCTTCTGCGCCATCATCTTCGCCATTGTGTTCTGGTGAGTCGATTTCAGCTAAAACATCGCCTACATTTGCGATAGTCCCAGCTTCCACTAAGATCTTCTTAACCGTACCAGCAACTGGTGAAGCCACTTCTTCGACAGACTTGTCGTTTTGGATTTCAACGAGGGAATCTTCTTCAGTGATTTCGTCACCTTCAGAAACTAACCAAGAAACGATTTCGCCTTCTGCCATACCTTCACCAACGTCTGGTAAGCGGAATTTGTAGTAAGAGCCGCCACCATTGCTTGCTGGTGCTGGATCTTCAGCTTTTTCTTCTTGGGCTGGAGACTCAGGTGTTGAAGCAGGTGCTGCTTCAGCTTCGTTGTCTTCTAAGCCTTCGCCTTCGAATGCGATCAATGGTTCACCAACCATTGCCAAGTCGCCTTCTTCATAGTAAAGCTTGGTTACTTTCCCTGTTACAGGAGAGGTAATTTCTTCAACGGATTTATCGTTTTGGATCTCAACGAGTGTATCTTCTTCTTGGACTTCGTCGCCGACTTTGACGTCCCATGCAACGATTTCGCCTTCTGCCATACCTTCGCCGACATCGGGCATATTAAAAATGTAAGCCATAGTTTGAGTTCTTCCCTTCTATCTCTCAATACCTGTCTAAACTATCCTGAAATGATAAAGCTCAGAGCGGTTAAGTTGCCCTAACCGCTACCAAGCGTCCTTAATCAATTAGAATTCAGTTGCTTTCTTCACTGCTTCTTGGATATCTTCAGCATTTGGTAACCAAACGTTTTCAGCTAAACCAAATGGGAAGACAGTATCTGCAGCAGATACGAATTGGATAGGTGCTTCTAAGCTCAAGATATTGCGTTGTGAAATTTCAGCAATCACTTGGTTACCCACGCCTGCTTGACGTTGAGCTTCTTGAACCATTACCACACGGCCTGTCTTGTCAACAGAAGCCCCGATGGTTTCCATATCTAGAGGTTGAACGGTACGTAAGTCGATAACTTCAGCTGAGATGCCGTCTTTTTCAAGGGCTTCAGCAGCCTTCAATGCTTCACGCACCATGTAGCCGTAAGCAATGACAGTCACATCATTACCTTCGCGGGCAACATTGGCCTTGTTCAATTCAATTTCATATTGTTCTTCTGGAACTTCTTCACGGAATGACCGGTAAAGTTTCATGTGTTCTAAGAAGACAACTGGGTCATTGTCGCGGATAGAAGCGGTCAAGAGACCTTTTGCTTCGTATGGGCTTGATGGGATAACCACTTTAAGACCTGGAGATTGGGCCATTAAGCCTTCAAGGGAGTCCGCGTGCATTTCAGGTGTGTGAACGCCCCCGCCGAATGGTGAACGAACGGTAATAGGCATATGGCGGGTGCTACCCATACGGTAACGGGTACGTGCCATTTGACCAGAGATGGAGTCCATAACTTCGAATACGAAACCGAAGAATTGGATTTCCATAACAGGACGGAAGCCTTGAAGAGCTAAACCAATGGCTAAACCACCAATACCTGATTCGGATAGAGGTGTATCGCTGACACGGTCTTCACCATACTTGTCGTATAAGCCTGTGGTGGCACGGAATACACCGCCGTTTTTACCCACATCTTCACCAAAGATTAAGACTTTTTCATCGCGTGCCATTTCTTGGTCTAACGCTTCTGTAACGGCTTCAACCATTGTTTTGTTGCGGTTGTTCTTTTTAGCCATGCTTATTCACTCTCCTTTGCTTCATATTGTTCGATTTGTTCTTTAATGTTTTGACCAGGGTTTTCGAACATGTTCTTCAAGAAATCAGAAACTTTTTGTTGTGGGGCAGCTTCTGCCTTTTGAATCGCTTCTTTGATTTCTTCTTTCACTTGGTCAACATATTCAGTTTCCATGTCTTCATTCCATAGACCCTTGTCTTCCATGAACTTACGCATACGTAAGAGAGGTTCACGGCCGGTCCATAGTTCGATATCTTCATCAGTCCGGTAAAGTTTAGGGTTGTCACCTGATGTTGAGTGAGCACCTAAACGGTTGGTGATGGTTTCAATCAAGACAGGACCATTACCAGCAGCGGCATATTCACGTGCTTGTTTAGCTACAGCGTAAACAGCTAGGGCGTCGTTACCGTCAACTTGTACCCCTGGGATACCTGCTGCCACAGCTTTTTGAGCTAAGGTCTTAGCAGCGGATTGTTTTTCGCGTGGGGTTGAGATTGCGAAACCGTTGTTTTGGATGAAGAATACGATTGGTGCTTTGTAGCGGCTTGCATAGTTCCAGCCTTCATAAGAGTCACCTTGGGATGAACCACCGTCACCAGTGTAGACATAAGTCACATTGTCGGAACCATTTAATTTTTGGCCAACAGCATTACCCATAGCTTGGATTAATTGAGCACCGATAATGATTTGTGGTGGCATCGCATGTAGGTCTTCAGGGTAGTCGTTCCCTTCAACGTGTCCACGTGACCAGAGGAAGCCCTTGTAGATAGGCAAGCCTTTAGCGATTAATTGAGGAACGTCACGATAGCCTGGGAATAACCAGTCACCTTCTTCGAAAGCATAAGAGCTCGCCATTTGGGAAGCTTCTTGCCCATAGGTAGGTGCGTAGAAACCTAAACGTCCTTGCTTAGCGAGAGCCATAGAACGTTCGTGAAGCGTCCGAGAGAACACCATCCGTTTCATTAATTCAACTAATTCATCGTCTGATAAATCAGGCATAATCTCTTCATTAACGACTTTCCCTTCTTCGTCTAAGATACGAACCATTGGGAAAAGCTCGTCAATTGCTTCCAACTGCGCAGCATAATCTACTGGTTGTTTAGCCATTTATAATCATTCCTCTCTTATAATTGAAATTCTTTCAGTAATAAATCAAGTGCATTCAATTCTGTATCAATCAAATGCAGCCCTCTGTTATAAAGTATCATTTTAGCGTATAAAAAGCAAGTCTTATAGCTTGTCCAAGCAAAAGTTCTTTTATAGTACAGAAAAATTAATGAAAAGGCTGTCTTTTCTATACTTTGAGCCTTTTTTCACAAAGTTTGTTCTTATGACAAGCCTATGATCTCAGGCCTTTAAATGCGATTTTTGTTCTTATTCGTAAATTAAATCATTTAACTGTACCAATCATTTTGGATCATCTGTTATAGTCTCATCTAGGACAAGGAGCAAAGTAGCCTGTTTTAAGCGTTTACACGGCCTAATCCTTTGAAAGCTTTTTCGCGAGCTGTTTTTTTCGCCTTAAATATTAAGCAAAAGCGCTAAACATTTCCCGGCTTTAACGGTATAATGAGGGGAAGACATTTACTAGACTAGAAAGGATGTTATATCAATATGATTACAATGGATGATATTATCCGGGACGGCCACCCCACCCTGCGCAAAACCGCTGAGAAAGTGACCTTCCCTCTGACTGACGAGGACCGCGCCTTCGCCCAAGACTTAATGGACTACCTGCACAACAGCCAAGATGAAGAAATCGCTGAAAAGTACGGCCTCCGTGCAGGCGTAGGCCTGGCTGCTCCCCAAGTCAATGTCTCCAAGCAAATGACCGCCGTCCTGATCCCTGACCTGGAAGACCCAGACGGCAAGATTATAATGGAAGAAGTCGTCTGCAACCCGCGCATCCTCAGCCACTCCCTAGAAAAAGTGGCCCTACCGAGCGGCGAAGGCTGCCTGTCCGTCGACCAAGACGTCCCTGGCTATGTGCCTCGCTATGCGCGCATCACCCTCCGCTACCAAGACTTGGAAGGCAATGAGCACAAAAAACGCTTCAAAGGCTACCCCGCCATCGTCCTCCAACACGAAATCGACCACCTCAACGGCATCCTCTACTACGACCACATCAACCAAGACAACCCCTTCTCCCTCGACGAGAACTCATTTGTATTGGGAGAAGAATTTTAAGGATGAAGGATCAACAAGCTAGCCAGACCCTGGCTAGCTTGTTTTCTTTATGGTGAGGGTGTGGGAGCTTGCCTAGTAGAGGTTCAACTTGTTAATGGAAGCCGCATTCGCAAGTTGCCGACAGCCTACTTGCTAATGGAGGCCTGATTTACAAGTTATCGGCTTCCTAGTTGCTAACAGAGTCCTCACTCGCAAGTACCGGCAACTCACTCGCTAACAGAGGCAGCTAGTTTTTTTCAAACTTGCTTGATCGCTTTTTGGTATATAGGTGTAAGATATTTCGGATTAAAAATATTTTACAATTGTAAGCCTTTATTTTATGGTGGAAATGTAGGATGTAAGAATGAAATTATCCTATGTAAACTAAGGAGGAATGTTTGATGTCTTATAATCGTTTTGTTGATAAAGTGGTTATCGTTACCGGGGCAGCCTCTGGTATTGGTGAAGATGCTGCCAAGTCTTTCGCTGCCGAATCTGCTAAAGTCGTTGTGGCTGATATTAATGAAAAAGAAGGCCAGCGCGTTGTTGACGAGATCCAGGCAGCTGGGGGCGAGGCTATTTTTATCCAAGCTGACTCTGGCCAAGAGACTGACAACCGCGAATTAATTCAAAAGACTGTTGACCACTTCGGCAAGCTAGATGTCATGGTAGCCAATGCGGGAATTAATATTGAAGCGAAGATTGCCGACCTCTCAGTCGAAGATTACAAAAAAGTGCGGGCCATTAACCTCGATGGGGCCTTCTACGCGAATAAATTTGCTGTCGAACAATTTCTAAGCCAAGGTGGCGGGGGTGCTATCGTTAATATTGGCTCCATTCACTCCCACGTGGCACGTCAAGGCTTAACGGCCTACGCCACCACTAAGGGAGGTATCCAAATGTTGACCAAGCAGGTGGGAACCGATTACTTGGAAGAAGGGATCCGCTGCAACATGGTCTGCCCTGGTTATATCAATACACCTCTGACAGAAACCGTTGCTCCCGAAATTCGTGAAAAATTAGCGAGCTTGCATCCGATTAACCGCATGGGAGAAGTCGATGAAGTTTCTGCTGCTATCCTCTTCCTCGCTTCTGACGATGCGTCCTTTATCTCAGGGACCGACATCAAGGTCGATGGCGGTTATACGGCCGTTTAATGAAATAACAAAATATAGACTGTTTAAGAATCACTTCACTTCGATACAAGAAAAGGCTGGAACTGCAAAAGCTCCAGCCTTTTTATTGATTTAACCTAGCGACCGATTATGTGGCCAAGCGAGGACAAGGGATAAGATGAGAATGACCAAGTAAATGAGGTTCAGCGGCCAGGTCTTGTCTTGGCCAAAGATCGCTAAGAGTCGGTCTTCAATGCCAAAACTCGCAAAATACAGGGCGGCCAATATGACGGTGAGGATGGTCTGGCGGTAGAGAGGACGCGGCTTAGCCCCTCTCCGATTGATGAAGTGCCAGGCGGTCAGGGCCAGATTCAGTAAGGTCCAAACCCCCACAAAGAGCCCTGACCCGAGAGCCAAGCTGAAGGCCAGTCCAACAACCATATCCATGAAGCCCTCTTCTCCTATGATAGAAGCGACAGCTGGTAGGCCAGCGAAGGTCAGGCTAAGAAGTCCAAAGTAAATTAGCGGTAAGAAATTGCATACTTTCAAAGCTTTGAGTGTCTTCATACAAAAGAACCTCCTTGTGCTGAGTGCTTATTTTCTTTCCTTTATGGCTTGGGCCAAGATCTGGGCGGCGATGCCGTACTTGGACTGCTTGGCCACTGCCAGGACGTCCGTCGGGGTCACGATCTGGACCGCATTGTCCTCGCTCGCAAAACCAATGCCAGCCTGGCTGACATCGTTGGCGACAATCATATGGGCGCCCTTCTTCTCAAGTTTTTGCCGGGCATAGTCCACGACATGCTGGGTCTCCGCCGCAAAGCCAATGACATAGGCCTTGTCTTTAGGCAGGCTGGCCAGGATATCTGGGTTTTCTGCCAATTCTAAGCGTAGGCCCTGGTCTTGGTCTTGCTTTTTAATCTTTTGGTCAGCGGCTTGGGCGGCCCGGTAGTCGCTCACAGCCGCTGCCATCACGAGGATGTCCGCGCTCTGGATCTCCTCATGCATAGCCGTGTAGAGCTCTTGGGCGGTCGTGACCTGGCGGCATTCGATCCCCGGCAGGACTGGCAGCGTTTGAGCCGAGGGAGTCTGGACCAGGGTCACCTGAGCGCCAGCCAGGAGGGCCACATGGGCGAGGGCTGTTCCCATCTTCCCCGACGAGCGATTGGATAGGTAGCGGACCGGGTCAATCGGTTCCTCCGTTCCCCCGGCGCTGATGACTAGACGTTGGCCAGTCAGGTCCAGGGGCTGGTCGAGATTTTGGCAGGCAAAGAAGGCCTCAATTCCGGCATAAATTTCTTCAATCTCCGGCATCCGCCCCTTGCCCTCATAGCCCTCAGCCAGGAAGCCAAAGCCAGGTTCCAGGACGTAATGCCCATCTGCTCTCAGGCGGGCCACATTTCTTTGGACCGCCGGATTGGCCCACATCTTATGATTCATAGCTGGCACGAAGACGATCGATCCTTGGTTGGCCAATAGACTGCTCAGTGCCTCGTTGTCCGCCAACCCCTGAGCCATTTTCCCCAGGCTGTTGGCAGTCGCCGGCACCACCACGCTCAAGTCCGCCCAGTCCGCCAAGGCAATATGGGCCACCGGATCAGGATAGGCCGCCCCTTCTCTTAAGACTGGATACTTGGTCAGAACTTCCAAGGTCTCCGCCGTCACGAAGCGTTCTGCAGCCGGCGTCAGGGCCACCCGCACCGAAGCCCCCGCCTTGATCAAGCGCCGCACCAAGCCCGGCACCTTATAAGCCGCAATCCCCCCGGTCACAACCACTGCAATCTGTTTACCTGTTAACACACAACCCCTCCATCTTCATTGGATAATTTGCTTAAAGTATAGCACAGATCCCTTCCAGCCCCAATAAAAAACGGCGCTGCCCTGCTTGATCTTAGTCTTCATGTTAGGTGCATATTTTTTGACAAAAAGGACGCTGCTGGCTAGAAACCGGCACTATCTCCTTTGTTAATACCGTTTAGAAACGCGATTCGCCATCATTTCACTTGCTAATGCCGTTTGGAGATGTTTAGCCCTCTGGATTGGCTAACTGAAAGATGGGATACTGCATCTTCTCTTGCGATGTGGCAGTTT
>NZ_KV797935.1:117313-142288 GCF_001809535.1 Aerococcus sp. HMSC062A02 | reverse complement strand
GGCAGTTTCTGACTGAGATACTGCATCTTCTCTTACGATGTGGCAGTTTCTGGCCGAGATACTGCATCTTCTCTTGCGATGTGGCAGTTTCTGACTGAGATACTGCATCTCCTCTTACGATGTGGCAGTTTCTGGCCAGGATACTGCATCTTCTCTTGCGATGTGGCAGTTTCTGGCTAAGATACTGTATCTTCTCTTGCGATGTGGCAGTTTCTGGCCAGGATACTGCATCTTCTCTTGCGATGTGGCAGTTTCTGACTGAGATACTGCATCTTCTCTTGCGATGTGGCAGTTTCTGGCCAGGATACGGACATACCCTCTGCCCTTTTGTCCGTTACTTTCCACATTAGTTTTATAATTTCATATAAAAAATCCCCCAGCAATAACTGGAGGAGATTTTGATATTCGAAAGCTATACACCAAGTCTCACACCCTATCTAGTCGGGTTCGATGATGCAGAAAGGGCTCCTCTTCGCAAAAGGACGTCGAAGGCTTGCAGCCTTCTCTGTCCTTTTACTCCAGAGCTCCCTTTCTCCCGCATCCTCTCACACCCTACACTAAAAATTGATACAGTGTCGAGTTTTCTGAGATGTCGATATAGTTGGGGTCAAAGGTGGCCATGCGGTCTTTGAGGGCGTGGATGGAGCCGGCTTCGGCGAGATCGATGCCGATAAGGACGGGGCCGCTGGAGTGGCTCTTGCGCTTGGTGTATTCGAAGACGGAGATGTCGTCGCCGGGGCCGAGGACGTCGGTAACGAATTCTCTCAGGGCACCGGCTCTTTGGGGGAAGTTGACGATGAAGTAGTGCTTGATGCCTTCGTAGATCAGGGCCTTTTCTTCGATTTCGGCCATGCGGTTGATGTCATTGTTCCCGCCTGAGATCAGGCAAACCACGGTCTTACCCTTGATGTCATCGGCTAAAAGCTCGAGGGCGGCAACCGTCAGGGCGCCGGAGGGTTCAGCAACAATCGCTTGCTTGGTATAGAGTTCCAAGATTGCTTGGGCAGCTAGGCCTTCTGGGACCAGGCAGATATCGTCCACATTAGCCTTAACGTGTTGGAAAGTGAGTTGGCCGGCTTCACCGACTGCTGTCCCGTCGCAGAACTTATCGACCCGCTCCAGAGCGGTAGGCTCACCGGCATCCAAGGCTGCTTTCATGGAAGCTGCGCCGCTGGGTTCCACCCCGATAACCTTGGTATCAGGCATAGCCTCTTTGACATAGGCGGAAACGCCGGAGATCAGACCGCCACCCCCAACTTGGACTAAGAAGTAGTCGGCTTGTTGGCCTTCAGCCACCAGGTCTTGGTGGACTTCCACCGCCAGGGTCCCTTGGCCACGCATCACGTCTAAGTCGTCATAGGGTTCGATGAAGCTGAGCCCATGTTCCTTGGCATAGGCGTGGGCTGCCCGATTACTTTCGTCGAAGGTATCGCCTTTAATCTGAATGTCCACAAAGTCGCCCCCGAAATATTGGACCTGGCTAATCTTTTGATTAGGGGTGGTGTTTGGCATAAAGATCACAGCCTGGATGCCTTTTTTCTGGGCGGTATAGGCCACACCCTGGGCATGGTTACCGGCCGAGGCACAAATCACACCCTTGGCCAGGTCTTCATCTGAGAGTTGGTTGATGGCATAGTAGGCGCCGCGAATCTTGAAGGACCGGACCACTTGCAGGTCTTCGCGCTTCAAGTAAATACGGGCTTGGTACTTCTCAGATAAATAACTATCATATTGCAGTGGGGTTTGGGGGAGGTCTTGGCGCAAGCTACGATAGGCGTCGAGGACCTCTTCTTTGCTGACTAATTCAGACATAAAATACCTTCCTTCCAAATCAAGTGCCGGAAAGATAAGAAGGACCGCTTAATAGGCAATCCTTCTCACTTTACGGTCGCTTGAATTAATACTGGAGCCTGGAGTAAAACCCCAGTCTCTTTTTTAACCACGAATTTTTCCAAAAACCTGTTCCAAAAGTCAGTCCTGAAGTGGTTCAGGCCTAACCGACTTTTGTCACACTCTCTTGAATTAATTCTTAGTGTCGACTTTATTCTTCTTAACGAATGGCATCATATCGCGAAGCTCTTCGCCCACTTCTTCGATTTGGTGGCTGGCTTCTTTTTCACGCATCTTGTGGAATTCTGGGAAGCCGTTCTTGTAGTCATTCACGAATTCACGGGCAAAGTCGCCGTCTTGGATGCGTTTGAGGGATTCTTTCATGGCTTCTTTGACTTCTGGGCCGATGACGCGTGGGCCAGTCACATAGTCGCCGTATTCTGCAGTATTTGAGCAGGATTGACGCATGTGAGACATCCCACCTTCATAGATCAAGTCAACGATTAATTTCATTTCGTGGCAAGTTTCGAAGTAAGCCGATTCAGGTTGGTAGCCAGCTTCAACTAAGATTTCGAAGCCTGCTTCGATCAAGTGAGTCACCCCACCCATCAGAACGTTTTGTTCACCGAAGAGGTCGGTTTCCGTTTCTTCCTTGAAGCTTGTTTCAAGAACACCAACGCGGGTTGCGCCGATGCCGTCAGCCCATGATAAAGCGATGTCGTGGGCCTTGCCTGTTGCGTCTTGGGCAACAGCAACCAAGGCAGGAACAGCTGAGCCGTTTTCGAATTCGCGGCGAACTAAGTGGCCTGGGCCTTTAGGAGCCACCATGAAGACATCGATATCTTCTGCTGGTTTGATGGTGCCGAAGTGGACGTTGAAACCATGGGCAAAGGCTAAGGCATTGCCTGCTTCTAAGTTATCTTTGATTTCATTTTCATATACATCAGCTTGGATTTCGTCTGGTAAAAGTACCATCACGATATCGGCTTGCTTGCTGGCTTCAGCCACTGAGAAAACGTCGAAGCCATCTTCACGGGCACGGTCAGCTGAGCTCCCTTCGCGAAGGCCGATGATGACATCTTGACCAGAGTCGCGTAAGTTCTTAGCGTGCGCTCCCCCTTGTGAGCCGTAACCAAGAACGGCAATCTTCTTGCCTTCTAATGCATTGTTTTGTACATCCTTTTCATAATAAATTGTAGCCATAATTATTTCCTCCTAATTTTTTAGACACCGCGAGGGTTGCCATAGTAATTATTATTTACTCCAAAGAGTAAGTTACTACCTAATAAATGGATTGGTCTTCGCGCTCTTGATCGTTGGGAAGACCGTCTGTGATATCGACCACGTAGATGACATCGATCTGCTTTTCAAGCTGGTTCATTAAGAGCTCAGCTGCCGCCTGGTCAGCAAATTGAATGCCCAGGGTAATGATGGAAAATTCAGCACTGGAATCAGCTGAACCCCCGGCATATTGCAAAGTAAGGGTATCGATGTTGTAACCTGGTTTGAGGACCGTTTGGGTAATCCGGTTAAGAACTCCTGGCCGGTTCACCACCCGGGTTTGAATGATACGAGATTCCATTAGCCTAATCCCTCCATTTCATTATTGGGCTTACCTGCTGGAACCATTGGGAGCACCAATTCATCCTTGGCAATTCGAATTTCAAGGACATAAGGCCCATCATAGGCCAGCATGGCGTCGATGGCCGCTTCCATCTCAGCGGGATCGCTCACTCGAGCCGCCTTGACACCCAGGGCTTCCGATAACTTCACGAAGTCTGGATTCTTATCTAAGAATTCAGAATGCGAGTAGCGTTGGCCATAGAACTTATCCTGCCATTGGTGAACCATGCCCAGAACTTCATTATTCAAGATCATGAACTTAGGTTTCACATCATAGGCAGACAGGATATTGAGTTCCTGGTTGGTCATTTGGAAGCCCCCGTCACCCACAATGGCAACGACATCCTGACCTTCCTTAGCCCCAAAGGCTGCCCCAATCGCTGCGGGGATGCCATAGCCCATGGTCCCCAAACCACCACTGGTCAGGAACTGCTGGGTGTGGCGGACCGGGTAGAATTGGGCGGCCCACATCTGGTGCTGGCCCACATCTGTTACCACCAGGGCTTCGCCATCGGTCTTCTCACCCAGGTAGGCAATAGCTGCTTCAGGGCGGATGGTCGACCGGGCTGCTGGCAAGGCCATGGGGTGGTCAGCCAAGTTCTGCTTGTGGAAGGCCACCCAATCAGCTGAGGACTGGTAATTGGATAGGGCGGCCGCATTGAGGGCTTCCAGGGCAACCTTGGCATCTGCGATCAGTTCGTAGTCGGGTTGGATAACTTTACCAATCTCCGAAGCATCGATGTCGATGTGGATGATCTTAGCCCCTGGCGCAAAGTTGTCCGGCACGGAAGCCACCCGGTCATCGAAGCGGGACCCGATATTGATCAGGCAGTCGGTAGTCATCAGCGCCATATTAGCTGCATAGGAACCGTGCATCCCGCCCATGCCAAGGAAGTAAGGATCCTTGCTGTCGACCGCTCCCAAGCCCAAGAGTGTCGCAACGACTGGGATCTTATGGGTATGGACGAATTCACGCAGGTCTTCCTCCGCACCGGCCTTGGCAATCCCGCCACCCACAAGGAGGAGGGGTTTTTCACTAGCTTGGATCGCTTCCATAATATTCTGAATATGCTCATTATTCGTAATCTTCTGCTGCTTTTCAGGCTGGTAACCGGGCAGGTAGATCTTTGTGTTCAGCTCGGAAACAGCTACCATCTGCTGGCCCACATTCTTTGGAATGTCAACCACCACAACACCCTTCCGCCCTGAATTGGCGATATAGAAGGCTTCTTTAATAATCCGTGGAATATCACGGGCATCACGTACTTGGACACAATACTTAGTAATCGGCGTCATGACACCGATCACGTCCGTTTCCTGGAAGGCATCCTTGCCAATTCCTGCCTGAGCTACCTGACCGGAAATAACAACCATGGGTACCGAATCCATCTGGGCTGTTGCCACAGCCGTGACAATATTGGTTGCCCCCGGTCCTGAAGTGACCACGCTGACGCCGGTCTTGCCGCTCGCCCGGGCATAGCCATCTGCCATGTGTCCCGCCCCTTGTTCATGCCGGGCCAAGACGTGATTGGTGCCGTTCTTGAAGAATTGGTCATAAAGATCGAGGACCGCTCCTCCTGGGTACCCGAATATGACATCAACCCCTTCTTCATTCAAGGCTTCAACAAGGACTTGCATACCCTGCTTTGTCTCTTCTTCCTTTGCCATTAAACCACCCATCCTTCTGCTTACTTACACTTTAGTTAAAATAAAAGCACCCCAATGCTTGCATGGGATGCTATGTCCCACTCTACAAAGCCGAATAGGACTCGAAGCTGATCTCAATCAGTCCAGTCCTAGCTGTGTAAAATGACTAAAATATTCACTTGTTTAAAATTCTTTGACATTTTCATGAGTGGGACTCCTTTCTTAATCGATAAATTGATTATACTGAGCCTCGTCTCATTTGTCAATACAATTTATTAGAATATTATCATTTAATTCTTATGAAAGTGGTTTTTATCTTTGATTTCATGCTATCATAAGACTAAGAGTAAAAAGGAGGTAGACCCATGACCCAACATAATGACAGCGTCCTGAGCCTAAAAAATGTCAGTTACTACCGGCAAGGACGCCCCATCCTAAAAAATATCAACTTCGAAATTCGTCCCGGCCAACACTGGGCCCTGCTCGGTCTCAACGGTTCAGGGAAATCCACCCTGATCCATATTCTGAGCGGCTATGACTGGCCTAGCGCCGGCCAAGTAACCGTGCTCGGCGAACGCTTCGGCCAAACCAATATCTCCCGCTTGAAACGGCGGATCGGCCTGGTGTCCTCCTGGCTGGAATACCGCCTACCCGAAAATGACTCGGTCCTAAAGATCGTCCTGAGCGGCCTCTTCGCTAGCTTCGGTCTCTACCAGGCAGTCGGCCCCAAGGAAAAACTGGCCGCCCAAGAGCTTCTGGCCCGCTTCGACTGCCAGGACTTAGCTGACCGCCCCTTTGCCACCCTCTCCCAGGGTGAGAAACAAAAGATCCTCATCCTCCGCGGTCTCATGACCAAGCCGGAACTCCTGATCTTAGACGAACCCTTCAATGCCCTGGACCTCTTCGCTAGGGAACGACTTTTAGAATTTCTCGGTGAAGTCAGCCAGGAAGAGGGCCTGAGCCTGGTCATGATCAGCCACCGGAGCGAAGACATCAGCCAGCTCTTCCAACACGTCCTCCTGCTCAAAGAAGGCCAAGTCTTCGCCCAGGGCTCGCGCCAGGACATGCTCCAAGATGAGCTCCTGACCGACTTCTACGGCCAAGCCGTCGACTGCCTCCCCTACAAGGACCAGCGCGTCTTGGTTGTGCCGCGTTAATAGGGGCTGGGGCTAGACTAGGGAGTAGCGAGACACATTGGGAAGGCGCAAGTGTGGCTTGAGAGCTGTTAACCCACATTCGGGGTTGCGAGTGTGGGTTGAAAAGCGTTAACCCACATTTAGACATCGCGAGTGTGGGTTGAGAAGCGTTAACCCAGATTCAGACACCGCGAGTGTGGGTTGCTAAGTATCAACCCACAGTCAGACGCTCCGAGTGTGGGTTGCAGTGACGAATCTCCTCAAAAGTCTCCCTGGTCTCTAAAAATTTAGCTATCTGCTTAAAATTATGTTATCAACAGGCATCAAAAAAAGCTGGAGTAGCTCCAGCTTTTTTTAATCGGTCACAAAAGTCAGTACACTGACTTTTGTCACATTCTTATAATGGGGTTTGAATGAGTCTTCACACCCTGTTTTAGTCGTCTTCTTCTACGATCTTAGCTTCTTTTTCGTTGATAACTTCTGGTTCTGCTTCAACGACTTCTTCGTCAACTTCTGCTTCTTCGGTTGGAACAGCGATGGAAACGATGACTTCTTCTGGGTCGGTGAGGATTTCAGCGTTTTCGATGCCTTCGAAGGTCAAGTCGCCAACGGTAATGTTTTCACCGATGTCTAAGCCTTCAACGTCAGCTACGATGTATTCTGGTGCGGTAGCTGGGTCGATTTCAACAGTTACTTCGAAGAAGTTCAAGGCTGCTACGCCGTCTGGGTTAGCCAGTTTGTCTTCGTTTTCGATGTAAACTGGGATATCCATTTCAAGTTTTTCACCCTTCTTGATGGCTTGAAGGTTGACATTATAGATGATTGGCTTCAAGGCTGCGCGTGAGATATCACGTAAGAAGACGGTGCGTGTTTCTCCGCCTTCAACTTCGAGTTCGAAGACAGAGTTGATCCCGAGTTCGCGTTCGATTAATTCCACGTCAGCACGTTCCATGCTGATGTTGATTGGTTCAAGGTCGCTTGCATAAACAACGCCTGGTACTAAGTCTTCTTGACGTAATTTCTTAGATGCGTTTGTCCCTGCAGCTTCACGTTTCTTTGCTACAAATTTCATGTATTTACCTCCTGAAATCGATTCGTTTACCTAAAAATAGATACTTTTTAATCTTATCATAAGCAATAGACTATTTTCAAGTCTTCAAATCATAATCCGATGTATCCTCATTATAGCATAATTTTGCAAGAATACAGTTGCAAATGTCTATAAAATTCAATTATGATATAACTATTAGAATCAACTCAAAAATATTAAAAAGGAGACCCAGCATGTACTATCAATCTACCCGCAATCCTAAGCAAGTTGTCAGTGCTTCCCAGGCCATTCTCCAGGGCCTGGCACCAGACGGCGGCCTCTATGTTCCTCAATCCTTCCCGCAATTCGAGCTCGATTGGGACCAGCTCAAGGACTACTCCTACCAAGAGATGGCTGAATTCATCCTCGGCCCCTTCCTAGACGACTACAGTCCGGAGGCCCTCCGTGCTTGTATCGAAGCTGCCTATGACGACAAATTCGATGATCCAAAGATCGCACCCCTAGTCAAAGTTGGCGACCGCTATCACTTGGAACTCTTCCACGGTGCGACTATCGCCTTCAAGGACATGGCCTTATCCATCCTGCCCCACCTAATGACCCAGGCGGCGGCAATCAACCACAACGACAAGGAAATTATTATTCTGACTGCGACTTCCGGGGACACCGGAAAAGCTGCTATGGCTGGTTTCGCGGATGTGCCTTCAACCAAGATCGCTGTCTTCTATCCCGAAGGCGGCGTGAGCGATATCCAAGAGAAGCAGATGCTCACCCAAAAAGGCGCTAACACCTATGTCTACGCTGTTAGGGGAAACTTTGACGATGCCCAGACCCAGGTCAAAGCTCTCTTCAACGACCCTGCCCTCCGCCAAAAACTGGCTGACCAAGGCGCCCAGTTCTCTTCAGCCAACTCCATGAATATTGGCCGGCTCCTGCCCCAGGTGGTCTACTACTTCTATGCCTATGCCCAATTAGTTAAGGCAGGCACCATCACAGCCGGAGAAGCCATCGACTTCACGGTCCCTACCGGCAACTTCGGCAATATCCTGGCTGCCTACTACGGCCAACGCTGCGGCCTACCTGTCAACCACTTGGTCTGTGCCTCAAACGACAACAAGGTCCTCTATGACTTCTTCCAGACCGGGACCTACAACCGTAAACGTGACTTCAAGCTTACCATCTCCCCTTCCATGGACATCCTGGTTTCCTCCAACTTCGAGCGCATGCTCTACCATGCCCTGGGTGACAATAGCGACCACTTGACCGCCCTCATGTCCCAACTCGACCAGGACGGCCTCTACCAAGTCACCGCGGAAGAATTCCAAGCCTTCCAAGGCATCAGTGGGGAATTTGCTAGCGAAGACGAAACCAAGGACGAAATCAAGCAAGCCTTCGAAGCCAATGACTATCTCATGGACCCCCATACCGCAGTGGCCTCACGGAGCTACCGCAAGTACCTGGACCAAACAGAAGGCGCCAAGGCCGGTGTCATCGTATCGACCGCTAGCCCCTATAAGTTCCCGGCCACCGTCCTCCAAGCCATCGGTCAAGACGCCGACCAAGCCTCAATCAGCGAACGTCTGGCCAAGCTGCGCGAGCTGAGCGGGGTCCCTTACCCCCAAGCCATCCAGGAACTCGAGTCCGCCGACATCCGCGACAAAAAAATCCTGGCCATCGACCAGATGGAAGCGGAAGTGCTGAAGGTTGTGAAAGACTAAAATTAGACAAACAAAATTCCCCCAGAGCGCTATCGTGAGTCTGCTTTGGGGCATTTTTATTGAAGGGATAAGATTTCTCTGAATTATTATTTTGAAACATAATTGAAGCCACAAGTGTAAGCTCAAATTGTGGCTTGATTAGATCCTATACACAATTGAGAACTTAAAGTGTGGCTTGATAAGTCCCAACACATAATCGGAGACTTAGAGTGTGGCTTCATGAAATCCTACACACACTTGGATCCCTCAAGTGTGGCTTGCCACTTCTCAAGCCCCAATCAAAAGCCCGGACTGGGGCTTAGCCGACTAAATTCAACAGCGCAAGGGATGCTTACCTCTACTATTCAACCTCCCCCAATCTTTTGTCTAAAGACAGGGAATATATTATACTTAAGGCAATGATAATAAAGGAGCGAATCCACCATGAGCAAAAAAATTTGGCGACATTTTCATAAAAAGACCCTGGCCGAGCGCTGGCAGGTCTTAGAAGAAGCAGGCATCCTAGCTGCTGAGACCTGCCAAGCCCTGGCCGAGGGAGAAGGGATGTCCCTGGAGATGGCCGAGCAGATGATCGAAAATGTCATCACGACCTATCAGATTCCCATGGGCCTGAGCTTGAACTTGAAAGTTAATGACAAGGCCTATATCGTGCCCATGGTGACCGAAGAACCTAGCGTGGTAGCAGCCAGTAACTTCGCCGGACAAATTGTGAATGCCGGCTCGGGCTTTCAAGCGGAAGTTATTTCGCGCTTAATGACGGGTCAGGTTTGCCTGACTGGCCCCGATAATGTCGACCTGGAAGCGGCCTTCACGGACTGGGTCGATAACCATCAAGAGGAGATCCTAGACTGGGCCAAGTCTGCCTATCCCGCCATCCTCAAATACGGCGGCGGCCCACGCGCTGTCCGCTCTGCCTACTATAGCTATCAGGGTCGGGGCTTCTATCTCATCTACCTGGATGTCGATACCCAGGAAGCTATGGGGGCTAATATGATGAACACCATGCTGGAAGCCGTCAAAGAACAAAGCTGCCTGGCCCTCAACCAGGCCCTGGCTGAAGATGGCAAGCCTCTCTTCGATCCTCTCATGGCCATCCTCTCCAACCACGCCGACCAGTGCCTGGTCCAGGTCCAATGTGAAATCCCTGCCCGAAAGCTCAGCCGACCCGGCCTTGCTGGCAGCCTGGTGGCCCAGCGGATCGCCTATGCTAGCGACCTGGCCCAGGTGGACCCTTACCGGGCAGCCACCCATAACAAGGGCATCATGAACGGGATCGATGCGGTCGTCCTCGCCACGGGCAATGACTGGCGGGCCATCGAAGCCGGCGCCCATTCCTATGCCGTGAAGGACGGCGCCTACCGCGGGCTAGCCACTTGGTCCTACGACGAAGATAAAGAGACCCTCCACGGCCAGCTCTGCCTGCCCCTAGCTGTGGGGACCGTGGGCGGGTCTATTGGCATCCATCCCCAGGCCAAGCTGAGCCAGGACTTGCTCGGTCACTTGCCCGCCCAAGAGCTCATGCAGGTCATCGCCGCCATTGGCCTGGCCCAGAACCTAGCCGCCTTACGCGCCCTAGTCTCTGAAGGCATCCAGTCCGGTCACATGGCCCTCCACGCCCGGTCCATCGCCATCCAGGTCGGAGCTGAAGGCGAAGAAGTTGCCCAGCTGGCCAGTGCCCTAGCTGACAGCTCCACCATCAACCAGGAAAAGGCCCGTGAACTGTTGGCTGAGCTCCGACAAGATAAGAGCGACCACTAACCTAAGAAACAATGAAAGACCTCTGCCAGGAAATCCTAGCAGAGGTCTTTCATTGTTTTTATTGCTTGCCATAATGGCGTTGGTGGTCGGCCATACCTTGGACATAGTAAGTCTCACTCGGATGGGACGGCGTCAGGTCTAACTGGCTACCATCACTCGGCAGACGGTCATTAAACATTTGCTCGTAGCGGTCTACCGAAACCTCTTCACGGTGGTCCAAGAAGGCTTCGTGGGCTGCTTTGTGTTGCCCCGCTTGTAAGTCCTCCGCTAAGGTCAGGCTAAAGAACTCACCTACCGAACCCGACCCGTAACTGTACATGCCGACCCGGTCCCCCGCTTTGAGGCCCTCTGCCTGGTCCAAAAGACTGATCAAGCTGAGATAGAGGGAACCTGTGTAGATGTTCCCGATCCGCCGGCTGTACTGTTCGCTAGCTTCAAAATAAGCGCGCAGGCTATCCTTCTTCTCATCGCTGGCCCCCTTCATCAAGCGGCGGAGGCCCTTGAGCCCCATCTTAGTATAAGGCAGGTGGAAGCAGACCGCTTCGAAATCATCCAAGCTCAAACCTGTCTCTGCCTGGTACTTGTCCCAGACCCGTTCGAGGACATGGGTGTACTGGCGGAGGGACAACTTGCCGTCCACCATGGCCTTGTCCGTATAGTTAGGCCGCCAGAAGTCCATCACGTCTTCCGTCATGAAGGCAGAGTCTGGGTCGACAACAGCGAGGCGGGGATTGGCTGCGAGGAGGATAGCCACTGCCCCTGCCCCCTGGGTCGCTTCGCCAGAGCTTTCCAAGCCATAACGGGCAATATCGGAAGCCAGGACAAGGACTTTTCGCTCAGGGTGAGTGCGCACATAGTCTAGGCCCAGGTGGAGGGCAGCGGTCGCGCTATAGCAGGCCTCCTTGAGCTCCACCGACCGGGCGAAGGGCTGGATGCCGAGCAGGTGGTGGATGTAGACAGCGGAAGACTTGGACTGGTCAATCCCGCTCTCCGTCCCCACGAGAACCATATCGATGGCCGCCTTGTCCTCCTCCGTCAAGAAGTCAGCCGCATTGGCTCCCATGGTCACGATATCTTGCGTAATTGGGGGCACAGCCATTTGGTCCTGGCCGATCCCTTCATTAAACTTCTTAGGATCCACCCCGCGCGCTTGGGCTAAGTTCGCCATATCGACAAAATAACCTGGCGCATAGAAATCCATCTTATCAATACCCACTGCTAAATTCTGCATACTATCTTCTCCCATACTTGATTAATTTAAAAGCCTGGGAAACTTCCCAGTGATCGTCATATAGTCAATTGTTATTTTATCATCTTTATCGGCAAATATGTACCAATCTTATTTAAGAACTGGTAAAGAAGAGGGCAACTTGCGAAACTTGGTCAGGTCTAAAGCACTGGAGCGTCAATGACTGACGGACAAAGTACAAAAGGCTATAATTTAATATTGATCCTCTAAACATTCAAGGCCCAAATTCAACAGTGCAAGGCAGGCTCATTAGCACCATTTAGTAAAGAAGCAAAAAAAGCTGGATTTTTACTTCCAGCTTTACTTGTTAGCATTAGTGAATTAAAAATTTAACAGCTTGTAGATAAAAGATATTTAACCGTCTATTTGTGAGCAGGATTGGAGCATTGAAGTTGATCCTTAGCCATTTCAGGAGGCAAGAGCTGGGGGCAATTTGTGCTCAGGAGCTCTGAGGGCAATTTGCAGATCGCCAATTTGCGCTCGCGAGTCTTGAGAGCAGATAGTAGCTCGCCAATCTGCACTTGAGAGCTCTGAAAGCAGATAGCAGGTCGGCAATTTGCATTCGTAAACCCCGAGAGCAAACAGCAGCTCATCGCACAGTTCCCTCCTCACCGACTCTATAATCAGCAAAGAAAAATCAGCTTGGCATCCACTCATGAGCAGCATATTATGATTAATGCAGCACCTTGTCCAAGAAGCTCTTAGTCCGTTCGTTTTCAGGTTGGCTGAAGAGTTTCTCTGGGACATCCTCTTCGACAATATAGCCCCCATCCATGAAGACAACCCGGTCCGACACCTCGCGGGCAAAGCCCATTTCGTGGGTCACGATCACCATGGTCATCCCCTCTTCGGCCAGGTCCTTCATTACTTCCAGCACGTCCCCAACCATTTCTGGGTCCAAGGCGGAAGTCGGTTCATCGAAGAGCATCAAGTCTGGACTCATCGCCAAGGCACGTGCAATCGCCACCCGCTGCTGTTGGCCCCCGGAGAGCGAGTTAGGATAGGCGTCTGCCTTGTCCCTTAAGCCCACTGTTTCTAAGAGTTCTAAGGCTTTTTGGTCCGCCTCAGCCTGGGTCAGTTTATTCAATTCCACCGGTGCCAGGGCAATATTCTCTTGGACCGTCAAGTGTGGGAATAGGTTAAACTGTTGGAAAACCATGCCCACATTTTCCCGGGCCTTGTTAATGTCGATGGAAGGATCGGAAATATTGACCCCGTCGACAATCACTTCCCCAGCGTCAATATCTTCTAAGCGATTCAGACAACGCAGCATGGTCGATTTCCCAGAACCTGAAGGACCAATCACACAAACCACTTCCCCTTCAGCTACCTTAAAGTTAATGTCCTTCAAAACCTCATTATCGCCAAAGCTCTTCTTCAGCCCTTTTACGACGACTTTATCCATCATGATCATCCTTTCGCTTTCTCATCATTCTCTTAATTAAAGTAGTCCTATTATAACAAATATCTAGCAAACTGACAGCTATTCTTGACATTTTCCAGTAAAAAAGTCAAGCTGCTCTTTCGAAGCGATTAGATAAGGGTGTGAGATATAGAAAGCCTCGAAATAAAAGACCAGCCACCCAGCTGGTCTTCTTTCTTTATTATCTTTATTATGTAACGCCTAATAGCGAGATACGGCCTTGATTGGCATTGGATCACCTTAACCTTTCTGTTGAAATTTATTGAAAAGCAAGAACAATCCAGTCACTCCTTCCTGCACATAAGAAAAAACTAGCCCAGCATAAACTGGACTAGTTGGATTTGACAATATAAGATTTTGGGCATAAAGAATGGTCGAAATGGGTTACACTCACTAGGCTTTGCTTTGGCTTAGTCATTCGTAAGTGTCCTCCCTTCTGTCATTCTTTAGCTACTTCTATTGTAGCGAATGCTATGAAATTTGCAAGTTATTTGCCAATTTCGACGGTTTTTTCTTCGTCGTAGAAGAAGTTTACCGCATTGTTGTAGCAGACATTGGTGATGAGCTTCTCTAAGAGGGCGTCATCATTAGGGATTTCACCGCGTTCAACCAAGTCGCCAATGTAGTCACAGAAGAGGCGACGGAAGTATTCATGGCGGGTATAAGAAGTGAAGCTCCGGGAGTCGGTTAACATGCCGACGAAGTTCATCAAGAGACCAGCTTCAGCATAAGACTTGAATTGTTTCAACATACCGTATTTGGTATCGTTGAACCACCAGCCAGAACCTAATTGGCAACGGCTCTTCTGACCGTCTTCATTGCCTTGGAAGTTAGCCAAGGTGGTTGCAACGAGGTCGAAGTAGGTTGGGTTCAATGGGTAGATGATGGTCTTAGGCAATTCGTCAGTCTTGTCCGCAGCGTCTAAGAGACGGTTGAGGGCTTCTGCCACATTGCCTTGGTCGTTGATTGAGTCTAAACCAGAGTCAAAGCCTGTCTTTTCAAACATGCGGCTTGAGTTATCACGGATGGCACCAAAGTGGATTTGGAATACAAAGTCTTCACGCTTGTAGATCTTCATCAATTCCACTAAGAGGGCACTTTGGAATTTAGCGTATTCTAATTCCGTTAAAGCTTGGCCCTTAGCTGCTTTTTGGAAGATGTCTTCGACTTCTTCTTCAGTTGAGTCAGCATAAGCCAAGACTTTCAAGCCGTGGTCAGACACGTGAGAACCATGTTCGCCGAAGAATTTAATCCGGTCTTCCAAGGATTCCATTAATTTAGCGAAGGAATCAATGTGGATGCCGTTCGCTTCTTCCATCTTAGCTAAGAAGTCAACGAAGGCTTCTTCCCCTGCCTTGAAGGCCCCATCTGGACGGAAGCCAGGTACCACGTCGACGTCAAAGGAATCATCTTCCGCAATTTGTTTGTGGTATTCCAAGCTGTCGAATGGGTTGTCAGTCGTACAGATGAAGGTCACGTTAGAATTCTTGATCAACTGACGCGCGGTTAATTTTTCATCACGTAATTTAGTGTTAACCTTGTCATAGATTTCTTTCCAGTTATCTTCTGATAAGATTTCATCGATGCCGAAGTAACGTTTCAATTCCAGTGCATTCCAGTGGAAGAGTGGGTTACCGATCGTATTTGGAACGGTTTCAGCCCATGCCTTGAACTTATCTTCAGCTGAGGCATCCCCAGTGATTAATTCTTCGGGATAGCCCATAGCACGTAAACCGCGCCATTTGTAGTGGTCCCCACCGAGGAAGAGTTCGGTAGCGTTTTCGAACTCATGGTCTTCCGCAATTTCTTGTGGGCTCAAGTGGCAGTGGAAGTCATAGATTGGCATATCTTTTGCAAAGTCATGGTAGAGGTGCTTGGCGCTTTCACTCTGTAACATAAAGTCGTCATTAATAAATGGCATAAATGGTTTGCCCCTTTCTATTGCTTTAGCGTTGGACGTCGAAATTGCTACCTCGGTACATGAGGGATTCGACATCTTTCAGGTTAACGATGGCCATATCGCCTGGAATGGTATGCTTCAAGGCGAAGGTCGCATTAGCGAATTGGATGGCCTCAGCGTCAGTGTACTTATCGGTATTTAAGGCATAGATCAAGCCTGCTGCAAAGGCATCCCCGCCCCCGATCCGGTCGATGATATCAACATCAAAGACATTGGATGGGTAGAGTTCATTATCCTTAGCATCGTAGAGGTAGGATTGGAGGATGTTGCGGCTAGCATTGATGACCTTGCGCTTGGTCAAAGCGATCTTCTCCAACTTATAGTGGGAAGCGATCTGCTCTAAAATCGGAGAAATGGTATTGAAATCATAAGGCAATTGGATATTCCGGTTGTCTTTATAGTCATTACCATCCACATCAGGCAGGAAGAGCGGTTCGATCCCAATCAGGAGATCCGCATAAGGCGCCAGTTCAGCCATAGCATGGCGGGCTTCTTCAAAGCCCCAAAGACTAGCCCGGTAGTTCAAGTCCAGACTAACCTTCATCCCCCGGCGTTTGGCTTCAATCATGCACTGTTTGCTGAGCTCAAAGAGTTCAGGTGACAGGGCAGCGGTAATGCCCGAGGTGTGGAACCAATTGGCATCTTCAAAGATCAAGTCAAAGTCATAATCTTCCACCTTGGACTCTACAAAGGAAGAGTACTGGCGGTCATAAACGATCTTCGAAGGCCGGATGGAATGGCCCTTCTCTGCGAAGTAAATCCCTAAACGAGGGCCTTGGTGAAGAATGTAGCCGGTGTGAACCCCATTCTTACGCATAAATTCAACAGCTGCATCCCCAATTTCATTGGCTGGTACAGCTGAGATAAAGCTGGCCCACATGCCGAGATGTGCGATGGTGGCCGCAATATTTGCTTCTGAGCCACCGAATGTTGCTTCAAAGTTTTGGGCTTGTGAGAAACGCTCGCTGCTCTCAGTCGTTAGCCGGAGCAAGAGCTCTCCCAGAGTCACAACTTTTTTGAGCATTATTTATCAGCCAAGATAGCAGCTAGGCGGTCCGCAAATTCCTTAGCGGTTGCTTTAACGCCTTCTGCCCCTTCTGCTTTGTAGTTTTTGGTTAGTGCTGAGCCCACACCAACTGCCCAAGCACCCTTGTCGATCCATTCTTCCATGTTGTCAATGTTCACGCCACCTGAAGGCATTAATTCAACTTGTGGAAGTGGACCATGGATATCTTTGATGAAGCCAGAACCAAGTACGCCACCTGGGAAGACTTTAACAATTTCGCAGCCTAATGTTAAAGCTTCTTGGATTTCAGTCGCTGACCCACAACCTGGTAGGTAAGGCACTGTATAGAGGTTACAGATCTTAGCCACTTCAGGGTTCCAAGCTGGGGATACGATAAATTCTGCCCCGTTTAAGATTGCGATGCGAGCGGTCACTGGGTCAAGAACGGTACCAGCCCCAACGACCATGTCAGTGCCCTTGAATTCTTCAGCCAAGCGGGCCATCACGCGTTCAGCTCCTGGAGTGGAGAAGGTCACTTCGATGTTCTTCACGCCGCCTTCATAGCAGGCTTTAGAGATGATGTAGCCGTCTTCTTCGCTTTCCCCACGGATAACAGCGAAGAGATAGTTTTCTTTCATTTGTACAATTGTTTCAGCTTTTTTTGCCATAAGAGCATATCCTCCTAATTATTTGTCGTGTTTGGCTAAGTTATCTTCAAAGTCTTGGATTTTGCTTTCTTGGTATTGACCCGCATAGTCATCATTCAAGAATTTGTCCAAGCCTGTGTTTTCTAAACCAGCCCAGCTCTCTTCTTCTTGTCCAAAGATAATAGGGTAGAAGAGAACACCGTTGTCGGTTGCAGCCTTTAAGTCGCCAGGTGCGTCCCCAACCATCAAGATCTTGTGCTTGTCATAGCCGTGTTCTAAGAGGTTAGCAATGGCGTCTTTCTTAGAACCTGCTTCTTGGCCGTAAACTACGTCCACATAGTCCATTAAACCGTGGCGGGTCCATTCAGAGTTGAGGGCTTCTGAGTTAGCCGATGATACGATGGCAAGGTCTGCCTTTTGGCTAATAGCAGCAAGGCCGTCCTTAGCGCCTGGGAAAGGCTTGTCATTGCCAGCTAATTCTTCTTCAATCCCCTTGTTCACGCGTTGGGACCAAGACAGGGCACGTTTGAGGGACTCATCATCTTGGTCTTTCAAGCTATCTTCTAAGGAACCATTAGATAAGGATGAAGTCGTTTCAGTCCATTCCGCTAAGGCATCAATATTGATGATGTCCTCGCCAGCTTCTTTGGCATTGTTCAAGCAGATCACTAAAGCCTTGAAGCGGTTAATCCCCCGTGTAGATGAGAACAGGTTCACCCGGTTCCAGTCTTCTTGGAATTGGTCTTTGTTTTGAATATTGAATTCATCAGCTGCTAAAGGGCCAAAGTATTCAAAGTGCTTGACATTCATGGTGTCCATGGCACAGCCATCAGAATCCACGCAGACTAAATAGTCTCTTTGTTTAGTAAATTGTTCCGGTAAATTCGCCAAGATAATTCCTCCTTAAATTGCTTTTATGTCTTTTAGTGGTTTCGCATTATTATTTTAGCTAATTAGCCATTTCCTAAGCTGCTAGGGATTCGGCTAACTGTTTACTTATGAGCGGAAGTGGAGCGGGTGCTCATCAGCACAGTTTCATTCAGAATCCTATACTTCTTCCACCACTAAGGAAAAGGCTTAAACAAAGTTACTTTCCTGCTTAAGCCTTTCCCATTCATTCATCTAAAACAGCTGCCCCGATTAAACACCTGAGTAAGCAGCGAAACCACCATCGATTGGGATAATAACCCCGTTAACAAAGCTTGCGGATTTTTCATCGGCTAAGAAGAGGGTTGGCCCAACCATTTCATCAGCTTCACCGAAGCGACCCATTGGTGTATTGGTAATGATCTTGTTACCACGTGGTTTCAAGGTTTCGTGGTCTTCTTCAAACATTAAGTCAATGTTTTGGTGAGACACAAGGAAACCTGGTGCAATGGCATTGCAACGTACGCCAACTTTAGAGAAGTGAACAGCTAACCATTGGGTGAAGTTAGAGATAGCTGCCTTAGCTCCTGAGTAAGCTGGGATCTTGGTTAATGGTGTGAAGGCGTTCATTGAAGAAACGTTAATGATGTTTGCCCCTTCACGGCCTACCATGTCTTTAGCGAAAACTTGGGTTGGGAGTAAGGTCCCTTGGAAGTTCAAGCTGAAGACAAAGTTAACGCCTTCTGGATCCAAGTCGAAGAAAGTAGTGGTTTCTTCGTCTAAACCTTCTTCATGGAATTCGTTATCCGTAGTTGCACGTGGGCTGTTACCGCCTGCCCCGTTAACTAAGATATCACATGGGCCGAAGTCTTTATTCAATTCTTCGCGGACAGCTTCTAAGTTTTCCTTGTCTAAAACATTACACTTGTAACCCTTAGCCTTGCCGCCACCTAAAGCGTTGATCTTTTCAGCCGCTTCGTTAGCTGCATCTTCGTTAAGGTCAAGTAAAGCAACATTAGCGCCAGCTTGAGCAAAACCTTCTGCTAACTTAGAAACAATAACCCCACCTGCACCAGTTAATACAACAGTCTTACCTGAAAAATCATGAACATATGGATTGTTTGCCATTTTTTGCATTCCCTCTCTCTTGTTATTTCTTATTTACGGTTCTTAAGTAATTCTTCGTCGTGTGGATAAACGGATTGGCCGAAGTCTGGTTTGCGGTCATACTTGTGGCAGAGCGCTTCGTAGAGGCCGTTGATGTAGGCAACCCCTAGGGCACGGTCATAGAGACCATAACCTGGTGTTTCGGTTTGGTCGCCCCAGATGCGGCGGCCGTGGTCAGGACGGATTGGGCCTTCCCAGCCGTATTTCACTAAGAGGTCCATCATGCTGTAGAAGTCCACGTCCCCGTTAGCAGATAAGTGGCCAGTTTCCATGAAGCCCCAGTCGCCAGCTTGGACGTTACGGGCATGGACGAAGTTGATTCGGTCGCGTTTCAAGGCATATTCCATAATGGCATCAACATCGTTCTTGCCATCTGAGAAGTAGCAGCCGTGGTCCATAGTGATCCCATTGCTTGGTGAATCCACGATATCTAAGAAGCGCTTCACAGCGTCTAGACCGGTAATGATACGTGGCAAGCCAAAGATAGAATAAGGCGGATCATCAGGGTGGATAGCCATTTTCACGCCAGCTTCCTCAGCCACTGGAATAATTTCTTTAAGGAAATATTCTAAATTTTCCCATAATTGTTCTTCATCGACTTCTGCATAGTCTGCGAAGACTTGGGCCATTTCTTCTTTGGTGTAAGAAGCATCCCAACCTGGTAGGCTAAAGTCCCCATTGATTGGGTCCACTGCTTCAGCTTCATCCTTGAAGAAGGCCAAGCAAGTTGAACCATCAGGAAGAAGGTATTCTAAGTCGGTACGGGTCCAGTCAAAGACAGGCATGAAGTTGTAGCATACCACTGGAATTCCGGCCTTACCCACATTGCGGATAGACTCTTTGTAATTTTCAATCAATTGGTCGCGGTTTGCTTTCCCTAATTTGATGTCTTCATGGACAGGGATTGATTCGATAACCGAAATATGCATCCCTTGTTCCTCAACAGACGCCTTTAATTTTTCGATGTTTTCAAGGGGCCATGCTTCCCCCACTGGCACATCATAAACAGCTGTTACGATACCTTGCATACCTGGAATGACACGGATATCTTCTAGCTTAACTGGGTCATGATGGCCATACCATCTAAAACTCATTTCCATATTTTATCTTCTCCTTTTCACAAAAAACTTGTGGGACTTTGGTTGCCCAAACTTATCCACAGCGTTCTATATTAATTGTACCTTATAAGCGTTAATTATATCAAGTAGACTTGCTTGAAAAGGCCAGTTTTTTGATAGTTTAAATAAATATAATTAGAGCGCTTTCAGAGCAAAAGGATTAGCCTGATATCAGCTAAGCCTTGATTTGACGCGAAAGCGCTTCATATAAGAACATTTTTGCACATGCTTTGGGCTATGAATTTGATGTCGAATCCCAATAATCATCCAGGGCTTTTTGTGCTCTTTTTGTGCTTATCCTAGGGGTTGCTGGGCTGGAATACCTTGCCAGTTAAGTTAATTGGAAAAAATTCTTCTCGTCTTCTCTTCTTTATTTTAATTGACCGACTAGTCAGTCAAAAGTATATGCTCCCGCTTATCTATAATAGTATAAGCCAGGTAAAGATCAGAGAATATCATGACAAGGTACTTTGGAGAGCGGCTTCACCCTTTTGTAATGGTTTCCACGGGGTAGATATGCTATACTAGTTAAGAAAAAAGAGTGAGGTGAATCCTATGGCAACATCCAAAGCACAAAAAAAGCGTAACCGCAAAATTCTCTGGTATGTGATTTTGATTATCTTCACCATTATCCAAAGCATCTACCTCAGCAATAAAGAAGATTAAAATTAGCCAGAAGTGAATGGTGTAGGTGAGCATGTGCTTAACGCCTGCTCATAACAGATATTCTATTTATTGGTGAATCATTTTTAATTCACAGCACTAACAAGGTAAAAAGCAGAAGCTTCTAGATCATAAGAGCTTCTGCTTTTTTGTTTTGAAATTAACGAATAAGCTCAGCTGGATAGACTTGTCAGCGTGATCGAAGCAAGGCCGTATGGTGTTTTGGGATTTGGAGTGTCAGCGACTGAATTTTAAAGATTCAAGGCCCAAATTCAAAAGCGCAACGGATGCTCACTAGCACCGTTTCCTTTAATCGCTATCCACCCTACAATTCCTTAGCCTGGCCAAGTTTAATCAAACTCTCCGTGTACAGTTTGAGAAGCGGGATGAGGCTATCAATTTCCACATACTCATCCGCCTGGTGGGCCACTTCAGGGTCCTGTTGAAAATTGGCGCCAAAGCTGATGCAGTTGCCTACTTTCTTGCTATAGGAAACCGCCTTGCCGATCAGGGGCGTCTGGCTTTCTTCAGGGAAGTGTTGGGCAAAGGTCTTCGACAAGGTCTGGATAGCTGGCCGGTCCGCATCTTCTAGGGTCACCGGGACGTCGAAACTAGCCTGGATCTGCCAATCAGGCAAAAGACTTTGGATCTTCTGCTTCAATTCATCCGAATGCGAGCCATTGGGAAAGCGGCAGTCGACGGCGAGTTTGATAGCGGACTGAGCTCGAAAATCCACCTGACCAAGGTTAAAGGTCAAGGCTCCCATTTCCGGACTGGCATAGGCGATGCCGACTCCTGATCCATCGCTAGGGCTGAAGGTCCGGCCTAGTTCGCTAAAACTTTCTAGGTCCAAGGCTTCTCCCAGGGTCTGGAAGAGCCGACTGATAGCATTAATCCCGAGCTGGGGTTCTGAGGCGTGGGCCCCCTTGCCGTCTAGGCGCAAGTGGGTCTCACCATCTTGGTAGCTAACTTGGCCCGGCCAATCTTTCTGATCCAGATAAGTCTGGAGAGGCTCTTGGTAATCACCAGCTAAACGGGCTTGGGCCTGAGAAGGCACCACATTGGCTCCCTCTCCACCTGATAGCTCGAGGACTGGCCCGTAGCCTGCCAGTTCATGGCGGAATTCCCAGGTAATGGCGCCGAATTCCCCTACACAGACAGGAAAGACGCCATCCGGAGTGAAGGCAAAGTCAGGCTGGCCGGCCTGGCGCAAGTAAGGCTCCAGGTCTAGCATTTCTGTTTCCTCATCAGAGCCATAGACCAGGCGCAACTGGTTGCGGAGAGGAATTTTGTAGTCCTGGATAATCTTCATGGCATAGAAGACCAAGAGGCAGGACCGTTTCATATCATTGACCCCGCGGCCGTAGAGCTTGCCGTTTTCTTCTACCGCTTCAAAGGCGGGCCGGGTCCAATGACTGCCTGCTTGGACCACATCCAAGTGGCTGACCACGTCGATCCGGTAGGGGGTCGCTAACTGTCCGGGCAGGTCAATGGCAATCGCCTCATTAGCATAATTTTGTACAGTCAGGCCTTCTGCTTGGGCGAGCGCTATCATATAGTCCAGGGCGCGCCGGATTTCTTGACCATAAGGCGCCTCGCTGGAGGCTGTAGCCTCGTCGCGAACGGATGGAATGCGGACGAGGGCCTTAAGCTCGGCCAATAAGTCCTCGAAATAAGCGTCATAATTAATGGCTAACATCTGTGCCACCTCTTTCTAATTCATTACAAAAGCAAGTAACGGATCCCAGCATAAATAAGTAAGTGGGCCGGATAGAGAAAGTAGAACCAGCGGCTATTCCCCCGCCCCTTTTCTCCATTATAGTGGTAAATAAGGAAGTAAGCGACCAACACACCAGGCCCCTCCCAAAGCGAAGCTAGGGCCCCGACCACAGCTTGGTAAAAGGCTTCCTGCCGGCTCAGATAGAGGAGGACTACCAGGGCTACCCCAAAGTAACCGTAGTCAACTCCCCCCAGCTCAGCGAGGATCATCAAGAATAGCGGCCCGATAACTTTGAGCCAGCGGTAACGGTCTTGTTTTAAGCTGACCAGGGCCAAGAGCGCTGCTAGAAGGGTAAAGAAAACATTCTGATGACTCCAGTCAAGGCTTTGCCGGAAGAGGGCCAGGTCGAAGGGCGGTTCTGAAAGGAGGGCCAAGACCCCAAGTCGTCCGGCATAGGCCTTGACCGACCGGGTGTGGACGAAGCCCTCAATTAGAAGGAAACAAAAAATAGGAAAAGCAATCCGGCCGATCGACCGCATGATGAGGTAGACCAAGGCCAGGCTCTCACTGGACACCGTCAAGAAGTCCAGCCAGGTCACTGGCGCCAAGAGCTGGGGCTCTATGAAAACCACTGCCGCATGGTCAATAAACATGGCCAGCATGGCAATCAGCTTCAACTGGGTCCCCGTCAAGGAGAAGATTGGTCCTCTACTGTCATCATCGCACGTGTTTTGCATCTGCTTCCCTCTTTTCCTGAATGGCTTTGTTATTCTGCTAGTTTTGTTTTATAATGCTCCTATCAAGACATAAAGGAGATGACACGATGGCAAGTGAATATCGTGCCCGTTTAAGGTCCTTACAAGACCGACTGGAAAGCCAGCATGTGACCCAAATCCTAGTGACTGACCCCTACAGCATCTATTATTATACCGGCGTCTTAGTCGACCCCATGGAGCGGCTCTGGCTCCTCATTGTGCCCTATAAAGGACGGCCCTGCCTCGTAGCCAACGAGCTCTTCCGCTTCCAAGTGGATGATATTTTTCAAGTGCTTCGGACCAAAGACCAAGATGACTTCGGCCAGCTGGTCAAGCGCTTGCCCCTAGAGGAAGTGGGAAATTTCGGCATCGATAAGCAGATGACCGCCAACTACCTCCTCCCCCTCATCACGACCTATCCCTTGAGTAACTTCAGCCTGGCCAGCCACTTGGTCGACCAACAGCGCGGCGTCAAGTCGGCAGGTGAACAAGAGCTCATGCGCCAGGCTTCCGCCCTCAACGACCAGGCCATGGCCCGCTTAGTAGAAGAAGTGCTTCCCTATGGCCCTAGCGAAATCGAAGCCTGCCAGGCCTTGGAAAAGATCTACCGCGAAGTTGGAGCAGACGGAGGCTTTAGCTTCGAACCCATCGTCGCTTACGGAGCGAACGGGGCCGACCCCCACCACCTGTCGGACCACAGCCGACCTCAAGTGGGAGACGCCATTGTGGTCGACATCGGTTGCCGCCACCAAGGCTATTGCTCGGACATGACCCGGACCTTCTACTACGGCCAGGTCTCAGACAAGGACCGGGCCCTCTACCAGCTGACCCTGGAGGCCCAGGAAGCTGGAATTGCAGCCGTTAAGGTCGGTCAGGCTACTTTCCAAGCCATTGATTCGGCCTGCCGGACCACCATCGCCCAAGCTAGCTACGGCGACTGCTTCATCCACCGGACAGGTCACTTTATCGGCCAGGAAACCCACGAAGCCGGCGACGTCAGCCAAGCCAACACTCAAGTGGTTCAAGCCGGCCAGTGCTTCTCCATCGAACCCGGCATCTACCTAGAAGACGAAACCGCAGTAAGAATCGAAGACCTAGTCATCGCCCAAGCCGACGGAGTCGAAATCATCAACCACTACCCAAAAGAACTCACAGTTATTCCTGTAAAGGGTGAGAGGGAGCGCGGTTAGCTTCCTTTCACTGGAGCAAGTCACCAGAGCAGTCTGGAGGACTGCGATGGAGACTTGTGAAGTGACAAAGAAGCTGCGCGACCGAACCCGACTATAGGGTGAGAGCAAAGGCGTTCAGAAAGGGATGACTGGAGGCAAAGAGGATAAGAGCGGCTTTAGCCGGTCGTTCCACTTTGCTGAAGTCACTCCCTTTCTGCCTTTGCGAACCCAACTAGGGTGAGAGCAAGAGCGGTTAGCTTTGGATGCTTGGAGTAAGTCGGGATAAGGGCAAGCCACGCTTGCACGTTCCCGACTTGCGAAAGCACTCCAAAGCTGCTCTTGCGAACCCGACTAAAAGGTGAGAGCAAGAGCGGGTAGACTTGAATGATTGGAGACTCATCGAAAAAGGCTGACATCAGTCAGGCGTTTCGATGAGTTGAAATCACTTCAAGTCTGCTCTTGCGAACCCGA
>NZ_KV797935.1:84186-117213 GCF_001809535.1 Aerococcus sp. HMSC062A02 | reverse complement strand
TGCCTTTGCGAACCCAACTAGGGTGAGAGCAAGATCGGTTAGCTTTTAGTAATTGGAATGGTGTCAAACAAGGTTCTAGCTGTCTGATTTGCATATGGCAGTTCTGAGCACAATTGCAGCTGCCATTTTGTACTCAGCAGCTCTGAACGCAAATAACCGCTATCATTTTGCATTCAGCAAGTCTGAGCGCAAATTACTTAACCCCAACTAAGCTGTGAAGGCTAGCGGAAGAAATAAAGCTCTAGAACAAAGAGCATAAGACTGCCTTTAGTCGGTCTTACCAGTCATCCCCTCCTGCCTCGCCACTAAAACCAGAGCTGGGCTTGGTGGAAGAGGCCGCGCAGGTAGCTGATCACGAAGGGACCGATGAACCAGAGCAGGACCAGGGTCACGACAACCAATCCCAGGGCCAAGATGCGGTAGGCACCATGCTGGCTATCCGACCAGAACCACTGGCGCTTGCGCTCGCGGTCATAGAAGATTTCATTGGTATCCAGGTCGATCTCCCGCGTTTTGGAATCGACGGCTTCCCGGTCTCGCTTGCGGTCATCCGTCGCGTAGATTGTGGTTTCCTGCTGGTAGTGGGTATCGAATAAGGCTTGGCCTTTCTTTTTGGCGCGTTCTTTTTCCTTGGCGAGTTCCGCCTTGGCCTTGCGGTAGCTTGCGCGTTTCACTTGGTCCCCTCCTCTCTATTTTGGCGTCTAGCCCGCCCCAGTGGACCAGGCAGACACACTTTGCTTTTATTTTACCGACTATGTTTGAATTTTTAACGAACTTTCAAGATATTATTTGACCATTCCCAGCTTTACAATTACATGCTAGAATAGACAAGGAATAAAACAGAAAATATCCTTGCCCATTAAGGAGGACAAAATGTTACAAAACTATTATTTATTTACCAGTGAGAGTGTTACCGAAGGCCATCCCGACAAAATCGCTGACCAGATCAGTGACGCTGTCCTGGATGCAGCCCTCAGCCAGGACCCTAACAGCCGGGTAGCTTGTGAGACCATTGTGAATACCGGCCTGGTTGTGATCTTCGGTGAAATCTCCAGCCAAGCCAATCTCGACTTCCAGACCATTGTCCGCGAGACCGTCAAAAATATTGGCTACACCCGGGGCAAATACGGCTTCGACGCAGAGAACCTCAACGTAATGGTCGCGCTCGACCAGCAATCCCCTGATATCGCGCAAGGGGTCGACCAGGCCCTCGAAATCCGGGGTAAAGAAGGCGAAGAAGCGCTCGGTGCTGGGGACCAGGGCCTGATGTTTGGCTTTGCCTGCGACGAAACCGAAGACTTCATGCCCCTGCCTATCCAACTGGCCCACCGCTTGGCCGAGCACCTGGCCTACCTTCGCCACGAAGAGATCCTGCCCTACCTGCGTCCCGACGGCAAGACCCAGGTTACCGTGGAATATGACGAGAACAAAAAAACTGTTCGCGTCGACACCATTGTCGTTTCCACCCAACATGCGGAATCAACACCCCTGGAACAAATTGAAGCTGACATCCACAAGCACCTGATCAAGGAAGTCATCCCAAGCCATCTCTTAGATGACGAGACCAAGTACTACATCAACCCAACTGGCCGCTTTGTTATCGGCGGACCCAAGGGAGATGCTGGTCTAACGGGACGGAAGATTATTGTGGATACCTACGGCGGCATGGCACGCCACGGGGGCGGCGCCTTCTCCGGTAAGGACGCCACCAAAGTTGACCGGAGTGCCTCATATATGGCCCGCTACATTGCGAAAAACATCGTTGCTAGCCAACTGGCCAGCCGGTGCGAAATCCAACTCGCCTACGCCATCGGGGTTGCCCAACCTGTTTCCATCAATATCGATACATTCGGCACCGAAACCGTGGCCAAGGAGAAAATCACCCAAGCCGTCCGGCAGATTTTTGACCTGTCCCCACGCGGTATCATCGACAGCCTGGACCTGCGCCAAGCCATCTATGAGCCCACTGCCGCCTACGGACACTTCGGCCGCCATGCAGAAGGCCCCTACTTCCCTTGGGAGCGGACCGACCGCATTGACGAGCTCAAGGCTGCCGTGGACGCCCTGGACTAAGATAAATAAGATAAAAAAGAAAGCAGCTCTCTCCGGTCCAGGTTGGCTAGGGGAGAGCTGCTTTTGTTTAGTAATTACTTTTGAGCATCCGTTTTGCATTTGGACCTGGGCAACTTGCTAAGGAGATCGTCGTTCGCAAGTTCAACACGCCTCTCCAAAAAATTTCCACAAAAAAACTGCTAGGCAAGGCGATTTATTCCTTGGCTGGCAGTTTTTCCTCTCTATACTAGTCGCGCAATTCGGGATAAGTCGCTTCTAGGTGCTGGCAGAGGCCCTGGATGCCCTTTGTGACCAAATCATAGGTCAGGTCAAAGTTCCCGGTATAATAAGGGTCGGCGATCGGTCCAGGCTGGTCAGTGAAGTCCAATAATTGGTAGACCTTGTCGCTAGTGCCAACAATTTTCTCAATATTTTCGATATTGCTGTCGTCCATGCCGATTAAGTAGTCGTAGCGGTCGACGTCACCGGCTTCCAACAGGCTGGCATACATATTGTCCGTGCTGATGCCCTTAGCTGCTAACAGGTTGGCGGTGCCGGGGTGGGGAGCTGAACCCAGGTTCCAATCTCCTGTCGCTGCTGATTCCACCAAAACCCTATCCTCCCAACCGCGCTGCATAACTTCCTCGCGCATCAAGGCTTCCGCCATGGGAGACCGGCAAATATTACCTAAACAAATAAAACAAATCTTAACCATAGAACCTCCTAAGTGAAATTTAATCATATTTTCTCATGGGCAATGCTAAAATAAGAGTAAGTCTCTTATTTGACCAATGAATAGAAAGAAGTGAATCACATCCAATGGTTACTGCTTATCGCCGCGCTAGCCGCGCTAAGATTTCCCTAGATGCTATTATACAGAACTACCGAGGGATTAAGCAATCCCTAGCCCCAGGCAAGCTGGTCTATGCCACGGTCAAGGCAGATGCTTATGGACACGGAGCTAAGGCCGTCAGCCAGGCCTTGGAAGAAGCCGGTGCCGATGGTTTCTGTGTGGCCCTAACCGATGAAGCCCTCGAACTCCGCCAAGCCGGTATCCAAAACAATATCATGGTCTTAGGGGTGATCCCAGCTTCCGATGCCCTGGAAATGGCCCAGGCTCAGATCGCCGTGACGGTCAGCCGGATAGACTGGCTAGAAGCGGTGACGGAAGAACTCGAAGCTTGCACTTACCCTGCCCTAGAGATCCACTTAGCTGTTGATTCCGGCATGGGGCGGATTGGCTTCCTCGATAGTCAGAGCTTGCAAGCTGCCATCGACTGGATTGCCGCTCATCCCAAGGCTTTCACGCTCAAGGGCATCTTCACCCATTTTGCGACGGCAGATAGCCAGGACCCCCAAGGCAAAAGCAAGCAGGCTGCCCAAGTCCAAGCCTTCCAAGACATCCGCCAGGCTATCGATTGTAGCCAACTCCCCCAAGCTCCTCTCTTCCACCAATCCAACAGCGCCATGGCCCTCTGGTATCCGGATGAGACCCTGGACATGGTACGTTTGGGAATTGCCCTCTACGGCGCCAATCCGTCGAACGGGGCAGAAGACCTTCCCTATGCCTTGGAGCCCGCCCTCAGCCTAGAGACAGAAATTGCCTATGTCAAGCAGATGCATGCTGGCGAAACAGTCGGCTACGGGGCCACCTATACCGCTAGCCAGGATGAATGGATTGCCACCCTCCCTATCGGCTATGCGGACGGCTGGCTGAGAGCCTATTCAGGACTTGAAGTTCTCGTCCAAGGCCAGGCCTGCCCTATCGTTGGCCGGGTCTGCATGGACCAGTGCATGGTCCGCCTCGACCAAGCCTACCCCATCGGCACCAAGGTCACCCTCATCGGTGAAAACCAGGGCCAGGTCATCCGGGCTGAGGACGTCGCCGCTCATGCCGGCACCATCGCCTATGAGACCTTCTGCCTCTTAAGCCAGCGCCTACCCCGGGACTACCAAGATTAAAGTCCTTTAACCGTTTTATCCTTGACTATTAATAGTGGCTATGTTAGATTAATAGCAATAGAAAAGTAGAGATATAGAGGCCGCGCTCACCATCATTAGGAAACGAAAGGGGTCAGCGCCGAAGCAAGCTTGCTTGCTGGGGGCAGTACTGAACAAGGCTGTCACTGTCAAATGAGAAGCCCATTCTTATTTTGGAGGACTTATCCTACTTGGGCCCGTGAACCATACACGCTGACTTTGTATAGGCATACCCAAGTAAGCTAAGATTCCAGAATCTTAGCTTTTTCTATTTTACTAAGCTGTTTAACCATTAAGGAGGAAAAACAAATGTCTATTTATAGAGGATCTGGGGTGGCCATTGTTACCCCCTACCAGGATACAGAAGCGCGTGAAATTAACTATGAGGTCTTCCGCCAACTCGTTGAACGCCAAATCGAAGCAGGAACCGACGCCATCATTGTGGCCGGAACAACCGGCGAAGCCAGCAACCAAACCGATGAGGAACAGATTGATCTCATCCGTTACTGTATAGAAGTTGTCGACCAGCGCGTCCCTGTCATTGCCGGCGCTGGTTCTAACGACACCCGCCACGGAGTCAACCTCTCCAAGGAATGTGAAGCAGCTGGTGCTGACGCCTTGCTCTCTGTTACGCCCTATTATCTCAAAACCAACCAAGAAGGCCTCTACCAACACTTCGCTGCCATCGCCAAGGCAGTAAATATACCTATCATCTTATACGATGTGCCAGGTCGGACCGGCATGGGCATTGCGCCGCAAACCCTCCGTCGCCTCATCGATGACTTTGAAAATATTGTCGGCCTCAAAGATGCCACCGGTAACTTCAACCACGCCGTTGACAACCTCCACTACTGCGGCGACCAGGTAGACGTGTACTCAGGCAACGATGATACCGCTGTACCCCTGATGAGCCTGGGCGGTCAAGGCGTGATCTCTGTTCTGGCCAATATCGCCCCTAAAGAAGTCCACGACATGATCCACGCCGCCCTCGACGGCGACTTCGCCAAGGCCCGCGAGCTCCAAGCCAAGTTCAAACCTCTAATCGACACCCTCTTCTGCGAACCCAACCCCATCCCCGTCAAAGCAGCCCTAGCTATCCAGGGCTTCGAAGTCGGCCCAACCCGTCTCCCCTTGGGCCAACCCCAAGCAGAAACTGTAAATAAATTAAAAGAACAAATGGACGAACTCGGCCTTTTAAACAAATAGTATGACTTTCAGCCAGCTTTTCCAGCTGGCTTTTTGCTTGGAATGGAGTGATTTTAGCTGCTTATTTTTAACTTCACTAACTTGAATAAAATCGGTTTTAGTATAAAATAGTATCTATCATATACAACAATTGGAGGCTTAAACTAATGACCGACCGACAAGTCCCCTTTCGAATTAAAGCAACCGCGATGGATGAAGACTTCATCGACCAATATAACCGCTCTTCCTTCCACCGCCACGAGCTCGTTTTTGTCACTAAGGCGCTACGGATCACCGTCAACCAGCAGTCACTTGAAGTCGAGCCCAAGCAAATCATCGTCATTCCTTCAAGCATTGACCTCAAACTCGAGGCAGGCCAACACTACGCTTCCCCTCAATTCTATGGCTATGTCCTCTCCATTGGGGATAACTATCTCGATGAGATCAACCATACCTTCATCGACACCACTGACCTCATCCAAGTCTTCAGTCAACTGCGCATCCTCCCCGTGAGCGAAAATAACTGGCAAGTCTTCCTCGACCTCTTCGGCCAGCTCAAACAAGTTCAAGCGGAAAAAGCTACCCTCTACCAGCAGAAGATTATCTTCCACCTGGCTAGCCTGCTCTTCCTCGAAACCTGCCAAATCTACCAGTCGCCCAACGACCCCCTGCTCCACGAACATACCAAGCGCGACCAACTGGCCAGCGACATCAAGCAATACGTCGACGACCACTTCAACGAACCCCTCACCCTCCAAGACACCGCCAAACGCTTCAATATCTCGACTTCAACCGTCAACCGTATCTTCCAAAAATATTACCACGACACCCTCTACCAATACCTCATCACCAAACGCCTCAGCTACGCCCACGACTGCATCAAAAAAGGCCAATCCATCAGCCACTCCTGGAAAAACGCCGGCTTCAAAGACTACAGCAACTTCTACCGCTCCTTCATCAAACACTACCATTACAGACCACACGACGCGAAATAAAAGAAGGGTGCGAGAGGATGCGGGAGAAAGGGACCTCTGGAGCAAAGAGCCAGAGAAGACTGCAAGTCTTCGACGGATCTTTGCGAAGAGGAGCCCTTTCTGCATCCTCGAACCCGACTTTAGGGTGTGAAGGCTAGCGGGAGAAATAGACCTCTGGAGCCAAAAGCCAGAGAAGGCCAAGAGGCCTTCGACGGATTTTGGTGAAGAGGAGCTATTTCTGCTAGCCTGAACCCGACTAGAAAGGGTGTGAGGGCGCGCGGGTAGCTTCCTTTCACTGGAGCATAAAGCCAGAGAAGGTTGAAAACCTTCGACGGCTTTATGTGAAGTGACAAGGAAGCTGCGCGCCCGAACCCGACTAGAAAGGGTGCGAGAGGATGCGGGAGAAAGGGACCTCTGGAGCAAAGAGCCAGAGAAGACTGCAAGTCTTCGACGGATCTTTGCGAAGAGGAGCCCTTTCTGCATCCTCGAACCCGACTTTAGGGTGTGAAGGCTAGCGGGAGAAATAGACCTCTGGAGCCAAAAGCCAGAGAAGGCCAAGAGGCCTTCGACGGATTTTGGTGAAGAGGAGCTATTTCTGCTAGCCTGAACCCGACTAGAAAGGGTGCGAGAGGATGCGGGAGAAAGGGACCTCTGGAGCAAAGAGCCAGAGAAGACTGCAAGTCTTCGACGGATCTTTGCGAAGAGGAGCCCTTTCTGCATCCTCGAACCCGACTAGGGTATGAGCAAGTCCCTGTACAAACAGGTCAATCCACAAGCAAAAGCTCCGAGTGTGGATTGCCATCAGCCAAGCCACACTAGAGGCCCCCAATGTGGATTGACAACACCCGGCATTCAAGGTCGGGAGGTAGGCCTTTCTATCTTTCTTTAAGGCAATCTTATTGGAAGACCATGCCGCCATCGGTCACAATGATTTGACCGGTAATATAGTCCGCTTTTTCTGAGGCGAGGAAGGAGACTAAATTAGCCACATCTTCTGGTTCTTGGGTGCGGCCGAGCGCAATATTGGCCACCTGTTCCTTGAAGGTCTCCCCTCTTTCAGCACCAGTCAGTTCCGCGAATTTTTCATCTAGGCGGTCCCACATGCCGGTGCCAGCGATCCCTGGCGCATAAGCATTGACGGTAATTCCATCATCTGCTAATTCCTTGGCTGCGGTCTGGGTCAGACCACTCACCGCGAATTTAGTCGCTGAGTAGGCACTGAGCATTTCAAAACCTTCGCGTCCCGCAATACTGGAGGCATTGATAATCTTACCCTTAATGCCAAGTTCCTTCATCTGCTTGGCTGCGGCTTGGATCCCGTAGATGGTCCCCTTAATATTGATATCGAAGAGCGCCCCCAGATCTTCCTCTTCCAGATCGATCAGAGGAGCGACACGTCCTTCAATCCCAGCATTATTTACGAAGACATCTAAACGGCCAAATTGGTCCACCGCATAAGCCGCCAGGTCCTTCTGATCTTGGAGCTTGCTCACATCCGCTTCCTTAATAGCCGCCTCGATGCCTTGGTCTGCAAATTCTTTCTGGGTAGCTTCTAAGGTATCGCGATCGATATCCGCTAAGACCAGGTCAAAGCCATCCGCCGCTAATTGCTGGGCGATAGCCTTGCCTAAGCCCTGGGCCCCACCTGTAATCACTGCCACTTTCTTCTCTGACATAAAATAAATTCCTCCTTTTCTTGACTTAACTTAAGTATAACAATTACGGAACCGAAATAAAACTTAAAGCCCTCGACCTAAATTCAAAAGCGAAACAGATTCCCCTCCCAAAACAAAAAAGCCTCCAAAGACAAGTCAATGTCCTTGGAGGCTCTTCAATTTCTACATATTTAATTGACGTTGTAGGTTGGCGATCACAGCATCGGCAGCGACTTCCTGGTCCTGGGTTAGGGACTGGTAGAGCTTAAAGTAGAAGCGGGCTGTCTTCATATTGCCCAGTTCTACTGCTGCTTGGGCCATGTTGACCAGCTTGCAGAGGGCGGCATCGGAAGGGAACTGGTCCAACTTGTAGTCTTGGAGGATCTGTGCCACTTCCTTATTGGTCAAGGGCTCTTCAACTTCCAGGCCCTCTTCCTTGAGCGATTCGAGCAGGTCGGTCGCGCCCTCATTCTCCTTCCAACGCAGGCTAATCTTAGCAAAGTTCAGGGCAGCTTCTAAGTCCCCCTTGCCGGCGTAGAATTTCGCCAAGCAGGCATAACCTCGGGCCAAGGCTGACCGTTCGATTGAATACTTCAGGCCTTTTAGGATCATGGCATAGGCCATGCCGTACTGGTCCATATCCAGGTAGAGAGCCGCCAAGTCATAGATCATCGCCACTTGGTAAGGGTGCCAGAGCAGGGCCTGTTGGTAGGCGTCCGCCGCTTCCTTGCGCTCATTAGCCTGGAGCAGGACCTTGGCATAGGTCTGATAGATCTTGCTGAAGTCGCGGTGGGTCGGCAAGAGCTGCATGCCCGCTTCTTCGTGGAGCAAGAATTCAAAACGCCCCACCAAGTCAAAGATACTCAAGTGACGCTGGCCAGGTTTAGGATTGTACTGGTCAAAGTCAGAATCTAGGCTACGGATGAAGTCTTCCATGGCAAAGCGCGCCTCTGTCACCTCACCCGCCGCTAACATCTCGTCGATCTTAGCCATTAAGATATTGTCGGAGTGCTTGTCCGAGTCATCATAACGCTTGCGATTCTTCAAGGTCTCTTCAGGATAAGCTTCATAGAGCAAATCCTCTAATTTCGAAAGGAATTCTTCGTTACGGATCAGGACAATATTTTCCACCAATTTTTGGCCCACTTCGCTAATGGCCTGGCTATAATTGCCCACAAGTAATTGTTCAATTTCTTTTAGTAAATGTTCTTGATCTTGATTCATAATATTTCCCCTTAATTCGGAATAATGATTACCGGTCAAAGACACCAGTAATTATTGTAATCGGCCCTTGGTCAAAGTTCAAGGCTGGGCATAGGGTCAGTGATGCCTTTTACCGATCACTCTTGATTAATCATCCAAGGGCCCAGCAGGAAAGCGTTCCTCCAAAGATTCCTCCATCTCTTCCAGAGACATCACTTTGACAAAAGAGTCTGGGGTAAAGCGGGGCTTATAGTCCGTTGGAAAGTCATCAAATTCCGCCGAATTAAAGAGGTATTTTTGCTTCTCGTCATCGGATAGGGTCCGGAAATAAGCCATGGGAATCATGTCATCGGCCAAGCGATTATTGGCCAGGCGCTTGATGAAGTGTGTAATATTCGAGAGGTCGTAATAATAAGCGTAATAGAGGTCAGACTGGCGCTGGTCAACTGGTGTCATGGTGAAGTCCACTAAGAGCTTTAAGAGGGCCTGTTTTTCTAAGATTTGTCGGTTATTGAAGCCCTGGAAGCTCGTCCGCAGCATATAGGGCTGGTCCAAGTTGACCTCCGCTAGCTTACTGTCATCATCATAAATCTTCAAGACACGAAAACTCTCGCCCTCCCACTCCTTGGTCGTCACATAATAATTCTCAATGAAAGCCAAATGATTCAAACGGGTATATAATTCATCCAAACGCATGGTCTCGCCTCCACCCTCCTAGTCAAGCTATTGAAACGCTAACAGTCTTATTATAACAGACTCTGCAAGGAATAACCGCCAAAAGTGCTAGTTTATTTATTTGATCAAAAGTACATTGGATGGCCAACCCGTATTCACAGCAAGTGACAAATTGTGCGAGTGAACATCCCTTCCGCTTTCGAAGTCGGCCTCTAGAGAACTACACTTCCCCATAAAAAAGAGGCCTGCTGGGGCCCTTTTTAGTCTTTATTCGCTTTGACGACCGCAAACCAGCGCCGGTCAACGATCCCGCGGTTGTTGGCTAAGCCGCGTTTCTGGACGCCTTCTTCCTGGTAGTCGCAGGCTTCTAGGATGGCTTGGTTGGCCTGGTCCTCCACGTCAATTCCTACTTGGACCCGTTCCGCTTGAACAGCGTCGAAGAGGAAGTGGGTAACTGTCCGGACCGCTTCCGCCCCCAATTCGGTGCGCTGGTCCGACTGGGCGAAGAGAAATTCCAGTTCACAGGTCGCAATCTTTTTAACGATCCGTTTCACGTGGATTTCACCAATAAGGGCCTGACTAGCTTTGTCTTCCACTCCCCAGCGGTAAATTTTATCGTTAGTGCGCTTGGGCTGCCAGTGTTCCAAGAGCTTCTTGGTGGTACGCTTGGACTCATGGACACCCCAACTGGCGTACTGGGTCAGCTGGCTATCCCCTGCCCAATTCTGATACATCTGTTCATAGTCAGACACATCAAACTTGCGCAAGAGCAAGTTCTGTGTCTCAATGGTCTTTGTTCCTTTGTGATTCATACAAGTTTTTCCCCGATTCCGGCTCAGTCGAAGCCTAAATATTCATTGTCACGGCTTATTATAACATAAGTTCCAAACATTTGGCCTAAGATCCTGACTTAACTTGGTCCCGGTAGCGGGCCAGTTGCAAGTATTCTTCTAGGGTCAACCCATATCGCTGGATAAAGGCGGCGTGTTCTCTACCAACATAGCGGTAGTGCCAGGGTTCGAATTCATAACCCGTAATGGCTTCACGATCCTTGAGATAGCGCAAAATGAAGCCATACTTATGAGCGTTGTCAGCTAACCACTGGGCCGCTGGATCCTCGACGAAGCTGTCATCAAGGCCTCCACCCTGGTCCAGCCAAGCCTGGCTCAACCAGTCGAAGGCCAGACCCGTCGCATGTTCCGTCGCCCGCTCCGGTGCGATGTAGGCATCCGTCATCCGCTCGGCTTCTTCCTTGGACTTGCCCTGGTTGAGATAGGTCTCATATTGGTGCTGGCGGTTGTAGGCCTGGGATTCGATGGAGCGGAAGGCCGAGATGGTGCGCAGGTCATAGCCCGCCGCTCGGGCATCGGCCATGAGGGCTTCCAGGTCCCCTTGGAGGCGCTGGTCATAGACTTGACCTTCTGGCGTCTGGGCAGCTTCAAAATCTGGTTCCTTATCTAGGAGCGCCTGGCGGTTGACAAGGATCAAGCGCCAGTCCTTGGGGTCGATAGAGTCAGGCATCTCAGCAAGGACTTGGTCTAATTGGCCTCCGAACCTAGCCTCCAATTGGTCAGCGCCCGCTACCTGGAGCTTACCCTGGCTGGGGCGTTCATTTGCTTTCAAAGCCGGCACTTGGTTGGTCAGCTTGGCATGACTCTCAAAAGCAGACGACTGGTCCACAAGCCCCAAAACCACTACCATTCCGGCTAAGAGGATCATATAGACCATCTGCCTCACACGTTTAAAGCCCTCTCCTGTCATCGCACCCGCCTCCTTAAGTCTTACTTCCTATTATAACAGTCTTTAGTCCCAGTCGAAAGCTTTTTAAACCAGGCAAGGCTAGGCAAACTATGGTACAATAATGAAGAAATTATGAGAGAACGGAGCGATGAAGAGATGGAGCGCCAAGACCTAGCCCATGCCCAACGCCTAGTATTCAAAATCGGAACCAATTCCCTATTAACAGACCAAAACACGATCGACTACCCGCGCATCGACCGGCTCGCCTTCACCCTGGCTAGCCTCCGCCAAGCCGGCAAGGAAGTTGTCCTCGTCAGCTCAGGTGCCATCGGGGTCGGCTGTGTCCAACAAGGAATCGCCCAGCGCCCCCAAGCCATCCCCGAACAACAAGCCCTGGCTGCCTTGGGTCAAGTCACCCTGATGAGTATCTACAGCCGCTTCTTTGCTTATTACACCCAGGATGTGGCCCAGATCCTCTTAACCCGGGACGTCATGGACTATCCGGAAAGCCTGAAGAACTGCCGGAACAGCCTGGAAGTTCTCCTAGCTCAAAAAGTTATCCCCGTCATCAATGAAAATGACGCGGTCGCTGTCGATGAGCTGGACCACCAGACTCGCTTCGGGGACAATGACACCCTATCTGCTCTAGTTACCAATATTGTTGAAGCCGACCTCTTAGTCCTACTCACAGATGTCGATGGCTTCTATACCGCTGACCCCCATAGCAACCCCCAAGCCCAAAGAATCAGCCGGCTGGAAGGCATCAGCCAAGACAACTTAGACCAAGCTGGCGGCAAGGGGTCTAGCTTCTCAACCGGTGGCATGACCACCAAACTCAAAGCCGGCAAGTTGGTCTTGGACCAGGGCCGGAGCATGGTCATCATGGGCAGCCAGGAACCCGCCGATATCTTCAAACTTTTAGCAGGAGAAGATATTGGTAGCCTGGTCTCCGCCCGCCAATCATTCCAAAAGGAGGAAAAATAAAATGGACATCAAAGACCTTGAAATCATGGGCCAAAAAGCCCAGGCCGCTGCCCGCCAACTCGGCCAGGCCAGCAGCCAAAGCAAAGAAGCCGCCCTCTTAGCCATGGCAGACCAACTCCGCCAAAAGCAGACAGCCATCCTCAAAGCCAATGCCCAAGATATCGCCAAGACCCGGGACCAAGGCCGGCCCGACAGCTTTATCGAACGCATGACCCTGACCGAAGACCGGGTGGAAGCTATGGCGCTAGGCCTGGAAGACGTGGCCCGACAGCCTGACCCCATCCACGAAGTCATCGCCGGCTGGACCACACCCCAGGGCCTCGACATCGTCCAAAAACGCGTCCCCCTCGGCGTGATCGGTATTATCTACGAGTCCCGGCCTAATGTCACTGCTGACGCCGCCAGTCTCTGCTTTAAGACGGGGAACAGCGTCATCCTGCGCGGGGGCAAGGAAACCCTCCAATCCAACTTAGCCATCGTGTCGGCCCTCCAAGTGGGACTTGCCTCCGTCGACCTGCCCCAGGACGCCATCCAATACATCGATGACCCAGACCGGGCCTTGGCCACGGCCTTCATGCAGCTGGACCGCTATGTCGACTGCCTGATCCCCCGGGGAAGCGCTGCTCTCATCCAGAGCGTGGTCCAAAACGCAACTATTCCGACCATCGAAACCGGTGTAGGCAACTGCCACCTCTACGTCCACCAGTCTGCTGATCTCGATGAAGCTATCCAACTCTTCATCAACGGCAAGGCCCAGCGCGTGTCTGTCTGCAATGCCCTGGAAACTTTAATCCTCGACCAGGAAATTGCCAAGGACTTCCTGGACCAGGCCCGTCTCCTAATTGAGCAAAACGGGATCCGCCTCCACGGTGACCAACGCACCTGTAGCCTGGTCAAGGATGCCATTCCAGCCGAAGAGAAGGACTATGCGGAAGAATACCTGGACTACGACATCGCCGTTAAGATCGTCGACTCCTACCAGAAGGCTATCGACCATATCCAGACCTATTCTAGCAAGCACTCCGAAGTCATCGCCACAAAGGACTACCAAGTGGCCCAAGACTTCATGAACGATATCGACGCGGCTTGTGTCTATGTCAACGCCTCCTCTCGCTTCTCCGACGGCGGCATCTTCGGCTTCGGCGGCGAGATCGGCATCTCCACCCAGAAACTCCACGCCCGCGGCCCCATGGGACTCAAGGCCCTGACCTCCTACAAGTACCTGATCCAGGGCCAGGGGCAGATCCGGGAATAGCATGTCAGTTTATAGCATTCAAAAAGGCATCACTTGAATTCTTCTCAAGCCATGCCTTTTTACTGTTATTTTAATGATGAGAGTCCACTTTACTGAGGTTTTTGCCGTTAATTTTTTTCAATCGAATAGGAAATCTGAACATTATATTTTGATTAAATTAAATATAAATTAACCAAAATTATTGAAAGCGCTTTTTATGCTTGTTATATTGAATGTGTAAGGAACTAATAGCAACTGAAAGGAGCAGTGATATGTTTAAACAGAAACTATTACTCTCAAGTGCCGTTGCCTTTTTACTTTCACCAATTGCAGTAACGGGAGTACAAGCAACAACCGTTCAGCCAAACGATTCTATCACTCAGCATGTATCCGAAGGTCAAAAAATAACTGAGTATTACAGTTTTACAAACCATGAATTTTTCGAAACTGCGAAAGAGCTTGGTTACGACCTTGAAGAACCAATAAATGATCCGAACTATGATCCTAATGAACTCAATACAATCCAGCCTGTGACAACAAGTTTTAGATCTGGAAGTATACTGGATCAAACTACTGTTACCCTATCACCAGAGGTTGTCAATAAAGTTAAAAATATTGGTGTAGGGGCTGGTTCATTAATACTAGCCGCAAAACTACCTGGCGGTTGGAAATTAGCACCTCAGATTGCTAATGTAATAATAAGTCAGGTTGATGCTACAAGGCCTTTACAAGTTTCTTTAGTCCTACAACGAACTGCAAATGGAGCTCAATGGTTTGCTACTGGTTATCAATGGGTGTAAAAAATGAGTAAGAAAAAAAAGAAAAATATCTATACAGCGATTATAATGGGCGTCTTAGTCTTCCTCAGTAGCCCAGGGAGTGCAAACGCAGTCTTTATATCGGAAACCTCCCTCAGAATTTTAAAAATTTTGCTTGTTCTTCTCTGTTTCTACTTATTAATTAAGCTAGAAAAATCGTAAGTCCTTTACTAGTCTTCAACTCTCTTACTTAAAAAGAATTTGAAATAAAATTTCCAATCTCTATTGCAAAAGGAGGTCCTATCAATGACCAGCTGGTGATTGATAGGACCTCCTATTTTTCTATATAATTAAAGTTTAAGAAGAATCTATTTAGCCATTTATTTATGAGCAAGAGTGGAGCTTGAGTTTGATCGTTAGCCATGAAAAAGCAAACGAAGCGAATTAGGGAGAGTTGGCGCAAGCCTTACTCTCCGTTTGAGTCTCGTTAGGCGAGAGACCGAGGCTCGAGCTGGTGCCATGGCTTTTTAACGATCAAACTCGAAGCGGAACGGATGCTCATAGCACCATTTATTAAAGACGCTAAATCTTTTCTTCTGCTAAGACCTGTCCCTCTTCTGCTGCTTCCTCTTTATCCTTATAAAATTCTGCATCTGGTACCGGTGCTTTCTGGTCCTTGCGCTGGCAGGCGCTGGCGTAAAGAGTACCCACTAAGGTGTGGAGGACGGTTGTAGCTGCCCCAGCCAGGGCGACATTAGGATTGAAGTGTTGGAGGGCCAGAGTCGAAGCTAAGCCCCCATTCTGCATGCCGATTTCAATGGCAATGGCCCGGGTGGACGGGATGTCGTAGTGGCGGAATTTGCAGACCAGGTAGCCGGCGATATAGCCACTGATATTGTGGATTAAGACAGCTGCCACAATGACCCAGCCAGTCGCCTTCAAGGTGTCTGCATTAATGGCTACAGATCCTGCCAAAACCAAGAGAACTGCCAAGGAAGATAAGCTCGGCAAGAAGTCTTGGACTCCATTCAAGCGGGCGCCCGCAAAGTAATTAATGGCAATCCCAATCACAATCGGTAAGAGAACGATTTTGACAATAGAGAGGAACATGGGCCAAAAGGCGATATCAATGTAGGCGCCGCCGTAAGCGGCTAGGAGCAAGGGTGTCATAAAGGGCGACAGCAAAGTCGACACCGAGGTCGCGGACACCGATAAGGCCACATTCCCATTAGCCAAGAAGGTAATCACATTGGACGAGGTACCACCTGGGGCACAGCCAACGAAGATCAGGCCCAGAGCCATCTCTTGGGGCAGGTTGAAGAGCTTAGCCACCACATAGGCAGAAGCAGGCATGAAGCCGAATTGGACCACTGCCACCAGTAAGACCTGGAGAGGGTGCTTGAAGACCTCGGAGAAGTCGTGGGGCTTCATGGTCAAGCCCATGGTAAACATCACCAAGCTCAGAAAAATTGAGATATAAGAAGACGCCCAGATAAAGGCCTGGGGAGCCAGCAGAGCACCCAAACCGACAACCAGGACAATGATCGCCAAATACCGGTTAAAATACCCATTGATACGAGCAAAAAATCCCATCAATAAAACTTCCTTTCTTCTATTTATCATCATTATCTCATTAATTTATCATTTTTCACCTAGTCTATACCTTCTCTCCATATTTTTCAATCCCTTTCCGGAATATTCTGTCATTTACTTTAAAAGACAAAAAGCCAGCTACCTAGCTAAACTAGACAACTGGCAATTTAAGACTAAGGCCTAGAATTTGCCTCGGGCCTGTCCGCGTTTGTAATAGAAGATAATCAGTAAGGCATAGAGGCAGCAGGCCCAGCCTGAGCTGAGGATGCTGTAGCCCCCGCCAGTGAAGAAGAGCGGGCCGTCCTGGTAGTAATAATAGGCTGGGGCCAGGCTGATTCCGCCTTCTTCTAGGGCCGGATCCACAAAGTAAAGGACTGAAGACAGGCCGTTCAGGGCCACGTGGAAGGCCATGCTGGACCAGACATTACCCTCCACATAGGCAACAAGGGAGAAGAGCAAGCTGGCTAAGAAACCGGCCAGGACTAAGATAAGCTGGGAAGGGCCATCCAGGGGCTTGTTCAACAGATGCATCAAGGCAAAGAGACCCGCCGGCAAGAAAATTCCCCAGTAAACGGACCGCGCGCGACCGATCACGTTCAGGGCAAGGCCCCGGAAGACCAATTCCTCCTGGACCGCCCCGTTCAGGCCGTCCGCTAAGACTAAGTAGGCAAAACTATAGAGGGAAAGTTCTCCCATTTGGGCTTGCCCATCTAAAGCCAGGGCTGTTCCCAAGACCAGGGTCACAGGCAGGGCTACAGCCAGGACCTCCGTCAACTTGGACACAGACCGCGGCGCCAGCCCTAATTCCCTATCCCCCATTTTCAGAACCTTTATTTGGTAGACTTTAAAGATTCCTGCAAAGATCAAAAGATCGAGCAGGGGGTTGACCAGGTTAGCCAGCCCTTCATCCGCAATTAAATTCGTCATAAGGGTCGCCAAGACTTGGGCTAGGATCATCAACAGGAAAGCGACCCCACTGTAGACCAGGGCACGGCTTAAAGACTTATTTTTCATTAGATTACCTCGCTTCTTTATGAAGTGAATTTCATCGGAAAAGTTTAGCACAAAAGCCAAACCAAGACAAGAGCTTTTAGGACAGGGATAGCTTATGATTAGGTAATCCTAATTATTTGCGTTATACTAACTATTGATTAGATAAATTATTGTAGTAAGGAGATTTTTATGTTTGATTTCTTTCTCAACTTACACCCCGTCGTCCAAGCTGGCCTGGCCGGTATTGTGACCTGGTTTTTTACCGCGCTCGGCTCTTCCTTGGTCTTCTTCATGGGGGAAATTAACCGTAAATTATTGGACGCCATGAACGGTTTTGCGGCCGGGGTCATGATCGCAGCTAGCTTCTGGTCCCTGCTCGCGCCTTCCATTGAATACGCCGAAGCTGGCGGCTATGGTAAGTGGTCCTTCTTCCCTGCCCTGGTGGGATTTGTGGCAGGAGGCCTCTTCCTCAGCCTACTGGATAAGATTATCCCCCACATGCATATGGATAAGACCCGGTCTGAAGCAGAAGGGGTGCCGACCCAACTTTCCTCCACCTTCCTCCTCTTCCTAGCCATCACCATCCATAATATTCCGGAAGGACTCTCAGTTGGCGTGGCCTACGGGGCAGTCGGGTCTGGTCTCGCTAATGCCAGTATGGCTAGCGCTATTTCCTTAACCCTGGGGATTGCCCTGCAGAACTTCCCTGAAGGCTCTGCCTTGGCCATGCCGATCCGCGCTAATGGGAATAGCCGCTGGCGGGCCTTTAACCTGGGCCAAGCCTCTGCCCTGGTCGAGATTGTTGGGGCGATCCTGGGAGCTTGGTTGGTTACCCAGATGACTGTTATTCTCCCCTACGCTCTAGCCTTTGCGGCGGGCGCCATGATCTTCGTCTGCGTGGAAGAGCTCATTCCTGAATCCCAAAGCAATGGCAATGAAGACCTGGCTACCCTGGCTCTGATTGCTGGTTTTGCGGTTATGATGGTCCTCGACGTTGCCTTGGGATAGGCAGCTTTTGACAGGAACTAACCGACTTGTAAACGCTTTGAGCAAATGATTTGTATCTCAGCGGCATTCTGTTATGATTAAGCTATAGGAGGTAGATATTATGAACCAAGTAACGATTGAAGAATTTTACGACATTGTAAAAGCAGACGAACCCGTTAACATCCTGGATGTTCGCCCACGCGAATTATACGAAGAAGGCCACGTACCAGGCGCCGTTCACTTCCCTCTCTCTCAGATCGAAGACCACTTAGATGACTTAGACAAGGACCAAGTCTACTATGTCATCTGCCATGACGGCAAAGGGTCCAAAAAAGGCACTGAAATCCTAGAAAAGAATGGTTTCAATGCCGTTAACGTTGAAAAAGGTACCCCTGACTATCCAGGCGAATTAGAAAAATAAGTTGAGTGATTTGACGAAAAGGCAGCCTATCCGAAAATGATAGGCTGCCTTTTTCTATCTATTATCTTTTTAAATGCTGCTAATGAGCATATGTTTCGCTTCGAGTTTGATCGTTAAAAAGCCATGGCACCGGCTCGAGCCTCGGTCTCTCGCCTAACGAGGCTCAAATGGAGAGTAAGGCTTGCGCCAACTCTCCCTAATTCGCTTCGTTTGCTTTTTCATGGCTAACGATCAAACTCGAGCTCCACTCCTGCTCATAACCAGAACTATTATTAAAATAGAAAATTTTTCAGCTATATTTTTAACCTGATTAATATTTATGCTAAAACATTACAAAATAATTCTAGCATTTATCAAATTATATTTTTGGAAAGATACTGAGGCCGTAATCTAGCCTACTTTTGTTATGCCATCATCACTCACTTTGCTTATACATCACTAATCAGCAAAATCAAGGCAGAACGGATGCTCATCAAAACTTTGCTCTTCCTGGAAACCTGTTCCAAAAGTCAGTCCTGACATCCACTTCATAAAGGCTATCCGAACTTTTAGTAATGTTCACCTAGCCTTTATTCCAGTGATTCAGTTCTAAACGACTTTTGTCACACTCTCTTATTTTTTGCCAAGGAAGTTAGCCAGGATCTGGCGGCCTTCTGGGGTCATGATAGATTCGGGGTGGAATTGGACGCCGTAGATGGGATAGTCCTGGTGTTCTAGGGCCATGATTTCAGCCTGGTCGGTCTGGCCGGTGACCTTGAGGCAGGTTGGCAGGCTCTTGGTCTCAGCAATGAGGGAATGGTAACGGGCGACTGGGAAACGTTCGGGGCAGCCTTGGAAGAGCTGGCTGTCGGTGTCGACCTGGATCTCTGACTGCTTACCGTGCATCATCCGGTCAGCATAGGTCACTACCCCACCAAAAGCCTGGCAGATAGCCTGGTGGCCCAGGCAGACACCCAGGATAGGAAACTTAGGACCGAGCTCTCGGACTAGGTCGACAATAACCCCCGCATCTTCAGGTCGACCGGGACCAGGCGAAATCACAATGGCGTCCGGCGCCAGGGCTTCAGTCTCTTCCAGGCTCAGCTCATCATTGCGGACCACCTGGATGTCTGGATCCAATTCCCCCAGTTCCTGGTAGAGGTTATAGGAGAAACTATCATAGTTATCAATCATTAAAATCATTAGTCCACCTCCTGGGCGAGTTCTAGGGCACTTAGGGACGCTTTGGCCTTGTTGAGGCACTCTTGGTATTCTTTTGCCGCTTGGGAGTCAGCGACAATCCCTGCCCCACTGCGGACAAAGACCTTGCCGTTCTTGGCATAGATCAGGCGGATGCCGATACAGGTTTCCATATTGCCGGTAAAATCAATGTAACCAATGGCTCCACCGTAAACCCCGCGCTTGCTTCCCTCCAATTCCGCAATCAACTGGCAGGCCCGGATCTTAGGCGCTCCCGATAGGGTACCAGCCGGAAGAACAGAGGCAATGGCATCCAGGGCGTCGCAGTCTGACCGCAGCTGGCTCCCAACCACCGACCCAATATGCATGACATGGGAGAAGCGTTCGATGGCATGGAGTTTTTCTACTTCCACACTGCCGATCTCACTGACCCGGCCCAGGTCATTGCGACCCAGGTCCACTAGCATATTGTGTTCAGCCAATTCCTTGCTGTCGGAGAGCAGGTCCTTTTCTAAGGCCTGGTCTTCTTCTGCCGTCTTGCCCCGGGGCCGCGTCCCTGCTAGGGGGAAGGTGTGGAGGCGGCCTTCTTTTAGCTTGACCAGAGTTTCTGGCGAAGCCCCCGCTAATTCCACATCCGTTCCTGAGAAATAGAACATATAAGGCGAGGGATTCACCGTCCGCAAGAGCCGGTAGGTGTTGAAGAGGCTGCCCGAGAAAGGCGCGGATAGATAATTGGAGAGGACAATCTGGAAGATATCTCCCTCCCGGATATAGGCCTTGGCCCGGTTGACGATATCACAGAAGGCTTCCTGGTCGAAGTAAGGCGTCACAGGTCCCTGGAGCCGCCCAGCTTCTTCCTGGATCTTATCCCCAGTACGAAGGAGGCCCTCCATAGTATTCAGAGCTTCCACAGCCTTGGCATAGTTAGCCGCCACATCATCCAGTTTGACATTAGCTATCAGAATAATTTTTTGTTTCAAATGATCGAAAGCAATCACCTGGTCGAAAAGCATCAGGTCCAGGTCCTTGAAGTCCTCGTGGTCAGCAACCGGTCGCTTGGCTGCGGGCTCCACATAATTGAAGTAGTCGTAGGCGAAGTAACCCACCAAGCCCCCAGTAAAAGTAGGCAAGTCCGCCAAGCGCGGGCTCCGGTAGTCAGCCAGTAATTGGCGGATGTAGGCCGCTGGGTCTTCCGTTTCATAGACTTGGTCCCCCATTTCTAAACGGCCATCCTTACAGGTCACTTCCAACTTGGGCTCATAGCCGAGGAAGCTATAACGGCCCCAGGTCTCATTGGCCTGGGCTGACTCCAGCATGTAACAGTGGCTTGAGGCCTGCTTCAGGATCCGCATGGCTTCGATTGGTGTGATAAAATCCGATAGAATCTCACGCGCCAGGGGCACAATGGTATAGTCCGTATCTTGGGCGAAGGCTTGGACCTCCTCCAGGCTTAGGTTTAAGGGCATAATCTTTCCTCCAAATTCTTAAAACCGCCTGCCAAGAAAAAAAGTCCTTGACAGAAGTACACATCTGTCAAGGACGAATCGTTACTCATGGTAAATAATCCGCGGTGCCACCTTGAATTTACGCTTGCGCGCACACTTGGCTAGGATACCAACATATCCCTGGTTCGTCACGCCAACCTCCACGTCGCAGGCTACTCGGCCTCAGCCTTTCATTGCGCCCTCTGCGGTCCATTTGACAACTTGTTTCTGGTCCGGCTCTCATCTCCCCGGGCTCTCTGTGCAGGCATTGTTGCCGTTATCTCCGCTTCATCGGTTTAATTGCCACTAGTCTAGCACGCCAGATATTACCTGTCAATAATAAAAATACAAAAACCGGCCCCAGATCAGGACCGGCCGAAAATTCATATCACTGCTAGGTCGTCAGAGACCACATGCAAAAGCATAAGGCATGCTCACTGACACAGCTACTTGTACTGATCTAGTCTTTATATTCTTCAGCACTGCTCACTTTAAAATTTGACTAAGGTTACTTAACAATCTCCTTGTGAGCAGAAGTGGAGCTTGAAAGTGATCGTTAGCCATGAAAAGCAAGCAATGTGAATTAGGGATAGTAGGCGCTAGCCGTACTAGCCCTTTGAAACTTGCTAGGCGAGAGACCAAGGCTCGAGCCGGTGCCATGGCTCTCTAACGATCACTTTCAAGACGGAACGCATGCTCACTAGCACAGTTCATAGTCGGGTTCGCAAAGGCAGAAAGGGAGGGACTTCAGCAAAGTGGAACGACCGACTAAAGCCGCTCTTATCCCTTTTGCCTCCAGTCATCCCTTTCTAAACGCTCTTACTTTCACCCTGTTACACCACTGTTATACAATCCCCCTAAAATAACAATCTGGATTGATACATTCTTTCTATTTTTTACAGCACTGCTCACTCTACTTATTGGCTTTATTTACTTACAATCTCCCTTATGAGCAGAAGTGGAGCGTTGAAGTTGGGCCTTAGCCATGAACAAGCAAGCGAAGCGAATTACGGAGAGTTGGCGCAAGCCTTACTCTCCGTTTGAGTCTCGCTAGGTGAGGGACCTTGGCCCGAACCGGTGCCATGGCTCTTCAAGGACCAACTTCAACAGCGCAACGCATGCTCACCAGCACAATTTCCGTCACACAACCAATATATAAATAAAGTGAGCAGCTGCGCCCGCCACTAAACCACCGATCGTATGGCTGAAGAGGGCATAGCCCGTCATCTCCTGGGTATCCAGGGCATCCATCATGGCAATATGGGTCGACAGGTAGCCCGACCAGCACATGCACATGGCGGTAAAGACAGCCAGGTCATTGCCGTTAGCCAGGCCCGATTCCACCAGCTTGGCAGCCAAACCCACAGCCGCTCCCGCTGCACCCAGGGCGGTAATTGGTACCGAAATAGCCTCAGGATTAGAGAAGCCAAAGATAGGAGTCAGGATAAAGGATAATTTTTCCCCAATCCAGGGTAAGAAAGGAACCCCCTGGCCGATCTCACCGGTATAGATGCCATCTGGTCCTGGGCCGTGGGTGAGTAACATAACCATGGTGCAGACCACGACCACGCCCGGAATAATGGCCATACCCATTTCTACCCCATTCTTACCCCCATCCAAGAGAGCGGAGAGGGCGCGCGATCCCACGCCCCCTGCCCGGACCACCCGGGATCCTTCTGGCAGGTCTTCTTCGTGGTCGATCTCCACATAGTCTTCCGTCCCATAAGCCTTCTTAGTGAAGTGGAGCATGAGGCGGACACTGACTAGGCTGCCGACAACGGCTCCTAGGTTCCCAATCAGAGCGGCTGTCGCTGAGCCTTCGAGCGGGATCGCCAGGACCGTTGCCGTCACAATCAAGCCCATCCCAAAGGAGGTCCCAATATTCGTTAGAGCCGGCAATTGGTATTTTTTGAAATAACGTTTGAAATTATCCTCCTTGGCCAAGGTTAGAACGGCTGGATTATCTGACATATAACAGTTGAGCACACCCAAAGACGAAGCCCCCGGCATGTCATAGATCGGGCCAATTAAGCGCGACAAAAGCTTGTCGATTAAAGCCACGAAACCAAATTCCGAAAAGAGCGAGGACAGAGCCCCCGTCACCACCGAAATGGCCATCAAGAAAAAGCAGGTATTCATGAGCAGGTCATAAGCCGTCGCCATAATCGTCGATAACATATTGACCACACCCATCCGCCAGCCAATCGCCCCAAATATCCCAAAGAAAACAAGCACAAAGAGAACCGGCTCTAGGCCGATCGCCTTTTTATATCGATAACGTTTCACCATTACACTCCTTACCAGCTAAATCGTCACATAAAACTTTTCCCATTATAGCACAAAATCCCCGCTCTAGAGATAAGAAAAAGACGCCACAAGTATTGAGGCGCCTCTTCCTTAACCTTTAGCGACTAGTTCTTAAAGAAGGAAACCACCTTGGCCTTGTTCAAGGCGCGAGCGGTTTGATAAGCTAACTCAAAGTCAACCATACCATGGATAATCCCACCCAGGCCAACGAAGACAAAGAGGGTAGTAAAGTAACCGGCCGCTAAGTTGTCAGTACCTATCCCAGTTACCAAATAGACAACGACCACCTCAGCTAAGGCATGGATAAAAGCCAGCACGAAGGAGAAAGCTGTTCGTGTAGTCAATTTGTCTACCAAGCTGGGATGCTTTTGGAAGTAGTAGGCCCCAAAAGTAGCGAAGAAGACGTGGCTGAGCCCGCGCAAGCCAATCACGAAGGGGAAACCGGCTAAGAAGAAGCCGATACCAGAAGCTAGGGCAACAAAGGCGGCTGGAGCGGGCCCCATGAAGATGGACAAGACAATGGGCAGGTGGCTGGCCAGGGTGTAAGAAGCCGGCCCGAGAACCACTTTGATAGGCATGACCATGGGGATAAGAATCGCCAAGGCGGTCAAGAGAGCAGTTAGGGTTAGGCGTTGGATAGACTTTTTATTCTGACTTAGAGACATGGAATCACCTTTCATTTAGTTTTCCTAGTAAGTATCATCACAAATTTTGTTAAAACAATTGATCACTGCGCAGGCTGCTTAAAGGTCCCGATACATGATATAGATATTACAATAAGTGCCGTTCTTCAGTAGGAAGCCCTTGGGAATGGTGCCGACAATCTGAAAACCCTGCTGGGTGTAAACCTTGATAGCAGCATAGTTGATAGCCACCACCGCATTGTACTGCATGCCTCTAAAGCCCAGGGTCTTGGCTTCTTCCAGCGAAGCTTTCAACCAGGCTGGAGAAAAGCCCCCGCCCGCGGAAGGTCTTATTCATACAGTAAGAAGCATTGGCCACATGCCCGCAACGGCCGATATTGTTGGGTTGGAGGGTGTAGAAACCAGCCACCCTGTCCCCTTCCTTCAAACAAGTCGCCGCCGACTTATGGCTCAGGTAGTCAGTGAAATCTCCCTCGCTATAAAGCTCCGTCCCTGGAAAGGCCAAACCATCTTCGAGAACATCATTCCAGATAGCCGTCATTTGCGAAATATCTTCATCTTGATAAGCTAACAGTTCCAATTTCTTACCTCTTTCTCATCTTTTACTCATTTATTATAGAGGACAAGTTTCCCTTTGCCTAGGGGGATTTTGAACTTTGCCCTGCCACCAAAAAAATCCAAGGCTCTTTTGATTGATCCTTGGATTTTGATTCAAGTTTTAGCTTTTTATTCAACGGAGCTCAGCGCTTCTAGCATGTCCACCTGTTTGAGGCGCTGGTTAATGACTAGGGCTAAAAGCAGACTGATCCCAGCAACTAGCAGACTTGGTATGAGGAAAGGCCGACTAGTGAGCGCCGGATTAAACATCACATCGGCTGGGGGCAACATATGGATGATGTAGCGGTGGAGCCACTCGCCAATGCCGAAGCCAAAGACAATACCAAACAAGGTCAGGATAATAGTCTCACGGTAGATATAGAGAGTGACTTCCCTGTCATAGAAGCCAAGCACCTTGATGGTCGATAATTCTCGCATTCTTTCCGACACATTGATGGTGGTCAGATTATAGAGAATGACCGCAGCTAGAAGGCCAGCCACTAGGATCAAGACCATCATAATCTTATCAAGGGAATTCACAATGGTTCGAATCTGATTCTGAAGGCTGGTATTCTGCACGATCCCTTTGACTCCATCGATAGCCATAAAGTCAGCCGCATAGTTTTCTGTATTTTCTTGACTTGTGTCCTTTAGGTTGACAAGCTGGGCATTAGTTTGGAAATCTTTGCCAAAGATATTCGCATAGCCGGCTTGGTTGGTGAAGACAAAGTGGCCCATGTACATTTCTGTAATCCCGGTCACCTTCATTTCATAGGTCTTGTGATCGGCATCTTCTAAGGTCAGCACATCACCTGGCCCGACGTCCAACAATTGAGCCAGGCGCTCTGAAATGATGACCCCATCCTCTTCCAGGCTCAGGCCTTGCCCTGTTTCTCGGTTGACTAAGTTGACATAGCGGTGGAAGTGGGCAGGGTTTTCTGGGACGATCAAGTGGATGGCTTGTTGGTCTTGGGCAGATCCTGCCGTCTTGGTCAATTGTTCATAGTGGATGCGGTCATGGCTGGACACCCCGCCCCCTGCTAGAAGGTCGGCTATCGCTTGCCGGTCATCGTCTGACGCCTGGTCTGCTTCAGCCACAATCATCTGATAGTGGATCAAATCGTTGAACTGGCGGTCGTTAATCCCCCTAATCGAATCTTGGACAGCTAGACCCGCGAAGAGGCAGGCCACCGCCCCAGCTACCCCAAAAATCGTCATCAGCATCCGCTGCTTGTAGCGGAAGATGTTGCGGGCCGTAATCTTTTGCATAAAGCCCAGACGATTCCAGATACCAGGAAAATGCTCCAAGAAAATCTTGCCCCCCGCTTTGGGCGCCTTGGGCATGAGGAGCTGGGCAGGCTTTTCCTTTAAGGCTCGGCGGGCTACGATGTAGGCAGGTAAGACTGCACAGAGAAGGGCCAGGGCGAGGGCCAGTAAGGAAATGGGCCAGTAGAAATGCAACTGGATCCGAGGCAGGGTAAAGCCTGTGCTATAGGCATTGTAAGCAATCAGGGGTAAGAGGATATGGCCCAGGCCAATCCCTAGCACAGAGCCCAAGAAGCTGGACAAGAAACCATAGACCACAAACTTCTTCACAATATCGCGCCTGCCGTAACCCAAGGCTTTCAAGGTCCCTGATTTAACCCGCTCTTCATCAACAAAACGTGTCATGGTGTTTAAGGTCAACAAGGCAGCTACAAAATAAAGAAAGATGGGGAAAATATTGGCCAAAGCATCCACAATATGGGAGACCGTGCCATAAATCCGGTAGCCCTCGCCACCGGGTATCTCACGGCGGCTATTGATCATATAGCTGGGGAGATCTAATTGGTCCAGCCTTTCTTTAGCCTCTGCCATTTCCTTGGTCTTTTGGTCGATTTCAGCTTGACCGGCTTTGACCTTCTCCTCTCCCTCTTTCAGGGCCTTTTCTTGGTCGCCCCCGACAGGCAGCTGGGCTAGACGGGCCCGGTCTAAGTCTTGCTTGGCTTGGTCTAAGCGTCGGCTTTCCTGGTCCAGCTTCTTTTGAGCCGCTTGGATGCTTTGGTCAGCCGCTTGGAGCTGCTTGTGGCCTTGATCTTGAATCGCCGCTAGACGCTCTTCGGGCCGGTCTGCCAAGACCTCTGCCACCTGGTCCTTATGGGCTTGGATTTTGTCCGTATAAGCTTGGCTGTAAGGATCTAAGCCTTCTAAATCTTCAAAAGTCATCCGGGCCAACATATAAAGCTCGGAGTCAAAGGCCTCTTCGGCTAAAACTCCATAGCCCTTGAGCGCACCTGTGCCAGCCGTAGAGGGCCCGCGGTTAATGTCAGAGAGGATTTCACTAGAATAGACGAAACCTGTCAGAGTATAGCTGTCCCCCTTGAGCACTTTCTGCCCAAGCGGGTTCTCTGGCTCCTCAATTTGAATCTGGTCACCAATTTGATAGTCCCCACGGTAAGAGCCATCGAGGGCAATTTCATCCGCTGTTTCAGGTAAGCGACCTTCTAGAAGCTCCGCTTGGGACAAGTTCTCTGTCTTTGAAAAAAGACGCAAACTCTCCTTATCCCCTTTGAGTGTAACATCTTTCAAATAGCCTGCTTCAACTTCTTGAAGGCCATCAAGGCTTGCAAGCTGGTCCAAGTCCTCCTGGTTGAGGCCCAATGACCCTATCACCGTCAGATCAGCCGTATTCGCAGCTGCAAAATAATCCCGCCCGGTCTGCCGCATATTAGGCCCCGTTACCTTCAAGCCAACTAAAGCAAATGAACCAATCAACATCAACATGAAGATTGAAATAAAACGAGCTTTGGACTGGCGAATGGACCGCCAGATTTCCTTCCATAATGTAGGCATCTTGTCACCCCCTACCATTCAATTGCTGCAATATCTGCGGGCTTATCGTTTAGCTCAACCGTCTCGACCCTAGCGTCCCGCATCCGGATCACCCGGTCGGCCATCGGAGCCAGAGCCGCATTATGGGTGACAATAATAACGGTCGTCCCCTCTTTTCGACACTTGTCTTGGAGAATTTGCAGGACCTGCTTGCCTGTTTGATAGTCCAAAGCTCCCGTTGGTTCGTCACAGAGCAAGAGCTTGGGCCGCTTAGCAAGCGCACGAGCAATTGACACCCGCTGCTGCTCCCCACCTGAAAGCTGGGAAGGAAAGTTTCCCATCCGCTCATCCAAGCCGACTGACTGAAGGGTTTCAACCGGATCTAAGGCATCCTTAACAATTTCGGTGGCTAATTCCACATTCTCTAAGGCCGTCAAATTAGGAACTAAGTTATAAAATTGGAAGACAAAACCAATCGCCTCCCGTCGGTACTGGGTCAAGGCCTGGGAACTATAATTTGAGATATCCTGGCCATCGACCAGGATCTGGCCCTCATCATTGCTGTCCATACCGGCCAAGATATTCAAGACCGTCGATTTACCCGCACCTGATGCGCCTAGAATGATGGCTAGCTCTCCTTTTTCAACCTCAAAGGACACCTGGTCATTGGCCACAATGCGGTTATCCCCCATCTCATAAAACTTGGAACTTTTTACCATTTCAATATAAGCCAATCTTACTCTCTCCTTTATATAAACAACGTGTTGATTTAACTACGCAGCCAGTATAAAATAAGAGTGAATAGAAAACAATCATCAATATCAACAATCTGTTGATTTAAGCAAAGAAAGGATAAGTAGGCATGAAAAGACAGACCGCAAGTAAAGATAAAATCAAGGCCGCCTTTATCGAACTAATCCATGAAGTTGGTTTCGACAGTCTCACGGTTAGCGATCTTGCCCGCCGCTCCAGCATTAACCGTGGCACCTTCTACCTGCACTATGTAGACAAGTTTGACCTGATGGACCAGCTAGAAGAAGAAATTATGGACGAACTTGAGGCAATTTTCTTTAAAGAAGAATATCAGCAAGGCCAGGAAGTGGACGCGCTCAGCCTGATCCCTTACGCTGCCATCCTGGAAGCCCTCCAATATGTCGAGAGCCAGTTCACCCTGGTCCAAGCCCTGGCTAGCCCCCAGGGTGATCCCCATTTTATGATTAAAGTTAAGGACATCCTCAGCCGCTTAATTAGCGCCAAAGTGGAGGCGAGCGACCGGCTTAACTTTCCCCCTAAAGACCTCCCCCTTCCCTATGCCAAGGAGGTCCTTCTATCTAGTGTCGTTAGCATCATCAGGCTCTGGATCCAACGCGGGGGCCAGGAAAGCCCCGAAGATATCGCCCAGTTCATTGACCAGGCCAAACGTATCCCACCTTATCAGCTGATTTCTTAGCCTAGTTAAGAGATAGAGAAAGCCCTCTTATTTGGACCAGCATTGTCGCTTGGAAGATGCTATACTGGACATAAGTTCAAGAAATAAAGGAGTGCTAAGAGATGACAAGAGAAAATCAAGACAAGGTCGCCATTATTACCGGAGGCGGTTCGGGACTGGGCCGCGATATTACCGAAGCCTTCTGCCAGGCCCACTACCAGGTGGTCATTACCGGGCGAACGGAAAAAACTTTAGTTGCCACCGTCGAAGACTTCCGCGACCGCTATGAAGCACAGATCCACTACTTCGTGGCCGATGGCGGTGAAGAAGACCGGGTCCAAGAAGTGGTTGCGGCCATTGTGGACAAGCTAGGGCGAATCGATGTCCTCATCAACAATGCCCAGGCTGTGAACACCGGCATTGCCCTGGAAGACCAGACCCTGGACGACTTCCGCCTGGCCATTAATTCCGGCCTCTACGGGACCTTCAACTATATGAAGGCCTGCTTCCCCCTCCTCAAGGAAAGCAAAGGAACTATCATCAACATGGGATCGGGCGCAGGCATCACGGGTATGGCCGGCTTCGCCTCCTATGCTGCGACCAAAGAAGCCATCCGCGGGCTCACCCGGGTAGCAGCGACCGAATGGAGCCAGTACGGCATCAACACCAATGCCATCTGCCCCGCCGTCCTCACCCCTGCCTTCGAAGAGTGGTCCAAAGAACACCCCGAAGAATACCAAGCCGTCCTCGCTAGCGTCCCCGCCCGGCAATTTCCAGACGGCGCCACCCACGTCGGCGGCACCTGCCTCTACCTCGCCAGCCCCGCCGGCAAAATGATCACCGGCCGCACCCTAGACGTAGACGGCGGCCAAAACCAAAGACCTTAAAGGGTGTGAGAGGATGCGGGAGAAAGGGACCTCTGGAGCAAATGGGATAAGAACGGCTTTAGCCGGTCGTTCCCATTTGCGAAGAGGAGCCCTTTCTGCATCCTCGAACCCGACTACACAGGGTGTGAGAAAAGGCGTCTAGAAAGGGATGACTAGAGGAAAAGCGGATAAGAGCGGCTTTAGCCGGTCGTTCCACTTTTCTGAAGTCACTCCCTTTCTGCCTTTTCGAACCCGACTAGGAAGGGTGTGAGACTTGGCGCCTAGGCTTGGATGATTGGAGCAAGTAAGGATGAGAGCGAAGCATTCGCTCGTTCCTTACTTGTGAAATCACTCCAAGCCTGCCAAGTCGAACCCAACTAATAGTGTGAGGGCGCGCGATTAGCTTCCTTTCGCTGGAGCAAGTCACCAGAGAAGTCTGCAAGACTGCGGCGGAGACTTGTGAAGTGACACGAAAGCTGCCAAGTCGAACCCAACTAATAGTGTGAGAGCGCACGTTTAGAAGTAGACCACTGGAGCAAATATTTTTAAATAATCTAACCCTCAATCAAAGCTTACAATTGTGGCTTAGCGACTCCCGACACCCACTCAAAAGCTCGGAGTGTGGGTTGACCTTATTCAACATTCAAACAGAGGCCCCGAGTGTGGATTGACAAGTTTCAACACCCAAACAAAGCCATCCAGTGTGGCTTGGCAACATCTAATACCCAAACAGAGTCTTTAAGTGTGGCTTCATACTTCGACCCTATCTAAGGCTATGAACAAGCACACTTAGCTCCGTTAATTATCTGCACCAAAAAAGGCTGGAAACTTAGCTCCAGCCTTTTTAACTGTCAAAAGCTCCCCTAATAAAGAGGAGCTTGAGATGAATAAACATACTAGTTATTGAAAGAGCAGTCTCTTTATGCACCGGGCCTATCTAAGGCCCAAATTCAACAGCGAAACGTATGCTCACCAGCACATTTCATCTTGTAAGCAGAATATTTTTTCACAAAATCATCCTATTCCCCAAAGAACTGGTAGGCGATCTCATGGCCTTGGTCGATCTTAGCCCACTGCTGGTCTTCGGTCAATTCATTGCCGCAGTCGCAAGAAGCAAAGCCACATTGGTGGGAGAGGTATAAGTTTTCTTTAGGAATGTACTTGGTCGCTTCGTCGAGGAGGCGGAGGGCACGGTCCGCGTCATCCAAACCAGCCGTCTTAGAAGACAGGGCACCCACAACGACTTCCACATCTGGGCGGTCTTTGAAGACCTCGAGTGCAGACAAGCTACCGGCCCGTTCGTCATCCCATTCTAAGTAGAAGCGGTCATAGTGCTGACGAGCCAGGAAGTACTGGGCGACTTCTGTATAGGCGCCATCTGTGAAGGCCCGAGAAGCAAAGTTCCCCCGGCAGTTGTGGCCGTAGACTCTGAGCCCCAGTTCATGGGCATAGTCAGCTACCGCATTGTTCAATTCAATCAATTGATTAGCCAGTTCTTCCTTAGAGAAGCTGGACCCATCGAAGTCTAGGGAGTCTAAGCGGATTTCATCCTCATCACCGACAAAACTGGCCCAGATACAGTCGTCAATTTGGAGAATTTCAGCTCCAGCTTCCGCATATTCCTTAACGAATTCCTTGTAAGCATGAGCTAGGTCATGGCGGAATTCAGCTAGGTCAGAATAGAACTTGCCTTCGCCGATTTCACCAAGAGCCAATAATTCAAAGTAGAGGTGGCCCGGCGCGAAGATGGTGTGTTTAACCGCCACATCCTCTGGCGCAAGTTCCTTGACCAGCTTGAAGTGGTCGACGAAAGGATGGTTCTTGCCCGATAATTTACCGGTCACATGGAGGCCGATATCGCGTCGGGTTTCATAGTCCTGCTTGTTGCCATCTTCATCCTCTTCGTAGAAGTGGTAGCCGGAATCATTGATATAGCGGTCGATCCCCTGTAGGCCCCAGGCAAAGTCCAAGTGCCAGAGTGAGCGTTGGAATTCCCCATCAGAGATTTCGGTCAGACCATGGGCCACTTGCTTGGCCACAATGTCCTTGACTGCTGCTTCTTCAGCTTCCTTGTAGCCTGGCAGGTCATCATAGAAGGGATAAGTAATGTCATCGCGTTTTTCAATTTCATTTTTATATTTTAAAAGTTCTTTTGGACGTAGGAGAGAGCCTACTGTTAAGAATCGTTTGGAAAAAGTTGTCATGTCAATCACTCGCTTTCTTGACTCTTACTATACGCGAAGGCCAGAAAAATTTGAAATATCTATTTACAAGAGCTAGCTATAGCGGTAGACTATAGCCAATCTTTTGAAAAGGAGCCAGACCATGCGCCTCGAAGACTTTAAATATTTCCAAACCATCGCCAGCGAGCTGTCCCTCAGCCAGGCTGCCAACAAACTCTATATCTCCCAACCTTCTCTATCCAATGCCATGACCAAACTGGAAAAGGAACTGGACGTCACCCTCTTCACCCGGAGCTCGCGAGGGATCTCTCTGACCACGGACGGCGAGGAATTCCTCCAATATGCCAACCAAATCCTGGAGCAAATGCAGCTGGTTGAGCGCCGCTACTTCGACAAGGAACCACCAGCCCTGCCCATCTTCTCTGTCGTCTGCCACCACTATGCCTTTGTCGTCGAGGCCTTCTCCCGCCTGCTCAAGCGCCACCAGGACAAGGCCTTCCAAGCCTCGGTGAAAGAAGTCCGAACCTATGAAGTCATCGAAGAGGTCTACCAATTGCGGAGTGAATTGGGGGTCATCTACCGCAGCCACTACAACCGACAGATCATTGACCGGGTCCTCTCCGACAAGCACCTCAGCTTCACCCCCCTAGTCACCGCCAAACCTCATATCTTCACCTACAAGGGACACCCCCTGGCCCATAAGAAGCGCCTGACCTTCGAGGACCTAGCCCCCTACCCCCGACTCAACTTCGACCAGGGCAAGCACAACTCCTTCTACTTCTGGGAAGAAGTCCACGCTGACCAGGACGCCAAACAATCCATCGTCGTCAGCGACCGGGCCACCATCTTCAACCTCATGATCGGCCTCAACGGCTACACCATCTCCTCGGGCATCATCAACGCCAACCTCAACGGCGAAGACATCATCGCCATCCCCCTCGACTCCAGCGAAGAAATCGAAATCGGCTACCTCACCAACGACAGCCACACCCCCAACCCCATCGCCAAAGAATTCATCAGCATCCTAGAAGACTGCCTAAAAGAAGGCTTAGAAAAACAAAGGGTGTGAGACTTGGCGCTTAGGCTTGGATGA
>NZ_KV797935.1:0-84086 GCF_001809535.1 Aerococcus sp. HMSC062A02 | reverse complement strand
AATCACTCCAAGCCTGCCAAGTCGAACCCAACTATAAAGGGTGTGAAGGCGCGCGGTTAGCTTCCTTTCACTGGAGCAAGTCACCAGAGCAGTCTAACAGACTGCGGCGGAGACTTGTGAAGTGACAAGGAAGCTGCGCGACCGAACCCGACTAGGGAGGGTGTAAGAAAGAGCGCTTAGCTTTAGTAGCTTGGAGAAAGTTGGAATAAGGGCAAGCAAGGCTTGGACGATTGCCTATCGTGAGTAAAAAATACTATTTATAAAAACCGAGACCAACCCACAAACAAAAACCTGAAGTGTGGGTTCGTTAGATCTAACACACAATTAAGACCTTCCATAGTGGCTTGACTGCTTTCAATCCACAATTGGACCTTTTTAGTGTGTACTGGCAAGATTCACCACACAATTAAGACCTTCAAATGAGTGTTCGCAAGCGCCAACACACAAACAACGATCCCAATTGTGTATTGGCAATTTTTTTCAATAAAATAATCGGTTAAACAAGCTAGCAAGGACCTTGCTAGCTTGTTTTCATTATGGGAAGAGAGGACAGCTTGCCTAGCAGAGGCTACTTGCTAATGGCGGCCCCGTTTGCGAGTTAGTGCGATCCTACTTGCTAAGCAGCGCCCCGTTTGCGAGTTGGCACGACTCTACTTGCAAACCATGGAACCATTTGAAAGTTCCCCACCAGCTACTCGCAAAGCAGGACATCATTTGAAAATTTGACAAGCAACCACCAGAAGAACGAAAAACCAGCAGAGCCCACATTCTGCTGGTTTTTCCATAGCTTCTATTAAGCGTCCCTCACTGTTCCCAAACTAGGCTTCCTCATCCAGGACCGCAATCACTTCAGCTGGGAAGGCAACGGCATCTTTGATATGGGGTGCGTTGATCATAATCGCACTGCCAACAGCAGGGACCTGGTCTAAATTAGCCATGACTTCGACCTGGAACTTGTTTTCGTTGAGCCAAAAGCGCTGGGCAACCAGGTCACCGGCTGCAGCGGCTTCAGGGCCTGCATCGGTATTCAGTGTCTCGTGGCCAATGGCGGTAATCTCCCGGTCGCGGCTCAGGTATTCCAAGGCAGCCACCGACCAGCCCGGCGTCACTTCCACCCCATCTTCATTGGTATTGGTGAAGGCCTCCTGGGAGTGGATCCGCTTGTACCAGCCGGACGAGAAGGCGACAAAAGCGCCTGCTGGAATGTCGCCATAGCGGGCTTCGAAGGCCTTAATATCTTCCACCGTCACGGCATAACCAGCGTTTGCTGCCACCTTGTCTTCCAGATGCAAAACATAGAGGGGCAGGTAGCGTTCCTTCTGGGGAATATCTGCCATGATCCGGCCGCCCGCCATGAAGTGGGCCGGCGCGTCAATATGAGTCCCATGGGAAGTTCCCAGGGTGTATTCCCGGTTGTCCGACCCCGTCTCCTCCAAGGTCGTCAGCACCCGCTCTTGCAGGGGGTTGAAGGCCTGGTAGATGGCCATATCCTTAGTCACTTCATGGGTCAGATTGACCCATTTTTTCGCTTTCAAGCCAGCAAGTAGTTCATGTGTTGTCATTTAATCATCCTCCAAATTATCTCAATCAGGCAAATAAATAAAACTCCGAAAGCCCCTCGACTTATAGTAAGCATCAGCTCCATTGTGGTAGATAAAGGCCTGGCCATAGCGATAATCGCCAAAGACAGCGCCTCCTAATTCACGCACTGCAGCTGGTGTCTTCAGCCAAGAAGAGGTCTTTAAATCAAGATTCTCTAACAATTGCAAGGTCAAATACATATCGATTGACATCAATCGTGTTCCCATGGCCTGGCACATCTCTTCGACGCTCGTCTCAGGTGGAAACTTCTTCCGCCCCAAGCGTGCCTCCCGGTCATAGCAGAGACTCCGCCGCCCTGCCGGAGTCTCTGGACTCATATCCGCAAAAAAGGCCCGCCTAAAGGGTTCGCAGGCGATCAAATCCGGTTCGCCGCCTGTCTCTTCCATGGCAAGCAGGCTCTCTACAAGGTCTTCCCTGCCTGCTAAACAAGCCAGCACGTCCTCCCAAGTCCAATCCGGATGGCGGTCAGGATGGGCCTCAAAACGTTCCGCCACTGGCTTCAAGCGCTCATTCAAATCCATATGACAGTCTCCCTTCTCTATTATTAAGCCTAGGATAACATGTTTTAGATCCAAAATTTAGCCAGGCGACCTGATCAAAGAAAAAAGCACCAAAAGAGATAAGCTCTTCTGGCACTTTCATGCGTACAGTATGGCAGAGGACGTTATTTTCTAAAAATTATCACTTTGTTCATCCAAGCGAGTGGCGTATTCCTCTTCGTTAATACTATGTTCACGGGCAGCCACCAAGAAGCCAGTAATTGCACCTGTATGAACATTGGTTGAGGTCCGCGCCATATCCGCTACTCCAGCAATTGGACTAAGAACCAGGATCATTTCAACCGGTAAGCCCATAGCTGCAAAGAGCGCCGTGGCTTGAATGGTCCCTGTGCCAGGAACACCCACCGTCCCAATCGAGGCAAGGAGGGCCGCACCAATCATGAGGACATATTGGTTGAGGCCAAAGTCGATATTTAAGGCATTAATCGTAAAGATAGCAAGTAGAACTGGCCAAATGGCAGCACAACCAGGCATCCCAAAAGTGGTTCCTATCGATGCAGAGATGGAGGCAATATTTTCAGGAACACCTAGACTCCGCTGACTCTTCACACTAGCTGGAATAGAGCCAATAGAACTTTGGGTCGTAAAGCCTACCAACCAAGCAGGGAAGATCTTACGCTGAACCTTGAAGGGATTGTGCTGGCTGAAGAGAGCCACCATGGCGGAAGATGTAATGAAGCTGTGGAAGAGGCAGGCAATGTAAACAGCTGCCAGTAAGCTTAACAAGGACGTCACAAAGGACAAATCCAAAGAAGACACTTGGTTAGCCAACAAAGATAAGACAGCATAAGGCGTAAACTTGACAATTGCGCCGATCGCCCGGTTCATCAACTTATTCCCCGCTTGCACAAAATCAATAAAAGCTTGGATTTCAGACTTATCTTCATAAATTAAAATAACTAGACCCACAATGACACTGAAAATAACAATCGGCACAATATTATTGTTGGCCATATTATCAACAATATTGCGGGGGAAGAAACTAATAATAACTTCTGAAAAATGAGGCACTTCTTCAAGTTCTGCAGCTTTATCAAACTGTACTCCTGAATTCAGGCCAAGATGCATCAAGCCGCCGACAATAATGGCAATGATCGAACCTAAAATGTTATGCAAAGAAAGAAAACCCAAGATCCGTCCACCAATCGATCCCAGGGTCTTCATATCGCCAATATTAATGATTGTAGCTACAATTGAAAATACTAATAAGGGAATCACAAAGGCCATCAAAAGGTTAGCGTAAACCTTCCCAAAGACAACCACATAGTCAGTATGTCCCATAAAGATAAAACCTAGAACAGCACCCATAGCTGTTGCTGTTAGCACCCGGACCATTAAAGATAGTTTTCTTTTTTGCATCCGGTAAAGAATATAATATAAAACTAAAGTCACAAGGACTGCTAATAAACTTTTCACAATACTCTCCCTTTCACAAATTTTTCCATTCTTAATTCACCTTCGAAAAGTATGGAAATTCTTAAACAAACCTTAGCAATCGCACCCGTTTACCATACTGTGATCGTTTTTTCCTTTCATTCACCCCCTTGCAATTTATCCGTACTTATACTAACACTGATCCATCAGCTTCACAATGTCACTTGCTATCGATTTCACATTAATGATTAAAAATTAAACAGAATCTTATTGCTCTCTTATCTAGCTAAGTATTCAGCCTAGTCCACCAAGAGAAAAATAAGTGGACTCCCCCCTCAGATCAAGACTAAACGATAAAAAAGCGCACCAAGATTATATTCTTGATGCGCTCTGACTTATCTTCACTTGGTTCAACTTAGCGATTAAAGTCAACTTTTGCTTAATGGATTAAGCTTTTTTCTTCTTCGTGGAGAAGGTCAAGAGACCGAGTCCTAGCACGAGGGTCAATACGGCTGGGTGGAAGCGGTTAGCGCTAGCCTCTGCCCCAGTCGCTGGCAATTGGGTCAGCGGCGTATAGGCCTTGGCTTGTCCACTTTCTGGACTGCTTCCTTTTAGGACTTTAACTTGGTCTGTGTTGAGCTTGACTGCTTCAGGCTTAGTGTCTTGACGTCTTTCTTCGAATGAAGGAACTTTGTCAGCAGAGCTTGGATCTTTATGACCTGATTCTGGATCTTTAGAGATGGCATGATCCTTGTCCTTCAGCTTGTCTTGGTCGCCGTTTTGAGGATCCTTGCTTGGCAGTTTATCCTTGTCTGAACCTTGGGGATCCTTGCCGGCTTCTGGCTCTTTCTCATCGGATTGAGGGTCTTTATGACCTGATTCTGGCTCTTTTGGATCTGTCGATTGGTCCTTACCGCCTTGTGGATCTTGAGGGTCCTTAGACTGGTCCTTGTCGCCTTGTGGATCTTGAGGATCTTTCGATTGGTCCTTGTCGCCTTCTGGATTGTGAGGGATGACAGCTGGTTTATCCGTCTTAGCACAGCCGACTTCAACGATCATCTTGCGGCCTTCCTGTTTCACCACGGTCTTGCCGTCCCGGATTTCGGTGATGCGTTTCTCGCCTGGATCCACCACCTTGACTTGGCCAGGCTTGAGGTCTTTATTGTAGACCACTTCAATGCCTGGGCAGTCCTTGATAATTTCAACCGGAACTTCCTTGATCACTTCAACAGGGACTTCCTTAACGATCTCAACAATCTTCTCAACCGGAACTTCCTTGATCACTTCAACGGGGACTTCCTTGATGATTTTAACAGGGACTTCCTTGATCACTTCGACTACTTTCTCAACGGGAACTTCCTTAACGATCTCAACAATCTTCTCGACAGGAACTTCCTTGATCACTTCGACCGGAACTTCTTTGATGACCTCAACGGGGACTTCCTTAACCACTTCAACGACCTTTTCAACGGGAACTTCCTTGACAACTTCCACAATCTTCTCAACTGGAACTTCCTTAATCAATTGCTTGATGCCGACGCGGAGGATCCGTTTTTGCGGTTCGCGGAGGACTTCCTGGTTGACTTGCTTGTCTTGGCGAACGCCGTTAACGATCGCCTGGGTCACACTTTCCTTGACTTGGCCTGGCTGACCGGCTTGGACTTCTTCGACCTTGCCTGAATCGAGCTGGTCGTCATAGATCACTTCCGTTGCAAAAGGCGTTCCGTGGATACTTTCGTGGTTGAACTGGCCGTCATAGCCCTTGGTGCCCACCTTCACAATGTGCTTGGCTGGGGTCACTACAGGTACTTCTTCCGTCACAACCTTACCATCAACCACCTTATTGACAATTTGACTGGTCACATGACCTGGTACAACTTGGACAGTTTCCACCTTGCCCTTGTCCAGACTTGGATCATATTCAAAGATCGTTTCAACAGGCACATCCTTGTTGCTTTCATGGGTGTTGCCTTCAACTGGCTTGGTGCCCACTTCAATGATGTGAGCTTTTGGTGCAGTGTAGGCGCCGTCTTGGCTGACTGGTGCGCCGTCAGCCTGGCCATTCTTGATGGCTTGAGTGTAGTCCGTGGTCTTAGAACCAGGAACGCCCTCTTGGACTGTCTTGCTTGTTCCTACTGTGAGGTCAGGATTTTCTCTGATTTCAACTGGGAATGGGACAGGACAGGTAGTGGAGAACTTGTAGTCACCGGTGAAGTCCTTAGACCCAACGCGGACAATTTGTTTAGCTGGGGTTACAACCGTTTCTTCCGTATTAACCACCTGGCCGTCCACTACTTTAGAAACGACCTTGGTCTCTGTCTTACCTGGGGTCAATTGACCGGTTTGAACTTGACCTTTTTCAAGGCTGTCATCAAAGACGTATTCAATTTCAACTAGAATTTCCTTCTTGATAGCCGTTTCGTTACCAGCAACAGGCTGGGTGCCGACTTCAAGGATATGGGCTTTAGGTTCGACTGGATTAGAGATTGCGCGTTCCAGTTGACCATCGGCTTGGCCATTCTTGATGGCTTGGGTGTAGGTCACGTCATAAGAACCTGGCTGACCTTCTTGGACCAGCTTGGTTTCGCCAGCCTTGAGATTTGGATTCTCGCGCACTTCCACCTTGTAAGGCACTTCGAAGCGTTCGGTGTGGTTCACTTGACCGGTAAAGTCTTGGTTGCCGACCTTAATCACTTGAGTCACAGGTTCTTTGGTCACTTTAGATACGGGTTGGCCAACAATTTGGGAATTCTCAATCGTAACGGTTGTTTCCTTAGTCCCTGGTTGACCTGGAGTCAGCACTTGGTAGTCACCCTTAGGCAGGCTTGGATCGGCTTCAACCTTGACATCAAATGGAATTTCTTCTGTGGAAGTGTGGCTGCCATCAGTCTTGGCCCCAATGCGAACGATCCGGTTTTCAGGAGCGATCACTTCGCGGGTTTGGCCAAAGACCTTGTCTGCCATGGTGCCATTGACGTATTTCTGACTAACATCGCGTTCGATTAAACCGAGTTTACCTTCTTGTTCAACCACTTCTTGGCCTGGCTTCAAGCTTGGATCCAATTTGTATTCAGTCTTGAATGGGGCCAGGCTTTGTTCGGTGTGCTTAAATTCACCAGTGTAGTCCTTGGTGCCCACCACAATCACTTGCTTGGCTGGAGTCACCACTTCTTCGGTCGTGGTTTCGATCTGGCCAGTTTGTGGGTTGAAGACATTCTTAATCTTGGTTTCAACCTTGCCTGGAGTGTAGGCACCCTTTTCAACGACGCCCTTGTCCTTAGTATTATCGTAGACATATTCAATCTCGGCTGGGACTTCCTTGACCCTGCTTTCAGCATTTTCTGGGGCCTTGGTCCCGACCTTGATGATATGGGTCTTGGGTTCCGTACGAGCGATTTCTTCCGTCTTCAGCTGGCCATCTGCCGCCCCATTCTTAATGGCTTGGCTATACTTGGTGGTCTTGGACCCGTTCTCGCCCTTTTGAACTTCTTGGATTTCGAAGAGTGGGAGGTTTGGATCTTCTTGGATGTCCACCTTGAATGGGAGGGTTTCCGTGACATTATGGGACACTTCGCCCGTGAAGTCTTGGTCGCCCACCTTGATGACTTGGGTAACAGGTTCTTTGGTCAGCTTGCTAGAAGGTGTGCCAACCACTTGAGAGTTCTCAATCGTTATCGTGGTTTCTTTCGTCCCTGGCTCACCTGGTGTGACAACTTGGTAGTCACCCTTAGGCAAGTTTGGATCAACTTCAACCTTGACCGCAAATGGAATTTCTTCTGTAGAAGTGTGGCTGCCGTCAGTCATTGAACCAATGCGGACGATTCTATCTTGCGGTGTCATCACTTCTTCTGTCGGACCATAAGTCTTCTCACCGAGCTTGCCATTCACGAAGTCTTGGCTGACTTGACGTTGGATTAAGCCAAATTGACCTTCTTGATCAACGACTTCTTGACCATGCTTGAGCGTTGGATCCAACTTGTAGATGGTGCGGTATGGCGCAATACTTTGTTCGGTATGTTTAAATTCGCCCGTATAGTCCTTGGTCCCAACAATAATTTGTTGTTTGGCTGGGGTCACGACATTTTCAACGGTGTTGACCACTTGGCCGTCGACCAGCTTGGAAACGACCTTGCTTTCGGTCTTGCCAGGAGTGACTTGACCCGCTTCAACAAAGCCCTTGTCCTTGGTGTTGTCATAAAGGTATTCAACTTCAACCGGAACATCTTGCTGGATTGGGGTTTCGGTCCCGCTAACTGGCTGGGTGCCCACTTCAATAACCCGGTTAACTGGCTCTAGGCGGTTGGCTTCGGTCTTCTTGAGCTCGCCGTCAGCTTGGCCATTTCGAATGCCTTGAGTGTAGGTCACATCAACGGAACCAGGCTTCCCTTCTTCAAGGACCTTGGTTTCGCCAGCTTTGACATTCGGATTGTAGCGGATTTCTACTGTATTTGGTAGCGGTACGGTTTCGGTATGGGTCACTTGGCCGGTAAAGTCCTTGTTTCCAACCTTGATAAGCGCGTTGATAGCAGGTGTTTCTTGGGTGACCTTGCCTTGGCCAACGATTGAATTGGTAATTGGCCATTCCGTGGTCCGTGAGCCGACTGCCCCTGGGGTCACGATTTCATACTTGCCAGCTTCGATGGCTGGGTCGTATTCCACTGTGTAGCTAAATGGCAATTCTTCAGTGTAAGTATGGACGCCTTCCGTCTTAGCTCCCACCTTGATCTTGCGGTTGACCGGTGCCTTAGTTTGAACCGGATCAGAAACCACTTTCTCACCAGGAACACCGTTAGTAATGCTTTGGCTTACCTTGGTGGTGGTTTCGCCTAACTGGCCTTTTTGTACTTCAACCACTTCATTAGGTGCCAGACTTGGGTCGACTTCAACTTCGGTTTCAAATGGCACCACATTGCTGTATTCATGGCTGAATTCACCGTTGTAGCCTTGGGTCCCGACAATAATCTTCTTGTTGATTGGGGCCTTGGTTTCAGTAGTGCTTGTTTCCCCGGCAGTCACAGTACCGTCTTGGGCGGTAACTGGCGTGGTCTTAGTCTCTTCACCTGGAATGCCTGTATTTGGCACCACTTCCACTGTACCGGCAGGCTTGGTGTTGTCGTATTCAATTTCCACATCGAATGGTTTTTGGTTGCTGGTTGTCACATTGGTCGAACCGGCTAAAGGCTTGGTGCCGACCCGGATAATGTGTTCCTTAGCTGGTGTTTCCCCTTTGACAGCTGAGGTCAATGCCCCATCAGCGGCTCCATTCTTAATGGCTTGGGTATAAGTTGTGGTCTTGGTTCCTGGCACCCCTTCTTGGTCCACATGGTAAGTCCCCTTGTCTAGACTTGGATCTTCAATGACCTTAACTGGGAATGGGACTTTCTCAGTCACATCATGGCTGACTTCGCCGGTAAAGTCTTGGTCGCCAACTAAGACTACCGCATTGGTAGCTTGTTCATCAATGGTTGGCTCAGATGTTGCTGTTACTTGAGAGTTTTCAATGGTCAGGGTCTTGGTCTGACTACCTGCCTTACCAGGCGTCTCGATCTTGTATTCGCCCTTCTTGAGTGATGGGTCTTTCTTCACTTCCACTTGGAATGGAATTGCTTCGGTCACTTGGTATGTACCATTTGTCTTCGCCCCAATGCGAACGATACGTTTGACGGGATCCTTGGTTTGAACACTTTGACCTGGTGTCGAAGCCGTCACTTGACCATTCTTAATGATATGGGTAGTTGTAGTGGTCTTCTCACCGAGCTCACCTGGGTTTTCTACCACTTCAGCACCTGGATTTAAGCTATTATCTACAATGTATTCGGTTTCGAATGGAACAGGGTCCTTGTCCACCGTTTCAAATGAGCCATTATAGTCTTTTTGGCCGACCTTGATCACGGCATTGACTGGAGCGACTGTTTCAACGACAGGCTCGCCCACGATCTTGGAGTTTTCAATGGTCCAGGTCTTCTTGTTGGACCCGGCTTGGCCTGGCGTCACGACCTTGTAGTTCTCAGTCGCGTCGGGGTAGTTGGTGTAGAAGTTCGGATCGAATTCCACGGTGTAGTTGAATGGAATGTCATCAGTGTCAACAAGCGTGCCGGTGGTCTTGGTGCCGACTTTGATCACTTGGTCTTGTTTTGGCTTGACAGGCTTGGTGCTAACAGTCGATGGGAGGAGAATATCTCCCGATAGATGATTCTTGGCGTCCATGTAAATAAAGTTATAGAGTGGCACACCAGCATAGAATGATGTCATATCCCCATATTCATCGACCCCCTTAGTATAGAGGTCTCTATCCCAATAGCCCTGGGCAACAAGATAGTTGGCGATCTTGTCATAGTTAGGGATACCACCAGGTAAATAGCTACCGCCTTCTGTTTCAACATTAACGTTGTCGAGATAGTCTCTGAGGGGAGCCGAATCAATTAGACGAGCAGGGGTATACTTGCTTTGGGTCTTCCCAACGATTCCTTCTTGAACCACTTGTTTACTTCCAGCTGGCAGGCTGTTATCGAATTCTAACCGTGTTTCATAAGGAATATCATTGCTATGCTCATAGCTAGCAATCTTGATCTTACGCGGCATCATTGGGGTGTCGACGGTCTTGTTTAAGCTGATAGCTCCGGTCTCTGGATGACGAGTAGATGTAATCAGGACATAGCCATCCTGGCCCTCTTCAACTATTTCATCTTGTCCTGGTTGAAGGCTTGGATCAAGGATATATTCGGTAGTCATTGGAATATCCAGTCCTGTTTGAACGGGTTTAACCCCAATTCGGATCTCAGCATCCTTCTTCGGCTTAATGATAGTTTCTTGGACCTTAGTCATCACCGGTTGTTCCACCATCCGGCCATCGCGGTTAGCCCGCCTGCGGTTGTCGAAGTTCCATTCGTAAACGGTGCGTTTAGAGCCCAGTTCCCCATCTGTCTTCTTGACAACTCCCGCATCCAGGGTGTCGTCATAGACCACATGGGTGTCAAAAGGAATCTCTTCTACTACCGCATGGCCGCCTTGAGCGATGTTGGTTGGCCGGGCAATAAATTGGGCCTTAACCGTCTCCGCTCGAGGTTCTTTGGTCACAGGATCTGTATAGTTGACCTTAACAGGAATATAAACGTTCTCGCCCCCGACAATATCCGCATCTTCAGGAACGACTGCGGTCACTTCACCCGTCTGGGGATTGATACTAACATTGGACCAGACATTGCCCCGGTCATCAGTATAGGTCCCCGGTACCAATTCGAAGGACTCAGGTTGCAGCTTATCCGGATCACTTGGAATTTCAGGTAATTGCTTTAAGCTGTCACCTTGGTAGCCAATTTCAGCATGGTAGACCGGCACATTATTATCAGAATCTCGGACCACGAAATAGAAGGCGTGGGTATCCTTGGAGCCGTTGGTATAGGTATACTCAATCGGTAAGTACATAGTATCGCCAGGCTGGGCATCGGCCGGTGCCGTTACGGTAAATTCAGAAGGGTTGCCGGGTTTGGTTTCCACCTTCCAACCCTTGGCTTCAGCATCCTTCTTGAATTTTTCCACTAATTTTCCATTGGCTCGACCTTGGCTTTGGGCCCCTTGCATATCTTCATAGGACTTGGAAGGGTCAGAGCCTTCACCACTGCGTGAGTTAATCTTCAAGGTAATGGACTTGCCGGGTCTTAGAGCATTAGAATAAGCAGTATCCTTGGGCCCTTGGATGCGGTTGAAGGTCTGGTCATAGTAGCGGGTATCGTCCAGGTTGACGGTAATTTCCCCGACCTTGTTGTAGTGGTCGTAGCGGGCGATCCCTTGCTTATCGATGGTGACAGTTTGGCCGTTGTGGTTAATGACCTCTGCACCGGCACCGGTTGGGACGTAGAATTTATCTTCATAACCTTGTAAGTCATTGGCTTCCTTTACAATGGCACTAAATTCGTCTGCCGTCCGCGGTCTGGCGAAGAAGCGAACATTGAGATTTTGAATGCCATTGAATCTTTTATTGTTAAAGATGGAATTGGGATCTTGTAGGGCCCCTTGAGGCATCTTGAAGACAATGTCCGCAGGATTTACTTCCCCAACTTCCTTAGCAATTTCCGCTTGGTTGTCAGGGGTGACCAGGATGGCCTGGGCTTCCTTAGGGTCTACCACCGTTCCATCTGGGTGGTAGACTTCACTAGTGATCCGGGTGTAGTCTTCTGGCAACAAGTTTTCAATCCGAGCCCCGGTCTTCAGGTATTGGCCTTGGACCGGCACCTTAGCCACATTAGTTTCCCCTACAACTGAAATAATGGATAAGTTCTTGTTTTCATTCGGATAGGGGTTGACGGAGAAACCAGTTGCAAAGTTAGTCCCCTCAAGTAACTTGTTATTGGGATTGTTTTGAGTATACTCTGACTTCCAACCTATCGTTGTCTTTTTATTATCCTTATTGTTAACATGCTTTAAAAAGTCCGGATACGTATTTATCGCTAACTCAACTTGACTGCGTCCACTTACAGCTGTAGATATTTCAGTCTCTGACGGCTGATAATTGACATCATTAAAAAATCTATTCGTGCTTTCAGGTGTATAAGTCTTATTGGGATCTATTACTTCACCAGGGCCTCTTTTGGCAGGTGTCCCATTCACATTATCTGTTACATAAACACCAGTATAAGTCCTTTCAGATACATTTCTATCAATATCAATTTTAATACCAAAAGATTTTTTATCTTCAGAAGTGGTGCTTGGATTCAAGACTTCTGGTGTAAAACCTTCAACAGTTTTTCCAATATCTTCTGCTAGTGTTTCCTTTGAAATCCCATTATTAGCCAAGTCCGAATCCCGATAATGACCAACCTGGGCTTCGTCGGCTGCGACGGAATTAGCAGCCGTTGTCTTGACCTGACCGTCAGCGGTGGTCGCAACCCCGTCTCTGGCGGTGGTGTTAGCCCCAGCTGTCGGTGCCGCTGTATTCAGGGCTTCATTAATAGGGGCTTCGGTTCCCGTGCTACTCGGTTGTGTGGGAGCCGCTTCAGAGTCTGCAGCTGGTGGCGCAGGTTGGTTGGCTGTAATAGCAGCAGCGTCAAGATTTTCTGCCGCTTCAACGGCTTGAACCTGACCAGCTAAAAAAGCTGCGATCGCCACACTTCCCACACCGAGTGTCGTCTTACGAATCGCATAACGATAATTCTTCTCCATACAAATCCTCCTAGCTTGCAAGCTTATCTCCTGGAGAAAGACAAGCCTTCCACTAAAGTGTTTATTTTTTTGTTTTAATCTAAATTATAATTTAGTTAGCTTAACACATTGTATCTTAGCATTTACTTGTTAGACTGGCAATTTCTAAGTGCTGTTTGCTTTTATATTAAATTCAAATCCATAATAAATATTGATTTAACAAGCTTTATTGTTCTTTAATCCCCATTAAAAGATACAAAATAAAAACTTTATTATCTAAGAATTTAATGATATCGAAGATAAGGACATGTAGCTTTATAGCGTTCAAAGCTTTTATCAGTCTACGGAATCGACGATTAAGCGGTAGCGGTAGATCTTGCTCTTGACAATCAACCACTGGCCGTCGATCTTCTCAAAGTGATCCTTATAATAGCCGTAGCCGTTGAAGGCCGCAAAGCCTTTGAAGAGAACCCGGTCTTCAAAGGGAAAATAAGCCCTGGCTGTGCAGTCGGATTCGATGGTAATCTCGGGGATATGGCCCATATGCGCACTTTGGGTACCCGCGCCCATGATCTTTCGCGCATTCCCCATGACTTCTGCTAGTGACCGAGAAGGTTCTGTTTTGGCTGGAAGCAAGGGGTGCTGGCCCTTAATCGGATCCCAAGTCGAAAGCGAGGTATCAAAGACCACCCTCTCTGCCATGACAGTCCTTAAGAGGTCGAAGTCCTTACTATCAATGGCTCGCCAGTAACGCGCCTTACACTGCTTAATGGCTTCAATCGCTTCTAATTTTTCTAATCGCTTCATCGTCTGTACCTGCTTTCTTTTTCTCATCATTCTATACCCTGACGAGTGCTTTGCGTCGACCAATCTTGCCAAGAACTACTCTGAGCATAAGATTCGCCCTGGCCAAGCTGTGCGCGTATAATGGCTAATGTAAGATTTTGTAGCTTGCAACTACAAAGGAGGAATAAAGCTTATGACAAAAGACTACCGTGTCTTATTATTTTATAAATATGAACATATTGAAGATCCTGAGGCTTTTGCCAAAGACCACTTAGCCTTCTGCAAGGGGATTGGTCTCAGAGGCCGGGTCCTGGTCGGTGAGGAAGGCATCAACGGAACAGTATCGGGAACCATCGACCAGACTGACCAGTACATGGCCTATGTCCACAGCCTGCCAGATTTTGAAGATGTCTGGTTCAAGATTGACGAGGCGGACGACTATGCCCACAAGAAGATGTTCGTCCGTCCCCGCAAGGAAATCGTCTCCCTCAACTTGGACGAAGACCTGGACCCCCTCGAGACGACCGGCGACTATCTCAAGCCAACCGACTTCCGGGAAGCCCTCCTCGATGAAGACACCATTGTCTTGGACACCCGGAACGACTACGAATACGACCTGGGCCACTTCCAAGGGGCCATCCGCCCAGACATCCACTCCTTCCGCGAACTCCCTCAATGGGTGATTGACAATAAAGAGCAATTCATGGATAAGAAGGTCGTGGTCTACTGCACCGGCGGCATCCGCTGCGAAAAATTCTCTGGCTGGCTGGTCCGTGAAGGTATCGGGGAAAAAGTTGGCCAATTAGAAGGTGGCATCGACACTTACGGCAAGGACCCTGAAACCAAGGGAGACCTCTGGGAAGGCAAGATGTATGTTTTCGATGAGCGGATTTCCGTACCGATTAACCATGTCGATCCAAGCGTTATCGGCCGTGACCACTTCGACGGCGAGCCTTGCGACCGCTATGTCAACTGCGCCAATCCGGAATGTAACAAGCAGATCTTCGCCTCCGAAGCTAATGAGGATAAGTACCTGCGCGGCTGCTCCCCTGAATGCCGACGCCACCCCCGCAACCGCTATGTGGCTGAGCACGGGTTGAGCAAGGCCCAGTGGGAAGACCGCTTGAACGCGATTGGTGAAAGCTTGCAGGTATCGGAAAAAGCTTAAAAATAAAGGGTGTGAAGGCTAGCGGGAGAAAGAGACCTCTGGAGCCAAAAACCAGAGAAGACTGAAAGTCTTCGGCGGATTTTGGTGAAGAGGAGCTCTTTCTGCTAGCCTGAACCCGACTACAGGGTGTGAACAAGATTGATTAGACTGGAATGATTGGCGGCGCATCAAAATAGACTGACACCAATCAGACTTTTCGATGAGCTGAAATCACTCCAAGTCTGCTCTTATGCACTCTACTGAGGCACGAGAAAAGCGCCCCTAGTTTTGCAGTGGCGCTTTTTTCCTAACTTCCCTAGCATATTTTTATCATCTGTGCTATAATAGCTTCTATCAGATAGTTATCGAGATGTAGCGCAGTCTGGTAGCGCACTAGCATGGGGTGCTAGGGGTCGCAGGTTCAATTCCTGTCATCTCGATTTATAAGGCCGAGCGATTCTTTGAGTCGCTCGGTTTTTTGTATACTCAACAATTTAATCGTGCTAGTGAGCATACGTTGCGCTGTTGAACCAAATGATCATTATTCAAAATAAAAATCACCAAGAAAAAGAAGAGGCTGGAAGGCAATGTCCAGTCTCTTCTTTTATTGTTCTTATTTAACTTAATAGGACCTTGCTAAGGGTATTTTTTGCGGCAATGCCCTTTCTCACAGGCTTTGAATAAAGTCCACTGACTATTGACCTAGTCGCCATATATCTCCAAGAAGCCTTGGCGGAGTTCCTGGTTGGCGGTGTCTTTGAAGTGGACCTGGTCCTTGGCATCTGGACCGTCCTCTGCGACTAGGATCCGGGGCTGGCCCTTGTCTTCCACGAAGAGGTAGAAGTGGCGGTCGGGCTTGGGATTGGTCTTGTCTTCAATATCGCTATAGGCTGCCAGCAAGCGCAAATCTCCGGCTTCTTCCCCCGCTTGGACTTGGCGGGTCTTGCCGTCCAAGGTGATCGTGAAGTCTTCCTGGGGCAGCTTGGCCCCGTAGAAATCAGCCGGCTGGTCGGGGCTGTAGGCTTGGTAGGCTTGTCCCATTTTCTGCCCCCAAATCAGCATAAAGTTCCTTAGGCGCTGGCTTTTATCGCCTATCCCAGTTGTAGCAGTCGGTGTTTTAGTCGGCCCTTCTGGATAGTGGTTGGTGATGGCCACGCCATAGCGTTCTTCATAGTCGACCGCTGGCGTAGGGGCCACATCCCCTGTAAGTGGCACACCAAACCAGATGTCACCCGTCGTTGGATCTTGGGCCTGGACTCGAGTGGACCCAATATCCGTTGAATAAGGCCAGACAATATGAGCATAGAGGTCTGCCTGGAAGGGAATCTCATCCTTGAAATTGGGATAATTAATGAGGGTGATATAGGCTTCCATGGCCACTCCTGTATGGACAGCCAAGCGGTTGACTTCATCGAAGCTTTCATCAGTCAAGGCTGCCACATCCGCCATCTGCTTAGAAAAGTCCAAGTGATCCAAGACATACTGGCTCATCCGCCATTTAGCATCCAAACGATTCTGGTAATCTTCATAAACCAAGCCCGTCAGCCATTCCCTAAGCTGGTCTAAAGCCTCTTGGTCCCCTGCATCAAGTTCCGACAGCAGCATTTTCTCCAAGACAAAAGTATCCGAGTACAGTTCTCGGTAGTTCTCCTGATGGTCTTCCTTAGCCAGCTCTTGGTCCAGTTTCTGGTAGAGGGCTGCTATAGCCGGATGAACATCACCGGGATCACGATCGGCGGCTTGAACACTTTGGGCGGTGGGCAAGCCCGAAGCCAGTGCTTGGTCCAAACGCTTTGACCAACGTGCATTGGCTTGGCGGAGGCCTTGAATATAGCTTGACCGGTCCTTATCTTTCGTCTCAGAAGCAGCCCCAAGGGATTCCTTGGTCGGGTCAGGGCTTGAAGGGTCCGCCTGACTGGACTCTTCATTTGCTCGTGTCAGCTGGTCTGTCGCCTGGCTTTGTTCCTGGCCTGAGCTTTGCTTGGGGCTAGCTACTTCCTGGCCACAAGCAGCCAAAGCCAACTGGCAAGCCAAGACCAAGCCCCCTAATCTGATCCATCCTTTTCTCATCATCAGTCCTCCATCCTAATTCTTACACCATCTTTAACCAACATAGCGCATATAAAGCAAGGGATAAGGCCTGCCCACCTCATCCTGCTCGGTTCGCCGGTAACAGCGAAAGCCCATATGCTGGTAGAAGGCCACCGCTTGGGGATTCTGCTCATTAACGGTGAGCTGGCGAAGCCCATAAGCAGTCAAACCTTCTTCAAGCAAGGCCCTGCCGAGTCCCAGCCCCCAAGCATTCGGATGGAGAAAAAGCATCTCCAAGTTCTCCCCATCGATCCCCATAAAGCCAACAAGTTCACCCGCCGCTGACCAGGCCAAGACGAGCTGGGCTACCCCCATCAAAGCCCCAGGGACCTCTGCTTTAATGGCCTGGATAGCCTCTTCCGAAAGAAAATCATGGCTGGCTCGGATCGACGCCTCCCAGATTCCCAGCAGGTCCGCTAGATAGTCTTCACGCTTAGTCACTTCACGGATTTGAAAGTGTCTGGCCATACTTAGGCCTCATCTTCCCGCGTTAAGCGCTCAATAATCGCCGCATGGTCTGGGTACTGATCTAGCAAGTCCTGGCGGCTAAAGAGTTCAAAATCATCATACTCAAATCCCGGTGCACAGAGGCAGCTGACCAGGGCATAGCCTTCCTCTACTGTAGAGCCGAAGATGGTTCTCTGGGGCACCACATAGGATAGGTGTTGGCCCTGTTCCGGATCCAAACCCAGGTCCACCGTCTCATAGCGGCCATCAGGGTGGATCATATGCACGGTCAGCGGCTGGCCGGCATGGTAGTACCAAATCTCGTCGCAAGTCAGGCGATGGAAGTGGGAGGGATTATCCGCTTCCAGCACGAAATAAATACTCGTATAGAGGGCACGCTCACCCTCCCGCACCCGTTCTGAGCTCTTGACCACTTGCCGGTAATAGCCCCCTTCCACATGGGGCTCTAAGTTCAGGGCTTTGGCCCATTCAGCACTTGTCTTCATACAAAAAACCTCCTTTGCCTCCAGTTTACCATTTTCCAAGTCAGGCGCCTACTCCTTTCGACCAAGCTGACCTTAGTGGCGTTCGCGGTGGGCAAAGTATCGGCTAGACAAAAGTAGGGCCAGGCCTAAGAAGAGACTGCCGAAAACTAGGGCGACTAAGCCGTTAAAAGAGGTCGCTTCAAGGCCATTCTGGAAGTCAGCCATGGCACAGCTGACATAATAGCCACTGTAGCAATAAGGGTAAAGCATCCACAAGCTGGTGTTGGCAAATAGAATACTGGGAATAACCAGGAATAAATTCAGAGCCAGGGATAAGAAGGGCTGGCTAATCACAATAGTAAACAGCCAAATACAGGCCAGGCAGGGCAACATAGTGAGAAAGATCCCCAGACACTTGCTGGCCAAGTAGGCTAAGGGCACCGCCTGGTCAATCTCTGCCCAGTGTGTGGCTAGAAGGCCCGCCAGTATAAAAACAAAGAGGAAGAAGAGGATTTCTAGTCCTAAGAAAGCGACCAGAACGATAAATTTAGCCAGGTTCACTTGGCCTATTTTCACCGGCAGACTGAGCAGCTTGACTAAGGCACGATCCTTCGTTTCCAAGCGCTTGAGCATTAAAGCAACAACAATCATGGTGAAGGGCAGGAGGTAGTAGGCATACAAGAGGCAGGATTGGATAAACATAGCGCCCCAGGCCCCCTTATATTCCGGGGTAAAATAAGCCGAAATCGAATGCACACCGCTTAGGATAATCAGTAAGGGGGCAATCAATATCAGGGGTAAGATATGGGTGCGGCGCAGCTTAAGGCTTTCAACTTTTAGGACCGTTAACATATGGATAGACTCCTTTCTTATTCATAATGGCGGCTGTGGGCAAGATAGACGCCCCAGATAATGTAAAACAGGGCCGATAAGACCGCCAAGCCGACCATCCCCTCTGACAAAGTGAAGGTCATCCTGGCAGAAGGCTGGAACATCAAGACAAAGGGATGGATAAGAACCACTGGCTGGTTGAAGTTGGCAAGGGCGAGTCCAGTGAGGAGGCCAACTAAGCCAACCCCCAGCGAGGTCCACAGGTTCTGACAGCGAGAGGCTACAAGAACCATCCCTGTCAGGACCGGCAAGGACGAGAGAAAGGCCAGGCCAAATGCTGAGCCAACTAAGGCCAGCCGATCAGCCGTGAAGCCTACTTGCCCTGCCATCAAGCTCGCCAAGGCGGCAAATTCGATGAGAAGGCTAAACCCGTAGAGAAGGGTTAAGAGGCATAACTTGGCCAGGTACATCCGAGCCAGAGAATAGGGCAAGAAGTAGAGGTGCTTGATCGCCTGACCGCGACGCTCCAAATCATAGCTAAGAACTGTGGAGAGGATGAGCGCCAGCATGTTCAGCAAGGTCAGTATCCCATAAAGTTGGACCAGGAGGACTTGGATGGGGTCACCGGGCAAGTTCAAGAGCTGGTCACGCCGCAAGACATATGTCAGAGCAAGCAGGGCTGCTCCCAGGAGGCCAGTCAACAGTAGCCCCGGTACAATCCCGGTCCGCTTCAGCTTCTTCCCCTCAATCAGCAAGGCTTTTAACATGAGAGCTCCCTCCTTGTCCATGATTATCCGCCATGATGAGATTTAAGAAGAGGTCTTCTAATGACTCCTGGCCACCTGCTTGGGCTTTCAAGTCAGCCAGTGAGCCTTCGTAGAGCTGGTGGCCCCGGTTCATGATGCAGAGGTCGTCTACCAGCTGCTCCATCTCTGACAAAAGATGGGAAGAGATCAAGACCGTACAGCCATAGCGTTGCGGCAGAGAGAGGATGAGTTGGCGGATCTCATGGATGCCCGCCGGATCGAGGCCATTGGTGGGTTCATCCAGGATTAAGAGCGGGGGTTGTCCAATCAAGGCCGAGGCAATCCCTAAACGCTGCTTCATCCCTAGCGAATAGTGGCGGACAAGCCGGTCAGCATAGGGCAATAAGTCCACCTGGTCCAAGGCTTGGTCCACAGCTTCTGGACCCAGGTCCAAGATGCGCCGAATCAAATCCAAGTTCTCCCGCCCACTGAGGTTAGCATAGTAGGATGGCGCCTCAATCAAGGCCCCGACCTTGCGCAGGATAGCTTGACGGTCCTCAGGGAAGCTCAGTCCGTCAATCTGGCAAGTGCCAGAAGATGGGGCCGTCAGTCCCAAGAGCATCTTCATCGCGGTAGACTTGCCTGCCCCATTCGGCCCCAGCAAGCCATAGATCGAAGCCCGTCTCACATGGAGAGAGACTTCGTCGACAGCGATAAAATCCTTATAAACTTTACTTAACTTATGACTTTCGATGATATAGTCAGTCATTGTGATCATCCTTTCTTCCTGACTTGTCTCTAGCATAACAAGACAAGCTGACAGCATCCTGGCCCCAAACTGACATTTCCCTGACATTTTCCAAGAAGCATTGCTTCCCCTTTTTTTCCTGCCTATAATAGCCTTAAGGAGGAAGTGCCGATGACTAGCCATTATTTAAAAGAAAAAAAGATCCTTTTAGTCGATGATGAGAGGGACTTATTGGAGATGACCGCAGACTTTCTGAGGCAAGGGGGCTACCAGGAAATCTATACCGCCCAATCGGCTGAGGAAGCCCTGGACCTAGTAAAGAAAACGCCACCCGACCTCGCCATCTTGGACATCATGTTGCCCGATATGAATGGCTTTGACCTCATGCAGCGCCTGCGCCAGGGCCAGAACTACCCCATCCTCTTCCTCTCTGCCCGGGGTGAAGCGGAGGACCGCTTGCGGGGCTATGACCTGGGTGCGGATGATTATGTGGTCAAGCCCTTCCTGGCCAAGGAACTCCTCTATAAGATTACCGCCATCCTCAGGCGAGCCTATCCCAAGGCTGAAAGCCGCTTTGACCTCCTGGACTGCCAGGTTGACCTCGAAGCAGCTGAAGTCATCCGGGGCGAGGAAAGAGTCCGCCTGACCGCCAAGGAAGTGGCCCTCTTGCGCATGCTCTACCGCAATGAGGGAAAGATTGTCACCATCGATAATCTCTGCCTAGCCATCTGGGGGGACAATCCTTTTGGCTATGAAGAAGCCCTGATGACCCATGTCCGCCGGGTCCGTAAGAAGATTGAAGCAGACCCCTCCCATCCCCAATGCCTGGTCACCGCTAAGGGCCTAGGCTACAAGTTGCTCACGAAAGGACAGTCCTAATGGAAGCATGGCACAAGGCCCTCAGCCGCTATATCCGTATTATAGTCAGCAGTGCAGCTCTACTCCTCATCGTCAACCTCCTCGTCTTCGCCTTCCTGGCCAGCCCCTACCAAAAAGACGGTTCCCCCTGGCAGCTGGCTGACCAGGTCGCCCAAGAAATCAAGGCAGACCAAGGCCGCTACCAAATCAGTCCCAGCGGTGCCCGGCGGCTCAAGGAAGAAGGGGCCTGGGCCTTCTTCTTGGCCAAGGATTCCCCTAAGATTCTCTGGCAGTCAGCCAACACCCCTATCGACCTAGGCGGGCAAGTGACAACAGCGGAATTGGCCTCCTTCAACAGCGGTTACCTGGCTGACTATCCCACCTTTACTGGCACATCTGACCAGGGCCTCCTGGTTGTGGCCTACCCCAAGCAGAGCTACTGGAAGCTCCAGCACCCCAGCTGGCCCTATAAGTTTATTGCCCAAGCGCCTAAATTTATCTTCCTGGTCCTGGCTATCGACTTCGCCCTCCTGCTGGCCATCTATTTCTTCACTAACCGTCGCCTACTGCGCGCACTCGGCCCCCTAGCTGAAGCCATCCAAGCCCTGCCTAGCCAACAGAGGCTGGACCTCAAACTAGCTGGCCCCTTCACCCCAATCGCTCAAAAAATTAACCAAGCCTCCAGCCTCCTTCAATCTCAGCGAGCTGAACTTAAGAACAAGGACCAAGCTCGGAGCCAGTGGATCTCAAGTATCTCCCACGACATCCGCACCCCCTTGAGCATGGTCATAGGCTATGCCGACCAAGTCTTAAGTAATCCACACTTAGAGCCTAGCGACCAAAAGAAGATCACAGCTATCTTTATCCAAGGCCAAAAAATCAAAGACCTAGTGGAGGACCTCAACCTCTCCTCGCGCCTGGACTACCAGATGCAGCCCCTCAAGCTAGAAGAAGTCAACTTACTTGCCCTCTGCCGGCAAGTCGTCGCCGACTTCCTCAATAGCTTAGACGAAGACCGCTACACCATCGACTTCTCCTACCAAGGCTCAGGAAAGCCCAGCCTGCTTGTAGCCGACAAGAACCTCGTCCAGAGGGCTTTAAGCAACCTCATCAGCAACGCCATCCGCCACAATCCTCAGGGCTGCCGGATTCAAGTTGCCTTCCAAGACCTTAACGATGAGATAAGTATTAGCGTCTCCGACAACGGCCAAGGCCTGTCCCCAGCAGAAATCCAGGCCCTCCAAGCCGCGCTTGCTAAGAAAAACAAGGACCAAGAAGCCTTCCAGGGCCAGCACGGACTCGGCCTGCGCATCGTCCGCCAGATTATGGACAACCACCATGGCGATTTCCAAGTCCAAGCCCTCTCCCCCCAAGGCTTCCAAGCCCGTATCATATTCCCTCGAAGCCAGCAAAATGCATAGAAAAAAGCCTTTCGACTAGCCAGCTAAGTGCCAGTCGAAAGGCTTTTATAATCAAATATAATATGTTAATTTGTACTGTTGAGCATCCGTTCCACTTTTGAATTTGGTCGTTGAATTATGGTGGTTCAAGAACGGCTTTCGCCGTTTTGTACTTTATCCGTAAGTCGCTGAAGCGTCAACGGCTAAAGCAGCACCGGTTCGGGCAGCTTCAGCTCTTGGAGCGAAGCGACTTAGAGATGAAGTTCAAGGCTGCGCCAGCAGCGTTGCTACCTTCTTCTCACCTAGCAAGTCTCAAACGGTTCGTATGGCTTGCGCCAACGATCCGTAATTCGCTTTGCTTGCTTATACGTGGCTAACGACCAACTTCAAAGTTCCACTACTGCTCATTTTTGAATAGCTAAAACTTCATATTTAATCATTAATCAACTAACAAAATAAAAATATATCCAAAAGAAAACCTAAAACAATCCATGGTAACGCTGGTTGGTCCAGATAATCCGCCCCAGGCCCAGGACAAAGCCCAGGCCAAAGACCAACCAGGACCACAAGGATTGGATCAGGAGAAGGCCCAGGCCGGTTAAGGCGACCGCAAGTCCGATGAGCCCCAGTCCCTGGCCCATCCCCCGGGCAAAGTTTGTCCGATCTTTGCCGGTCAGACGGACCGGTTGGTAGCCATTGAGCAAGTCCAAGCGCTCCTTATAGGCAATTCGCCAGGCCTGCCAGCAGATCATAAGGCCACAGACGGCCATAAATAAGGCCATGAAAATCGCAATTCCTGCCATCCGTCCGCTCCTTTTTCTGATTAGTTAGTGCAATCGGTAGAGTTCAAAGTGGCGGTTCCGCCCCAGCCAAGTATTCTCACTGAAACCGAACTTGTCATAGAGAGCCTTAAGAACTTCGGGATGTTGGTTAAGGACATCGCGGTGGATCAATAACGTTACTTCATCCTCAACCGGGCCATGAGTCATCTGCTGGATCTTCTCCCTATAATCTCCCTGGCGCGCCTCGATCGGATAGATGGCTGGGAATTGGATAAGCTCCTCCGTATGCCAAACAATGCGTTGGGGTTCACTAGCCTGAGGAATGACAATGACTGGTGACTGATTATTCGCTTTCACGATGTGCATAAAGTCAGCAGATTCGGGATATAAATAATCTACTTCATATTCCCGGTGTCCCATATAGGTCAAGCCTCCTAAGAAGCAGACAAGCAAGGCCAGCTTAGCCCAATCAAAATCTGGGATTGGCGCCAAAACTTGCTGGTAGAGAAGGCCTGCACAGGCAATGATTAGGGGATAAAAGGCGAAGATATAGCGGGCTGAAGGATAAGGGGAAACCAAGGCAATCAAGGCCACCCCTAAGACGGTAGGCAGAGCGAGCAGAAGAAAGCTGTCCAGGGCTTTTCGCTGCCAGCATAAGACAAGGAAAGCCAGGATAGCGAAAGCTAAGAGAGCTTTGCCGTAACCGGCGAAGAGCTGGTCCATGATTAAGTCATAGAAGGCCCTCAACTGATCGACTTGTTGGGTTCCAAACAAGTTGCCCACCACTTCATTCCCCCGACCGCTATTGAGGAGGTGGTCGATAGTACTTGGGAAGATGGCGATGCAAGCCAGCACACTCAGGGCTTGTCCTAGGGCAAATCGACTCGCCGCCTTGACTTCTTTTTGTAAGCAGAGGAGAACAAAGAGGACTGCAGTCAGGATTCCCGCAAAGATATAGTAATAATACTGGGTTAGGCCTCCGAGGAGGGTGGTCGCCATAGCCGCGAGCAGGAACTTCCGACTAGGTGTTTTCAGATACTTGTAAGCGACATAGGCGAAGACAACTTGGATCAGGGCCAGCAAGAGATACATGCGGATATAGACAAAGGAGCTCAACCCACCCAGACTCAGCCCGTAGAAAGTCGCAAAGGCTAGGGCCAGCCAGCGATTCGCCAAGAGCTCGCGCAAAAAGAAATAGAGCACGAGCAAAATTAAGGCATAGACGACCAAGTTGAGTCCCAAACCGAGCCACTTAGAGAAGCTTCCTGGGAAGAAAGAAGACACCGTATGGAGGACCATATAATAAAAAGGCGGGTGGACATCCTGGGTCTGCTTATAATAAACCGACCCGTAGCTAAAGCGATCCTCTTCCGAAGTGGTGAGATAGTCCGCATAATAATCTGGGCTCAGCCACTGGTTATAATCATCCGGAAAGGGCTTATAGTAGGAATTGGCCAAGCCATAGGAATAATATTCATCCACATGGTAGCCTAATTTGTCTTGCCCTGTCCGAAAGGCCACCAGTAAGCAGATAGCCAGGGCTAGAATCCCGATTAGCTTAAAGGCTAGCGAATTTTTTGAATCGGTCACTTTACACGCTCCCATCATTTATTTTTTACTTAGCTATTATAACAAATTTTCTATGTCCCTAATCAAATTGTGTCGGTGAGCATTCATTACCTTTTAAATTTGATCGTAAAGAGCCAGAATCTATCGTCTAGCAAGCTTCAAGTTAAAGTGTGACAAAGGTCATTAAGCAATGATAAGATAAGGATAAATTATTCCCAGCTGATTGAAAGAGCCAAACTGACTTTTTAGCTCATCAAATAAGCTAAGCTCATTCCTGCTATAGATGACTAGTTCTGTTAGTGAATGAGAAAATTTTGCTTCAAAATACTCTAATCCCACGTAAAGGAGACTTCCTATGCGTATCTTAATTATTGAAGATGATCATTTGATTGCTCAACTGCTTGAAGACCACTTACGCAAGTGGCAATATGATGTAGCCTGTGTTCAAGACTTCACTCATATACTTGAGCATGTTGACGCCTTCGATCCCCATCTTATCCTCCTCGATGTGAATCTCCCCATCTATAATGGCTATTATTGGTGCCAGGAAATCCGTCGCCAATCTCAACTTCCCATTATTTTTATCTCATCACGTACTGAAGCCATGGACATGGTCATGGCCATGCAGATGGGCGGTGATGACTTCATCAGCAAACCGCTTGAACTCTCTGTCCTCGTTGCTAAGATCCAGGCTCTCTTACGTCGAAGCTATGATTTCTCAGTACCTGCTAATGAATTGACCTATCATGACGTGAAACTTCACTTGGATACAAGCCGGCTAACTTACGGAAATCAAGACATTGATCTCACCAAGACGGAACTTCTTATCCTACAAACCCTATTCAAAGCGCAAGGTGCCCTAGTCAGTCGCGAAGCCCTAATGGATGCCTGCTGGCTAGACGAAGCTTATATCGATGATAATACCCTGGCGGTCAATATTTCCAGACTTCGGAAGAAATTAGCTCGCATTAATCTCCGCGAATTCATCCTCACTAAGAAAGGTTTAGGTTATGCGCTTTTCTTAGATAGTGAAGAAGAGGGAGGGGCAATCAATGAATAGCTTCTTTAAATCTATCCGCCTCGAGCTGTTTTGGGTCATCAGCTCACTTTTAATCTTAATGCTCATCTTCTTCCTCGCCGACATCAATCCTGCGGTCTCCAGGCTCGCCCTCTCCTGGCTATTCTTCTTGTCTGGACTCTATTTCATCCTAACTTTCCTGTCTTTTAGGAGAAAACAAAAGATAGAAGATGAGCTAATCTCGACCAAAGAAGAACTTTACCAGCTCAAGTCAGATACCATCGCCAGACAAAAGGATATCGATGACTATTTCATCCACTGGGTCCACCAAGTGAAGACGCCTTTGTCCGCTCTCCAACTTATGACGGATAGTTCGGCCCCCATCAGTAAGGCCGATCTCAAAGAGCAAAGTTTAGCGATTGAAGGCTATACCCAGGCTGCGCTTGCTTATCTCAAACTTAGCCATCCTGATACCGACCTCGTCATTGCACCAGTCAAATTGGACGATATCATAAAACCACTGCTCAGACGCTATCGCTGGTCCTTTATTCATAACCACACCCAGCTTAACTACCAGGCGATTGATGACCAAGTTATCACGGATGCCAATTGGACCCAAGTTATGGTAGACCAACTTTTAAATAATGCCCTTAAATATGCTAAAGGCCAAAGCATCACTATCTCCTATAAGGCAACAGATAAAAGTCTGACGATTGCTGATACTGGTATTGGCATCCATGAGAGTGATATTGCCAAGATCTTTGATAAGGGCTACTCTGGTTTTAATGGGCGGCTTAACCAGCAATCCAGTGGTCTTGGCCTCTACTTAGTTGGTAAGATCAGTCGACGGCTTAATCAACCCATCACTGTCAAATCTGAGCCTGGCTCAGGTAGTCAATTCACGATTCATTTCCCTTCCCATCTTACAAAACTGTAAGTTTAGCGGGCCCCTTTGTAAGTTTAGATAAAGGCTGGCCCGCTTTTTGTGCGCTAAAATAAAATTAATCCAAAGCTTATAAAACAGGAAAGGACTTGATAATATGTTACTTAATGTCCAGCACATTCAAAAAATTTATGGCAAGGGGCCAAACCAGGTCATTGCCCTTAAAGATGTTAACTTCACGGTAGAAGCGGGCGAGTTCATTGCCATTATGGGTGAATCAGGTTCAGGTAAGTCAACGCTCCTCAATATCATTGCAACCCTCGACCAGCCTAGTGCTGGCCAAGTCAGCTTAAATGGGAAAAAGTTAGCGGATATTTCTAGCCAAGACACTGCTAAGTTCCGTCGCGAACAATTGGGCTTCGTCTTCCAAGACTTCAACGTCTTAAATACCTTTAACAACCAAGACAACATTCTTCTTCCCCTAGTCCTTTCAGGTTGTAAGGTCGATGACATGAAGCGAAAACTTGAAAACGTAGCCAGGCTTCTGGGCATTGAGTCCTTACTTAAACACTTTCCTTACGAGATCTCTGGGGGCCAGCGCCAACGTGTTGCAATTGCTCGTGCCATCATCACCGATCCAGACCTTGTTCTCGCTGATGAACCAACAGGCGCCCTCGACTCTAAAACAGCGGACCAAATGATGCGCCTCTTCCAAAGCATTAACCAGGAAGGCAATACCATCTTGATGGTTACCCACTCTATTCGGGCAGCTTCAGCCGCTAAGCGCGTTCTTTTTATTCGGGATGGGATTGTCTTTCATGAGATATATCGCGGGCAAGCAAGCTCTCTTGAATTTCAAGAACAGATAGCTAATAGCCTGGCTCTCTTAAATCGGAAGGAGCAATACTAATGAACCAACGTCTATCCTGGCGGTTGGCCATCCGAAACCTCAAGGCTTATCACCGCTTAAATCTTCCTTATATTTTTTCTGTTTCTCTAATGTTCGCCCTTGAATATGTTGTACTTTCGCTTATTTCTAATGATTATGTCCGGGAGCGACACGCTATCTTACCTACTATCATGGGAAATGGTGCCATTATTGGGGGCTTTTTCACAATCCTCTTTGTCATCTATGCCGATAACTTCTACCAAAAGCAGCGTAAACAAGAGCTCGGTATCTACAATATCCTTGGTCTGGAGAAGAAACATATTCGACGGATTATCGTTCATGAACAAATGATCAAATTCCTTATCATTACAGCTTTGTCTCTCTTAGCAGGCCAACTATTAGGCGCTCTAATCTTCCTTGCCCTCAACAAAATTATGGGCCAAGTCGGTGTCCCCCTTATGGCTTATTCTTTTTCTGCTATAAGTGCAGCCATCATCGTGGGCATCCATCTCGCCATTCAAGTCTTCCTTTATCTTAAGCTCCGCTTCCAACTCTGGCGCTATAATCCTATCCACTGGCTCCACCAAGAAAAGGCAGGCGAGCGTGAGCCCCGAGGAAACCTTCTTTTTGGCCTGGTCGGATTGGCTATGGTGATAGCAGGTTATCTCACAGCCAACCAAAATGTCCAAGTCATCAATGCCATCCCCCTCCTCTTCGCTGCCGTTATCCTTGTTATTATAGGTACCTATCTCATCTTCAGAGCCTTGATCATCCGCCTTCTTCTCGCTCTTAAACGCAGGCCCAACTATTACTACCAACCCACCCATTTCTTAACTTTATCTGGTATGCTCTACCGGATGCGAGCCAATGCCATTAGCCTAGCTAGCATCGCTGTCCTAAGCACCGGTGTCATCCTAGTCCTTGGTTTAACGACTAGCCTCTTTGCTAGCATGCTTAGCCAACCCAAACAAATCATAGAGACAGACTACCGAATCTCGACCCAAAGCCCTGACCTCAATAGCGACCAAGATGCGATCGAGCTTCTAAACCAAGGCCTTCAGTTAGCAGGCCAAGACCTCGAATTGACAGAGCACTTCTATCACCAGTCCTTCTCTAGCTTTGCCAGCCTAGAGAACCAGCGCTTAAGTCCAATTGAACCGAACAGCCTGCCACAGAATGATCAAGTGGGCGTCTACCTTTTGGTGGAGCCTCTCTCTGACTATCGTAGCCGTACAGGAGAAAAGATCGAACTTAAATCTGACGAAATTCTCCTCTCTGCCAATCGACCCAATATCCAAATTAAAGATAAAGTAGTTTTAAATACAAAGTCCTATGACATCCAAGGGCCAGTTAAGCATACCCTTGGCTATAATATTGGAGTGGAAGCTATTTCCATTGTTGTCCCTGACTCTGAGAGCTTCGAAGCTGTCCGTCAAGCTTTTCCAACAGCCATTGATCCACAAGCCAAACAATTCCTACCAGCTCCTATTCGCTATGCTGTTTACTTCAACGGAGAAGGTGATGGAGAAGCTTTGACGAAGCAGGCTGAAGACTTTGCGAACTTAGGGCTCGAATTTGAATCCCGGCAAGAAATTCAAGATAGTCTTTTTGAAATTAACGGCGGCCTCCTCTTCTTAGGGATCGTAACAAGCCTTATCCTCATCCTAGGAACCGGACTCATGCTCTACTACAAGCAAATTTCTGAAGGACTAGACGATCGTAAGAATTTCCAAATTATGAAGCGTGTTGGCCTAGAAGATCAGCTTATCAAGCGTACCATTCGCTCACAAATCCTCTGGGTCTTCATTCTGCCCCTTGCTGTAGCCATCCTCCACACCCTAGCTGCCTCCAAACTTGTCTTCAATAATCTCTTGAGAATGATTCAAGCTGTTCATACAGTGACTATTGTCTTGAGCGTAGTCGGTGTCATTGTGGGCTTCTCTATCTGTTACTTAATCTATTATTGGTTTACATCCCGTATCTACTACCAACTCATCAATGAAAGAGACAAAGCGCTCTAGTAAAATAGCGCCAGACGCTTCCTCATGTCTGGCGCTATTTTACTTGAATGTTGCTAAGGCTAATCCTATTAAGATCTCTCTCAGAGCATTACAAACTTTACTTCGTCAATTCCTTCCCCCTTCCCCTCCCATCGTGATGCCAGCGCCAGTGACTGATCAGCGACAAGCCCCCTAAAAAGTGATAAGATAATCCCAACTTAAATGACACAGCGATCAGGAGGAAAACCATGTCTTACTTTGAAAAATTCTTAAAAACCAACCAAGCCTATGCTGACCTACATGAAGATACGCACCTGCCCCTCCCTCCCAAAACCCGGGTGGCCATTGTCACCTGCATGGATTCTCGTCTCCACGTGGCCCAGGCCCTAGGACTCGCCCTAGGTGACGCCCATATCTTACGGAATGCCGGTGGGCGGGTCACTGATGACACGATCCGGTCCCTGGTTATCTCCCAGCAACAACTCGGCACACGAGAGATCATTGTCATCCACCATACAGATTGCGGGGCCCAAACCTTCACCAATGAAGGCTTTGCTGAGCAACTGGAGCGAGACCTCGGCGTCGACGTCAAGGGCCAGGACTTCCTCCCCTTCAGCGATGTGGAAGACAGCGTCCGCGAAGACATCACTCGGCTCAAAGCCTCGCCCCTGATCCCCGATGATATCATCATTTCCGGGGCCGTTTACGATGTCGATACTGGTCGGATGCAGCAAGTAGATTAGTTTTTCATTAGATTCCTTCATCATTTTTAGCTTGTATAGCCCTTGAAATAAAAAAAACATTAAGAAATTTAAGAAAAACATTTGACAATTATGAGAATCCGTCTTACAATGGGTTTAACTTTTGAAGACCAGAAAAAACATAGAAAAACGAGTAGACTTATGAAAGTTTATAGAGAGTAAGCGTTAGGTGGAAGCTTATAACGGCCATAAGTTCGAAAATCATTTTCTTGATTGCAAGGCTGAAGCGAAGTAAGTCTTGCCGCAGTGGTGTGCGTTATCCTCCCCCGGCATTGTTGGATGCTTGAGCGCTTATTTCGGTAAGAATAAAGGTGGTACCGCGGACTATTTCGCCCTTTGTCTATAGGACAAGGGGCGTTTTTTTATGGTTTTCAAAGTCAGAAATGTTGCTGGTTAGTTTTGGAAAATTAAGGAGGAATTATGATGAACAAGTTATCACGAAGTCAATTTCTACAAACTTCTATCATGCTGTTTGGTTTATTTTTTGGGGCTGGGAACTTAATTTTCCCACCATTGCTTGGTAATCAAGCGGGGAGCCAAACGTGGTTGGCCCTGGTTAGTTTTGCGGTGACAGCTGTCATCTTTCCCGTCTTAGGAACCATTGTCGTCGGTAAGTCAGAGGGCCTCTCCCAGCTCGCTAACCGCGTCGGGCCTAAATTTTCCATCATCTTTACCACAGCTATTTATTTATCCATCGGGCCTGGCTTAGGAATCCCTCGGGCAGGATCCGTTCCTTTCGAGATGGCAGTCGCCCCCTATATCCCCGAAGCCATGAGCCTAGGCCTAGCACGCCTGCTCTATACCTTGGTCTTCTTCGCCTTGGCACTCTGGCTCTGTCTCAAACCCAACCAATTGGTCAAACGCGTGGGTAAATATCTCACCCCTATGCTGCTCCTGATGATTGCCCTCATGTTTGTCCGGGTCATGTTCATGCCTAAAGGCGTCGCTGAACCGGTCGATGCCTATGCCGCAAGTCCTGTTGTCCAAGGTTTCCTCGAAGGCTACAACACTATGGACGCTGTCGCCGCCTTAAACTTCGGCTTCGTCATCTCCATGGCTATCCGTCGCTTCGGGGTCCAAGACAAGCATGAAGTGGCCAAGTATACCATGAAGTCCGGCCTCCTCGCTGGCCTGGTCCTCTTCCTAGTCTACGCCATGCTAGCCGCCATCGGTATGGTCTCCTCGCAAAAACTCGCTGGGGCCGATAATGGGGCCTTTATCTTAACCCAAGCGGTCCAAGCCTCTCTCGGTAACTTCGGCCTGGTCTTCCTCGCCGGCATCTTCACCCTGGCCTGCCTGACAACCTGCGTAGGCCTCATCACTTCCGGTGCTGAGTACTTCAAGCAATTATTCAAGGACAATCTCTCCTACCGGGCCTGGGTCTTTATCTGGACCGGCTTCTCCTTCCTAGTTGCCAACTTCGGCTTAAATAACTTACTGGCCTTCTCTGTTCCTGTCCTAACAGTTATCTACCCCGTAGCCCTGGTTCTTATCCTCATGGGCATCAGCCAGGACGTCTTCAACTTTGGCTCCCTCTCCTATCTAGTGGCTGCCACGGTCTCTGTGGCTCTGCCCTTGGTCGACATGCTGCAGACTACTTTCAACGTCAGCCTGCCTGTCCTCAGTTCCCTAGTGGATTACTTGCCCCTATCCAGTCAAGGCCTAGGCTGGTTAGTCCCTACCCTCGTCGCCCTTCTCATCAGCCTGGCCTGTGAAAAAGTCCTGCTCCCCCACTATGCCAGCAGCCCCGCTAACGAATGGACCCGCTAATTCAGCTTAGCCCCTCCCCTGGAAACCCCAGGGGAGTTTTTGTGCACAAAAAAGCAGGGGTGACTATTGACTGGTCACCCCTGCCTTTACAAGATCATTAGGATACTCACTGACGGCATAGCCAAGCTAGTCAGTTAGCAGCTGCTTGGCTTCAAGCAGCCAATCGCGGTAGAAGAAGAGCACAGCAGCCAAGTAGAGAAGGTAAACAAGGGCACCTCCGATAAAGGGCATAAAGTTAGCTACTGCATAAAAACAGAGGGCATGGCTAAGCAAGAGGAAGACCTCCCGCCAATGGTTCCTAAGATAAGTAAAACGGATTTGGCTAGTATAGAAGAACCAGCAGATATAGCAGAGGGTCGTCGCCATGGCAACGGTTAGAATATCATGCCAGACAAAGGATAGGCCTGCCACAAAGATAAAGGATAAAGCCGCGTAGAGGGCGCTATCGCGGAAGTATTGACGTTCCGGGACTGTTGCCTTATAAATATTAGCCACCAAGATCCGCGACAACATAATATAAGGAATCGCAATAAAGGTGACCGATAAGAGCGTTGTGGCCGGTTCATACTTGGGCAGGAAGGTCAAGATAATCCATTTAAAGATAAAGAAAGCAAAACCACTCAAGATCCCCAAGAAGATACAGGCTCTTTTGATCACATTCAAGAGCATCTGGTCCTTACGCTTAGCAATGACATTGTAGAAGACCATGCCCACCGCGTTAACGATCAAGAGGATGACATTGAGGACGGAATTCTGGAAAGAATACTGGGCGAATTCCTCAATTGCATACCACCATTTAGTCACCCAACTGCCAATCAACCCCACGAAGGTCAGCGACATGTTGGCAAAAAGGATAAAGAAGCCCACCCGGAAGAGGCCCAAGTGTTTCTTCCAAGAGAAGATAAAATTTAAGCCCTGGTTTTTGATGAAGCGGTATTCATAGAAGACCGTCAAGAAGAGATAGGATAAAATATTGAGGACAATATAAAGATAGTAATTGTCACTTCGCATGAGGAAAATAGCGGCCAGCAAGGTCAGGATATAGAAGATGCTCTTGGAAATATTAGCCCGGGAGAAGGTCGCAAACTGTCCCGTTGCCTGGAGGAAATTCTGATGGTACATATTAATCGTATCGAAGAGAGTAACGGTTGAGAAGAGGGCTAAGATAGGATTCTTAACGGCTAGGGAATAGGTCAGCATCAAAGCAAAAACACAGAGCTGATAGACCACAATGAAATTATGCTCAGAGCGAATTTCTAGGGGATCCAAGTCCTCAATTCGCCTGCCCCCATATTTAATATAGATCCCATCATTATAACCAAAGTTAAACAAGTAAGTTATTGAAGTATACATGATATATTCGCGGTAATTGCCATAGTCAGCAACGGTCAGAATAGCTGGGAGGAGGAAGTTGATGATGAAACTTGTTCCAAAACCAATGATATTAGACAGGGCCACGTTAAAGATGTTCTTCAATAATTTCATTTCTGACTCCTTTCATACTCAGGGTCTGGCTGGTAATTTTTTATAGAGGTGAAATTCTCCAACCTGGTCGATTTCCTCATAATTATTCTGGATCCAAGCCAGAAAGTCTGTTTCCACTTGAGACCGGTCCAGGGGAGAACGTGCCTTGAGCTTGTCTTCGATAACCAGCATCTGGGGCGGTTGACGGGTCAAATCCGAGCGGAATTCCTTGGCCACTGCTTCGGCCTGATCTAAATCGACCGCCGGCAGGTTGAAATAGCGGCTAGGGGCCTGGCGGTCAGCTAAGAGATAGAAGGCCCCACCAATCCGATGACTATAGAGCGTCTCCCCCGGCTGGCTCTCAGCGACAATACGCTGGCTGGCTGCTTCGTATTTATTCTTAGTGGAACTCCGTTTTAAGGCCCAGACATAGCGTTCATCTGTCCCAAGAGCCCATTGCCAGTCGCCAGGTCCTTTGAGCTGGCCATTGAATCCAGGGCCCAGCTGGTCGACTTTGGCGACTAGGGTGGGATGGTCCTCCGCTAGGCTCACACTGTAGACCCGGTTGTAGAAGATATCAGCCGGATACTTAAAGAGATAGGCTACAAGAACGATTAGGACCAAGTTGACTAGCGCCTGTCCCCGCTTAAGATCAAAGAGGCGGAGCGCCTGGATAATTAATAGACTGAAGAAGGGCACGAGAACCATAAAGTAGTGGGGATAGAAACGCCCCGACAAGAGCGTCGAATAGAAGGTCGCTCCAAAGGCTAGAAGGTAACCCCCTAGACGCCAGTAGGTCTGACCCCTGCCCCGGTCCTTGACCAAGCAGGCCAAAAGTCCCAAGCCCCCCAGTCCTAGGAGATGGTAGAAAGCTAGCTTCTCTTCCAACTTCATAAGGATTTCTTCCGTCGTGAGTTTACTATCGTTCAGATACTGGAGGTTGAAAAGAATCGAAAAATTAACCATCTCAGCAAAAGCTCCTTGGTAGAGCAAATATAAAGAAACCGGCAGGATAAAAGTCAGTATCCCTAGACTGGTCCAAGCCACCGCACGCTTCATCTCCGCATAATTCTTATGAATCAATAAATGAACAAAGATCAATGCAATCAAGGGCAGCCAACTGATGATCATATTGGCCCTTAAATTAAAGACAAAGGCCCCGGACAAGCCGACCAAGAAGTAAGACCAAGCCGGTAAGGAGTTGGCTTCAAAATAACGCAAGTAAGCAAGCAGCGTCAGCATAATCCCAGCTAGAGCATAAAGTTCCGTCAAATTACCCGACTCAATCAGCGGATCCAAAACGAGTAAGCTCACAGCGACTGCTAGGAGCGACCGTGGCCGGTCTAAGACCTGGCGGCCCATGTGATAGGTCAGTCCCGTGAAGGCAAGGAGGGACAGGAGTTCGACCCAATAAATCCCACCAAAGCGGTTAACATGGGGCATCAGCCAGCCTAGGGCATTGGCTAAGATAATACTGATTCCCTTATGATCGGTAAAATCCAAGTAAGGGACACCCCCTCTGGCCATCTCCCGCCCCATATAAATAAACATGGAACTATCATGGCCAGGAATGGCCTCGGCCCAAGGGCTTGACGTAAGTGACAGAGAGAAAATAAAAGTTAGGGCGAAGACCAGGCAAGCACTTAAAGCGGCAAATGCCCAGTCCCAATCGTTTCTTTGACTACTTTCCATCCAACTTTCCTCTTTTCATAGATTTTAGGCATAAAAAAACGACCCCGAGAAGAATCGAACTTCCGACACATCGTTTAGGAAACGAATGCTCTATCCGCTGAGCTACGGGGCCATACAAGAATTTTAACATACTTGTTAAGCTTCTTGTAACTTTATTTGTTAAATTCGACGCTTAATCGCATTTAAGGCATAAGAAATAAAAACATAGCAAGCCTTCCAGAGGGGGAGTCCTTCCAATACCCGGTAAGTATGCCAAGTCCGCTTGAGGGCTCCCAAGCGGTTACTGGATATGGAACCAGGCACTTGCCGGTAGTGGTTGAGGACTTCATCTAAGAGGTAGGCCTGGCAGTCCCGCTCGCGCATCAACATCAACCAAGTTGCCGTATCCTGTCCCTTGCGCACCAAGGGCATGCGGAAGTCACCGACTAAGTGACGGTCAATCATCACCGTGGAACAAGCAATGGCCGTGTTCTTCAATAGCCCGTCATAGTCCAAGTGCTGGGGCAAATCTGCCCTATCTTTAAGGACCTGCCCCTCCTCATCCACTTGGGCAAAATTCGTATAAGTAAAGCCATAAGCCTCCGCTTTCATAAAAGCTAACTGCTTGGCTAATTTATCGCTGGTCCAATAATCATCGCTATCTACGAAGGCGATATAGCGTCCTTGAGCAACTTCTAAGCCGCGGTTGCGGGCAACAGCCGCCCCGCTGTTTGTATCTAATTTCAAATACTTAATGCGCGCATCCTCCGCCTGATAGGCCTTGATGATCTGTGCGCTCTGGTCAGGACTGCAATCATCCACCAAGAGCATCTCCCAGTTCTTATAGTCCTGGGCCTGGACGCTCTCAATGGTATGCGCCAAATACTTCTCTGCCTGGTAAACTGGTGTAATAATCGAAACCAAGTCGTCTTGCATGATTTCCTCCTTAAGCTTGGGTCAAGTGGACAATCTTAATCGGCACATGGTAAAGCTTAGCTAAGCGGTATTGGGCCTGGTACCATTGCTTATGGCTCTGGCCCGCTGCTAGGAGGATCACAATCTCATCCGCCTGGCCGCTAAAGCCCTCCAAAGTCTGCTTGCTAGCTACCGGAAGGGGCAAGCCTTCTTGTTCAGCTAAAAGCAGGCGTTCCTTGCCGTAGGGTTGACTGATAAAGTGCTGAACGCCTTCATCCAATGACTTAGCCAATAAGTGTTCATCCTCGAAGCTCCATACATATTCAAAAGCATAGCGGATCTTGCCATTGAAGAGTCGCCAAACAAAGAGGAGAAAGGCTGTAATAAGGAGAGCCACAATATACGCCGCTAGTCCTAAGAGCCAGACAGGGAGAGAGTTGCTCCCCACAATACTTGCAATGGTATTAGGGCTTGCCACCATTTCATACTGGGACAGGTCCAAGCGTTCACCAATTTCAGGCCGCCCCAACATAATCAGATTAAGGTCCCGGGTAAAGGGCAAGGGCTCTTGGAGAATATCATAGTAGGCTTGGGCGATCTTCTTATTCTCTTCAGGGGTCTTCCCTAAGAGAACGCGGAGAGTGATTACCCCGCTGGAGGTGTCACGAACCGCTGCTAGGCCTCCGCGGAAGTCGCCATTCTTGTATAAGCCTAAGTTTTGTTCGGCTTCTAAGCTATCCGCAAATTCCACCCCACTCTTCTCCTCGGCTTCCTTGACCATATCAGGACGGGCCAAGTATTCATCAATGAGGAAAGAGTTGCTGAAGACATTCCCATCTTCAACCAAGGCGCTGAACTGAAACTCTGCAGGTTCTTGGCCATAGACCGTCTTGAGGCGTTCCTTCGAGGCTTCTAGCGTCGCCTCATTCACCTGAACAGTCTGGTCTGCAGAAGACGTCAGTGCTTCATCTGGATGGTCGGTCAGCACCATGCGCAAGCCGAAGAGTAAGGCCGTCAGAACAGCTGCTCCTACTACAATTTTCAATAGATTTTCCTTACAAAAACGCCACAATTCACTAATGATTGTTGCTAAGCTCATAAATCCTACCTCGTTCTTTCTCTGTAATTGTTAGGGACTTCTCGGCTAAGGCTAGGTAGCTAATCAGTAAGCCAAAGAATACCCAGTGCCACTCAATATACATGTTATTAGCGCTCGTCACACTCGCTGGAATAAATATGATAAGGAAAGCGATGACTTGGTTGCTGACTTGCCGCCACTTGGGATCCTGAACCAAGCGGATCCGGTTGAGCTGGTAGATCATTAAGGCATAGGCCACAACATAGGCGATAAAGACTAAAAGCCCATAGCCCACCATAATTTCCAACCACCAATTGTGCATATTGACAATGCCCTTGGTAGGAAGTAAAGGGAAGTCAGCCATCCAGCTTTCAATATTTCCGGCACCTACGCCTAGGCCCAGGGTCGTTCCCAGGAAAACTAAGCCATTCCGCCAGAGGTTGACCCGGCCAGTATCGCCTGAGATATAACCTTCCCTGCCTGTATAAATCAAGGCATTCAAAGCTTCTCGGATAGGAGGAAAACCCAAGTAAAGGGCAAGCCCCCCGCCGATAGCCAGCAATAAGCCGATCACATAATAACGCCGCTTCAAATCCCACTTGAACTGCAGGATAAAGAGCACAACAAAATAAAGTAAGGAGCACAACAAACTCATCCGCGAGCCAGATCTGAAGATGAGGTATTCAGCCAAGACCATAGCGCCTAGATAGACGAATTTTTGCCAACTGACACGCGATAAGACCATCAGAATCGCACTGACCGCTAGATAGGCCAAGAGCATGGTGGCATAGTCATTCTGGTTCTCAAAATGTGTAATCGGTAACCGAGTCAGGGGTTGACTAGCGAAGGTCCCATACTTATCCAGCTTGGCCATATCCGCAAAGAAATAAATATTCGTGATAATTTCAAAATAGCCCCAAACCAAGAGAGCGGACATCATCCACCAGGCCGTCTGAACCAATCGCTTCCACTGGCGGAGGCTATCGGTCCATAAATACAGGGCGACCACGCTGGAAATGCCAATCGTTAAAAGGAAGATAGCCTGTGCCCAGGGGCCAAGCGCCCGAGCCCAAAGCACAGAAATCAGGGCCCAGAGCCACCAGAAGACATAGGCCCCAATCATGAAGAGCCCATAACCTGGCCGCTTAAGCTGCAGACTCGGTCCCTTCAGCAAGCAACGATAAGCGATTAGCGGGACAACTCCCAGCGCTAAGACCCGGTAGAGCGTCATCTGGGCAAAAGGCGTTGGAATAGCCAGTAATTCTGTCCCTAAGAAGACACTTGCAAGTAAGATGAGACTATAGATGGCCACTGGACTGCCCCCCTTCAAAGTTAAAATGCTGACGCTCACCCTCTAAAAATTCAACAAAGAGCTGGGCAGAAGCTTCATTACTGAAGGCCTTGGCTTGTATAGCTTGTTCACGCTGGCTCAAGTCTGGTCGGTCTTTGGCAGCCAAGCGGCAAAGCGCGTGGAGCCATTCTGCTGGCCCAGCTTCAAGGGACAAGGCCTCGACTAAACCCAAGTCCAAGTCTACCTCATCCGTCACCCGATTAGACATCACGACAGGGATACCCAAGGCTTGGGCTTCAACGACCACTGTCGGTAAGCCTTCAGAATAGGAAGGCAAGACCACCGCATCTAAGAGCGGATAAAAGGCGGATATCGGGTTGATTCGACCAGTGAAATCCACAACATCCTCTAAAGCTTGAGCATGAACGGCCGCTTTGAGCTCTTGGTCACGCTCACCAGCACCAATAATTAAGAGCTTGGCGTCTAGCCCTTGGTCCTTAATGGCCTGGGCAATAGCAAGACTTTGTTCATGGTTCTTAACCGCTGTTAAGCGGCCAATATGTCCAATCAAGAGGGTGTCCTCACCATAAGCATGGGCTTTCCTTAATTGCTTCTTCTGGTCTTCAATCCAAGCATTGGGGCGCAGATAGAGGTCTGTATGAATACTATTAGGAATGATCATCATCTCACCAAGATCAATAGCAGACCCAAAGATCGCCCAGATCGCCCGCTTACCACAACCGAGCGGACAAGCCGATAAATAACGATTCAATCGTTGTGAAAGCAGGACTTGGGCGCGGTTCATCAGACTTGCTCCCTGGTTATCATTTGAATTATGGGCATGAATATAGAAAGGTGCCTGGCTGTGACGCCGGCAGAGATAGTAATAAGGAAGGGCCCGGTAACCATTGATATGGCAATAGAAAGCATCATAGTCGTTATGGTCGAGGGCTTGGTTTAAGCTCTCTTCAAAAGCTTTGAAGCCTTCTTTCTTCGGATTTCTGAGCGGATAAAGCTTGCCTCCCGTGGCCTCAATAGCTTCACAGAAGTCAGTCGGACACTCGTCATAGGTCGTCACATCAAAGGCAATCCCATAGTGGGGCATTTCCTCAGCCTTATTCTTTATAAATGATGAAATGCCACCACCATAACCACTCATCAAGTGGAGAACGCGACGGACTTTGCCTGGATCTTTTGGCATGCCAAATTTCCTCATTTCTCTTCTAAGCACACAAAGACTTCCAGCCAAGCAAAGAGCGCTTGACTTGGAAGTGGTGTGGGCTGTTTAATTTTCGTTATAGATATCGCGGGTATAGACCTTGTCTGTCACATCTTCTAAGTCTTTGGCGCGACGGTTGGAGATGATCAGGTCGCATTGGTCTTTGAAGGCTTGAAGGTCATTTTCTAAGCGGTAACCTTGGAAGTCCTCACCCTCAAGACTCGGTTCGTAGACAATCACTTCGACCCCTTCCCCGCGTAATTTTTTCATGACATCTTGGATGGCTGATTGGCGGAAATTGTCAGAGTCTTGCTTCATAGTCAAGCGGTAAACCCCAACCGTTTCGGGATGGCGACGTAGGACAGAATCCGCAATAAATTGCTTGCGGGTGTCATTGGCATCAACAATTGCCCGGATAATATTGTTGGGAATATCTTCGAAGTTGGCCAACATCTGCTTGGTATCCTTAGGCAGGCAGTAACCCCCATAGCCAAAGGAAGGGTTGTTGTAGTGGAGGCCAATCCGTGGGTCTAAGCCAATCCCCTCAATAATGGACTTGGAATCCAAGCCTCGCACTTCCGCATAGGTATCCAATTCATTAAAGAAGGAAACGCGGAGGGCCAGGTAAGTATTAGCAAAGAGTTTGACCGCTTCAGCCTCGGTTGGCGCCATAAAACGGACAGAAATGTCTTCCTTTTCTGCCCCTTCAATTAAGAGCTCAGCAAAGAGATGACCTGCTTGACCGTCATCTCCGACAATAATCCGGGAAGGGTAGAGGTTATCATAGAGGGCCTTGCCTTCACGCAGGAATTCAGGTGAGAAGATAATCCGGTCGCAATTCTTTTCTTCGCGGATGTACTCTGTGTAACCAACCGGTATCGTTGACTTAATGACAATTGGGCAGTCAGTATCATGGGCTAAGATATCGTCGAGAACGGCTTCAACAGCTGATGTATCGAAGGAATTGGTCACTTCATCATAATTGGTTGGTGCTGCAATAATGATGAGGTCTGGCTCTGCATAGGCCAGGTCCGAATCGGTAGTTGCTGTCAGATCCAGGTCTTTATTAGCCATATAGTCTTCCATTTCAGGATCTTTGATATGCGGTTGGCCCGAATTGATAATATTGACCACATTTTCATTGATATCCAGTGCTGTCACTTGGTGGTTTTGCGCAAGCAAGATGGCATTCGCTAAGCCCACATAGCCAACACCGACAACTGTAATTTTCATATGATTCGCTCTCCTCTTCCAGTTCGTTTACTTCATATAAGGCTAATTATAGCATAATGCCCTAGTAATTAAGCCCCCTCCCCTAGAAAAAAAGCAATTTTATAAGTTTTTTTATCTTCTGTTAGGCTTTTGTTCTTTTTGCTATAATAATAGGGAATTGCTTATTTTAACAGAAAGGACGACGCTTGTGCACATCCTCCATATTAATTCTTATTATTCCACCACCCCTCTCTACCAGAACCTCTATGACCGGCAAGTTGCCGCGGGAATGGCCCTCGACGTCTATGTCCCCATTGCCAAAGAATTTCCCAAAGACCGCCTGGCCGCTAAGGGGGACTACTGTCAGATTGTAGAAGCCTTCCGCCAAGCGGACCGCTATGTCTTCCACCTCAAGCACTATAAGATCTGGCAGGACCTCAAACAGCGCTATACCTTCGACCAATTCGACCTGGTCCACGCCCACTCCCTCTTCTCCAATGGTTGGCTGGCCCACAAAGTCTACTTGACCCATGGCATTCCTTATGTCGTGGCGGTCCGCAGTGCCGATATCCGGACCTTCTTCCAGAAGATGCCCTGGCTCCGCCGGCTCGGCCTCAAGGTCCTCGCTGACGCTGATCAAGTGGTCTTTATCTCTGAGAACTCCAGGCGGGAAGTCTTCGCCAAGTATATTCCAGACTCTATGCGAGCGGACCTGGAAGCCAAGACCCAAGTCATCGCCAATGGCATCGACGACTACTGGCACACCAACCGCTATGACGCTAAGCAAGCTGAACTCCACCATCCCCTACGCTTTGTCTGTACGGCCAAACTCTTAAAAGAAAAACAGATCCCCAAGCTCATCAGCCTGGTGGACTACTATAACCAACATGTCCAAGCGGCCGAACTCCACCTCATCGGGCCTGCCTGGGATGAAAGCATCCTGGCCCAAGTCAAAGACCAGCCCCTGGTGACCTACTACGGCCCCAAAGACCACGATGGCATGCGGGACCTCTACCGGCAGATGGATATCTTCGCCCTAGTCTCCTCACGGGAAACTTTCGGCTTAGTCTATGTGGAAGCTATGAGCCAGGGCCTCCCCGTCATTTATACCCAGGGCGAAGGCTTCGACAGCTACTATCCCAATTACGAAGTCGGCGCCAGCCTGGACCCTGACCGGCCAGATGACTTTGTCCACCATGTCCAAGCCATTCTCGCGGACTATCCAGGCTTCTGCCAACGCGCCCTGGCCCACTCCCAGGACTTCTCCTGGGACAAGATCAGTGGGCGTTACGACAAGCTCTACCAGGAAGTTGTGAAGGCTTAAGCTGATTTTCTTGCTAGCAGCTTGAATTACTCATCAGAATAGAAAAAAGGAAATCATTGCGTGCCAAGAACAGCTAATGATTTCCTTTTTTGTTTGATTAGACTTAATTGATTGACTAGGCCGCTTCTTCATAGCCCAATTCTTCTAAGGATCGGGTAATCAGGTCGACCATCTCAAACAAGCTATCCACTGTCGATTGAACCAGCATAGCTGTTCTCGCCTGGTAAGTGACCTTATTGCCCTCTACTCTGACATTCTGCAAGTTTTTGTGTTTGGGCAGGTGGAGGAGCAACTCCTGGCGGTCAGGTGCCTGGCCATCCTTGGTCAAGTGAAAAATAATATCATACTGCTGGCCAAAGTGCATCATATCCACTAAGAGCGTGTAGCCATTGACCCTGCCATGGATTAGGCCGGTGTCCTTCTCGACTGTATAGTGTTCATCATTAGCAATCCGTTTCAAAACCTTCCCTAAGCGCATAGAAAATCATCCTTTCAAGGCACAATAAATAAACAGTGGCAGCAACGATGATCTCAAAAACTGCGTCCCTACTTTCCAACACTATTTTACCAAGAAAAGTTAGATAAATCTAAATAATGCACTTAATTAATTTATTTTATAAAAGAAGGCATTTGGGTCCCTAAAGTCTAGGCTCTGGCCCGCCCACAAGCGGTCCTGGCTCATATCGGAACCATCATAAGCATCGGGGAACTTGGACTGGCCGTTAGGGGTCTGGCCCGCTGGGATGACGATGAGAAGGAAACCGCCGCCTCGCATCTCATACTTAGGACCGATAGCTAAACGGATTGTCCCATCAGGCATGCCCTCACTATTAAAGATTTTAATTTCATCAGAAACAATTCCTTCTGCGTCAAAGGTAATAGGAGGCGTGCCATTCCCATCCTGCCAGGTGCCAGCCAGGCTGGAATAATCTCCTTCCAGGATGGCGGATAGGTCAAAGCTGGTCGGCTGAGCAGTTTCTTCTTCTGCTTGATCAACAAAGACTTGGTCGATCCGCTGCCAGTCCAATTGGTCATAATCGATAGGCGTCCGGCCGGCGGTAAAATCATCCAGAGTGCTGATGTTGCCCACTGAATAGCTTCCCTCTTCGACCACTTCTTCCGTCTGGGTCTCAGGATTGATACGGAGAATTCGAGCTTCGCCCTCCCCAGCTGTAGAGTAGTGGTAGGAATCCAGAACCGTGCCGTCTTGGAAGATATCGCTAGCTTGGCGCAGACCACCGGCACTGGCTGCATAATTTCTCGCCAGGAGTGTCGGTTCTTGGCCACCCTTTAAGTAGTAGAGATCGCTATAGTGAAGCTTGCCATCGTAGTCCGTAGCCGTCAGCAACTCATCCACCCCGTTGCCATCGATATCATAGAAGACGAAATAATCGGGACGGTTCTCTTCGGCCTGGGCCAGTTCCTCGAGGGTAGGACCATAAACGGCCATGTTGTCGACTTCTGGCTTAACCGGCTCTTCTTTTGTCTTAGAGCTCGTCTTTTGACCAGAAGACCCCTTGGAAGCTTTCTGGCTGCTTGATCCTGATTGACTCGAAGAAACTTTCTCCGAAGCCGGCTCTAAGGAAGTTTGGTCATTATTCGACTGGTTTGTGTTATTTTGGCAGGCTGCAAGGACTAGGCCCGTCGAGAGGACCAATGCCCATTGGTTGAATTTTTTCATGAGTAGACTCCTTTTCTTTTGCACTAGTAATATTGCCAGCTTAGCGATTAGAATGAGACCGGCAGGAAGGCAGCCAGAACCGCTAGAAAGACAGCGGGCAGCATGTTAGCGACATTCAATTTTTTGTCCCAGAGCAGGTTAATCCCAATACAGAAGATGAGGATGGACCCCACTAAGGAGAGATAGTCCAGGGCCAGGTCAGTCATAATGGGGGCCAGTAAGCGGGCCAGCAGGGTCACCCCACCCTCCAGGATAAAGACCGGAATGACAGAGAAGATGGCTCCCTTGCCCATGGCTGAAGTTAGGACTGTAATGATAATAGCATCCAAGACCGACTTCACAGCCAGCATGGTATAGTCGCCCAACAAGCCGTCCTGGATCGCCCCAACAATGGCCATGGCCCCAATAGAAACTGTCAGCGAAGCCGTAATAAAAGCTTCCACAAAGAGTGGATCCCTCCCATTCCCTGACTTCTGGTGGAGGAAGTGACCCAAGCTCTCAAAAGCACGGTCAATCCCCAGCACTTCTCCGATCAGGCTGCCGAGAGCCAGGCAGAGGACCACCAGCATGGACCGGCCGCTGACGATATTATCCCCTTGAAGGGTCAACATCCCATCCATTGCCCCGGCAATGGCGATAAAGATCACGCTCACCCCACAAGCCTTCTGGAGGGCCTCCTGCTGCTTAGCCTTAAACAAATTTCCCACCAAGCTGCCCACCAGGCCCCCCAGTAGAATTCCGACACAATTAATTAAAGTCCCAAGCCCAACCATTTCATTTCCTCATTTCTTTCATTCGTTTTCAATAGCTATTATTTTAGCATATTTTAATAGAATACTCATTTTTATATGAGGGATTAGACTTGGACCGCAGTGCTAGAACCGCTAAATAAGCTGATAAATGAAGTATAGCATTAAAAGGCTTCCATTAGACGAATCTTACCTGAATCGTCGATTTAAGCTCCTGACCCGTAAATTTTACTGTTATTTACAGTAGTCCATGGGCAAGCAATTGCTCTCAGTTCGATCACTCTTACCAAATAGTCAAGAAAACAAAAAAGCGCCTGGGATAAAATCCCAGCCGCTCTAGAAAATCTGCATAAGCAAAATCAACAACAGAATATGAAAGGGAACTTCCAGATTAAGGAGAAGTTGCCTTATAAGGTCGAGAAATTTCCAAAGTCTTTAGCTCAAAGCAAGATAGTGAATAACCACAAAAATTAGTGGAAACATACCTATCAATAAAATCAGGAGTGACAATTTAGCTTTTTTCTTATAGCCTTTATAAGCCTCCTGCTCCTTATGATTAAAGGGCCGACGGGTGTGTTTCCGACGAACGACTAAGTAAACAGGCAAAGCCCCTGCCCCATTACCATTAGGCAGGCTCATAAAAGCCCATAAACGCGGGCGAGGCATCCCTCTAGCTTCCGCATCCATAGCAATCATCTGATATAAATTGTAGCTTAGAAAGACGCTTCCCATAATGGCAACAGCCCCAGCTATAGCCATTATAACCGGATAAGTAGTCATTGCTATCCCTCCTCTAAAAGCGACTAATAATTTCAAAATAAACTATCCCAACCAAGGCCAATGTAATGATGAAAATTGATGACAGGACAAACTGCAAAGCTAGCCAAGGACTGATGAATAAAATCAACACAATCAACAAGACACCAAAGACAATCGTTCGAATTAAGTTCCGGTTACTCTTCACAATATCGGTACTCTCATCTAAATGCCCCATATAATCTTCACTCCCCTTCAGTAAAACATCTAAACTCACTTGGTAAAGGTCACTCAATCGAATGATGTTAATCACATCAGGATAAGTTTTATCATTTTCCCAATTTGAAACTGATTGTCTTGAGACGCCAATCGCTTCTGCAACTCCCTCTTGGGTCATGCCCGACTGCAAGCGAGCCTCCCTAAGCAGTTCTCCTATAGTCATTTTTGCCTCCCTTCTTCACTTCCAACTTTAAATAATAACAGCTAAAAATACCATCCAAGCTCTTTGACATCAAGCAGTTTCCTTGTCAAAAAGCTTTGACAAGCTCCTTTTTCCTTATGAAACTCCCATTAAAACACATCGACTTCCAGTTAGCCTCCTATCATAAGTCCATTATAGCAACTAGCCTAAGATTACAAAATAGAAAAAGCCCCATCTCTGGAGCTTGTCTTTGGCCGGAAAAAGATCTAGAAAATCCCCTTAAAGGATGTATAGCCGTCTTCAACCATTACATTCGTGCCATTGATGGCGCTAGCTTCTGGCAGGGTCAGGAGGTAGATGGCATTGGCCACTTCCTCAGGCTCGATGACCCGTTCTTTCATATGAAGGCTGTCGCCAAAGTCCTTCAGGTCCCCACGCATCATGGAGGTATTGACCCAACCCGGTGAGACCATTAAGACACGAACACCATGGGGGCCGAGTTCCCGTGCAATCGCCTGAGTGGCCATCTTCACCCCACCCTTACTAGCGTGGTAACCAATGTTTTCCCCGTTGGCTAAGAAGGAACAGATGGAACCAACGTTGATAATGCAACCTTGACCAGCTTCCTTCATCTTTTGGCCCGCTGCCTGGCAGAAGTTAATGGTCCCCATCAAATTAATGTCAATAATTTGCTTGATAGCTGACAAGTCATAGTCTAAGAAGTCGCCACGTTCGCCCGTAATCCCAGCCACATTAACAAGGATATCCAATTGTCCAAAGGCTTCCAGGGCTGTAGCCACCGCTTCTTGACACTGGGCAGGGTCAGACACGTCGCAGGCTACATGACGGATGGCTTCCGAATGCCCCAAGGCTTCTAAAGCTTCTTCGACTTGCTCTTCTTTGTCCACACTGGCTAGGACCAGGCGGTAACCTTCTTGGCTGTTGCCAAACCAATACCGCTAGTTCCTCCGGTGATTAGTGCTACTTTTTCTGACAAAATCATCACTCCTTTAGATTACTTATCTTTAGTATAAGTGATATAATAGATCATAAATACTATGAATAAATAATCACTTAATAAGCTTATCTTATCAGGAGGCGATCTTATTTTCCCCCACAAGCTCCTTTACTTCCTCGAAGTGGCTAAATACGAAAACATGACCCAGGCAGCCAAGGCCCTTAAAGTCAGCCAACCCGCCGTCAGCCAAGCCATCAGTGACCTAGAAGACCAGCTCCAGGTCCCACTCTTCTACCGCCAAGGCCGGCGCATCTTCCTGACTGACCAAGGCAAGACCTATCAAAACTATTGCCAAAGCGCTCATAAACAGCTCCAAATTGGCCAAGACCTGGTCCGAAACCAACGATCGCTTGAAAAAGGCCAGCTCTCCCTCGCCATCACCATGCCCCACGTCTTTCCTGACTTAATCCAGCGATTCCTAGAAAAATACCCCGGTCTTAGCCTCAACCAATATGACCTCAGCCATGAAGAAGCGATCAAACAAATCCAAAATTACCAACTCGATCTGACGGTCACATCAAGCCATATGCAAGCACCCGGCCTTCAAAAGCAAGTGCTAGTCGATGATAAACTTTACCTAGCCCTCTCCCTTGACCATCCGCTCTTAAAGCAAGACCATATCTTACTAGCAGATCTAGAGCCCTTAGATTTCATTGGACTCCATAAGCACTATGCTTTCAGGCAAGAAAGTGATCAGTTCCTCGCTGAACTCGGCCTCCGCATCACACACAAAATCAATGTGGATGATGCAGGCTCCATCTTGCGCCTCACCCAGACAGGACGCTATGCCTCATTAATCACCAGCATTTCCTTGCCCAATGCTCCAGATAATCTGGCCTATCTCCCCATCATGCCCCAGAAGACCTTCCGCCAAGTCAGCCTCATCTATCGGTCAGATCCCTATCCCAATCCCGTTCTTCAAGCTTTTCTAGACTTTATTCGTCAGTTATCATTGAAAGAAAGCAGGACTAGCCTCCAGCCAATTGAGCACTGATCACTCAGCAAAAAGGCTTTGACAGCAACTTTTATTGTCCTGTCAAAGCCTTTTTACCTATTTCGTTTTAAAACTTAGTTCGCAACCTAACGAAGATGAGTAAGCAAAGCAAATAATAAAGCCCTGCAACAGTGATAGGGAAATCTTCTTGCACATAATAAAAGAGAAGAGCCGCAATCATCCCATTAGCAACAATGGAAGGGAACATACTCTTAGCATTGACAAGACCCACAGCAATATCCTTAGCCCCATCTCTTCTGATCCCCTTCTGATAGGAGGGAACCGAGCGATGATTGACAAGTAAGATCAAATTCTCTGTCCCCAGAACCAGGAACAAGTGCCCCAGAATTTGTCTCATAGCTAGCGTACTTTCTGGCTCAAAAGAAAAATCTTTAATACATTAACCAACAAAAAGACTAATGCTAAGACGCCCGCTTCAAAGAGTAGGGTGAATGAATTCTTTGCCAGGGCATAGGCTAAGACTTCTTGCCACCCTTCTAGCCTCAAGAATTCCTCATGAAAGAGCGCATCCGTCGTGATGTAGCGAAAGACATTCGAAGCCAGCAGGGCACAGGCCAATTGGCTAAGGCCGAGTGGCAAGCGCATGAAGGCAAAGGTCAGTAAAAGAACTAAGCCGAGCAGGAAGGCATAACTATCGATACTCCCATCTTGAACAAAGAATTTCTGTACCGTTAATTTAAAAGAAGTCACAGCGCGTCTCCCCTCAATGACAAGCTTCCGCATTGAATTTATTCTCCACCGGATTCTTTAATTTCCTGGCGTTGGGCCTTGAAGTAAGCATCGGCCTCGTCTCGAATCATCGCTACCGTTTCTTGCCCATGGAATTGGTCGAGCGCCCAGACAAAGTAAATAGCCAAGTTATCTGAATCGAGGTCCTGAACTTCTTCTAGCAAGGCCGAGCGCTGGTCCTTATCCGCCATTTACATGGCTGCCTCAAACAAGTCCGGCGCCCGACTGGCGTCATCCTCATCATCAAAAACCAGCAAGCCCTCATTATGCAAGGCAATGGCATGGTCCATGACCTCATCAATACTATCGAAGTCTCCGCCGTGCTGGTCGAGGAATTTCTAGATATTTCTAAAAACACCTTCCGTTCCTAAAGACATGTCTTCACCTTCTCTACTTTGATTAAATTTTTTAATGAGTTAATAGCTTAGCATATAAGCAAATAGGCTAGACCGTAGACGTTGGATTTGGGAGTTACAAATCTCAGCCTTCTTCTTAATCGCCTATTGATAATCATCCACCAGATCGAATAACAATTTATAGCGGTGAATCAGGCGTTTAAATTCATTCGGCTTAGCTCGTTCAATGAAATTTTCTCGGCTGACTTGCCGATGATAAAGATCAAGAGCCTTTGTTTGATCCAAAAGCACTTTCCCCTTTATCTGATCAGTCTCTTGAAGCTCATAATAGGCTGGATAATTTCTTTTAGTTGTTGAGATTGGTGCAAGGATCGCTATCCGACTCGTTTGGAAGATGAGATCGTGACTTAATACAATGGCTGGACGACTATTTCTCTGTTCGTGCCCAATACTTGAGTTAAAATTAACATAAAAAATATCCCCCACACCCTCATTCTAACAGATTCGACCCATTTTCTCCTCTAAAAACCCAAAAGCGAGGTTCCCAAGAAATCGAAACTTCGCAAGAACCCCGCTATTATGCTGTTTATATCCCCTATTTTTCAATCAATACTACGCACTCAACATGCAATTTTTAGGCTAAATACAGCCTGTATAAAGCTTGTAATATCAACCTTTATTGTGTCTTTGCCATCTCTAGAGATAATTAGGCTAACTCCCCCTATCTCTCATACTTGCTAACTTCTTCTTGTAATTTGTCGAAATCGGATAAATAATGCCTATCTTGAACAACTCTAAACTTCTCGTACTCTTGAGATGACTTTTCGAGAGCTTGCTTTCGCCCTTGTGGTCCAGCGTCCCTCTGCGGTTCATCTTCAAAAAAATATCTGTTTGGTCCGCCCAATCTTGCATGCTCATCAAGATATTATCCTCTGCCATCAACTCTGCATAATCAATAAACATTGTGACTAGCCGATTCAATTTCTTTATTTCATCTTCAGATAGATAATTTTTAGCAATCTGAGTATCACTCTTCAGAATTTTACCATCAGGAGAATTTTTCCAAGTCGTAAGTCCCATATATTTCTTATCTGCATCCGCTCTATTATAAATAATTTCTGCAGCCGTCGAACCTGTAATCGCATAATGTAATTTATTCTGAACAAAGGCATAGAATCGTCTGGTGATGTCAGAGTTTTTATCATAGTCGTAGGAGCATTGCTGGAAGACATCCGTTATCTTCTGATAGGCTCTTCTCTCACTGGCTCGAATTTCTCGAATTCGCTCTAGGAGTTCATCAAAATAATCTTGACCAAAAGCTTGTCCGTTCTTTAGAAATTCATCGTTCAAGACAAAGCCCTTAGTGATATATTCTTTCAAAGTTTTGGTCGCCCACTGACGAAAGCGGGTTGCCTGCTTGGAATTCACTCGGTAACCAACAGCGATAATAGCATCTAAGTTATAAAAATCAACAGTTCGCTTCACTTGCCGCTGACCTTCCAAACGAACTATTTCCATTTTGGAAACAGTTGAACTTAAATCTAACTCTTCTTCGGTGTAAATATTTTGAAGATGCTTTGAAATCGCAGGTACTCCGACTTCAAATAAGTCGGCCATCATCTTCTGGCTCATCCAAAAGGTCTCATCTTTAACGTATACATCCACATAGACGTTTTCCTTTGCAGTTTCATAAAGTAGAATGGGTAATTGTTCCAAATCTAAATTCTCCTTTCATGGACACGGAGCTCTAAGTAATAAACTCAACCAGACTATTTCTCATAGCCATCTCGATTTCGACTTTTAGAACTACCATATTCTCATGATCATTTCGAACTTACTTCTTGATGTTCATTAGGCATTCTGAGTGTAGCGAAGAAGGCGATAATAATTAAAACATGCAAAACAATATGCCATAAATCTGGCACATACCTTCCTGGTATGTTGATGAATTGGATACAGTCTTCAAAATAAGCAACCTTACCTTCAACGCTACCCATCAGACCCTTTCCGAAAATCGTATACCATTCGTGGGCAAGGAATTGTAGTAGAAACCAGCCTAATTGGATAGTTTTGCCTATTTTATCAGTGTATAAGAATATAAGGAATACAATGATCGAAATGATCATAAACATGCCATCTTCCTTCAAAGCACCCTCAACTAAATACTTGTCACCAATTTTCACGCCAAACATATCCAGTGAAAACCATATAAGCAACAAAAGATTAGCTGCTATTGCAATCTTCTTTTTTGCCATAATCACTCCTCCTCTGATTTATAACTAGGTTAAATTTCGCTTTCAACTTACGCAAAAAGTGGCAATTTTATTGATGTCTAGTTTGTACATTCTTCCCAGAATAGCCGACCAGTTTCCCCATACGTACACCCTCATTCTATCAGATTCCCCTCATTTTCTCCTCTAAAAACAAAAAGCAAGCTTCTCAAGAAGTCATAACTTCTTGAGAAACTCGCTTTTATGCGATTTATAGCTCCTCTTTTTCAATCACCTACGCTATCGCTACAGAACTGACGCTGTAACTCACTTCGTTCGAACAGCCTCAAGCAATACCACGCATTCGACATGTGTCGTCTGCGGGAAGAGGTCGACGGGTTGGACGGACTGGATCTGATAGCCTGCTGCTGTGTACTTATCCAAGTCCCGGGCCAGGCTAGCCGGGTTGCAGGAGACGTAAACAATCCGGTCTGCATCGAGTTCAAGGGAGGCTTCAATAAAGGTCTCGCTCAGACCCTTGCGTGGGGGGTCAACGACCAGGACATCACAAGGAATCCCTGCCATGACCCAATCTGGCATGACCTCACCCGCATCCCCGGCTTGGAAGCTGGTATTATTGAGGCCATTGGCGGCTGCGTTTTCCCGGGCCATGTCGATCGCATCTTCGACAATTTCAACCCCATAGACATGCTTGGCTTCTTGGGCCAGGCAGAGGGAGATAGACCCAATCCCGCAATAGGCGTCCATAACTTGTTCATTCCCCTGGAGATTGGCAGCTTCGAAGGCGGCCTGGTAGAGTTTCTCAGCCTGGCTGGTGTTGACTTGGAAGAAGCTCTGACTGGAAATCGCAAAGTCCAGGCCCAAGATCTGATCGTGGTAGCGGTCGTCACCGTAGAGGACCCGAGTCTCCTTACCCATGATAACATTGGTCCGCTCTTCATTGATATTGATGACCAGACTGACCAGGCCTGGGACTTCCCGGCGGATAGCTTGGATAATCTCTACTTCATGGGGGAGTGACTTACCATTGAGAACGAGGATGACCATGATTTCACCCGTATGCTCGCCCTGGCGGACCCCCAGGAAGCGGAGGAGGCCGCGGTGGACCTTTTCGTCATAGGCGGTGATTTGATAACGGTTGAGGATCTGGATAACGGTCTGCAGGGTCTCGTCGATGTTCTTGAGCTGGATCTGATAATCCTTAATGGGCACAATATCATGGGACCGGCGCTTATAGAAGCCGGTATAGAGCTGGCCCGGCTCTCCTGCGACCGGCACTTGGGCCTTGTTGCGGTAGGCCCAGGGCTCTTCCATGCCGATGGTTTCTTTGACCTCTATGCCTTGGTCGAGGCCGAATTTATGGAGGGAATTGATGACCTGCTGGCGCTTGAAGGCAAGCTGGGCGGGATAGGCCAGGTGTTGGAGGGGCATAGTCCCCGTCCGCAAGCCGTCCTTGTCGCGCAAGGGAACCCGGTCGGGCGAAGTCTGGTAGCGGTCTTTAACAATCGCGAAGGCGAACTTCTTGAGAACCTTGACGATCCGAGCCGAGCACTTTTCACCAGGCAGGGCATCATGGACGAAGATAGGATAGCCATCTACCTTGGCCACTCCTAGGCCTTCATAGGTCAAGTCTTCAATGCTTAAATCATAAGTGGCATTCTTTTTGACAGGTGCTTGTCGCTTTACTTTTGCCATAATCGATTCCTTTCTTCCTATTATTCTATTATTGGAATAATCTTTCCCATCATAGCATAATATCGCCGAGAACTCACAAGCTTGGTCGTCTTTTTTCAAAAAATATGAAGTCCTTAATTTTGCTTCTTGGAAAATCCCTTGCTACAATAAAGGTAAATCATAACACAACACAGAAAGGATGTTTTAAGATGACTTACCAAGATTTACTTCACAAACGCCGGTCCCACCGTGAACTCAGTGCAGATGTTGCCGTGTCCAATGATGAAATCAGCCAAGCCCTGAAGACGGCCATCGATGAAGCGCCCATGGCTTTTGGCGAACAGACCCCACGTGTGGCGGTCCTTCTCGATGGCGAGAGCCAATCCTATTGGGAGGCTGTCAGCCGCCTGAACCCAGACTATGCCGACCGCTATGAAAAATTACAGTAGGCTAAGGGTACTGTCCTCTTCTTCGAAGACCGCAACCATGTCTACAGCCTGACCGATAAGTATGCCATCGATGAGTCCCTCGCTGACCGCTATTCTGGCGAAAACCATGGCATTACTGCTGTTCTGAGCTGGCTTGCCCTGACTGAGCTCGGACTAGACGCTAGCCTCCACCACCCACGCCAACAAGACACCAGCAAGTGGGCCATCCCAGACCACTGGACCTTCAAGGGCGCCCTCGCTTTCGGCAAAGGACAAGACAGCGTCTCCGAAGACAAAGAAAGCCTCTACGACAAGAAAGGCTTCTCCGTTTACCAATAAGATGAGCTCACTGGTAAAATCAAGATAGATTGTATTATCTTCTAGTATCCAATATTTATATACAGTATTATTATCGAGTAAAAAGTCCTGTACTCTTAATATTTATGACTAGTAATAAAAAATCGTACTGATTATTTTTTGAGCAGGAGTGAAGCGTTGAAGTTGGGCCTTAGCCATGAAAAGCAAGCGAAGCGAATTACGGAACGTAGGCGTCAGCCGTACGGACCGTTTGAGTCTCGCTAGGTGAGAGACCTTGGCTCGAACCGGTGCTGCTTTAGCCGTTGGAGTGTTAGCGACTTACGGATAAAGTACAAGACGGCGAAAGACGTTCTTGTACTTCTAAATTCAAAGCCCAACTTCAAAAGCGGAACGGATGCTCATCGCTCATTCATACAATCTATTAAAGAACTCAATAAAAAAAGTGCCGGCAAATGCGGCACTTTTTCCATCTCTTCTCGTTTTATAAGAAGGAGAGGTATGAAGAATATGGTTAGTTCTACTAACCTTTTGGGTATGCCCATAGTATAAAACTTAATTGTTAATTTTCTGTGACTTTTCGTCATTTTTTTCTACTTTTTATAAAATTCTCCTTACTTCCATCATGGCAATGAGCTTATCTATAGAAAGGAGCGATAAGAATGAAGATCAGCATCCGTCGCCGGCTCTTGGGCCAGGTGCCTCTCCTCGAACTCGTCCAAGAAGACCGCAAGAATGACCGCCTGCCCCTTGTGGTCTACTACCACGGCTGGCAGTCGCGCAAGGAACTCAATCTAACAGCCGGCCGGCGCCTGGCCAAAGCGGGTTACCGGGCCCTCCTCCCCGACGCTGACAACCATGGCGAACGCTACCGCAAGTATTCCAAGATTCCCTCCATGACCTTCTGGCAGAGCATCCAGGCCAATCTCTTCGAATTTGGTTTTATTGTCGACCACTTCCAGCAGTTAGGGCTGGCTGATGACCGGATTGCGGTGGCCGGTGTGTCCATGGGCGGGATCACGACCTGCGCCCTCCTTTGCCAGCACCCCGAGATCCAGGCAGCGGCCTGCTTGATGGGCAGCCCCATGCCGGTCCACTATGCCCAAAGAATTGCCCGCCATGCCCGTGCAGCTGGTCGCTATTTCCCCAAAGACGCCCAGACCCTACTCGGCTGGCTCGAAGATTATGACCTGTATAGGCAAGCCGACCAGTTGGGTGACCGGCCTCTCTTCATCTGGCACGGCCGCCAAGACGACCGGATCCCCTTCCAGGAAGCGGCAACTTTTGTCCAAGCCAATCCCCACTTAAAGATTGACTTCCAAGCCGAAGACGAGGGCCACCTGGTCCGCGTTGAAACTATCAAAAGCATGGTCGACTTCTTTACCGACCACTTCCCCATTTAAATATTCAAAGAGAAAATAAAAGTCTGAAAGCTCTCAAACACAAGCTTTCAGACTTTTTAAATGATAAGAAGAAGCAGCAGCTTCGGACCTACTTCCTGTTTTTATGATTTAGCTCTTTGACCATAAAATTCAAAGTATCGATCTCTTATTCTGCGACTTCCACCACTTGGCGCTCGAAAGGATCCTTAGAGAAACCTTGGTCGAGGATATGCTTGGCCCACTCTTGAGCCCCAAACAAGGAGTGGTCCTTGTAGTTGCCGCAGCCCTTGCGTTCGACCCCTTGGACATCATCCCAGCTAGAGTCTACGATATCTCTGAGGACCTTGGTGAAGGCAATTGCTATCTCTTCAGGGGTCTTTTCTCCCCAAACGAGTAGGTAGAAGCCTGTCCGACAGCCCATGGGCGAGAGGTCGATCACCCCGTCCACATAGTCGCGGACAAGACCAGCTGACATGTGTTCAATGGTATGTAAGGCTGCTGTAGGAACAGCTTCTTGGTTGGGTTGGGTCAGGCGGATATCAAATTTCGTGATGACATCCCCCTTGGCACCTTCTTCCCGCCCAGCTAGACGGACATAAGGCGCCTTGACTGCATCGTGGTCGAGCTCAAAACTTTCAACTTTTGCCATTTTATTTCCTCCTTTGAAATAATGATCGTCACTAATCATTATCCCATATTTAGAAAGCAGACTCAATATTTAGCGCTTAGGCAAAAGATAGCAGCAGTGATCACTTGGTCTCCTTAGCAACTGAAGGGCTTTCACTACCTTTCAGCCCATCTTCTTGGTATGATAGGCTTATACTGATAGCAGAGGAGTGACCCTAAATGGAAACTTATCAATTAGTAAATGGCCGCACAATTCCTAAAATCGGTTTTGGTACCTGGCAACTGGAAGACGGTGAGCCCGTGATCCAAGCGGTTAAGAATGCTTTGAACGCTGGCTACCGCCATATTGATACTGCCCAGACTTATGGCAATGAAGCCGGTGTGGGCCAGGCCATCCAAGCCAGTGATGTGCCGCGTGACGAGATTTTTTTGACTACTAAGATCTGGAATGATAAGGGCACTTATGAGGATACCCTAGCTTCTTTCGAAGAATCCCTCAATAAGTTACAAACCAACTATGTGGACCTCTTACTGATCCACTGGCCTAACCCCAAACCCTTCCGCCAAGAGCCAGGCTTTGAGACTCGTAACCGGGAAGTTTGGCGGGCCTTGGAAGACCTCTACAAAGAAGGTAAGGCCAAGTCCATTGGTGTCTCTAACTTCCTAGAGAAACATCTCGAGCCCTTATTCCAAACGGCTGAAATCAAGCCCATGGTCAACCAAATTAAACTCGCCCCTGGCCTGAGTCAAGACGAGCTTGTGACCTACTGCCGGAATCATGATATCCTCCTAGAAGCCTATAGTCCCCTGGGCAGCGGTCAAATCTTTGACAACCAAGAGCTCCAAGCCATCGCCGACAAACATGAGCGTTCGGTCGCCCAAATTGCCTTGGCCTGGTCTTTGGCCCATGATTTCCTGCCCCTTCCTCGGTCTAAGACGCCTAAGCATATCCTCTCCAACTATGAGGTTTTCGATATCCACTTGAGCCCAGAGGAAGTCCGCCAGATTGACCAGATCCAGGACTTGACCGAAGCTCCCGATCCAGATACCAAAGACTTCTAGAAGTCCCATCGAAAAAGATTTTAATCATAAGCAGCGCATCCCCTGCCAAGTCGCTTGTCGGATGCGCTGTGTTCTTGTCCTCTAGGCTCATCAAAGCAGGCGGGAAAGAGGCTTTAGCCCACATGATGCCTCCTATTATTTCATGCTATAATGGGAGCAAGTATAAATTATGGAGGGATTTTATTGTCAGCTGTTATACCCATGCTTATCCTACTGGCCACCCTGTTTCTGGGCTATTGGGGCCAGAAGCAGCAACTCTTTACCGAATCGGCCCAGTATGATTTTTCAACCATGATTACCTATGTCTCCTCACCTGCCCTCATCCTCTCCACCATCAATAGTGCCGGGGAATTAGGGACGAAGAGTGAAGCCCTGACCTTCTTGGCCATTGCCTTTATTATTTATCTTTTCTATATGGCCTTCTCTTTTATTGTGCCTAAATTTATCCCTGTGGCCAAGGAATCAGAAGGTACCCTACAGTTCTTAATGACCTTCCAGAACAACGGCTTCATGGGGCTGCCGGTTATCCAAGCCCTCTACGGTGCTGGGGCCATGTTCTATGCCTCGCTCGTGAATGTTCCCTCCAATATCCTGGTTTATTCCTTCGGGGTCTGGGCCATGAGCCGCTACAGTCAGAAGGGAAAGGGCCAGTTAAGCTTGCGTAAGATCCTTCTTTCACCCGGCTTTGCAGCTTCCTTGATCGCCCTCGCCTTCTTTATCCTTGATTGGAAGATTCCCGAGGCAGCTGAATCCTTTCTCAGCCTCGTGGGGAATATGACCACGCCCTTGGCTATGATCGTGATTGGTATGTCCATGACCGAGATCAAATTCAGAGATTGCTTCAACGATTGGCGGATCTACTTGCTCATGCTGATTAAGATGGTCCTCTTGCCCATTATCATTTATTATCTATTCGGGACCTTCCTCAGCCATCCCATTATCATTAGTGTCCTGGTGGTCACGGCCGCTATGCCTGGTCCCTCCTCAGCAACGGCTTATGCCACAATCTTTGACGGGGACGTTGCCTTGGCCACCCGCTATGTCTTTGTTTCTACGCTTTTTTCTGTGTTGATTATTCCACTGATTATTTCCCTACTTAACTTAGCTGGATAAGCCAGCCATTAAAGGAGGAATTATATGTCAATGACTGAAGAAGAAAAGAACCACCTCTTGCTGTCAACTTGCCTCTTGGCGGGACGCATTATGATGGAGTCAGGCTCCGAATCTTACCGAGTGGAAGACACCATGCAGCGGATCGCCCAGAACACCCACCGCTTCGATACCGAAGCCTATGTCACCAATACTGCTATCTTCATGAGCCTCAACCAGCGGTCAAAGACCCAAATAACCCAGGTGCGCAAACTGTCTACTAATTTAGCCAAAATTGATGAAACCAACGAGCTCTCCCGGGCCTATGAAGCTGGGAAGTTAGACCTAGCCGGACTCAAAAGCGAACTCCAGCGGGTCGACAAGGAACCCAAGAACTTCAGCTTTCCCATCCAAGTTATCGCTGCTGGCTTTGCCAGTGCGGCCTTCATGTTGCTCTTGGATAACAACAACTATCGGGATATCTTGCTTGCCTTCCTTATAGCAACCATCGGCTTCTCCGTCTCCGAATTATGCAAGGAGAAGTTCGAGGTGATCTTCCTCAGTGATTTCTTTGCTTCAACTGTTATCGGTGTTCTCGCCCTCTCCTTCAATCGCTTAGGCTGGGTCAGCCACCTGGACTCCATGATCACGGGCTGCATCATGCCCCTCCTCCCCGGTCTAGCCATCACGGGAGCCCTCCGTGACCTCTTTGCCCGGCAATTAGTCTCGGGCATGGTGGAGGCTGTGAATGCCATTCTGATTGCCATTGTCCTCGGTATCGGTATTGCCCTTACCCTGCAGTGGTTGGGCTAGGAAGGAGGAAGTATGTTGCTTAGTATTCTTGAACAAGCTTGCCTAAGTTTCTTCGGGACCGTGGCCTTCTCAACCATCCTAAACGTCCCCAAGCGCGCCTTGATTTATTGTGGTTTGACAGGTACCAGCGGTTGGATGACCTATAAATTCTTCATGTATCTCTTCAATGAAATAATTGTGGCTAACTTCATGGCTGCCATTGTGATTGGGATCCTCTACATGCAGCTCTCCCGCCGCCTGAGAATCCCGGTCATTATCTTAAACACCCCAGCCATCCTGCCTCTAGTACCAGGGAATGCGGCCTATCTCTTCGTCCGCTATGCCGTTGAGGGCGACTACGTGGCTAGCGTCCAGCACCTCATGACTGTCTTTAAGGTTTCGGGCGCCATTGTCTTTGGCTTCATGTTTATCAGTCTGGCCGAGCAACAGATCCGCCGCCAGCGCCAAGAACGTGCCCGCCGTCAACTCAAGAAAAAAGCCGCTAAGGCCGCCCACCACGAACAAAATAAGAAACGCCTCCCTCTTCCCAAGACACCCAAATTCAAAATCAAAAATAGGACTTCCAAAGAATAAAAAATACGCTCGCCTCGGCCAAATTAAGCCGAAACGAGCGTATTTTTTGACGGTTAAGGCTCTAGAGAGGGAGAGCCTTCCCCCACTTCCCAGTTGAGGGCTAAGGGAAACGAGGAAACCGTCCATGCTTATTCCTTAACCCGTAACAAGTGGGGCGCTGCCCGGCAGATCAGGGCAACAATAAGCCCATCAGCAATGAATGTTGCCAATGCGCTCGAGCCATTGACCAGGAAGGAATACCAATAAATATTCATCCCATCTGGCGCATAGCTTGACCAATACACCACCCCTGCAATGAAGTGGATGAAGTACTTAACAAAGACTGCTAGAGCAACACTCCAAGCGATGGTCCCATAAAGGCTCTCCTTTTGGGCAAGCTTCTGTTGGATAGTTTGGGCGCCGAAGCCAGCCAAACCTGTCACCGCAAAGGCAAAAACATATTCCACAAAGACTTGGAGGAAGGAAAGCACCACAATATCTCCTGAAACGAGCTTGAGAATCCCCCAGAGGAAACCCGCTAGAATTCCTAGCTTAGGCCCCCTACGGAAGGCAAAAATCATAATGGGAATCATCCCGAGCTCAATCTCAAAGATATTCCCGACATCTAAAGGGATCAAGGCAAAAACAAAAGCCAAGACAGCCATTAAAGCAGCCTCGATCATCCCTAATAATTGCTGGCGTTGTGCCATTTAACATTTTCCTTTCTTTACTAAGAAAGAAACAAAACCCGTTTGCATCACACAAACGGGCTTAAAACTTGTATTCGGTAAGATAAACAGCTGGCAAGCTAAAAAGCTGCCTTGCTTATACACTTCCTTACGCTAGTCTTAACTAGATCAAGTTTTAAGGGTCTACTGACGTATCTCAACCTTTTGGTTCCCCTAGTGTTCTATGCGTTTATCTTAACTGTTTTTTATCAAAAATGCAAGTCTAGTACTCCATTACGGTTACATCACTGACTTCAAGCTCCAAATCATTCAAAGTGTAAGATGGCTTGGTTGCCATGCCTTCCATAGGGACTTCATCGACAATCATAATGGCAATATCATTCGCCCAGTTGCCTAAAAAATCGCTGTCAATCTTCCATTCAATCGGCTCAAAGTTCACATTGAAGTCAGAAACTTTAAGTTGCAATTTGGCCTTCAGTTCGGTAATGGTCTTACCTGTCATATTGACCAAGGCAAAAGCCGTTTGAGCGGTCTTAGTCCGCCGATTAGGATAAGCTTCCAGGGCAAAAATATTCAAAGAACCTTCTTCAAAATAAGCTTCATACTGGTCAACAAAATTTTGCAGGGTCGTCATCACTTCATTCACGTCATTCTTAGCGAACGGTACATCTAACTCTTGGAGCTGGGTATTTTGCGCATGGGTCAAAGCTGCACGTACTTTTCCGGCCATAATATCATCCTTCACTTACTTATTTTAATCTTATTGTATCAAAAGTTCAGCTGCTTTAAAATAAAAGCTCTTCGCTTCTGGTCAGAAAAGCCGATTTAATTGCTAGTGTAATCATCGAGATCGACCAAGACCATGGAGATAAAGGATTTGTTCCGGTCAAAATGAAAATCTTTATCCTCAGGAAGGTAGTCGTCTAAGGACAAGGAAGTTATCGGACTTGGCTCAGGCAAAGCTTGCCCACGCTCTAAAGCATCTGCTAAATGGATCCCCAGACAATCACTGGCCATATAAAGCGCATCGACTATATTCTTCCCCTGAGTGATCGCCCTTGGGACATCGGGAAATACTATAAAAAAGGAATCTTGCTTTCATCTGGGCTGAAGTAAAATAAGGCTGGGTAGGCGGCTAACATATTGGATCCTTTCTAGATAAGAATTAGTTGATCTTATTAGTCATTTAATGAAGGAAAAGTATCCGCCTAGGCGGGAAAGAGCCGATAAAATATATTCAACTTAATTCTCTAACTGATTAAAATTACCCCCGCTAACGCGGGAAGAAGTAGAAGTCATCAAAATAACTCGTCATGTGAGCCCATATCTAGCAAAAGAAGAACTAATTTGCCATGATCTATCTGATAGACCAGGAGCCAGTCCCCTTCTATATGTAGCTCACGTACACCTTTCCAATTTCCAGACAGAGCATGGTCTTTGTACTTGGTGCGTAATATACTTTTGTCTTGGATAATTAAAGCATCAATCGCCATTTCTAACTTATTTATATTGTAATGTTTTTTCTTATATTTCTTAAGAGCTCGTACAAACTTTCTTGATAATTCAATCCTTAAAGTTCTTTCATCCACTCTTTAAACTCCTCTACATTATCAAAACTTTCCACCTCTCCGAGTTCAACTTCTGCTAAGGCCTCTTGTATACTAGTTCTCCTTACAGAAAAGGGGATCCCTTGACATGCATTTATTTTTTTTAGGTACATCGTGATAGCCGTAGTCATGTCGAGCCCTAAGTCATCTAATATGTCCTGGGTACTCTTCTTTAAATCTTCATCTATTCTGATTGATATACTCGCTTTTTTTGACATATTTACCAGCCCCTTCGTCTATATTGTAATTCATTTAGAACACAATAGCAATACATCAAGAAGGATTTACTTAGCACCGATTCTCAAAAATGTAGATGAAAAATTTATAAAATAAAATCCGCGTGAGCGGGAAGAGGTGTGATAGTAGACTGATCCAATAGCGAATCACAGAATCACCCCTGCATGTGCGGGAAGAAGATCTTGCCAGCTGGCGTATTGCCGCCTGGCGTGGGATCACCCCCGCATGTGCGGGAAGAAGTAGGCGCTGAACCGCCTGCAAGGCTCTCCTTGAGGATCACCCCCGCATGTGCGGGAAGAAGTCCTCGCCTACACGCTCAATCGCTTTTCTTGCGGGATCACCCCCGCATGTGCGGGAAGAAGGAAACGTACAAAGAAATTAATGGGATTATGCGAGGATCACCCCCGCATGTGCGGGAAGAAGTTTGGAACTGTGTAATCATAGCGTTTGCCATTGGGATCACCCCCGCATGTGCGGGAAGAAGACTAAAGGATCCCTATATTACCGGGCTTTCTTTTTTAAGTAAGCTGGAAATTTATTCACTTTGGAAATGAGCTCAGCCATTAATCTAACATCCTCCAAGGCTCGGTGGGGGACTTTTTTATTGATCCCGTAACTCGCTATAACTGTTTGCAATTGATAATTTTTTAGGAACATCTTCTCCTTTTTGATAATAGTTTTTAAATCAAGAATTGGATTAGATAAATTCTCCTGTCCCATATTTTTCAATTGCTCATTAATAAAACTAATATCAAAATTGATATTGTAACCGACAATAACTTGACCTTCAATAAATTCAAGAAGATTTGCAAGCACTTGCGATTCATCCTTACCGTCTTCATCTAAGTCTTTCTGGCTAATCCCTGTTAGTTTTTGAATTTGCTCAGGGATTTTCTTATTAGCGATCAAAGAATGAAAGACATTCTCTTCTGCCCCCTCTATCTTTAGAGCACCTATTTCGATCATCTGATCTTTTTTAGGATCTAGTCCTGTTGTCTCAGTATCGAGGATAATATAGCTAGGTACATTGACAGAGTTTGGTCGTGAGAATTTCCTTGCTTTGCGAAACTTACTGGCATTACTAAAGCCTCTTTGTTTGATATAAGCTCCCTTGTCCTCGGTCTGAGGGAGCAAGACAAGCGGGATACCTTCTAGTTCGATCATCTGACGCGAGGTATTATAGGATTCAAAACGATAGCCAATTTCATTTTGGGCTGCATAGGAAATCGTTGCTTCTCCATTGCCTACGTTTTCTTTCACTCTTTCCCATAATTTATCACGAATGCGTCGATTAAAGTTGCCCACATAGACCCCTGTTGAAATTTCCTGCATCCATTTAGTCAAGTCTCCCCTTAGAGAAGCTGGAGTCTTTGAGAGGGTGATTACGGTGAAAGGCATCAATCTCCCTCCTCACCGTAACTAACCCCATAGCTCACTAATTCTTCTTTATCATCCCAGAGGCCAAAGTTTTCTGCAATGATTTCCTCTTCTTCAGAGATATCTAGCAGGACTTGGATATCTTTTACGATGCGCTTCATTAATTTGCCATCAACCAAATTATCTCGGAGTCTTAACCGCGTCAAGCGACCGATATCATCCTCAGCTGTATATTCACTGGCAATCTGGAAGGCCAAGGGAATCGTATATTCTGCTTTGTAAAGGTCAGCAATATCATAAACGAAAGCTTTATCATGCCCCGTATGGACAAAGCCGAGGCCTGGAGATAGTCCTAAAGCTACCGTGATACTGTGGACTAAACCGTAAAGTGAAACATTAGCCGCTGATAAGGCCTGGTTGACTACATCGCCGGCTAAGAAATCGTCAGGATTGTACTGGCGCTTGTCCCAAGGAACGTCATACTTATCGGCATAGTAGCGATAAGTTCGCCGAACCCTGGCACCTTCACGGCCACGTAATTGTTGCATGGTTAGCTTGGACACATCCTCATTATCGAAACGCATTTCATACATCTTACGAGCAACAGCTAGCCGCAAGCGGCGATTGGATACATACTTAGCTTGCCGTTCGAGTAAACGCGTGGAATGGGCAAGAGGCCGTCCTCCTGCATAGAAGCGGACGCCCCGTTCCCCCACCCAGACCATCGAGGTTCCGGTATCACCAATCAGCTCAACCGCCCGGTGGCTCACATCTGTACCCGGGCCTAAGAGCAGAACGCCAATCATGGCACAGGGTATCCTGACAACACCCCGCTTATCCCTTACTGTAATGGCGCTATCGATGCGGTTGATCTTAGCATGCTCAATATAGATGAAGCTGACGCGGTCCCCAATCCGAGGTAATTCTTGGAGTTCGGTCTTTTTAGCTCCCAATTTTTTATCCATCTTTAATCCCTCAACGGAATGACAGTCATCAGGCCGAAGCCATAAGCTTTTTTCTTACCAAAGCCCTGTGTTAGCGTCTTAATAAATTGTTCTTTGTCTGCCACAGTCAATACACCCTCGTAGGCCACTTGGATGAGACGCAAGTTTCGCTGGCCGGTTTTTTTGACAAGAGCGTGCTTGCTCTCCACGATTTTGAAATCCTCTTCTTTTAAAAGAAAGCCATTTTTTTCTGATCGGTCGAGTAAGAATTGACGCTGGTGTTCTTCTGTCACATGGGGCATCACACGCCCACGTTCGCCCTGTTCGCCAGAACTTTTAGAAATTACTGGATTCAAAGTGACGCGAAAAGCTAGACGCATCCCTTCTTCAATCTGACTCAAAAAAGCGTCATAAGACTTCGTTTCAGCAGAACCTGGGACCCCATAGCGCTCTAATTGGCCCTTGTCTGGCTTTTCTTCACTTACAAGCAACAAATAATCTTTGCCCTGCAAGCGGTCTAAGCGCCAAAGTTTTCGACTTCTTTCGCCCGATTCGAACTCTTCGGGAAAGCTCCGCTCTACCCAATTGTGGTAGGCTCCTGCATGGGTCAAATCTTTAATTTTTTGACGGTTGTGACTATCGATCTGTACACGTGAAAGATACATCTTAACCTCCTAACTCGCCAAAAGCATCATGTTCGGTTTCCTGGACCAAGCTGGGAAGCTCGATTTGAAACTTAAGTTCCCGCCGAGTCTGAAAGTGACGGTTTTGTTGGTCAAAGGATACCACCAAATCTTTTCGCCATTGTTCTCGTTTGGCGCCTTCTATTAAACCTGCATCGGCATAAGCATCCAAAATCCGGCTGTGCTGCCTTTGATACCAGGGAGCGGCTTGCCAGTCTAAGCTTTGTAGGGTCTCCACTGCTCCCAAATTCGTTTCCGCAACAATAAAATCTAAAGGAAGAGGTAAAGACCGGCGCCCCATATAAGGCTGGAAATAAGGCTTCTTTAATGCTTGGGCAATCTTTGCCATAAAGTCATTATCCGTATGAGACAAGGCGACTAAGAAAACTGCATCCTCGAGGTAATAGCGATTAGTCACATACGTTCGATCCGGCTGCCCATTGGCCTTGTACTTATGAGCCGTTTGATAGTCGCGCCTCAGCCCACCTTCTTGGTCAATCCGAACCGCAAAATCGACTTGATTGAGGGCTTGGATATCCTCTGTTTGGTCACGCCGGTAGCCTAGGCTAGCGGCTAATAAACCGACCACCCCTGATTTCGAAGGATACAAGTCCGTATGGCGGCTTTCGAAATGAGACTGCGTTCCCCAGGACTGCAAAGGGCCAGCAAACTTCAAAACGATTGATTTCACCTTACTCACCTGCTTGATCTAATTGTTCGGATACTTGCTGATCCATAGCTTCCTGAAGTTGGCTTAAGGAATCCACTGTCTGTACATGGTCGAGATCGCTCTCTTCACCATCAAGATTGAGATAGAAAGTTGCGATAGCTGGGTCTAATAATTTTTCTGCCTTGTTCACTTCTGCTAGCAAACGGTCAACGGAAGGTTTTACAAAACCATCCTCTGCTCTAACTGGAGACTCGAAAGCTGATACCAGGCTCAGTGGTCGATCGGACCGTAGAGAAACAAGGACTGCCTGTGGAATCGTTTGGTTAGCAAAAGTATTCACCTTGCCAGTAGGTAAAGAGTTGAGGAAGGCCTTAAGGAATAAGTTTAAGCTTCGTTTAAGGGTTTCTTGGTCACCGTCTAATTGCTGAAGGAATTCATGGACAGCCACATCCGCATAACGATATAAGGTGGATGAATTAAACTCGATAGTCCCTAACATACCAGCACCCACATTGTCTTCTTTGCCAAAATCATCAACGGCAGTATAGAAGTCAAATTCTGTCTGTACCGCATGGGTCGAGATGGCATGAGCGATCTGGGAGGAAGCATCCTCATTAAGGGAAGGATCGTCGGCCACCATCCGCCCAAATAGCGCAATATCAATAGCTGGATTGTCTTTTAAGATAGCTTTCAATTCTTTCTTATCCGTTACCCCATCCAGGGCCGCTTGGGCTAACTTTTCTGCCTGCAAGTCGCCCAAGAAGAAGAGGGCCTTGGCGCGTTGGTCCTTAGTTTTTACACCTGCTGCATTGATGGTTTTATCCGCTAGGTCCATCGCCTCTTCGAAGTCCATATCTGCTGATAAGTCTTGGATTTTATGAGCAAGATAACGCACAATTTCTAAGCTTCTTATCCCAACATTATCGAGGGCGCCAAATTCTTTAAAGTAGTCCCGCATGGCTTTCTTCCAAGCTTGTGAACTCACTCGAGCCCGCTGTACCCCACCATATCTGGCGGTCTTCGGACTCCCCGTATCATCCCGGTTAATATTGGATGGAGGTAGAGTTTGGATGGCATGGATATCTAAAAACAAACGTTGTTTAGTCATTGTCAGTCTCCTTTTCTTTGTCCGCTTCTTTATTTTGGTAGCTATAATAGGCTTTAGACCAGCTTAAACGCAGGCCTTCGATATAAGGTCGGTCATGTTTAAAATCATAGCGGTCTGCTTTAACGTTATAAATATCTCGGCTTAAGCCGCCGAAATTAACCGGTACTTCTGCTTTCGTCTTGGACTTGAGCAATTGCAGCATTTGTCGCAAATGGTACTTGAATTCTTCATAAGTTGTTGCTGTTATCATGGCGTTAAAACGCTGGTCAGTAGCTGCCTTATTTTCTTCATTTCTTCTGAGATAAGCTAGCGAGTGACCAAAATTCTTGCGCCGATCAATTTCCTCCGTCCAAACTGCTTGGTCTTTCCCCTGTTGGTAGAGGGCATAGAGCTGGAGAGTAAATAAGATGGCTTCTTCCTGATCAGTTAAGGTCGCGCTTTGACCCAAGTAGTCATCTGGTAAATTTTCAAAGAGGAAGGGCCAAACGTCAACTGTTTGACTCATCTCCCGTCCAATAGAGTGTCTTAGGTTAGCTAGGCTTGCCTTAGTTGCTGGCTTGTCTAAACTATGACTAAGCTGGTGTAAGAGGTGCTCAGTCACTTGCGACAGCCTTATTCTTTCTGCCATGTCATACCTCCTTTAATCCTTTCAATAAGATTCGAGAAAACTTATTGTGGACAGTTGCAATATTCATTACTTCTTTATCTTGAATTATCCCTGTATAATCGCGCGGACCCGCCTTAGCTATGATCTCATTGACTTGCTGGTTAATCAAGTCGTAGAGACAATCCTCCCAGACTTTAATCTTTTCATTTTTAAATTCATATAACTCTAAAGAAAGCAACCAGTCTCTGAAGGGCCGATCGATCCTAAAGTAAACTTCTTCAATATTCTGATTAATAAAGCCATAATACTTAGGATCGTCACGCTTAATGTTTCGAATTTGATTAATATCTTTAAGAAAATATTGGAAGTGAATTTCAACCATCTTCTTCGTCTTATCCACTGTGTCATTGATCCGCGGCATCCAAGCGCTCTCATCGACATCGATCAGGACAAAGGAGCGGATATCCAAACGGTCACAAATCTCATTCACTGGGACCCAGGAAGTAGCATTGCCGTCATCCTCCATACTTACTGCGCGCAAGCTAATGACTTTTTCACCAATGATTTCCTCTTGTTTATTTAACCACTGGATGATTCCCGGCTGCCGCCGCTTCTCATCTTCAGCATCCGAATCTGGTAGAGCCAGTAAACCGAAAGACCGCCAGATAGCTTGTCCGGGCCGATGCTTGCGTGGGGTAAAGTATCCCTTGTTCTCCCCTGAATCGTTATAGCGCCAAAGAGTCATAGGCTCAAGGAATTGATTAGTGTGTCTAAGGTCTGGCAGCTTCACCACCTGACATTCGAAGGGCTCGGTGAGATCCGTTTCTGGGTCGATATAGATAGCCCGAGACCACAGGGTGTAAAGTTCAGCTAGGTTGTCTGGATTGAATTTGCTGAAATAGCCTTCAAGGTTTTCAGCGGGGCTATACTCCCAAGCTGGCTTCTGCTGTTTGCCCTTATATCGACGATCAGAATGAACAGCTATGCAATTTAAGAGTAAGGTTTCTAATAAATTATCACCCTCTAGATAGATACCACCAATATCAAAAAGCCAACCTTTAGAAGCCTTATATTTCTCTTGACCAAAGATCACCTTATCGGAAAGGCCGATATAGCCCTGCAGGGTAATTAACCAGCGAGCTACTTCACTTGCCTTAAGGATTTCTTTATTTTTTTTAGCCGCATACTTAGGCGAGAAGAGAGCTACCTTATTCCCACTCTCTGAAATCAAGCGATTGATATTTTTCCCCGACAGACTAGAAGCCTTCTTCTTACTGATCTTATCTTCAGAAATTTCATCCGCCGTCACCTGCATAAAAGGATAGCGGTCATCAAAAAGGTAGAAGCGGTCATGCCATTGGTCTAAATAGCTAAAAACTGTTTGAGGAAGTTCCTTATCTTGCCAAAGTTTACGCCAATCTCTTCTTAACGTTTTATTCAGTGACTTTAAATCTGCTCGATTTTCAGTATCCCAATTATCCCGATAATGCGGTCTAAGTTCACCGTCGAGATCAAAATGATCAAAAGCAGTCTGTAGGATCGCTAAAAGAATTCTCAAAATCGCAAAATTTTGAGTTTCTGTCTCTCCAGCTAGGCGCTGGTAGAGGTGGGCATTCTGAAAAACTTCTTTCAGTGAGACTTCCTGGTTTTGTTCTTCTAGATCGAGAACCTTGATCCAGGCTTTATCAATCAAATTAAAGCGACTCATTCTTTTCCTCCTTTTCCATGCTTAAACCAAATTTTGGACTATAAGTTAAATGATAACCATGCAGGCTAAAGCTGTTGCTATCGTCTAATAAGATGCCTAATTGGCCCTTTAGCCAGGGGGAGTCTTGCCAAGCTCCAAATTGTTTGGCAGTATAAGCTTCCAAGACTTGGATAACGTCATCGATATTGTAACCCTTGCTTAGAATACCTGGTAACTTTATAGTCTCTTGGGCTAGCCTTTTAGCTATCATTGAATCTGTAACTTCTCCTGAAATATCACGTTCTTCACCTAAGAAGCCGTATCCTTCAGGCAACTGCTTCAACAAGATCACTTCAATGGTCTCATCACTATCCCGGACCTGAGCATAACCTCCCGCTTCTGTCTGGTCTGGACTAGCATTCTTCAACCAACCGACCAAAGAATCTTCGTCATCTTCATCGTCCTCATCTTCTGTTATTAGTAAATAGCTTTCAGCTTTTCCTTCTTTTTCATCTATACGTTCCGCTTCCTTTTGCTCAGCCTCTTCAATAGTCGTTCTTAACTCATCCGCTAAGTCAAGGGGCGCATCGCCGTAAACCTTCTGCACCAAGGGCGAGATGTCTCCAGGTATGTCTAAAACGTCCGGTAAAAAAGCTTGGGTCCGAATCAATAGATTTTTCCCATAGATACTTTCGGATCCCTTATCAAAGTCCAAAGTCTCTGACAAACCCATAACATAGAAACGAGCTTCTTGGTGTTGGGCAGGTCGTTGGATGGCGTGACGGTGGAGCCGTCCCATCCGTTGAATAAGCAGATCCATCGGGGCTAGATCACTGACCATAACATCAAAATCAATATCTAAGGATTGCTCAATCACCTGGGTGCCAATAATGATCTTCTTGACGGGTCGGTCTGCCCCCTTACCAATTTCTTTGAGGAGCTGGCGCTCTTTTTGTTTGCGCTCGGTCGCAATGAAAGAAGCGTGTAAGACATCGACTAGGTCATCCCCGTAGCGTGCTGTACACTTATGAGCTAAGTCTTGGGCCTTTTTCACCGTATTGACTACAATACCCACCACACCTTCGCCGCTCAGCCAGTCATCCAATTGATCAAACAATTGCTCTTCTTCAAGTGGCTGAATTTCAACGGGATGATTTTCTTGGGCTTCAAAGTCAGCAAATTGCTTGATCGCCTTGCCATCTGAATAGGTAACCAGGGGATAGGCATCTTCTAGCAAACCGTCTTCTGTCCACTTAATTTGCTCACTTGCATCCCCTCTCTCTTGAAGATAAGATTTGACCATCTTTTCGCGACTAGCAGCAGGCAGAGTCGCAGAAAGGATAATGACCGGAACACCGTAAGCCCCCATTAAAGTCAATGCTTGATTGAGGTAGACATTCATATAGGCATCGCAGGCATGAACTTCGTCAATCACGACAACCTTTTTACTAAAGCCGAGGTGGCGCAAGGCCAGGTGCTTTTGCTTCAAGGCATTCAAGAGGAACTGGTCCACTGTGCCTACCACAAAGTCATCAAGATTGGAAGTTTTCCGCCCTTTAAACCACTGGTTGACCGTCACCGTACCTAAACCGCTTTCGCCATCAATATTAATATTCGATGCTAGGCTTTCATAATCTGGGTTAAGCGCCGCCTTGCCATGGACAAGTTGGAGCGAACTATCTTCCATATAATCATCACTCACCCGCGATAGCCAGTGTGATATCCGGGGGAAAATACCATCTGAAGTTGCTTGGGTCGGTAGCCCAAAGAAGATCCCACTTCGCCCTCGACGGTTAGCCAAGACTTCCGCCCCAATAAGAGCTGCTTCTGTCTTCCCTAAGCCCATGGGTGCTTCTAAAATAAAGATACCTGGGTCTTCGACACTCAATAACAATTCCGTAAACTTGCGTTGAAAATCTCTGGGCACAAAATTCTGCTCACTATCCGGATCACCAAAACGATCATCGTAGAGCGCATCAATCGATGAAATTTTCTGAAAATGTATGGGCCTAGTTTTAAACCAGCGACCAAAACCCGAACGAATCCTTTGCTCTTGATCAATCGTCACTGGATCATTGAAGTCAACTAAGGGGAAATAGTGCTCATTACTTGCAATCCAATCTGCCATAATCAACAAACCAGAATAAATCACCTGACCATTCTTACTAATCTTTGGCAGTGCCTCTACACTGTCAAAATTAGAAAAGGCCAAAGCCCAATCTAGGAACTTCTCCTGTTCAGCCTGCCAAAGTTTATAAATTGGATGTCTCGGATCAGGAACTTGGTAATAATTTTCTGCATAACCCCGCTGATCTTTTAAGGTCTTTGCTTCAGATACAGGTTTGCCATGGTGGCCGCCAACAATTGAGGCAATCCCTCGGTTGACACCTAGACTCTCAAGAATAACTTGGCCGACCGTCGCATGGGGAGTCCTTCCAACATCTCTAAAGATCGTATCGCTTAAGCCCTCAAAACCTTCATATTCTAACTGTTCAATCAATTGACGATCTAAATCGGGAGAATTGCTGAAGCCTTTTTTAGCTTGAAAGCATCCAGAAATTTTTCCTCCGTCATGGACCGCACCCAAGAAGACCGCCACTTGTTTGGCGATCTTCTCCTCTTGAATACTTAGCGAATCCGTTAAGAATTGGCGCTGACCATCACTCAGCCAATGCTCCCAAAGCAAGCCCGACACTTGAGCGGTATCCAGAGCGTGCTGGCTGAGCGGCAACCATAGATAGCGTCCATCCTCTTCTTTTTTCTTAGCCCAAAAAGCTGGGTTAACTGTTGTTTGAATCCTTACCCTCTCCTCTCTTAAAAAACTAGCTAACCCCTGCTAACGCAGGAAGAAAAGATATTACCTAATCCATTTAAGGATCACACCTGCTTACACAGGCAGAAGTTAGCCCTATTATCTCATTTAAAATCTTCGAATTCAATTTTGTAGAGTAAAACTAATGACAAGAAAAAGTTAGCTGAAGGATAGCAACGTCCTTGTTCCCAGTTAGCAATACTTCCAACTTGAACGCCAATTTTGTCAGCTACTTCTTGTTGAGTCAAACCCATATCCAAACGACCCTTTCTTAAAATTTCACCTATCCGCATCAAAACACCTCTTTTTACTTAATCTATTTAGTTTTTATCTTATACAAACACTATAACAAGGACAAATTTATTTTTCAACCTAAAGATATTGAGGGACGCAATTTACAAAATCGTTCCAAAATTTATCCGCTTGATAAACCGAAAAGTACACCTACTTGTGTGAGAAGAAACTAGATTACACCTTATCGAACCTTTATTGGAAGCTGCCTGCTCACAAGGGATGATGAAAAGAGTGTGAGAATTTAGAAGTTTATAATTACCCCGATTAGCTTATTTATGTTCATCTTGTCTATCTTTCCATGAGTCATAAGCAGTACTCCCGACGGTGAAGATAACCACCGCTACAAATAAGATTAATAAAACTAATGTGAACGTTGACATATCTAGTCTACCTCCTATATTCTGTTATAATATATGCACCAAAGAAGCTAGAGGCTCCTCATAGTACTAAAGGAGCTTTTATTTTATATTTTTAAGCATTATAGAACATACTCTTTCTTTTACGTACTCTGATTGCACGGAAAGGAATTATTTTCTTCCGTATTTCTTTTCATCCTTAATTGTTGAATAAACTGTTAAACCTAAGGTAACAACGGTGGATAAAACTAATAATGCTAGTAAGACAATTGTAACTGTTGACATAGTTTGAACCTCCTACACTGTGTTATAAATAGAAGTGACAAAGGGGGAGCTATTACCTCCGCTAGTACAGAAGAAGCTTTTAATCGTTCAATTGGGCTTCTTTTTCTTTTGGGTCATTTTCTATTCTTAACCTTCTTGCTTCTTCGTTTATTTTATTATCTTAAGCTCTCGATCCAAAGATGTAAGCTTTGACATGCGCCTTAACGATTGAGACCACTCACTTGCGCTAGAAGAAGATATCTAATCTTATAGGATCTTCTCACTTCCGAGGACCACCCCCGCATATGCAGGAAGAAGAAAAGAAAGCGATCAAACCAGGCTTCTCATTTGATCCCTGGGCCATTTTTATGCACTTTGAAAAAGTCTATCCTACAACCTACTATAAGCCATCCTAATCGACTTATCTAGAGAAAAGCATTCAAAAATAAAACTCCTCAGTGCTATGACTCAGGAGTTTCTATTTATTCATGGTCATCAAAGATGCTCCCTGGAAGGACTTCTACCAACTGGGTGTTATCCTGTGATTTCACCACTTGCATCAGGGACTGGTAGTCGAATGGCACTTTACGGTCAGGGTTATGAACCTCAGCTAGGACACAGATGCCAACACAGCTTGCATTGAATTCTTTGGTCATACTTAACATTCCGGTGATCGTACCGCCACCATTCAAGAAGTCATCAATAATTAAGACTTTCTCGCCTTCTCCCAAGCTGTTCTTGGTGAGTTCCATTTTTTCAACCCGGCTCTGGCCTTGGCTGGCATAGTTGATCGATACCGTTGCTCCCTCTGTTACTTTAGAATCCCGGCGCACCATGACGAAGGGGATATTTAAGTACATGGAGACAGCCTGGGCGAGCGGAACCCCCTTGGTAGCGATGGTCATAATAGCTGTCGCACCGGCTTCCCGATAGCGACTAGCGATGATTTGCCCGATCAGTCGTAAGTGGTCGGGGTCTCCCAGAATATCGGTCAGGTAGAAATAACCTCCCGGCAGGATGCGATCATTATCCGTCAGCTCCTGGCAGAGGGCTTGGACTCTCTCCAGGGCCTGGTCTGGGGCAATGCTCGGACGAAAAATGACCCCCCCGCTTGCACCAGCAATCGTTTCAATGCTGCCGATATTAGAATTTGGAAATTCCTTCTTTAAGATGGAGATATCCTCAGATATGGATGAACGCGCCGATTGAAAACGTTCAACAAAATATGACAGAGAGACTAGGGTGTGGGGATGGGCAAGTAAGTAATGGGTCATTGCAATTAAGCGGTGGCTTCGATTAAGTTTCATATCAACCCTCCTTTCCGGTCAACTTATGATCGTCGTTTGGACTTCTTATTTTACCATAAACGCGACAGACTTCGTTAAGATTTAAGAAAATAATTTTTCTCGGGCTTTAGCCCAGAGAGCTTCCAGCGCTTGAAAAAGATGGCCTAAACTGGCGGCTAATAGCGGCACGAGCAGAATAACATAGGGATAAACATACTGGCTCTTGCCCTCCCAGAAGGTATGGAAAATAACCCCGCCCATAAAAAATATAATGAGCACTGTCATTTGGGGATACTTGCGCACGAGGAAGAGCACAAAGACTAAACTGCCCCCGTAAATCAAGAAAATCAGCCCCTTCATATAGTGGAAGGAGGCAAAATATAGTTTCCCAAAGCGGTAGAGGGACAGCATGGGCTTTTTAGCTGTCGTCAGTTGGTTTTCTTTAAATTGAGGGCCCGACCAAATACCTTGGAAAGTCGGTTCCGCCCAAATACTAGCCCATTTATGGACAAAGAAGGTCTTGGCGTATTCAGGGCGCTCCTTGAAGTAGTCAACATTCGCCTGGACTCTCTGCCGACCAATCTCTTTGGTCTTCTCTTGGTCGAAACCCGTCCGCTGGAAAGGCTTGAGGGCCTTCTCATCATACCAACCAGGGGCCTTTGACGTATTCAAGGGGTCCGTCCCCATGGCCAGCCACAGCTCAGTTGGACTTCCCGGCCCCAAGTCGAAGCCATGAACCTGGCGATAGTAGGTCGGGACGGCTTCTTGGCCGACAGGAATGCTTAGGGCTAAGACCCCAACCGCTAAGAGATAGCGCCAATTCCTCTGCCTGAAGAAAAGCACAATCTGGCCCAGAATTAAGGCAATCACCCAAATTAAATAATTCAAGCGGAGCATTAGGGATAGAGCTGTGAAGACAAAGGTCAAGATCAAATAGAGCAGGTGTTTCTTCTCCCCGTATTGGATAAGGGCCCAATAACCTGCTAATAAGCAGAAAAGACCAGGGATTTCTCCATAGGCAAAGCGGATAAAGAAGAGTTGCGGGATAAATAGAAAGGACAAGACCAGGCTCATCAAGACCATCCCTTGTTTTTCCTTAAAATAATGATCACTGATCCGATAGATACAGTAATTAATCCCTAAAACCTGGAATAAATTGGCAACGAAGAGGAAGATCACCTGGTCTGAGAAAGCCCCGAGAATTCGCTCATAGAGGGCCAAGCCCATTTGATAGGGATAGTTATACATATAGGCACCAAGCATGGTGAAGGCATAGTTCTGATCAGCCATCATCTTACTTACGTCATAAACTGCCCGAGCATCTGCCCGCAAATGAAGTGCTCCGTTCAAGATCAAATAGAAGCCTAGAATGAGATACAGCACAGCTAGAAACTTAAAGACCTGTTCTGCCCGCAGGCGCTCTCTCAATAAGTATACAATTAAGAGGATCACTAAGACCAAGCCAACATAGGGCCAAAAAAGCGGACTCGGCGGATAGAAACGGACGACTTCACGGCCGTACTCCTCCACCTGGGCACTGAACTGGCTATTCAAAAATAATATGCCCAGCAAAAAAATGCCGGCAATCAGCTGGACACCCGAAATCGATAATTGATAGATAAATTGACTCAATTTTTTCACAAAAGCAGCACCTCTAGTTCCATTTTCGCTAAGAAGCATAGACCTATTATAGCTAGTTTTCAAGCTGGCGGTGTCTTTTTTTCCTTAAAAAATTTTAAAATTGGAAATTCTCCTGCTTGCTTGCAAAAAACTTGCATCTTCAGGCAAAGTGCGTTATAAAAGAAGCAGATTATATCAGTAAAGGAGCTTTCCAAAAATGAAAATTGCAATTGGCGCTGACCATGGTGGCGTTGACCTCAAGGCTTTAATTACCGACCACTTAGAAGAACGCGGCATCGAGGTAGTCAATTACGGAACAGACAGCAGTGAGTCCGTCGACTATCCTGATTTTGCCCATGCGGTGACCCACGCCGTCCAAGAAGAACGTGTGGACTACGGCATCCTCATCTGCGGGACTGGCATTGGCATGTCCATCACAGCCAACAAAGAAAAAGGCATCCGCGCTGCCCTCTGCGGTGACGTCTTCTCTGCCCAAGCAACTAAGGCCCACAACAATGCTAACGTGCTCTGCCTAGGTGCTCGAGTGCTAGGCCCTGGCCTCGCCCTCATGATCGTTGACGCTTGGTTAGATGCGGACTACGAAGGCGGCCGCCACCAAAAACGTCTCGACAAAATTGCAGCCATCGAAAACGCTCAAGACTAAGCAAAATAGCTTCTCTAAATAAACACCCACTGGTCAAAATCAACCAGTGGGTGTCTTCATTTTATTGTAGATTAATCACAGCACTAATCCCATAATGGTCAGAAACAATCGGCCCCCTAACCCCGTCAAATTGACTTTGATAACGAGCGACTTCAAAATCATCTGTCATCAAAATCAGGTCAATACGTTGAGATCGGTCTGTATCGGACCAACCTGCAATCCCTGGGCCCATACTATAGTCGCCCTCGCAAACAGCTGCTAGATGGTAAGCATCCCCAAGCCCAGCAGCCTGGGTCAAGCTATAGGATTCGCCTTCAATATGGCTCGGTGCATTGAAGTCCCCCATCAATAAGCTGGGACTTTGGAAATTCTCAAATGCCTTCCGAATACGGTCCCATTCATATTGGAACCCTTCTTCAACCTGGTCCGACCACCAAGATAAGTGGAGGGAGGCCACTTGCAGATCAATGTCAGGGAAATCAGCCAAGATCATCGCCCGCGTCCGATAGTCTTCAGGCTCATCCTCAGCTGATAGGAGGCAGCGTTGGGGGCTAAAAGGCCGCTTAGACAAGAGAGCTACCCCCTCTTCGTATCGATCAAAGCCAATGTGGTTAAAGGCCCAGGCCCAAAAATACGTCAAGCCCTGATCTTCTAAGCCCTTCACCAGGACATAGGCAAAATTATCCTCACGAATGGGGCACTGGTCTTGGCAGGGGAAGAAGGTATCCCCCACTTGATCAAGCAAGGGGCTTTCTCGCAATTGATTGACTTCCTGTAAGGCAATGAAATCATAGTCTTCTTGAACAATATGGTCAATAATCTGTTTGATTTTCACTTCTTGTTGGTCTTCAATCCAGGAGTGGCAGTTCAGGCTGAGTAATTTCAATATGATTTCCTCCTAACAAGAGCAGAAGGACTGGCAGAGCCAATCCTTAAGCTTTTTTATTCTTTTTCAATGGCATCAAGGTGAACATGACGATCTAAGGCGTCTTGAACATCATTTTTAAGGTTGTCGGCTTTAGGGCCATAAACGGCTTGGACCCCTTGTTCCTTGATAATGAGGCCCATCGCCCCAGCGTCTTTCCACTGTTTCTCCGTCCCCACTAAGTCCGTATCCTTCACCGATACTCTCAGCCGGGTCATGCAGGCATCAACGTTATCGATATTATCTGATCCCCCTAAGAGACGGATGACTTGGTCAATTTGAGCATCGCCCGACCCCTTAGGATCCGCACTAGCTTCTTCCCCACTGCTAGTCTCTTCTGGGTTGGCATTCTCGTAGTTCCCCATCCGACCTGGCGTAGCATAGCCGAAGCGTTTGATCATGAAGCTTGCAATGAAATAGGTCAATACCGCAAAGACCAGGCAGCAAATAATGAAATTAACCAGGTCCCCTAGTAGGCCGGCATTGATGATCAACGGTGTCCGAGTCAACAATTCAATAACGCCGAAAGAATGGACGCGCAAGTTAATGATATCTGCCATGGCAAAGGCTACACCTTGGATGAGGGCATAGACAATGTAGAGCGGCATCGCAGCAAACATAAACATGTATTCCAAGGGTTCGGTGACCCCGGTCAGGAAGACCGCAATAGCAGCCGAGAGGAACATGGACTTGTACTTGTCGCGTTTATCCTTATCCACATTGCGGTACATAGCCAAGGTTAAACCCATCAAAATCCCCATAGAACCAATCATTTGTCCAACCTTGAAACGAGCCGGCACGAAGTTTTCGAGCAAATAATGAATTTGGCTGGTATCCCCGGCCCGGCGTAAGTTCATCAGATCAGAAGCCCAGGCCAACCAGAGAGGGTCTTGGCCGAGAACTTGCTGACCAGCTTGAGCGCCAGTTAAGATCTCATAAGTCCCGCCCAATTGAGTATAGTTAATGGGAATCGTCAACATGTGGTGGAGACCAAATGGTAAGAGCAAACGTTCCAAGGTCCCGAAGAGGAAGGGAGCCAGCACTGGCGCCGTATCTTGAGAATTGGCAATCCATTGACCGAATGAATTGATCCCCGTTTGAATCACCGGCCAAATAAAGGCAAGAATGATCGACACAATAGCTGACCAAAGAATCACTACAAAGGGAACGAAACGCTTGCCGTTAAAGAAAGACAAGGCATCAGGCAGCTTGCGATAATTGTAGTACTTGTTATAAGCATTAGCACCAAGGAAACCCGCAATAATCCCCACAAAAACGCCCAAGTTAAGGGCAGGCGCGCCGAGCACATTAACAAAATAACCATTCACCGGAATCTCTTGACCAAACAAGGTATGGGTCACCGCTTGGCCACTAGGGTCCAGCAACATATCCATTGTCACCCCAAAGATAGACCCTGTAATCCGGTTAATCAGGATAAAAGCTGTGACAGCCGCAAAAGCTCCCCCTGCCCTTTCCTTGGCCCAAGAACCACCGATTGCCACAGCAAATAAGAGGTGGAGGTTGGAAATAATCGCCCAACCGATATTCTCAATCACTCCACTCGTCGTAATTAACCAGGCCCAGTCAGGATTAATCAATGGCAAGGCCTTCCCTATACTAATCATTAAACCAGCTGCAGGCATAACGGCAATAACAACCATCAAGGCTTTACCAAATTGTTGCCAAAAATCAAAAGAGAAAATTCTCTTGATACTGTTCATCATCATCCAACTCCTTATTTTAAAATTTTGGCTAAGTTAACGAAATCGTTTTCATTGTTCGAGCAAAGTATAACACTCCCCCATTTTTTTGTAAAGGTATATTTTAAAACGATTACATAATCAAGGGTGTGAGCAGTTGCGTTCAGATTTGAATGACTGGAGCCCAAGCGGAAAAGAGCGGCTTTAGCCGGTCGTTCCGCTTGGGTGAAGTCACTTCAAGTTTGCAACTGTGAACCCAACTAATCAAGGGTGTGAGGGCGCGCGGGTAGAAGTGGACCTCTGGAGCAAAGCAACAGAGAAGACTGAAAGTCTTCGACGGCGTTTTGTGAAGAGGAGCCACTTCTGCGCGACCGAACCCGACTACACCAGGGTATGAGGGATGGCGGTCAGCTTTCGTTCACTGGAAGCAGTTTTACCCTAAGCTGCCTACTCATTAGAGATAAAATCACTCGTCACACATTGGTAGATATAGCGTTGGGAGTGAGCATCTTCTGCTTGAGCGAGGACTTCTAGAAGTACCTGCATGGCTTGATAGCCCAAGTCTTGGCTGTGGAGATCAAAGTAGGGATAGCCCTCGATTTGGCCCAAGTCCGGATCACTGTAGGCTTTAAAAGTTACCATCCAAGATGGATCAAGTCCTGATTGCCGCATAGCTTGATAGGCACCTTCTGCCAATAGTTGGTCAGCAAAAACAAAGGCATCAAAGTCTTTTTTAAGGAGTTCTCGACGCGCTAGCTCATAACCGGGGGACTGGAGGAAGGGCAAATCATTATAAATCACCTCTTCTGCTAGGTCCAACCCTGCCTCTTCCATGGCCCGGCTGAAGCCAGCCAAACGTTCCTTAACGAACTGCTGCTTAGGATCGCCGCCAATAAAGGCAAGTTTCTTCGCCCCTCGCTCAATTAAGTGGTGGGTGGCCTGGTAGGCGATGACCGGGTTATCATTGTCGACCCGGTTCACATCGATTCCGGGCAGATTACCGATCACGACCAAGGGACAGTCCTGGCTAAGAGCGAATTGCAAGAGAGGATCTTCACGGCTAGCATAGAGGAAAATGAGTCCTTCCACTTGCTTACCGAGGATCATATTCTGAAGATGGTCCAAACGCGCCTGGTCACCCTCCCCTGTCGATAAGAGGAGAGCATACTGGGCCTGGCTTGCTGCTTCATTAATCCCTCTGACAACTGTTGGGAAGAAGGGATTACGGTAGAAGGCATCACTAGCCGCCGGGAGGACAATCCCTACCGTCCGTGATTTGCGGCTGGCTAAGCGTCGAGCATTATAGTTGGGATAGTAGTGGAGGTCAGCCATTACCTGGCGAACTTTCTCCTTGGTAGCTTGGCTAATAGATGGGTTATCAGCAATCACCCGGGAGACCGTCGAAGGAGCAACCCCTGAGGCCTCAGCGACATCTTTAATGGTTACAGTCATATTCGACACCCTTTCTTTTTATTTAAGAAAACGTTTGCGCTTATGGTCTAAGTTTACTATAATGAGTTTGTAAACGCCATCATATTATCAAAATTTTAGATTGGGAGGCTTCTTTATGGAAAGAACAAGTGGGGTTTTACTACATATTACATCCTTAGCCAGCCCCTATGGCATCGGCAGTTTCGGCCGGGCTGCATATGAATTTGTCGATTTTCTAAGTGCGTGCAAGCAATCTTACTGGCAGATCTTACCTCTGACCACAACGAGTTACGGGGACTCCCCCTACCAATCCTTTTCGGCCTTTGCCGGCAACACCCATCTGATCGACTTCGACCGTTTAGTTGAAGCAGGCTACCTAAAAGCTTCCGATCTCGAAGATCTATCATTTGCTAAGAATCCGGAAGTCGTGGACTATGGGCGCATTTTCAAGGCCCGCCGTCCTCTCCTGGAAAAAGCCGTCGCCAGCTTCCAAAAAGCTAAGAAAGACAAGAGCAGAGACTTCAAAGACTTTGTCCAAGCTAACCAGGATTGGCTGGAAGCTTTCTGCCAGTACATGACCGTCAAAGAATCCTTCGACTTAAAGGCTTGGTACGATTGGCCAGAAGCCTACCGGACCTACCAGGTTGACCAAGTCAAGGCCCTCTGCCGGGACCATGCCGACCGCTACAACTACCACCTGATTACCCAATACTTCTTCTTCAAACAATGGGAAGCTCTCAAGGCCTACGCCAATCAAAAGCATATCCAAATCATTGGCGACATGCCGATCTATGTGGCCCGTGACAGTGTTGAAATGTGGACCCAGCCGGCTATGTTCAAAACAGATGCCAATAAAGATCCCTTGACCGTTGCGGGAACGCCACCCGATAATTTCTCAGATACTGGCCAGTACTGGGGGAACCCGATTTATGACTGGGACTATATGGCTGACCAGGGCTATCAATGGTGGATCCAGCGCATGGCCAAGAGCTTTGAAATGTACGATATTGTTCGCATCGACCACTTCCGCGGCTTTGAGTCCTTCTGGGAAGTGCCTTATGGTTCTGAAACAGCCGCTTCAGGCCACTGGACCAAGGGACCGGGCCTAAAGCTCTTCAAAGCCTTAAAGGACGCCCTTGGTGACCTAGCAATTATTGCTGAAGACTTAGGTTTTATGACCGATGAAGTCATTGAAATGCGAGAAGCGACTGGCTATCCCGGAATGAAAATTTTACAATTTGCTTTTAACGGAAAAACAGACAGCTTAGACTTGCCACACCACTATTATGCCAATACAATAGCTTATGTAGGGACCCACGATAATGAGACCGCACGCGGTTGGTACGAAGAAAGCGCTAACCAAGCCCAACGCGATCAAGTGGACGCTTACTTAAATCGAAGAAAAGCCGAAGCAGCTTCCCATGCCCTCAACCGGGGAATCGCTGCTTCAAGCAGTCAAATCGCCATCTACACCATGCAGGATTTATTAAATCTGGGCAACCGCGCTCGGATGAATACGCCCTCCACCATCGGTTGCAATTGGCAATGGCGCATGGCAGAAGATGCCCTAACAGCTGACGTTTATGAACAATTGACAGACTTAACGGAAACCTACTTCCGTGCAAATCCTAAATTTAAGTTAGGCACAAGTATTACAAACAAAGGAGACTAACATGCACGCATTAGAACAACACGCTAAGGAGCTCTTCAAGAAGGAACTCGCCAATCTCTCTGACGCAGAAACTTATAAGGTCCTACTTGACTATGTTCAAGAACAAATGGTTAATTCCCCTGTTAATCAAGGGAAGAAAAAGCTCTACTATATCTCAGCTGAATTCCTAGTTGGGAAACTTCTGACCACCAACCTCATCAACCTTGCCCTCTATGATGAAGTCAGCCAAGTCCTCGAGGCCAATGGCAAGTCACTCCATGACGTAGAAAAAGCGGAAACTGAACCCTCTCTTGGGAATGGAGGCCTAGGCCGTCTAGCTGCCTGCTTCCTCGATTCCATTGCCTCTTTAGGGATTAATGGCGACGGGATTGGCTTAAACTATCACTTCGGCCTCTTCCGCCAAGTCTTCCGCGACAACCAACAGGCTTCTGTGCCAGATGAATGGCTCAACCATCCGAATTGGTTAGTAAAGACGGAGACCTCTTACGAGATTCCTTTCCGCCACTTCAACTTCAAATCCAGCCTCTACGAGATCGAAATCCCAGGCTTTGAGCAAGAAGCCCATAACCGCCTCCGCCTCTTCGACTTGGAATCCGTAACTTCCGATATTATTGAAGCGGACAGCATTAACTTTGACAAGATGAATATCCCACAAAACCTGACCCTCTTCCTCTATCCGGATGATTCAGACTATGTGGGCAACCTCTTGCGGATCTACCAACAATACTTCATGGTATCCAATGCAGCCCAATTGATTATTGAAGAAGCCAAGGCCAAGGGCAGCGACCTCCACGACCTCTATGACTATGCGGTCGTTCAAATCAATGACACCCACCCAGCTTTCATTATTCCGGAATTTGTCCGCCTCTTAACCAACTACCATGGTTTTGAATTCAAGGAAGCCCTAGCTGTCATTGAAAAGACAGTTGCCTTCACCAACCACACCATCCTCGCCGAAGCCCTCGAGAAGTGGCCCATGGCTTATATTGACGAAGTGGTACCTGAAATCGCCAAGATTATTCGCCAATTGGATGAAGAAATTAGATCGCGCTATCCTGACCAAGAAGCGGTTCAAATCATCGACCAGGAGGACCGTGCTCATATGGCTCATATCGCTATCCACTTCTCCTTCTCAACTAACGGCGTAGCCAAGCTCCATACTGAGATCCTGAAGAATTCTGAGCTCAAGCCTTTCTATAAGCTTTATCCAGACAAATTTAATAACAAGACGAATGGTATTTCCTTCCGCCGTTGGATCATGGCAGCCAATCCCGAGCTCACCCAGTTACTGGATGAAAAGATTGGCCAAGATTGGCATAAGGATGCTGACTTGACAGCTTTTGAAAAAGAAATTGACCAGGCAGATAGCTTGGAACGCCTCCAAGAGATCAAGCACCACAATAAACTGCAACTCCAAGAATACCTGGCTGACCAACAAGGCGTCCAATTACACGATAATGCCATTATCGATGTCCAAATCAAGCGACTCCATGAATACAAACGCCAGCAAATGCTTGCCCTCTACATCATCCACAAATACTTGGATATCAAGGCAGGCAATGCCCCTAGCACACCGATTACCATCCTCTTCGGTGGCAAGGCAGCCCCAGCCTATACCATTGCCCAGGACATTATCCATCTGATCCTCTGCTTATCTGAATTAATCGCTAAGGATCCTGATGTGAGCCCTCACCTCCAAGTTATCATGGTTGAAAACTACAATGTGACCAGTGCCGAGAAGCTCATCACAGCAGCAGATATTTCAGAACAAATTTCCTTGGCCTCCAAAGAAGCCAGCGGGACTGGTAATATGAAATTCATGCTCAATGGTGCCCTCACCATCTGTACCCTAGACGGGGCCAATGTTGAGATCGCCGAACGTGTGGGTGAAGACAATATCTACGTCTTCGGTCAAGACAGTGAAACCATTGTCAAGCTGTATGAAACCGGCGACTACCACCGTCACTTAGCTGACTACTACCACCGTGAACGCATCAAACCTTTAGTTGACTTCATTGTAAGCGACGAACTCCTAGCGCTCGGCCAGCACGACCGCCTCTACCGTCTCCATGAAGACATCAAGTACAAGGACTGGTTCATGGCCCTCATCGACCTCGAAGAATTCATCGACGTCAAAGAAAAAGTCTACGCCGACTACGAAGACCAAGAAAGTTGGACCAAAAAAGCTCTCACCAACATCGCCCAAGCCGGCTTCTTCTCATCCGACCGCACCATCCAAGACTATAACGAAGACATCTGGAAAATCTAAAAAGGGTGTGAGCAAGAACGTTTAGCTTTGGATGCTTGGAGTAAGTCGGAATAAGGGCAAGCACCGCTTGCACGTTTCCGACTTGCGAAAGCACCCCAAAGCTGCTCTTGCGAACCCAACTAAAGGGTGTGAGGGCTAGCGGGAGAAATAGACCTCTGGAACCAAAAACCAGAGAAGGCTGAAGGCCTTCGACGGATTTTGTGAAGAGGAGCCACTTCTGCGCAACC
>NZ_KV797934.1:1518-25573 GCF_001809535.1 Aerococcus sp. HMSC062A02 | reverse complement strand
CATTCAAGTCTGGGCGCAACTGCTCTCACCCTGTTTAGTCCGAGTAATTGTCGAAGTAGCCTTGGATGTAGATGAAGGGGGTGCCTTTGTCGCCGCTGCCGCTGGTGAGGTCGGCTAGGGAGCCGACGAGGTCCGTGATCTGGCGTGGAGTGGTGCCTACCGAGCTGTGGTGGGTATCGCCTTCGTTTTCTTCGTGTTTTTTGATATGCTCACGCATGGCGTCTTCTAGGGCTTGGCCGCTGAGATCGCTGAACTGGTTGTCAGCCAGGTATTTAAGCTTCATCTCATGGGGGGTGCCCGCTAGTCCGTCGGTGTAACCAGGGGAAACAACGGGATCGGCGAGTTCCCAGATATGGCCGACTGGATCCTTGAAGGCCCCGTCTCCGTAGACCATCACTTCAATCGTAGCTCCCGTTTCTTCAGCAATCTGCGCTTGGAGCTCACGAACAAAAGTCATGGCATCACGGGGGAAGAGTTTCAGCGTATTTTCACCGGAGAGATTGGCACCCAGTAGCCCAAATTCTTCATTGTAACCTTCTCCCTGACTAGGCGCTTGGTTGAGAATATTATCGAGACTCAGAACCACTGCTTGGTCATCTGCCTTCTTCAATTCACGTTTCAACCGGTCGCGGCTATGGGTGGTGCAGACCAAGACATCCTGGCTGTAATCGAGGATTGTTTCCACCCGGTTAGAGAAGATAATCTCACATTCTGCCCCTTCGCCTTCCACACATTCCTTATAGAGGGCCACATAGTTTTGACCTGTGAAGGGATGCTTGGGTTGACCAAAAGTTTGGACGAATTCTTCCTCAGTTAATGTCGTCGACCAAGGATTAATATCAGCTTCCTCAAGAGCTTGGTCTGAGATCAGGGCATTGCCCACCTCATCACGAGGATAAGCGAATTGGATCACCACTTTGGACTTGGCCCGGGCGATAGCTTGGAGAATAGGATAGAAGCGGTTGCGGCTGGTAATCGGAAAGACAATTCCAATCGTATCAGAAGTGAATTTCTTGTTGAGGTCTTCTGCGACCGCATCCAGGCTCACAAAATTACCTTGGGCGCGAGCCAAAATCGATTCCGTTACCGCGATAATATCCTTATCTTGAATCTTAAAGCCTTCTTGGTCCGCAGCTTGGACGAGGGTTGCTTTCACAATTTGGGCGAGGTCGTCGCCTTCTTTAATAATAGGCGCACGCAGCCCCCGAACGACAGTACCTAGCAGTCTTGACATGTTCATCATCCTTTTATCAGTCTATTTTATAAAAAACAATACGTCTCCATGATAGCATGTTTTGCCCTCGCCGTGCAGCTTTATTTCAAAAAAAGCGCTAAGCTTCTAGTGCCTTCAAGTCGTCCAAGTCGACTGCTTCTTGACCGTCATCGCCATCGACATCGAAGCCGTTTAGGTTTAGAAATTCGTGCCAGAGTAAGTCATAGGCGGTCAGATCGGTCTTGAAATTTTCGGGCGTGATTTTTTTGATGAGAGCTTCCGTTTGGGCCTGTACCTCGGGATCTAATTCCCAAAGATCGGGACGGAGGCGTCCCTTGTCATCGTAGGCTGCCTGGTTGCCGTAGACCATGTCCCGGTAGATCCGATCCTGGTGCATAATCGGCGTTTCATGAGTCCCGCGCTCAGCCATCACCTTGTAGAGGGCGATGCAATAAATAGGGAAGAAAGGAATTACCGCGCTGGCCTTGGTGGTCACAGCCGTTGCTACAACAACTTGGGCCTTGCCAGCTAAGTCTTCTAACTCTTGATTAATCCAATCTGCCTTCTCATCACAGTCTGCCTTAGCCCGGCCCAAGGTCCCGTCTTGGTAGTAAGAACGGTTGAGCTCACTCCCCAAATAGGAATAAATAACCGTTTGGACCCCTTCAGCCAGAACACCAGCTTCATTGAGCAGCTTGATCCAGCCATACCAATCTTCACCCCCCATGACTTTAACGGTTGCTTCGATTTCTTTCTCACTGGCTGGCTCTAAGACTTCCTCATAGAGTTCTTCTTTCTGCAGGTTAATATTAGGGCCTACGACTTCTTGGCCGATAGATTTGATCGCTGAATGGTAGGTCTCTCCTGTTTCAGGATCCGTCCGCCGACCGGTTGCCAGACTATAAACCACTAAGTCAACTTTTCCACCGAATTCTTCCTTGATGTAATGAATGACGTCATCCTTCAAGGCTTGGCTAAAGGCATCCCCTACGAAATTTTTTGCCACTAAGCCTTCTTTTTCAGCCGCTTGGCGGAAGAAGATATTATTGTACCAACCGGGAGTTCCCAAGTTTTTCTCCGAACGGGGCCCCTTATCATAGGATACGCCGATGGTATCTGCCCCTGCCCCGAAGGCTGTGGTAATCCGTGTCGCTAGACCGTAGCTGGAAGATGCTCCTAAGACAAGGACCTTCTTAGGCCCTTCATAGTGTCCCTGGCTCTTCACATAGTCAATTTGATTCTGGATCTCCTGCTTGAGCCCCATGGGGTTAACGGTCATCAGCACATTGCCCCTTAAGACAGGCTTACTTTCAATTATCATCTCATCACTCCTGATATTATTTTTCTATTAATTATACACAAAAAAGCTGGTCCTGGATAGTTCTAGGGCCAGCTCGTCACTTCAAGCTTATCACGGAAAAAGAAGAAATACCCCGCCACCAGGAGGTCCAGGATACCCGCCACCAACATTTCATGGATAGGCGTATACTGGTCCACCAGAGCCGCAAAGATCCCTCCCGCTAAGAAGCTCCATAAATTATTCAAATGAAAGGTCAAACGCCAGATTTCAATAGGATGGCGGTTGAGCCAGCGGCCGACCATAACACCAATATCTGTCAACAAGCCCGTCATAATCGTTGTGCGGACCGTAATCCCCCGATAAGAGAACCGCATACCATTCTGAAAGCCTAGAGAAAAAGCGGTCAAGACTAAGAGAAGGCCAGCTGGCAAATCTAGCCAGGGTGTCGCCAGCCAGAGGAGCCCAAAGCCCGTCAGAATAGCCGTATAGCGTAAGCGCACCGCTGAATCATCATGGGGATAACAGAAACCACTGAAGATGGTCCCCATAAGAAAGGCCAAGACAACGGACAAGGTCTCCACCAAGGCAAAATTATTCTGCTGGACAATCAATATCGGAATATTAGTTAGCGAGCCCGTCTGCCCCGCCAAGGTGGTCGCAAAATGAATAATCATCGTCACATTAATATAGCCTGCCAAAAAACGCAGGAATAAGACCGACCAATAATTCGCTTGTCTGCTTTCGCTGGTCACATCCCACCTCCTAGGCTAAAAGGTCGCGGGCCAAGTCGAGAAGGGCCAAGGCAATCCGGTGCTTGTCGACTAAACAATCATAGACCCCATCTTCGCTCAGAACCTGGTAGGTCAAGTCCTCAGGCATGCCTCCAGCCTCATAGGCATCAAAATCGTCAAACCATTCTTCGCTCCCATAATAAGCTTCGAGGGCCTCTAATTGAGGCTTGATCGCTTCAAATTTAGCCAGATCTTGGTCAAAATCTTCAAAAAAGGATTGAATTTCCTTCAAGTGACTTTCCATCTCTTGGATGCGTTCTATAGCTGGCATTTTTTACTTCCTTTCTGCTGGGCTAGACAGAGACTGAAACAAGAACTCCGTCCTCTTTAAAAATAACGACTCGTTAAGCAAAAATCTGTTCCAGTGATTCAAGCCTAAGTGCCTTTTGTCACTGGCTCCTAGGCCTTTTCTCTTTGCCGACGTTCCCGGCGTTTGCGTTCATACTGGCTGCGCAATTGGCCACAAGCGGCTTCGATTTCCGTCCCGAATTCTTTGCGGACTACACAGTTGATATTATTTTGCATCAAGACATCGAAAAACTTGGTGATGGCTTCTGGCTTGGACCGGCGGTAGGGGTTTTCTGGTACCGGATTATAGGGAATCAAGTTAACATAAGCTAATTTGCGCATGGGTTTGAGAAGGTCTGCCAACTCTTGCGCATGCTCTGGCCGGTCATTGACGTCATCAATCATAATATGCTCGAAGGTCACCCGGCGATTGGTCAGGTCGGTATATTCATAGATAGCATCGAAGAGCTCTTCCATGGGATACTTGCGGTTGATCCGCATCATTGATGACCGGACCTCATTATTGGAGGCATGGAGGGAAACCGCTAAATTGACCTGGATGCCTTCACGGGCAAATTCGCGAATCTTAGGGGCCAGGCCAGACGTTGACACGGTAATGTGGCGGGCACCAATAGCTAGTCCCTTGTCATCATTCACAATGCGAAGGAAGCGCATCACGTTGTCATAATTATCGAAGGGTTCCCCAATCCCCATCACCACAATATGGGAAACCTTCTCGCCCTCCCCGCGGGCATCGAGATAGCGTTGGATGTACATAATCTGGGCCACGATTTCACCTGTCGTCAGGTCCCGCTGTTTAGGCAAGAGGCCTGAAGCGCAGAAACGGCAGCCGATATTACAGCCAATTTGGGTCGTCACACAGACCGACAAGCCATAGTGGTGGTACATTAGAACCGTTTCAATCATCGACTGATCCGCTAATTGGAAGAGGAACTTGGTCGTCCTGTCCTCAGCCCGCTGAACAATTTCTTCTTTTAAAGGGCTGAAATTAAATTGGTCTTCCAAAGCTTGTCGCAGGTCTTCGGAAAGATTGGTCATTTCCGCAAAACTCCCTACCCGTTGGCGGTAGAGCCATTGCCAGATTTGTTCCGCGCGAAAAGCTTTCTCGCCCATTTCCACTAAGCGTTCTTCCATTTCCTTTCGCGTCAAACCATAGATTGATTCTTTTGTCATGAACTGTCTTACTCCTTTTTTTAAATCCTTCTAAATTTCTTTTCCATTATAACATGAACTTTACTGATAGCTAGGCTGTCTTAATAAAGTTTAGACCAATTACCTAACAAAAAAGACTGGCCATAGAGGCGCAGTCTCTTTCATTAGGCGAGGTATTTTTTTGCTGATAAACTGATCGCTAAGCCCAGGATCAGGAGGAGCAAGGCCATGACCACAATCGCTGCTGAAGACGAGGAGGCAAGTAACCAGCCGCCAACTGTTGAGCCAATCATAATCGAGAAGTTAAAGGCGGCTGACTGGAGCGAAGTCGCCACAGCTGTTCCCTGGCTCACCTGACGGGTCACTGCGGTTTGGAAGAGGGTCACCAAGGCACCGAAGCCCAGCCCCCATAGGATAAAGGCCAGGAGGTGGACACCCGTGCTTGACACAAAGTAGAAGCAGGCCATAGCCAAGGCCGCACTGCCTAGCATGCCCGCACAGACCCAGCGCAGGTAATGGTCAATAAAGATCCCGGCTATAACAACAGATAGAATCGATCCCAGCCCAAAGAGGATTTGGGCTAGACCAATACCTGGATAATCGATAGTCTTCACTAAGTTGGTAATGTAGGTATAGACCCCATAGTTGGCAACGACTGCAAGAACGGTCAGGAGGACAACGAGGAGGACGCCCTTATTCTTCAACATGGTAAGAGGGGAGTTCGAGCGAGACCGCTTCTCACCAGGGACATGGGGCAAGAAGGTCTGGCAGAGGAAGGCCACCCCTGCAATAAAGATTGCCATCACAATAAACTCTAAGTGGAAAGAAAAACGGGTCCCGATCCAGGTCATCAAGGGCAAACCCAGGCTCATACCGACTGTTGTCCCAGCCATGATCACAGCGACCGCCTTGCCCTGGTCTTCTGCTTTCACCAGGCTCATTCCGTAGGCAGAAATCATGGGCCAAAGTGCACCCGCACAGACCCCTCCTAAGATACGCGCGAGGACAGCCAACCAATAAATCGGTAGGAGCCCAATGACGAGATTGGCTAGGCAAAAGCCGATAAGGAGCAGCATGAGGAGCTTCTTTCGGTCCCATTCAACCGTTGCGGAAATAATGGGAATACCGCAAAAAGCTGAAGCAATAGCATATTGGCCAACAAAACCTCCCGCTTGTGCCTCTGTAATCCCAAAACCTTCCGCCATCTGAGGTAAGACACCCGAAGGCATTAATTCCGACAAGATGGCCATAAAGGTAATGCTTGCCATCAAAATAAAAAGTGGCCATGAAAAGCCCGTTCTTTGTTGATGCATATTTTTCGTCCTTTCATCTCTTTACTTAAGGCTCATTATAGTTTAAGCAAATGCTTTGGCAAGCCCCAAAATAGCTTTTCCTGTGCGAATCTGAGCAAGAATTCATGTTCTCATGTGAATTGGCGCGCTGGCTAGCTAAAGTCAACCCTAAGACTTGATTTAAATGAAAGAAGACCTTAAGCTAGGTTATAGATATCATTACAGGAGGTAATTATAAGATGTCAAAAAAATTTATTAATGCGTGTATCTATAAGCACGATGATGCATCTGAAATCTTAGTTGAAGATGGAAAAATCAAAGCTATTGGGACAGAGCTCGGCTCAGCTGACGAAACGATCGACTTAGGAGGTCGCCTCGTTCTTCCTCCATACGTTGACTCCCACTTACACTTGGACTACTACTTCACGGGTCAAGATCCTAAGGTGAAGAATGAATCAGGCACCCTTTTTGAAGCCATTGACTTATGGAACGACTACAAGAAAGGTACCAGCAAGGAAGAAATGAAAGAACGGATCCGCCAAGCTGTTAAAGACGTGGCTGCTTACGGCACCCAATTCATCCGTGCCCAAACCGACTGTACCGACCCTAACCTAACGGGTATCAAGGCCGCTCTCGAAGTCCGTGATGAATTAAAGGATAATATCACCATCCAAGTTGTTGCCTTCCCCCAAAACGGGATGTATTCCTATGAAGAAGAAGGCAAGACGGGCCGCGACTTAGTTGAAGAAGCCCTTCAATTAGGGGCTGATTGTGTGGGTGGGATTCCTCACAATGAATGGAGCCGCCAAGACGGTATGGAATCGATTAAGGAAATTGTCCGCCTGGCCATTAAATATGACAAATTGATCGACGTCCACTGCGACGAAACCGATGACGACCAAGCTCGCTTCCTCGAACTTCTCAATGCAGAAGCTATGAAGCAAGGCTACGGCCATGAAACCACAGCTTCCCACACCTGCTCATTCGGTTCCGTTAACGATGCCTACGCCTTCCGCATGATGGGCCTCTTCCGTCAATCTGGCTTGAACTTTGTTTCCTGCCCTACCGAAAACCTCTTCCTCCAAGGCCGCCAAGACACCTATCCTAAACGCCGTGGCCTGACCCGGGTGAAAGAATTCGTCGACAATGACATCAACGTGGCATTCGGCCAAGACTCCATTGTTGACCTCTGGTACCCTGCTGGCTCTGGTAACATGATGAATATCCTAGACAACGGCATCCACGCCACCCAGCTCATGCGCGAAGAAGACTTCCCACGCAACTTTGATTTGATTACCTACAACGGGGCCAAATTAATGCAAGTGGAAGATGTCTATGGTTTGGATGAAGGGAAACCTGCCAACTTTATCGTCCTCGATGCCCCAAGCGCCTATGAAGCCCAACGCTGCCGGGTAGAATGCCTCGCTTCCATCCGCAACGGCGAATATCTCTTCGAAAAAGCGCCTCGTGAATACCGGACTGACTTAGACATCGATCGCAAAACCAAATAAGACTGTTAAAGTATAAAAATCAGCCAGGCCCAAATGAGGGCTTGGCTTTTTTAGCCTTTATTTTTCCTGCAAAAAGCCGCTAATCCAACAAAATCGCTACTAGCCGAAGTCCCCCCAAAAATTTTTTGAAAAAATTAGCGAAAAAGGCTTGAAATTTTCCTCAAACAGGCGTAAGATATATTTATCGTCATTAAGCGATAACGACACGGACCGTTAACTCAGTTGGTAGAGTAGCGGACTCTTAATCCGTCTGTCGAGAGTTCGAGCCTCTCACGGTCCATTGAAGTGTTTTAGACGATAACAAAATCGCCTAAAAACGTTGATATAATAGCATTCTTCGGAAAGCAAGAAATGCTTAAAAGCGGAACCCTCTAGATTTTATCTAGAGGGTTTTCTAGAGGGATTTAAACGTGATTGAAGACTCAAATTGATTTTTTAATCTGCCCCCACCGCTAAATTAGTAAGTCAGCACCTATTAAATTAGGTGCTTTTTTTGTATTCATTTTGATTCATCATAACAAGTTTTAACAGGTTGCTGGCATCACTCAACCCCCTAGAAAACATGTCAGGTTTTGTCAGGTTCTTCCCGTCCACCTTTTTCCACCATTTTCTAAAATAACATTGGGGTTTTATGAGGCTCTTCATGCTGGCTAGTAACATATAGGCTCCCCTTTTTAAGGGGGCCGAAAAGGCTATTTTTAAGGTGTCTGTTTTGTCCGATTGCTCTTTTAGGGGTGCCGATTCCGCTGATTTTGTTGCATTGGTAATAGCAAGGCCTTTAATATTTCTTACCCTTTTCACTCGATTAGCTCACGATTATCAAGAGATAGGAATGCATTTATAACAACATTTCTAATGTCTTTTCTAGAGATAATCTAGAGATAGCTCGCACGATTATTTTCTAACAATTAATTCATCTTCACCCTGCCACAAAATTGCAAAGTTTAATTTAGCCTCTCTTAGTTGCCGATAGAAAGAAGATGTTGCATAGCCTTCCCCCATTGCTAAGCCTTCTAGTGTCATTGTCTGTGGCCAAATGTAACGCTGGTTGATTCTCCTGGCTTCAATATCGCTAAGAAGGTCTATAGTGTTATGGATAGCTTCAAGGCCCCGCCCTGCTATGTCCCTTAATTCAACCGTCTTAAACATGGTTTCGTCCCCTTGCACCTTCTGGGGACCTGGCACATACTCATAACTTGAAATAATTTGCGGGCCAATCCCCATTATTCGCTTGCATTTGTGATAGTCGTTTAATACCCCTTCAAAGTTCCTTAACGTTGCTTCTTCATTAAGCTTTACACCTATTTCACTCATCTTACACGCTCCCTATTCAGAATTTATTTTTATTATAACAAAAGAGCCAACTATAGTTAGCTGGCTCTTTTTCTACAAGGTTTATTTGATTAGTGGATTCCTAATTCTTCTTTTAGGGCTGTTTGTAGAACGCTAGAAAAGTTCACCGATTGGGCTTCAGCACTATCATTCAACCATTTAGGAATAGTCAATGTCTTCTTAACAGCTTGATTGCTGGCACGGTCTAAGATTGGGGCTAACCACACATCAACAAAAACGACTCTGCCATCTTCGGCAATAATATTCATGTTTGCTTCTGGGAAGTCGATTCCTTTTTTAGCATAAACGGTTAATGTGCCTTCTAACACGTCCTTCGCATTAATAATAGCTTCTTCAAAGCTTTCCCCATCAGTAAAACAAGCTTCAAAATCAGGAAATTCAGCATAATAAACATTATCTTCTTCCGTGATGACACAAGGATAAATAACTTTTTTCATGGTGGGCCTCCTCTATAGAAGGGACTCAGGGCTAAAACTTCAGCCCTGTAATCCGTTCAATACTCGTTAAAGTTCCGGAAGGTATATCCTTCTTATTACATTTCACGGGGCACATTTTACCATCTTTAACATAGATTTCATGAGAACCTGTTGTATGGTCAAGTTGCCAGCCCGCTTTTTTCATCACTTTAACGACTTTTCTGTAAGGTTTTGTTTTAGACATGTCTAACCTCCTTACACTTATTATTATACGTATTATTTATACGTATGTCAATTAATTTAGCTATTTGCTAAGTTCATTAATCTATATCACCTTTAGAATCCATTTTATCGCTCAAAAACCTATTAGTTAATCAGCTACACAAAGTTAAAAGACAACAGTAATATATTCCCCTTGCTGATTATATAAACATCAATTTAAAGCTTAAAGCCGCTTCTCACTCATTTTAATATTCAAATCGGGCCATCGCCTCTAAAAAACTATCCGCATTATCAAACTTCTTAGCCTTTTCTCTTGATTCGTGATGCTGTTCCTCATCTTCCCTAGGAGATAGCTTTTCTATCTTTTCGAGGCCCGTTTTAAGCTTCCGTTTTACCGTTCTTGTACAGCAGGCATTAAGCTCGGCTATCTCATCAACCGCTAGCCCGCATAAATAGTAATCACTCAAGCAAGCACGCTCTTTTGTGTCTGAAAGTTGGTCAAAGATATCTAGGGCCAAGAATTGTAAGTTCAAATATTCATCAATTGCCCGCTTTAGTTGTTCTTTCATTGTCATCAAAGTAACAAGATTTTCATCATATGACTTGCTGGGAGAACTGGTAACTCTAACACCGTCTAAATAGGTCTTGCCCATAAGCCCCGCTTCTGCGATTTTCATTTTTCCAACTAAATTAGTCACATTTCACTTTGAATACTTACACCTTTTAATTATTTCAACATCTCTAACGGTCATTATGGCCCCCTTACACATCACCTAAGATAACTAATTAAAATCATTTTTAAGCGATAATTACATCAGCTTTATCGCATAGCTATTTAGAAGCTATTTTATCACTTAGAATCATATCAAATAATAGATATTAAAGCATTTTAAGCCCATTTATCCCTCTTCCCCCCTGATCAATATATTATCGCTAAATAAATCGCCTGAATCCATGGAGAGGGAAGAGTCCCCACTCCTCGGTCTCCCGCCACTCACTTAAAAATTATCTTTTCTGGGGGGGTTAAAACAAAAAATGTGACTAACTAGAAGCGTCAGCCACATGAATTTATTAATATTTGTTTCTTCTATTTCTGCCATACGCCTGTACCTCAACGGCCAGGGCATTGATTCGGTCAAGTGTCCGCCTGGCTCTCTCCTTGCTTATTTTCTCATCTTGATTATTGTTATTAGGAGAGATTAAACGGCTGGCATATTCCATAATCGTTAGGTTAGAGGTGAAACAAGTCAACTTATGCTGTTTGTATCGCTCCTTAATAATTGGGTGCAAAATATCTTCTAATCGATAGGCTGTTAAGTTCTCCGCCCCAATATCATCAAGGACTAAAAAATCAACTTCCTTGTAATAAGTTATGATTTCATCCACTCGCCAATTGTCTTTTCTTAATTGGGTTAATATCTTGTTAAACAAGTCAGCAACTTCAATAATCGCTGCACTAGCGCCCTTGAGATTAATTTCTTTGACTGTTGCTGTTAACAAGTAAGATTTACCAATCCCAACGCCACCAACTAACCAAATTCCTTTTTGTTTTTTCTTAGGCTCAAACTCTTTAATCAAGTCAAGACAAGCGCTATAAGCTTCCTGTCTCCCCATGTCATTTAAATCATATTCGGCAATATTGGCCATCTGATTATCAAGGCTCATGTTGCTAATATCTAACTTGTTTTTCCATTTTTTGCGAGTTACCTTTTCTTGATAAACGGGGTCAAATGAATATCTAATAACTATTTGATTGTTTTCGATTTTTAAATGTGGAACATATTTTTCTGATTCATCACGATTTTTTATAAACTCTCTGAATGTTGGTAGAGCTTTTTGAAGCATGTCATCGTCTAAAACTTCTCGACAAGACTTGATAAATTGTTTAATGTCTGGGTCTGCTAGGGTCTCTTGCTTAACTTGGGCATGAAAACTGTCTATATCCTTACCTAGCAAGGTCTTTTTTAACTTTGCTGGCACGTCTAGGGCCTTAACCATCTCTTTAATTCCGCTCATTAGATTTCACCTCTCATAAAAGCATTAAACTCTTCTTTAGTTTCAAAATGTCTTTTCTCTTCAGGCTGATTATTCGACTGATATTTCTTGTGTTGTCGTTCCCTCTCAACCCGTTCAGCTTCTGCCTGGTCAACACTTGTAATATTGTTATTCGTCCAATTCGTTAAAATAGTCATGGCATACTTAAAGGGACTTCTTGAGCCAATAGCTCGCTTAAATGCATGGATAACTAGTTCTTCATTCGTTTCTTTCGCCCAATGCTGAATCTCTTGAACCATGTTCGGGGTAACTATTCCATAGTTCTGTTGATAGTAATCAATAGCAGATTGGCCAATTACTTCGGGCATGCTATCATCATCATCATCCGATTTTGATTTTTTTGTTTTTTCTGCTTTACTATATAATTTATTCTGTTTAGATGATGATGATGACTCTATATCTAAATTAACTCTATCTCTATCTATATCTCTGGTGGAGTTTTGTCGGATATTTGTCGGGACATTTGTCTGGTCGTCTGTCTGGTCATTTGTCTTATTTTTTTTCAAAGCTTCTTTCTCTGATTCGATTCTGGCCCGATATTCTCTTTTTCTATCAGCTTCCGTTGAAGATTGGCCAATAAAATTTTGAATATCTGAAATAAAGATTGCGCCATTATCTAAAATTTCTATTAATTCCAACTCTTTAAAAGCTTCTATTGCCCGCTCAACGTCCTGTTGTCTATGTCGTGTAATTTTGGCAAGTAAAGAAGGGCTATAGGGAATCCTTGAATTAAATGTTAATTTCCCTTCTCCTTTTAAACTTCTCAAGTAAAGTTTAAGCAGAATGTTGCAATACTTATATCCATCTTGCATGTCCTCAAGGATAATGATTGCTGGGTCTTCAAAAAAGTTTTCCTTTAACTTAAGGTAATAATATTTTCTGTTATCTGCCACAATGAACCTCCTTTAAGGTTTAATTTATAATAGCCATCATCTGTTAGCTCAATAAGCTCTATTCTGCTGAATAGTAGCATGGCTTCCGCCACTGTTTCTATAGGCATAGTAGTTAATTCTGAAAGTGTCTTAAAATCAAATCTCTCTGAATCGTCATTAAGGAACTTAGTTAAATCCCCACCATCTTTTACAGTTATCAAGCAAAGTTTCAAGATTCTTTTTCTTATAAAATAGGTTTTGTTGAACGCTTCCCCAAGTCTCATTAAACAAGGCTCTAACTTTCGTTCAGTTCATCATTTCCACGGTAAAAGCACGCTTGTAGCTTTGCCACGTCTAATACATAACTTCTCCCTTTACTCATCTGAAAACCCGCTCTCTTTAGCTTCCTTACATTCGGCAACTTGAATAATGAAACGGTCAATCTCTATTGTTTCTGGCCATAGCCAATCAAATAGTTTGGGAAACTTTTTCGCTAGGTCAGCCCTAACCGTATAAGTAAACATTTTGGCGACAAAATAAGCCATCCTTAATCTATATTCATTTTTCGTCATAGTGCATTCTCCTTGTTAAATCTATATTTGTTTTATGAACTATTTATAGTTCAATTCCTCCTAAATACAAAAAACTGTATTTCAATCATTAAGAAGAATTGCTTACCTGCGCTTAAATTGATATACTATAAACAAGTCGGGCGCTATGGTGGTAGCTCCCTATATTGCTTATCTGGCGGTAAGCAAGACTTCTTTTACTCAGACTTATGGGGTCTTTTCCTCATAAGTCTTTTTTTATTCCTAATCTTTCTAAAAATTCGGGGAGCTCCTTTAAGTCATCGCAAAAATCTAAAACTAATAGAATGTTGGTGAAATCTTCGTTAAAATCACTAAGAAATTCAATGAAGTTCTTGTTAGATTCCTCTAAGCTGGTAGCTAAACGCTGATTGTAAGATTCACTTTCTCCAATTGCTAAAAGCCCTAATTCATCAATCAATAGTTGTTGTTCAATCATTATTTGTAATTCCCTTAGTCGTTGCCCTAGGGCTTTACATTGTGAAGATGTTAAATTATTTTCCAATGAGAAATCTCCTTTATTGGTATGGGTGTGCTCTGATAAAGTCATTTAATACTTTCCGTTCAATGTAAATCTTGTTGCCTAACTTGCTAAGGGGTAAGCCTAATTGTTTGTGCCAATTCTCTATGATAGTGTTTCGGCTGGTACTGTACATCTTCGCCACTTCGTCAATTGTCAACATCTCCCGTGTTACAGCACAATCCCGCTTAGCTTCTTCCATGGCATCACGGTAAATATAGATTAGTGATGCTTTGAGCTGGTTGTTAAAGTCCTCGGGCAACTCAAACTGTAGAACATTGTTATTTACCATTGTTAAACCTTCTTTCTAGCCTTCAATAGGCAATTGAATATAAATACCTTGCTTAGGTTGGTGAGTTGAATATTATTGATAGTTAGTCATTGCTGTAGGCAAATATGGCATTCTATGACTCGATACCGTGAACATTTTTGAGTAGGCGTTTTGCTGCCTGCTCTTTTTGTTCTTCGGTCAGCTTTCTTGGGGCCTGTACTGAAACACTACCTTCAATCTCCCCTTCAATGGCTATCAGTTTTCCACTGTCTTCGTGGTAGACCTTGCGACTCGTCACATCATCACTCGGGATAATTTTGTCTTCCCACTTCCTGGCATGGGGGCCGTGGTCAGTATAAATAAACCACTTCTTTAAATAAGGGTCGTAAGTAATAATTGTTTCTGCTTCCGTTCTAGGAACTGATTGGCCCTGGCTGATATTAAATTCCATCTTCTTCCACCTCTTCGGGGGTTTCTTGTGATTGTTTAAAAACTAACTCATCTAATACATCAAGTGAGAAACCTGTTTCGTTAATTGAATCGGCTAAAATTTCGGCAAGGCTCTCCAACCTTGCTAGTTCTTCGGCACAACTGAAAGCATATTCGATAAGCTCATTTTCTTCCCATTCCACTAAGTCAGTGCAATCAATATCTTTATTACCTAATCTATCTTTAAGGATATTAACAAGCGCTCTTGATTCAGCGCTGTTTGATTTAGCTCTTGTAATTTCCATAGTCACATCAATTAAATTAGTTTCTTCTGATTTCATAATTAAGATTCCTCCTATTTGCTGTAAATTTCGTCTGCTTGAACAATTTCTTCCCCTGTCACCTTCTCATAGTGCTGGGCCTGTAAGTAATAATCATCATTCCCCGCCTTGTAGCGTTCTAGGTAAACATGGTTGCTATAGGCCAGCAAGCCATATAGAAACAAGAATATTGTTGCCATACTGCCTATAAATACCCCTAAGCCCCTAAATATTGTCTTCATGCTCTCACCTCCCTTCAGTAGTTAATCGATTGGTTACTAGTATTATGTGTTTTTTGAGTGTTTTTGCCTGTTTGCCCTCGCTATTCGTCTGGTCAGTGAAGGGCATTTTTTATTAGTTAAAATTGGTTTTCATACTATCAATATCTAACAAAATCGACTTAGAACGGTCTGTATAGGAACTTGGCAAGTAGTTTCTGGCCACCGCTAGGACATAGTGCAAGTTATATTTCTTACGCTGGGCGCAATACATAATAATTTCCTCGAACTTTAGCAAGTGAAGCTTTCTAGCAATATCCCTCAGTTCCTTCAGCCCGTCCACCGTGTAATAATTGTTTAGGTTGAAGCCATGGGCCAACATGATATTAATCACCGCAAACACGTATCTATCCTTGTAGGGCGGTTGTTCATCATTAAAGGGGTCTTCTAGGATGGGCAATTCTCTAAACTCTTCAAAGAACGTTTTTTCTTCCTCTGGTTGACTGCTGGGCGCCTCAAGCTCGGCTTTCATTCGGTTAAATTCGTTGATATAGGCTAACTTGAATCTTAAAGCGGTTAATCCTGTATAGCCCATCACCAAGAGAACAAAGCCGTCTTTAGTCATGTAGTAAAAAGAGCGTTTTTCTCCTTTTGCGTCTTGGTAGCTATCTTTATAAAATAGATTTTCGAATTTCAACAAATCCATATTTGGATTGGTTGAATTTAACGAATCCAAACTTGGACCGTCCTCAGATTCCATTGAACAGACTCGGTCAAAATTTAATTTGAGTGTTTTAATATCTCGCATGACATGAAAATGTTTTTTATTAAATACTTCCGCAATCTGTAGACTGCTAACAACTAGTTCATTACCTAGCTCTAAAATGTTGTAATTCATGGTGGTTGCTCCTTCTTTTACTTCATCACTTGATTCTTAATTTCTTGGTAAGTAAGCCCTTGATTAAGGTACATAATGATTCGTGTTGCTTGCTCTCTGTACTTGGTTAATTCGTCCCCGTCCATTAGGTCAAGGGCTGGGATGCTCTTGCTGGCACTCTCTCGCTCCCTTAGCTTCGTTGTACTAATGCCCGTTACTGAACGACAAAGCAAGTCCCCAATATTGCTATAGGAAAAGGCGTTCATATGCTCCCAATTCTTGATAGCTTCATTCAGTTCCTTATGGATAACCTTTTCTATTTCTCGCTGAACTTCAAAATGCTTAATCTGTTCTCGCATTTGGTAAAACTCTTTAACAAGGGCTTCTTTAAATTCGATAACTTTAGGGGTATTCCGCATAAAAGTTATTAATAATGTCGCCTGGGACTCATTCAGCTTGTAATCTTTTTCTTTTTGGCCACTTTCTGAAGCTTGGATTTTAAATCCAACCTTGCCAAATTTATTTAGGCTAGATTTATGTTTTCTTATAAGTCGTGTAACAGTATGGTGTTGCACTTCAGCACATTCGGCCACTATCGAACTTAATGTATATGGGGCTTCTTTGCCGTTCTCTAGATAAACTAATTGCATGGTGGTAGCTCCTTACGTGATGCCTAACTAACTGGCCAAGTGTCGGCTTTTTCTTTTAAAATCGTCAATACTCGCATTTCTTCTTTTACCTGGGCTTCATAGCTGGCAATGAAGGCATGTAATTCATCCTCATCACTCACTAAGTAATAGCCTTGTGGGGGTGTCCTGCTCGCTCCTATCAATAGGCCCTTAGCCCGCATAGAAGCAATCAGCTCCCTAAAATCTCGAACAGATAAAGGATTCTTACACAATGAACATAGCGTACTGGCGGTTTTCGCTTGCTCTCGGCCTGCTGGTAGTAGGTCAAAGACTTCCTTTTCTGCTCGGGTCAGTTCTTCCATTTCTTCACCTCCTAAAAAGGTTCTGTTTTGTCAGTAGGTGTTACATACAGACTTACTAATTCAGCCGTGGGGGCTTATTTATTTTCCTAGTAATTCATCAAATGTTACATTTAAAGCTTTTGCAATTTTCATAATCGTTTCCACTTTAGGGTTAGCCCGTTCATAATAAATACTCGTAAGAGTGGTTTTTGATAATCCAGTCAAATTATGTAAGTCTGAAACGGTCATCCGCTTTTCAGCTAGTAGAATTCTTAATTTATTCTGCATTTTTATCCCTCCTAACTAAAATAACAGTGTAGTCTGTTATCAAATACAGATTACACTGTTATTTCATTATTGTCAATACTCGATAATATATTTTAGACTACTGTTATTATTTAGTGTATAATGGCAAAAAAGGAGGAATAGAAATGATAAGAAATAGGCTCTCTATACTTATGGCAGAAAGAGATTTAAAAATTGCTGATATGCACGAACTCACTGGAATATCAAAAACCACTTTAACGGCTTTGGCAGATAATAAAGGAAAAGGCGTCCAATATGACACCGTTGATAAAATATGTAATGTCTTAGGAGTTACACCATCTGATTTTTTTGCCTATGAACCTTACATTTTCACCTTCAAAAGAGATGAAAAAGGAATTATTTTAGTAGTAACTACAAAAGAAAAAACAAAAGCCCATTATATCGATGTTTCTATTAATTTGCCTGATGAATATGATTTCCCTTTAGACAACTATTTAAAATATTCTCTTGATGTACATATAACTAATGAATTAGAAGATAGAGAAGAATTTTATACAATGCTTGATTCCTTATCAACTTCTTTTAAAACAAGTATTCTTTCGAAATTTATTCGTTTAGCTAAAGAAATGGTAAAAGAGAAATTTGAAGTCGGAGCTAATAATATTGCATATTTTGATATTGAAAATAGAGAAACCAAATACAAAGAAGTTACTTTAAAAAAAGGCGATTTAATTTTAATTCAATTGTTTCCTTGGGCTTCCGACGTAGTTGGAACAACGGATATTGAAAAAACAAAAATTTGGAAGTTTGAATAAAATACACCTTATAAAATCTTAGTACCACCAACCTAGCATACACACTTACTAATTCAGCCGTGGGGGCAAATTTAGGAAGGAAAATGTTAGATATGGCAACGTATGAAAGATATGCAAATTCTAGGGGTGAATTTTGGTCAGTCCGTGGCTATCTCGGCATTGAAGAAGCGACTGGCAAACAAAAGACCCTAAACAAGCGAGGATTTAAGACAAAAAAAAGAAGCACAAGACTATTACAAGCGTTGTCAGCTTGAGTTTGACAACGGCATGAGTCATGTGCTTTCTAAGAATATGAAGTTTATTCAAGTATATCATGAGTGGGTAGAGATTTATCAAAACAATGTTCAAGAATCCACTTTGTCAAAAGTTCAAGATACGTTTAGGCTTCATATTCTGCCAGCGTTCGGGGATTGCCTTATTCATAAGATAACGCCCCAACTCATTCAAGAAGAATTAAACGCCTGGCACAAACAATTCAAGGGCTACCGCAAGACCTATAGCTATTTTAAGCGAGTGATGAAATTTGCCTATAGTCGGGGCTACATTCAAGAATTAGTAACTGATAAAGTCATCACGCCTAAGAAACGGCTTAAATATGAATGTGACAAAAAGGATAATTATCAATTCTACAACGTTGAAGAGTTGCGCCAGCTCATGAAAATCCTTGAAGCGGAAGAAAGTCGCAAATGGCATGCTTGCATTCGCACCCTGGCCTATACTGGGCTACGGCGTGGGGAGATTCTAGCGCTCACTTGGAACGACATTGATTTCACTAACAAAACATTGACCGTTGATAAGGCTGTCGGTCAGTGTAACGGCAATGACCTTTATATTAAAGAACCCAAGAATGAAAACAGCTATCGCACAATCAGCGTTGACGACATCACTTTGAACGTTCTTAGGCGCTGGCGGGGTGAGCAAAGTCAATGGCTATTAAAATTTGGCTTTAAGCCCCTGGGCAAGCATCAACTTGTATTCAACAACACTAAAACTAATGGATTAATGAACCTAACCGCCATCTATACCGCCTTTAAGCGTATATGTGAGCAAAACAACTTTAGATTTATCAAGATTCACGGGCTAAGGCATACACATTGTTCCTTGCTCTTTGAGGCTGGTGTTCCCATGAAAGACGTGATGCAACGCCTGGGACATGGGGACGTAAAGACCACCATGAACATATATACTCACGTAACAGAACAATCCGAACGCAAAAGCGCCCAACTGTTTGCAAGATATGCTAATTTTTAGTAAATCTAGAGGGATAGCTAGAGGGATTGGGAAAATAAAAAAATTAACATTCTAGAAAGTCCGCTATATCAACATTTCAAGCACTTTATAAGGTGTTTAATAATGGACCCTCTCACGGTCCATTGTCTATAAATAGCGTGATAACAAGCATTTGTAAGCCTTGTTGTCACGCTGTTTTTTATATTTTTAAATTTATGTACGAGATTTTGCACGATTCAAAGTCTTTCTTTTTTACTTAAACTGGAGGAATCTCTAGAGTCATTAACACATTTATGCTTTTTTAATGACTACTGAGATGGTAAAAGTTTTTAATTATTTAGAGCCAAGTCCCCCATTTCAAATCTTTCGTTATCTCCAAACATTTTGAAGATATGTTAGCGCTTTGAAACAAATCCTACCCTTGTTTTCAGAAACTTTTTTCTATATACTTTAGAAACTCATTCAGATTATTCTGAAAATTTAACCGATAGGAGAAATGATTATGTCACAAGTCGTTACAACAAGTCAATCTACCTGGGCTAGCAAGGTCAAAGCCATGGGGCCAGGTATCCTCATGGCTTCGGCTGCGGTGGGTGGGTCCCATATTGTATCCTCTACCCAAGCCGGTGCTTCATATGGTTGGTCGCTTTTATTCCTCGTTATCTTGGCCAATATCTTCAAATACCCCTTCTTCCGTTTTGGCGCGGAATATACAGCCGAAACGGGTAAAACTCTCGTTGAGGGTTATGCTGAGAAGGGCAAATTCCATCTTTGGGTCTTCTTTATCCTAAATGTCTTCTCCGCCTTGGTCAATACAGCAGGGGTGGCTATTCTATGTTCAGCTATTATTGCCAGTGCCTTCCCTATGATTAATCTAACTATTACCCAGTGGTCCATTATCCTCATCGCCCTCATCTGGGCCATGCTCCTCTTCGGGGGCTACAAGTTACTCGATGGGATGGCCAAGTGGATCATGTCCGCCCTCACCATTGCCACTGTCCTAGCCGTTATCATCGCGGCCATTGAGCACCCTGAATACAGTGCAGACTTTGTAGAACGGACCCCCTGGCAACTAGCCGCCCTCCCCTTCATCGTGTCGCTGGTCGGTTGGATGCCCGCACCGATTGAAATCTCAGCCATCAACTCGCTCTGGTCAGCAGAGAAGCGGAAGAGCGTTGACTTCAACACCGAAGATGCCCTCTTCGACTTCAACGTGGGCTATATCGGCACCGCCATCCTGGCCGTCTTCTTCGTTGCCCTGGGTGCCCTCATCCAATACCCTACCGGCCAAGCAGTAGAAGCTGCCTCCGCCAAATACATCTCCCAGTTTGTGGGCATGTACGCCTCCGTCCTCGGTGACTGGTCCCGCTACTTGATCACCTTCATCGCCTTTCTCTGCATCTTTGGCACAGTCATTACCGTTATCGACGGTTACTCCCGGGTCAACGAAATTTCCCTGCGCTTACTCCTTAATAAAAAAGAAGCCGGTCAAAATTCTCTGAAGATCTGGATGACCCTGACCGCCATCATCGGTTTAGTGCTTATCCAATTCTTCGCAGGTCAGGTAGCCACCATGCTTCGCTTCGCCATGATCGGGTCCTTCCTCACCACCCCCTTCTTTGCTCTCTTGAACTATATCCTCGTCACCCGCGAAAACAAAAACCTTCCAAGCTGGTTGAAAATCTTAGCTATCCTCGGTTTAATTTTCCTCTTTGGTTTCGCCCTCTTCTTTGTCTATGCCCTCCTTATTGGTCAGGCAGGCTAAGTTTCTAAATTCCTATAAATTCTGTAAGCAGTTAGCTGCCCCAAGTGAAAACTTAAGGGCAGCTTTTTTTATGCCTATTGACTCTTTAGCTCAGTTTAGCTTGACTATGCTGAACATGTCATTAATCTAAGAAGTCTAGCCCCAAAAAGGCCTAGGCTGGTATTTTCTCTCATATTGAGAAGAAAAGAAACGATTCAGGAGTGAAAAACAACTGTTTAGGCTATTATCGGTTATATAGGACAAAGTAATGATATGCTGAGCTTATAAATTTCATTATTTATTTGGAGGTATGAAAGAACATGATGAAGAAGAAGATGCGTAAATTTGCCCAGCTTGGTCTGATCAGTTTAGCTAGCCTTAATGCTCTAGGTCCTAGTATTCTTGGTTTAGGCCTTGAACCTGCTCAGGCTGCCAAACCGACCACTAAGCAAAATCAGCCAGCCGCCTCAGCCAGCCAATGGAAGGCTAATAGTGTTCAAAAAGTCAAAGAACAAATTCAAAAGGAAAAATTAGTTGATGGTTACTACATTGTTAATTGGGGAGATACCCTATCAGCCATCTCAGAAGCGACCAATATAGCGATCGAAGACCTGGCCCAAGTCAACCAAATTGAAGATGTTGATTTAATTTTTACCGGTCAGCGCCTTCTCATCGATGCGGATAAAATTAATGCCATGCTGAAAAATGGTGAGCGTGTCTCAAAACAGGAGCGGGATAAATTCCTGGCCCTGGTTAATCCCTACAAGAACAGTTCCCTAGACTATCAACAGAAGGAAGACGGGACCCGCCAAGGGATTAAGGAAAAAGGTTACGGCTATGGTCCACAAAAAGAAGTGGCCTTCCGCACCAAGGATAATGTTATTATCCCAGCATCCAGCCTTAGAGCTCAAACAAGTTCTTTAGAGCATGACTCAATGGAAGCGCCTAGTCTAACAGAGAAGCCAAAAGAAAATCGACAAGATCAAGAGAATCTACCAAGTGGACAGGCAGTAAGCGAAAAACCTTCTGAAGATAAATCCCACACGCCTTCAAACAAAGAAAAAGAAGAAAAACCTTCAACCACACCAAGTAACGAAACAATTGATGGTCCAAGCGTGGATAAGGGGAATGAATCAATCCATACACCAAGTGATAAAGACTCTTCTCAAGGTGAAACAACAATCACCATCCATGACGAAGAAGTCCCTACAGAAGACGGAAACGCCGTTACTCCACCACAGGACACCCCATCCACCCTCATCCCCGGTGAACCAACAATCATCAACGAGGATACCCACGAGGAAATCATTCCAGGTGACCCTCAAGTTGTTCCAAACCCCAACTACACAGAACCTGAACAACCTGTAGTTGATCCCGAAAATCCAGATGAAGAAGTTGTTCCGACAACACCACCTTCAACTGAACCTGAGTTTATCGAAGTACCTAGCGAACCAACAGTGAAACGAACGACCACAAAAGTCTCTGAAAAGACAGATGTGATCACCGCTCCTGTTCGTTACCTAGCAGATCCTAACCTTCCAGAAGGTGAAGAGCGTGTTGGACAAGAAGGTCAAGATGGTTTTGTGACAACGCAAATCACCCAAACCCTTACAGATGGTGTCGTCGTATCCGAAACCTCCAAAGAAATTAATCGCCAAGAACCCGTTGCCACGATCATCTATTACGGGACCAAAGTTAAAGACCAAGTGACCGTTAAAACTGAAAGCCACGATACCCTTATCAGGCATGGCATCCGTTATGTCAAAGATGACAACTTAGAACAAGGGAAAGAAATTGTTGCCCAAGAAGGCGTTGACGGCAAGGTTACTAAAACCTATCGGGTGACTTATACCAACGGCGTAGAAAGCCAACGTGAACTCATTGATGAAAGCCGAACAGAACCCATCGAACAAGTTGTGCGTTATGGCACTAAGGTGAACCAACCGGCGCCACAACCTGAAGACAAGCCAACACCAAAACCTGAAACTAAAACAAGAGGCTATGGCAATGTTAACGTGGGCGATACCTTCACACAAGTTGTTGGTGACCCTTACCACTTAGAAAATGGTGAAGTGACCGATAAAACAGTTTATGATATTAAAATCACAAACAAAACCGGCGATTTTGCAAATATGGCAATTGATGAATTTAAAAAGGCTTATACACCAGAAGAACGTTATGAATTAGCCAAAAACAACGATGACTATAATCACCTTCCACAAATTTCATATATTGCTAAAAATCGTAACACAGGAGAAACTCACGATGGTGTTGCCTGGGGTCTTGTACCAACAGATGAAACCATCGAAGCCTTTAACAACTATCAAATCATTGATATTGATTTGCTCAATGAAGAATTTGCTAACTTAATCAACGCACGCCGAAAAGAATTAGGGTTGAGTCAAGTTACTTACGATCCAAAATTAAGAAAACCGATCGACAATACAACAAATCAATTAGCAGAAATTGGAACAATTCGTATTAACGGAAAATCTCATAGTTTAATTGACGGCTCAAAATCTTTAAACCAATATGGAAACCTACTCGCAAACGAAAACATTTTACAAACATGGGCGAGAGACTATCCAATGTTAACAAGTGAAAAAGCATTAGCTAAAGAATTTTATACACAATGGATGTCTTCACCCGGTCATAAAGCAAACATTGAAACATCAGGAGACATGAAATATATTGCGTTAGCCACACAAGCTAGTCGTGTAGATAATAACTTTTCTTATTTACTAAACCACAAAGATAAATGGACTGTTATGAACGGAATGCCACTTTATACAGCTATGGTTATGAGCCTAGAAAAATATTAATAATACCTCTCCTTTTGATTTCTATATGACAAAAAGCTGTGCCGCTCAATTAGCGACACAGCTCTTTTTTAGCTTACAAGTTACTATTTCTTTTTCTTTCGATCGAATACCAAACTTCCAACGCCTACAAATAGACTAACTGCAATCGCTCCAGCAGATATACCTGTCACTGCACCTGTTTGAGGTAATCGACCATTAGCTACAATTTGATTTTCTTTTGCTTTATTACGGTCAAATGAAGTCATTTTCTCAGTAATAGCGTAGCCGCCCTTAGCCTTTGAGGTTTCTGAGGTTGGTTCCTCCGGATTAGGGTCTTCCGGTTTTGGATCTTCCGGTTTTGGATCTTCTGGTTTTGGATCTTCTGGCTTGGGATCTTCTGGCTTGGGATCTTCCGGTTTTGGATCTTCCGGTTTTGGATCTTCCGGTTTTGGATCTTCTGGCTTAGGATCCTCTGGCTTAGGATCCTCTGGCTTAGGATCTTCTGGCTTAGGATCTTCTG
>NZ_KV797934.1:0-1418 GCF_001809535.1 Aerococcus sp. HMSC062A02 | reverse complement strand
GTTTTGGATCTTCCGGTTTTGGATCTTCTGGTTTAGGATCTTCGGGTTTGGGATCTTCTGGTTTAGGTTGGCAACATGGGATTTCAAGAATTTCTTTTGTATTATCTGTAAATACAATCGTTAAACGACCGTCTTTACTATAGATTTTCTTAATTCCTCTGCCATCTTTACCGTCTCTGATAAAGTGACGGCTCGATTCCTTGCCTTGTGGATCTCTAACAATGACCCATAAACCACTGTCACCGTCTGCATTCTTACCGGGAACTGTTTCAAGACTTGGCGAGCGACCATCTTGGCCATCCTCGCCGTCACGAACAAATTCACGTGAGACTTCATTACCATCTCCATCGAAGATAATAATCCATTGACCACTGTCGCCATGTTCATTCTTACCGGGTTCCACTGTAGCAGAAGGCGTCTTACCATCTTGGCCATCACGGATGAATTCACGAACGGTTTCATTGCCATGACCGTCTTCGATAATCAACCATCTCCCCACATTGCCTTGGCTATCTTTGCCTTTTTCAATACGGATTTGTGGTGTTAGACCATCTTTGCCATCCTTACCATCTCGACCGTGGTAGATCGTATGCGCTTCGGTAGAGCCATCTGGATGCGTTATCTTAATACTTAGGCCAATTTCCTTACCATCTGAATCAAGAATCTTTTCAGTACTTAGAAGAGCTGATTTACCATCTTGGCCATCTTTGCCGTCTTGGCCATCGCGACCATCACGGACAAATTGACGGTCTAATTCTTGACCCGTGTCACGGTCACGGATAATCAACCACATACCTGACTGTCCGTTGAAGCTTCCAGGTTCGGTTGATGCGGTTATAGACTTGCCGTCCTTGCCATCACGGATAATATGCGTATGGCTTGTTCCATTGGCATGGTGGATGGTAATTTCTAGACCTTCTGTAGTTTCTCGTGATGAGATATCGGCTGATTTGCCATCTTGACCATCTGCAATAAATTCGCGGTCAATTTCTTGTAGCGTTTCTCTATCACGGATAATCAACCAAGCACCTGATTGTCCTTTATGGTCGCCACGTTCCGTTGTCGCAATAATGGATTTCCCATCGCGACCGTCTTTGCCATCCTTACCATCTTTCCCATGTTTAATCAGACGAGTTTCTTCTAAACCATCTGGATGGATAATGGTAATCTTATAACCGATTTCTTGGCCATTCGGATCCACTAATGCTTCTGTCTTAATATCAGCAGACTTGCCATCCTTGCCATCTTTACCGTTGGCAACAAAGTCTCGATCGAGTTCTTTACCTGTTTCACTATCTTGAACAATGATCCAAACGCCATCTTGACCTTGGAAATGACCTGGTTCTGTAGAAACAGTCACTGACTTCCCATCTTTACCGTTTTGACCTGGATCACCTTTTTCGCCGTCTTTGACGAAG
>NZ_KV797933.1 GCF_001809535.1 Aerococcus sp. HMSC062A02 | reverse complement strand
AGCTGCTCTTGCGAACCCGACTACAGGGTGTGAGAGGATGCCAGACTTGCAGGCGCCAATTTGCCTTTGACTGGTCTCTCTGCAAATTGAAGACAACATTTTGCGCTCAGGGGGTTCTGAGTGCAAATAGAAAGCGGCTATTTGCATGTAGCAACTTCGAACACAAATAGAAAATGGCCATTTGCATCCAAGGTCTCCGAATGCAAATAGAAGCCAACAGTTTGCATGTAAGAGCTCTAAGCTCAAATCAAAAGGATATTTTTTCGAAAATCACTCCCCCACCTACAAAATCAGCCTCAAGTCGAGTCTAGCCAGGTGAGAAGAAAGTACAAGACGGCCTTAGCCGCCTTGCCCCTCCCCCTAAACATTCAAGGACCAAATTCAATAGCACAACGGATGCTCACTAGCACCATCCAACTCAAAAAAAGCGGTTCCCTTCAGACAATGAAAGGAGCCGCTTTTTGACTTGTTTTTATTTTAGAATTTAGCGAGCACTTGGTCCAGGTGGTGTTTTACCTTGTCCTTACCTAAGACTTCGATAGTTAAGCCAATTGAAGGGCCGTGTTGTTCACCAGATGTTGCAACCCGCAGCGCCATGTAGAGGTTCTTGCCCTTAATGCCGGTTTCTTTTTGGACAGCTTTAATCGCCGCCATAATGTTTTCTTCCGTGAAGGGTTCAATGTCATCCACCTTATCGCGGAAGGCTTGGATCACGACGGGTGCGGTTTCTGCTTCGAGAACTTCCTTGGCATCTTCCGCAATTTCTAAGTCTTCGTGGAAGAACATATCTGAGAGCGGAACGATTTCAGCTGCATAGGACATTTCATCCTGATAGAGGGAAATCAATTTCTTAGTCCATTCCATCTCTTCTTGGCTTGGATTATCAGAGATCCGACCGGCTTTTTGAAGGTGAGGGATGGCCAGGTCTGCGATGGCTTCGGCATCTTTTTCCTTCATGTAGCGGTTGTTGATCCATTCCAGCTTCTTGTTGTCGAAGGCAGCTGGTGACTTGCTCAAGCGGTCTGGGTCGAACATTTCGATAAATTCTTCCTTGGAGAAGATTTCGTTTTCTCCGACTGGTGACCAACCGAGCAGGGTAATGAAGTTAAACATAGCTTCAGGAAGGTAGCCCAAGTCGCGGTATTGTTCGATAAACTGCAGGATCGATTCATCACGCTTGGATAATTTTTTCCCGGTTTCTGCATTGGTGATCAGGCTCATGTGGCCATATTGAGGTGCTTGCCAGCCCAGAGCATCATAGATCATCAATTGTTTAGGTGTATTGGCCACGTGGTCGTCCCCGCGCAGAACGTGGGTGATAGCCATCAAGTGGTCGTCGACAACCACCGCGAAGTTGTATGTTGGTGACCCGTCATTCTTCAAGATAACGAAGTCGCCACTGATGTCCTTGGATTCGAACTTGACCTCACCCTTGACCATATCATCGAAGCGGTAGGTTTGGCCTTCAGGAATGCGGAAGCGGATGGTTTCAGGACGGCCTTCAGCGCGCGCTTGGTCGATTTCTTCCTGACTGCGGTCGCGCCAAGTGCCAGTATAATGAGGCATTTCCCCATTAGCACGTTGGGCTTCCCGTTCGGCCTCTAATTCTTCGGCTGTATCGAAGGCATAGTAAGCATCGCCTTGTTCGAGCAATTGGTTCAAGTATTTGTGGTAGATCTCATCCCGTTCAGATTGGCGGTAAGGACCGTATTCCCCGGGTTTATCTGGACCTTCATCCCAGTCAATCCCTAACCAAGTCAGGTTGTCTAACTGGCTGCTTTCCCCATCTTCAATATTCCGTTTCTTATCCGTATCTTCAATCCGAATAATGAAGTCGCCACCTTCGTGACGTGCGTATAGGTAGTTAAACAATGCGGTACGCGCATTCCCGATATGTAAGTGCCCAGTTGGACTCGGTGCATAGCGTACTCTAACTTTATCTGCCATTCAAACTTCTCTCCTCATTAAAATATTTTTCTTAATCCAATGCCCTTCCGAACGAAGGAACATTTTTCCTTATCCATTATAACGCAATCCCTAGCTTAGAACAATTTCTTGAGCAGATTCCCCGCAGAAAATCCAGCTTGTTGGGCAATCATAAGGAAAAAATAGGCAGTCTCTACCTGACCGGCTCGTAAAAAGTTCTTTTTCTGGTTACCAACTTAGAAAGGGCAAGTTGAGGAGCGGCAACTTTCAAAGCTCAGCTCCATTTAAAAGTTGGATCCCTGCTAGTCTCGAACGCTAACTTCATTTGAAAGTCGGGTCCCTGCTATGGTCAAAGCTTAACTCCATTTAAAACTCGGCCAGCAGCTAGACAAGCTAGCTTGGGTCTTCCCAACTTGCTAACAAAGCCTCCATTGGCAAGTAGGATAGCGGTAACTTGCGATCGGACCTCCTGTTAGCAAGTAGGATGACGGCAACTTGCCAACTAGGCCTCCATTATCAAGTTGACTCTCTGCTAGACAAGCTGCCCCCCTACTCACCATAATGAAAACAAGCTAGCCAAGGTCTCGCTAGCTTGTTGGTCCTTATATTATATTTTGATTGTTGCATATTTACTTGGAGTCGCTTTATTAACCCACATTCAGGCCTCCTGATTGTGGATTGGTCGTCTCCAACCCACACTCCTAATCTTTGATTGAAGGTTGATTGCTGCTGATCCACACTCCAGGGGGCTGATTGTGGATTGAGCACCAGCCCTCTCACCCTGTAGTCGGGTTCGTAGAGGCAGAAAGGGAGGGACTTCAGCAAAGTGGAACGACCGGCTAAAGCCGCCCTTTTCCTCTTTTCCTCCAGTCATCCCTTTCTAACCGCCTTTGCTCACACCCTGTGTAGTCGGGTTCGCAAAGGCAGAAAGGGAGGGACTTCAGCAAAGTGGAACGACCGGCTAAAGCCGCCCTTTTCCTCTTTTCCTCCAGTCATCCCTTTCTAACCGCCTTTGCTCACACCCTTATTCAACAATTTTTGCAAAGATCATCTTACCAGCGTTAGTTTGAATGGCGCTGGTGACTTCGACGTCCAGGTGTTCGTCCATGTGTTTTTTGCCTTCTTCGACCACAATCATGGTGCCGTCGTTAAGGTAGCCAACGCCTTGTTGTCGCTCGGTTCCTGCTTTGAGGATGCGAACGGACAAGTGGTCGCCGGGCACGACAACGGTCTTCATAGCATTGGCTAATTCATTGATGTTGAGCACCTTGATTTGGTGGAACTGGCTGACTTTATTCAAGTTGTAGTCATTGGTGACCAGGACCCCGTCTAATTTCTTGGTTAGAAGGATCAGTTTCAAGTCCACTTCCTCTTCTTCTTCGAAGTCTCCGGTATAGAATTCCACCGTAATCTCGTCCAAGGCCTGCATTTCATTGAGGACGTCTAAGCCCCGGCGGCCGCGCACCCTTTTCTCGCTAGCTGCTGAATCCGCAATGTACTGGAGTTCCTTGAGCACGAAGTTAGGCACCACGACTACACCTTCGATAAAGCCTGTCTTCAAAATATCTAGGATCCGGCCATCGATAATCACGCTGGTATCTAAGATCTTATAAGGCTTGAAGGAAATCGTAAAGTCCTTGGGTTCCAAGAGGGCCAATTCTTCCTGGTCGGCCTCCTCTTCTGAGCTTGGCTGAGACTTCTCCTCCTCCTGGCTAGTCCCTTCTACCACCTCGCGCCGGGTCAGGGTCATGTTGGAGAAGAAGGCCTTGATGTCGCCCCCCTTCAAGCGAATGGTCATAAAGCCAATATAGGCAAAAAGGACCGAAAGTAAGATCGGTAGGATGTTAGAGATCACCGGCCAATTCAAGGCTGAAATCGGCAAACTCACTAGCCAAGCCACTGTGAGACCTGCCACAATGCCTAGGGTATAGAGAAGAATATTTGATAGGGAAAGCTTCTCGATCTCGATGCGCAAACGTTCCAAAAACCGGTCATAAACCGGGCGTAATAAGACAATGACAAGGAAAAAAATAAGGGCGCCTAAAAGCATATTGACGATGGGTTGATTCAATAAAGACGATTGAAAATTAAATAATTGCCAAAACTTAGGTAGGGAATAGTAGCCTGTTCCTGCCCCTAGAATTAAAAATAAAGCCGTCACCGCTGTATTCCATTTATTCTGTTCCATGTCGTCACCTCCTTTAATGTAATGTAGAGGCCCTAGCTTGCCAGTCAGTTCTTCCGTCTATCCAGAAAAATTAACGACTCATGATAAGGAGAACTTATTTTCTTGCTAAAGACCTCTTTGTATTTTATCACTAATTCTATTTTTGGGCCACTAGTCGCGTGGAAAAACCAAATTAAGAACATTTCGCAGGGTTTTCGCCGCGACAACTTCAATTTTGCCATGGTGGAGCTTGGCATCATCGTTACCATAAGGGATAAAGACCCGCTTAAAGCCCATGTTCTCTGCTTCCGCAATCCGGTCAGTCACCCGGCTCACCCGGCGGATCTCGCCCGTCAAGCCAATCTCACCAATAAAGCAATCGGTCGGCTGGGTCTCCTTCTCCCAATAAGAAGAAGCGATAGCGACAGCGATGGCTAAGTCGATGGCCGGCTCATCCAAGCGGACTCCGCCGGTTGACTTCAGATAAGCATCCTGGTTCTGCAACATGAGGCCGGCCCGCTTCTCGAGGACAGCCATGATCAGAGTCACCCGGGAATAATCCAAACCGCTGGCTGTCCGCCGGGCATTACCGAAGGCGGTCGGTGTGAGCAGGGCCTGGATCTCAGTCAAGAGGGTTCGGGTCCCTTCCAGGGAAGCCACAACGGCTGACCCATTAGCCCCCATCAGCCGCTCTTCTAGGAACATTTGGCTGGGATTGGCAACTTCGTGTAGGCCATCTTCCTGCATGTCGAAGACACCGATCTCATTAGTGGACCCAAAACGGTTCTTGACCGCGCGCAAGATACGGAAGGAATTATACTTCTCCCCTTCCAGATAGAGGACCGTATCCACCATATGTTCCAGGATCCGCGGACCGGCAATATTCCCCTGCTTGGTCACATGGCCCACAATGAAGATAGCGGTTTGGCTGGTCTTAGCCAAAGTCATCAAGCGCTGGGTCGTTTCTCGAACCTGGGAGACGCTGCCTGCCATCCCGTTCGAGTCCGGCTGGATCATGGTTTGGATGGAGTCGATAATGACAAAGGCCGGCTTGATGTCCGCAATGGCCGCTTCGACCATGGACATATCCGTCTCAGCGAAAACATAGAAGTCCGCCGCCTCAAAGCCTAGACGGTCGGCCCGCATCTTGATCTGCTGAACGCTCTCTTCCCCGGAAACATAGAGAACAGGACCGGCTTTTTTGTCCAATTGGGTGGCCACCTGGAGGAGGAGGGTGGACTTACCAATCCCAGGATCGCCCCCAATCAGAACCAGCGACCCGGCCACAACCCCGCCCCCAAGTACCCGGTTTAATTCTACCAGGTCCGTCTGGGTCCGGGCCTCTTCCTCGCCCTTGACTTCATTGATACGCTGGGCCTTGTGGTCGGCACGCTGGTAGGCACGGCGGTCTTCGGGATGGCGGATGGTTTCGCCACCGATCCGCTCTTCCTCCATCTGGTTCCAAGCCCCACACTGGGGACAGCGACCGTACCACTGGGGCGACTCATAGCCACAAGCCTGGCAGGTGTATAAGACCCTATCCTTCTTCGCCATTTATGACGCTCCTTTCCTTACTCTCACAACTTACTGGCCAGAACTCCCGAAGCCCCCTTGGCGGTCAGAGGCCTGGTCTCCCTGGTCCTGATCGACCTTCAAGAAGGGGAGGAAGATCCCTTGGGCAATCCGTTCCCCCTTCTTAACCGTCACATCCTTCAAGCCAAAGTTTAATAATTGCACATAGATATGGCCTTCATTGCCCGCATTATTATAGTAGTCACTGTCAATAATACCAATCCCATTCGGCAAGGTCAGGTAGCGCTTGAGGGGGTTGCTGGACCGGCAAGTCAGCTGCAGGTATTCATCCGCCCCCATATAGGCCTTGAGCCCGGTTGGCACCAAGGTCGGCTTCATAATCTCTTCCTTGACCTCGCCCCAATCCTTACCCTTAAATTCAGGCCACTTGGCAAGGACATAACGAATCGCCCCCTGCCAAAACGAAGGGATCCTTACCGTCTCCCCTGCCTCAATATCATAACCCGCTGCCTGCTTGGTGGCACGCTGGGGCAAGTTAATGCCAGCTTGGGCATAGTCTTGAATCACTTCAAATCCACGTTGACGCATGGTCTTCCTCCTTAAAAATAATATGCTATGTCTATTTTCATATAATTGAAGCATTTAAGCAAGCGCTTTTCCCAAGCTTAAAAAAATCCTAGACTCTGATCGTGAAATTAAAATCGGTTAGTTCTGAATCAGCTATCGCATACGATATCTGTCATTTAATGATGCTAGTGAGCATCCGTTCCGTTTTTGAATTTGATCCTTAAAGAGCCATGGCACCGGCTCGAGCCAAGGTCTCTCGCCTAGCGAATCTCAAACGGTCCGTACGGCTTACGCCTACGCCCCGTAATTCGCTTCCCTTGCTTATACATGGCTAAGGATCAAATTCAAAACTCCACTCCTGCTCATAAAGACACTGTTAAACTAAGTTAATCCAATTGTTTAATTTACAGTATCGCTAGAACTATAAAAGTTTCTATATTTCAATAATTGGGAATAGAAGGGTAGCATTAATTCAGAATATCTCGAAAGAAAACCTGTGCTATTTTCGACAGAAGCTTTTCTACTCTTACGAACCCGATTTCGAATGATATCCAATCGTTTGCCAATGATTTCCTATATAATCTGGCGAATTTTACTATAGCTGTTTAAAACGCAATTAACAAGGATTTACCTAAGTTTTACATAAAGCATACCGACTTTTTACAATCCTTTGATAGGATGAACTTAATATCAAACTAAGGAGGATTCTATGAAACGCCCAGCCATCAAAGAAAAAAGCCCTCGCGTCCTACTGACCACCCTATTCGCTTTAACCAGCTTTAGCTTGGCCAGCCAGGATGTTAAGGCCCAAGAAGTAACCGCCGACCCCGTTGATTCGACAGGCGAAGTGACCCCGTCTAATCCAGAGACCAGTGACAGCGGTGCGACGACAGGAGAAGCCCAGCCCGGTACGGAAGCAGAGAGCCCAGCCTCTACCGAGACGGACCAGCCAGCTCCTAGCGCCAAGGAGCCAAGTCCCAACCAACCGGCTACCAATACCCAATTGATCACCATCGCCCACACCAATGACATGCACGGCCGCCTGGAAGCAGAAGGGTCTGCTGACAATCAAAAAGTCACCGGTATAGCCCAAGCTTCCGCCTACTTCGACCAAATCCAAGCGGACGCTGTTTTTGACGCTGGGGATGCCTTCCAAGGTCTCCCCCTATCCAACCACGATAAGGGACATACCATGGCCCAAGCTATGAAGGAAGCAGGCTATGATGCCATGACCGTGGGCAACCACGAGTTCGACTTTGGTGAAGACATTGCCCGGTCCTACGAAGATGTCCTCGACTTCCCGGTCCTCTCTGCCAATGTGGAAAAAGATGGCCAACCCGTCTTCAACCCCTCTGTCAACGTCCACACCAATAACTTTAACCTGGGTGTGGTAGGGGTAACGACACCAGAAACGGCCTATAAGACCCACCCTAAGAACGTGGAAGGTATGACCTTCGCGCCACCGATTGAGTCGACCATCAAGGAACTCAACCGCCTCTTAGACGACGAGAGCGTCCAGGAAGATGCCTATGTGGTCCTCGCCCACCTGGGGATCGACCCTGCCACCCGTCCCGAATGGCGCGGTGACCGCTTGGCTGAGGCTTTAGATGCCTTAGAACGTTTTGACCCCTACCAAATCATTGTGATCGATGGCCATTCCCATACCGCTGTTCCAGGGGGTAAGACTTACGGCAATGTCTACTATGCCCAAACCGGGACCGCCCTCAACAATATTGGGGTCATCCAATTCGATCCGACAAAACCTGGCTCAGCCAAGGGACGCTTGGTTTCTGCTGAAGAAGTTCGCCAGAGCTTAGATGGCAAGACCGACCCACAAATCGAAGCTCTGATTGACCAAGCCCGATTCAATTACGATAATGAAACTTCACGACAATTGGTGGACAACAACCCCGTCTTCCTTAACGGCCGCCGCAACTATGTCCGCTCGCACGAGACCAACCTAGGCAACCTCATCACGGACGCCATGGTGGCTTACGGCCGAGAAGGAGGCTTCAACAATCCGACCGACTTCGCCATGATCAATGGCGGGGGAATCCGCGAAGAAATCGCTAAAGATGAGCCCATCACAGAAGGCGATGTCATCGCTGTCCTGCCTTTCGGTAACATCCAATCCCAAATCGAAGTCAGTGGTCAACAAATTTACGACATGTTCAACCTGGCCTACTCTGCTCCAACCACAGAAGGTTTCGGATCCGAGGCAGAAGGCAACCGGGTAGACCCTATTGATGAAGATTCCGGTCTGCCTGCCCTCAATGCCCTGGGTGGTTTCTTACAGGTGTCATCAGATATCAAGGTCTACTTCGAGCCAACAGCTGAAGACCGCCACAAGCGCGTTCTGGGCGTCTACCTCCGCGATCCAAAGACCGGCGACTATGCCCTGATACCTAAGGACACCAGCCAGACTTACTACATGGCCACCAATGATTTCCTGGCCCAAGGTGGGGATGGCTATGACATGCTAAGTGGCGCTCGAGAAGAGGGGCCTTCCCTAGACCAAGTCGTGATGGCCCATATCGAAAAAGGCGGCCAAGAGCTCTTGAAGCAATATGCCGACCCACTCCCCCAAGACCGAATCATCCCAATCACCCAGGCCGACTATGCTGCATTAACCAAGATCGATGACCCCGGTCGTCAGATCCACAGTCTGGATAGCGAGGCCTTCAAGGTTGAAGAAGTCAGTCGCTATGAAAGTGGGGCGCCTTTTGACGAGGGTGGGACCGAAATCGTGGTCTACAACCCAAGCCAAGAAACGATCTACTCCATTAACGGTTATGAAAAGGCCATCGACATTATCGATGCTAGCCAAACGGGTGACATGCCCCTCCAACGTCGTATCCTTCTTAAAGATTTGGGCTTAACTGCCTCCGACCTAACCAGCATCGCCCTCCATCCAAGCGGGCAAATCTTTGCGGTCGCTGCGCCAGCTCTCGATAAGACCGACCCAGGCAATGTCGCCTTCTTCACCGCTGACGGGAACTACATCAACCATGTCCAAGTCGGTGCCCTGCCTGATAACCTGCAATTTACCCACAAAGGTGACATGGTGCTTGTAGCCAATGAAGGAGAACCCAACGACGACTACACCGTTAACCCAGCTGGGGGCATTTCTGTTATCGAAATTCCAGCAGACTTCTCCACCATTAGCCAAGACCAAGTGACGACGATCGACTTAACTGAAGCGGACATGCCAGAAGACCTCCGCCAACTCGGTCCAGATGCCAGCCATTTTGCCCGCAATATGGAACCAGAATATCTGGTAATCGACAAGGATGACCAATACGCCTATGTCAGTCTCCAGGAAGTGAATGCCATCGCCAAGTTCAATATCCCTGAACGGAAATTTGACCTGGTTAAGTCCCTTGGTTACAAGGACCACTCCCTCGAAGCGGATTACATGGATCCTTCCGACCGTGATGACAAGCACGAATCCCGCAAAGTGCCTGTCCTAGCCCTCCACCAACCGGATGCCATCGCCCTCTTCGAAGTAGACGGTGAGACTTACCTGGTCCTACCGAACGAAGGGGATTCCCAAGACTATAGCGGTTACTCCGAAGAAGTCCGGGTGAAAGACCTCGCCAAGGCTGGCCTCATCGACCTCGACGCCAAGTACTACCAAGGATATAGCCAAGAAGAGCTTGACCAAGCCGTGGCCCAAGGTCTCTTCGACGATGACCAGTTAGGCCGCCTCCGCGTCACGACCGCCCACCCCTTCAAGACAGGGGATACCCATAATGCCCTGGTTGCCTTCGGGGGACGGTCCTTCTCCATTGTCCGCGCCTCTGACCTAGAATTAATCTATGACAGCGGCAACGACTTCGAACAGCTCATCCAGGCTATCAACCCTGACCTCTTCAACAGCGAAATCGAAGTGGAAAAGGGTCAAAGACTGCCGGATCCAGATTCCCGAAGCGACAACAAGGGGGCTGAACCTGAAACGGCTGTTGTGGGCTATCTGAACGGTAAACCCTATGCCTTCATCGCCCTGGAACGTTCAGGCGGTATCATGGTCTATGACGTCAGCGATCCCTACCAGCCAAACTTCGTCGACTACATCTATGACCCAAGCTTCCAAGATGTGTCCCCAGAAGGCCTCTACTTCGTCCCCGCTGACCAGTCCCAAGATGGCCACGCCCACTTACTGGCAGCCTACGAACTCTCCGGAAGCATTGCCGACTACCGCTTAAAAACGCCAAAAGTAATCACAGAGCCAAACCAATCTGGCAGCGAAAACACTAGCACCGGCGTCTCTACTGATCCTAGCACCAAGCCAGGACAGACTGGCACGTCGACCCCGACTTCAACGGGCCAAACACCAAGCACCGGTCCAAACACTGGCTTAGAAAGTACACCGGAAGAAGGAACAGCCGGTCAAAGCGACCAATCCTCAGCAGCCCAGCCAAGCCAAAACGACCAAGCTAGTGCTGGAAATCAAACTAGCAAGGGCCAAAGCACCCACCCAGCTGGTCAAACAGCCGGTCAAGTGAAAGTTAAACCTGCAACTAGCAGCAGCCAGAAAGACCAGAAAACAGCAAGCAAGGCCAAGGCAGACCCTGGTCACCAAGAAGGCCTCCCACAATTGTCTAGCCAAAGCGCCAGCCTAGGCCTGGGCCTAGCCCTAGCCGGTATCGGTTTCTTATTCACCATTGCGAAGACACCCAGCCGGTCCAAAAAATAAATTGATTTAAATGCTTAGAGGCCCTTTCCTACCCCAAGTTATCTTGTCAGGAGATAGCTTGGGGTATTTTTTTGGTTTTTTACTAATTGTGTTGGTGAACATCCGTTCCACTTGGCGATCGGCAAAGCTTTCATTGTGGGCGACTTTCCTATAGAATAAGAGGAGTAAAATAGTCCAAAAAGGAAGATCACTGTGAAAAAATTCATCCACTACCTCGGCCTCGCTGTCCTCTGCCTCTTCTTGGCAGCCTGCCAACCTCAGTCGAGTGATGACTTCTTGGCTCAGATTGACCAAGCGGCGGAAAAGATGACGACTTATCAAACCAGCACTGACTTTGACCAGAAGCTGGGCGACAAGGAAATCTTTAACCAGATGAGTATGGCGACCTACAGCCAGGAGCGGGGAACAGAGGGCAAATTAATTAACAAGGGAGAAGACGGGGACCGCATCCTCCAGATCATCAGCAATCCCAAACAAACCGTTTTCCAAGAGAGCCAGCTGGACGACCAATCTGATTGGCAGCTAAGTCCTTCCTCCCAGGCCCTGGAAGAGCGGGTCCACCGTTTTCCCTATGAGAATATGCTGGAGATTCTCCACAAAATTAATGGGGACGCCCAATTACGCAAGCTCGGCCCCACGCAGATTATTCGCTATGAGGGGAAGAATCCTCAACTGACGGAAATCATCAACCAACGCGGGGCCAGCAGCTATCAGAACGATGCCATCCATAGCGTCGAATTCCTCATCGATAGCCAAAGCTCCGGCATCCGCCAGGTCAGTTGGCGGGTCCACGGGCAGGACAAGGCGGCCAAGAAAAACTTGGTCAGCTCCATTAAGATCAAGTACCGGCCACTCTCCGACCAACAATTAGACGAGGACTTCGCCTCAGCTGAAAACAAGTCCTACATCCCCTCAAGAAAGGAAGAAAACAATGAGTAAAAACCTTGTGGGCAGCTTCTTTGCCCTGGCCTGTATCGGCATCAATATCTACATCATGGTCAAGGGCCGGTCTGAAAAAGGCATGACCGCCATGGAACAAGCCCGACTCAAAACTGTTGCCGGCATCATGCTCCTCCTCGCCTTCATCGCCCTCACCTTCGGACAATATTTGGGATTGGAATAAAGAAGGGTGTGAGAGCTGGCGGTTAATTTTCGTTCACTGGAGCAAGTCACCAGAACAGTCTGAAAGACTGTGGCGGAGACTTGTGAAGTGACACGAAAGTTGCCAGCTCGAACCCGACTAGAAGGGTGCGAGCAAAGGCGTTCAGAAAGGGATGACGGGAGGCAAAGAGGAAAAGAGCGGTTGCAAGCCGATCGTTCCACTTTGCTGAAGTCACGCCCTTTCTGCCTTTGCGAACCCGACTAGAAGGGTGTGGAGGATGGTAGTCAACCCACAGACAGGATCCTGGAGTGTGGATTGATAGTGTTCAAGCCTCAAACAATATCCCCGAGTGTGGCTTGTCCGGCTTTAACTCTTAAATGAACCCCTCAAGTGTGGGTTGGCAGTGTTCAAGCCTCAAACAATATACTAGAGTGTGGGTTAAAGGCGATCTACCCACAATCAAATCCTTCGAGTGCGGGTTACAAAGCCGAGCCCAAGTTGGATATGAACAGACCAAAAATTAAAATATAAAAATAAGGATCAACAAGCTAGCAAAGGTCCTGCCAGCTTGTTTTCATTATGGAAAAAACCAGGTGTCTTACCTAGCAGAGCTTCTACTTGCCAACAGGAGGTATTGTTCGCTAGTTGCCGCCTTCCTACTTGCTATTGGAGGACTCGTTCACAAGTTACTGCCGGTCTACTCGCTAATGGGAGTCTCGTTCGCTAGTTAACTTGATTCTACTTGCTAACAAGGACCCTATTCGCTACTTGCCCTTTGCCAAATAAGCGTCAACTTGTAAATACATGCTCTGTTTGAAAGTTACTGCCTTCCTACTTGCAAATAGAAATCTCGTTTAAAAGTTGCCGCCTTCCTCCTTTTAAATGAATGCCTCATTTGAAAGCTCCCACCAGCCTACTTACAAATTGAGGGTCTATTTGTAAGTCCCCGCCTCCCTAGTCACAAACGCCAGCCCCTTTTGAAAGTTAACAAAAATTTTCAAAGCGCCACCCTTTTAGCCCTGCAAACAAATCCAGACAGTTCAAATTTTTCGACCAAGCTGGCCTATGCTATAATTGAAGAAAACGATCGAGGAGGATGCTTATGTTAGGTCTAAAAGAAAGTGAACTACAGGACCACATCGAAAGAGCCCTAGCCGAGGATGCGCCCTACTATGACCTGGCCTCGGAGGCAATTTTTCAAGGACAGACAGGGACGGTTGACCTGATCGCCAAGCAAGAGGGGATCCTCTGCGGCCTGCCTATCTTCCAAGCCGTCTTCACCTATCTCCAGGAAGACAGCCAGTTCGATAGCTTCATTCAGGAGGGCGAGCGGATTGAAAAAGGCCAGACCATCCTAAGCATCCAGGCCAAGGCCACCACCCTCTTGACTGGGGAGCGAGTTGCCTTGAACTACTTGCAGCGCCTATCGGGGATTGCAACGGCGACACGAAAGTTCGTGGATGCCCTGGAAGGAACCGGGATTAAGCTCATGGATACCCGGAAGACGACGCCGGGCTTCCGCAACCTCGAGAAGTATGCGGTCCGGGTCGGCGGCGGCTACAACCACCGCCATGGTCTATCTGACCTGATCATGCTCAAGGACAACCATATCGGCGCAGCGGGATCGATCACAGCGGCTGTCCAAGCGGTCCGGGAAGTCGACCCTTTCATCCATAAGATTGAAGTGGAGACAGAGAACCTGGACATGGTCAAGGAAGCGGTCGCTTGCGGAGCGGACATCATCATGCTGGACAATATGGACCACGACCAGATGGCGGAGGCCATTGCCTATATCGACGGCCGGGCCATTATCGAGGGTTCCGGCAATATGACAGCCGACACCGTCTCTCGGATAAAAGACCTGGACCTAGACTATATCTCCTCTGGCGCCATCACCCACTCTGCCGGCATCCTGGACCTCAGCATGAAAAATTTCCGGGTCAATTAAAAATTACGACTCAAACAAAAGAGCCCCCAGACTTGGCCGAGCAGTCAAGTTTGGGGGCTCTTTCCATAAATATTTTATAGCCAACAAAAAGCCCATCTTCACTTTCGAAGATGGGCTTTTTTCAAACTTTCCAGCTCGCTAAGCTTTGCTTTTCCCTTGGCTATAGTCGGAGGAGACTAGTCTTCTTTCTTCATTGGGAAGACAAGGAGTCCAACCCCTGCGAGGAGGGAGACAGCGAGTGCTGCTGTGGACACTTGGCTGGTTGAAGAAGTTTGTGGCAGGGTCTTAGCTACTACTTGTTTTGGTGTCGCCTTGCCCTTGTTTTCTTGACGAACTTTAGTCGTTGCAGGGTAGGTCACACGGTCAACTTGCACCTTAGCGGGTTGGTCTGGTTGGCTTGGTACTTCAGGTGTTGGGTTACCCGGTACGTTCGGTACTTCTGGCGTTGGGTTACCTGGCACGTTCGGTACTTCCGGTGTTGGGTCGCCTGGTACGTTCGGTACTTCAGGTGTTGGATTGCCTGGTACATTTGGTACTTCTGGCGTTGGGTCGCCTGGTACGTTTGGTACTTCTGGTGTTGGCTCACCCGGTACATTTGGTACTTCCGGTGTTGGCTCACCCGGTACGTTTGGTACTTCTGGTGTTGGCTCACCCGGTACGTTTGGTACTTCTGGCGTTGGCTCACCCGGTACGTTCGGTACTTCTGGCGTTGGATTACCTGGTACGTTTGGTACTTCTGGTGTTGGGTTACCTGGTACCTTAGGCTCACCTGGTTTTGGAGTTTCTGGTTTGATCGGAACTTTTGGTGTTGGGTCGCCTGGTTTTGGTGTTCTTGGCGACTCTGGGCATGGCTTGCAGCATGGGATTTCAATTTCCTCAGTCGTATGGTCTGAGAAGATGATGATCAACTTACCATTACGGTTGTAGATCTTCTGTACGCTGCGGCCGTCCTTACCGTCCTTGCCGTCTTTACCGTCGCGGACGAAATGACGGCTAGATTCCTTGCCTTCGCCATCTTTAACGATGACCCAAAGACCGGATTCACCCTTTTCATTCTTGCCTGGAACGGTTTCGAGGCTTGATGATGCGCCGTCTTTACCGTCACGGACGAATTCACGGGAAACTTCATTGCCGTCGCCGTCGAAGACAATAATCCATTGGCCAGATTCACCGCGGCTGTTCTTCCCTTCTTCCACCTTGACAGATGGGGTCTTGCCATCGCGGATAAATTCGCGGCTTAATTCATTGCCCTTGTCGTCGGTAATGATGACCCAAACACCGTCGTTGCCTTGGCTATCCTTACCTTTTTCAGTGCGGATGCGTTGGGACTGACCATCCTTGCCGTCGCGACCATCCTTACCGTCTTTGACAGTCGTGGTTGTGGTCGTGCCGTCTGGATTCTTGATGGTGATGGTATGGCTGCCGTCGCCGTTGTCTTTGACGCTGACTTCTGGGGACTTACCATCCTTACCGTCTCTAACTGTGGTGTTGGTGGTCGTACCATCTGGGTTCTTGATGGTAATGGTGTGGCTGCCGTCGTTATTGTTCCGGATAGAAACTTGAGGAGACTTGCCGTCCTTACCGTCTTTACCATCGCGGCCATCCTTAACGGAACCTTCTGCTACAGCAGGTTGCGTAGTATCTGGCTTGCCAGTCTTAGGATCTACTGGGTAGAACTTAATCGTGGTCGTACCATCTGCACCCTTCTCAACCACTGGGGCAAAAGTCTTACCGTCGATACCGTCACGGCCATCCTTACCGTCTTTGACAGTTGTCGTTGTGGTCGTGCCATCTGGGTTCTTAATGGTGATGGTGTGGGTCCCGTCGCCGTTATCCGTGGTGGTCACTTCTGGGGACTTGCCGTCCTTACCATTCTTCACAGTGGTGGTTGAAGTGGTGCCATCTGGGTTCTTAACGGTGATGGTATGGGTCCCATCGCCATTGTCCTTCAAGGAGACTTCTGGAGACTTGCCATCTTTACCATCTTTGACAGAGCCTTCTGCGACTGCTGGTTGACTGGTATCTGGCTGGCCGGTCTTAGGATCTACTGGGTAGAACTTAATCGTGGTGGTACCGTCTTGACCCTTCTCAAGGACTGGGGCAAAAGTCTTACCGTCGATACCATCTTTACCGTCGCGGCCGTCTTTACCATTTTGACCGTTCTTACCATCTCTGACAGTCGTGGTTGTGGTCGTGCCATCTGGATTCTTGATGGTGATGGTATGGCTACCGTCGCCGTTGTCTTTCACGCCGACTTCTGGCGTCTTGCCATCCTTGCCGTCTTTAACCGTGGTCGTGGTGGTCGTGCCGTCTGGGTTCTTGATGGTGATGGTGTGGGTCCCGTCGCCATTATCCTTGGTGGTAACTTCTGGAGACTTGCCGTCCTTACCATCTTTGATAGAGCCTTCTGCAACGGCTGGTTGAGTGGTATCTGGCTTACCAGTCTTAGGATCTACTGGGTAGAACTTAATCGTGGTCGTGCCATCTTGGCCCTTCTCTACGACTGGCGCAAAGCTCTTGCCGTCGATACCGTCACGGCCATCTTTACCATTCTTACCGTCTTTGACAGTAGTTGTGGTTACTGTACCACTTGGATCCTTGATGGTGATGGTGTGGGTTCCGTCACCGTTGTCCTTGCTGGTGATTTCTGGCGACTTGCCGTCTTGACCGTCTTTCACATAGCTTTCATGAACAACAGCGCCGGTTTCTGGATCTTTGACAATAATCTTAGTGCCGGCTTGGTTGCCAGGGGTGTTTGGATCGAGGTCGTCGACGCGGGTCGCTTCAACGACTGGCGACTTGCCATCCTTACCGTCCTTCACAGAACCTTCTGCAACGGCTGGTTGAGTGGTATCTGGCTTACCAGTCTTAGGATCTACTGGGTAGAACTTAATCGTGGTCGTGCCATCTTGGCCCTTCTCTACGACTGGCGCAAAGCTCTTGCCGTCGATACCGTTCTTACCGTCTTTACCATCCTTACCGTTGACGCCATCTTTGACGAAAGTTTCGCTGATGACCTTACCGGTTTCTGGATCTTTAACCGTAATCTTGGTACCTGGTTGATTGTCTGGAGTATTTGGATCGGCATCTTCAACCCGAGTGCTTTCAACGACTGGGGACTTGCCATCCTTACCGTTCTTAACGGTAGTAGTGGAGTTCACGCTGCCGTCTGGGTTCTTAGTTGTGATGGTGTGGGTACCGTCACCGTTATCTTTCACTTCAACCGTTGGAGATTGACCATCCTTACCGTCGCGAACGAATTGGGCAGATACGACTTCATCGTCGGTGAACTTGCCGTCGTTGTTCTTGTCGAAGTAGTTGATAATCCAGCGGCCTGGTTCGCCGGCTGCATTTGGTCCTTCAACGACGGTGGTGTAGGCAGACTTGCCGTTTTCACCGTCTTTGACTGCACCTTCTGCAATAGCAGGCTTGGTCGTATCCGCTTGACCTGTCTTAGGATCAACTGGGTAGAACTTGATGGTGGTTGTGCCATCTTGACCTTTTTCTACGACTGGTGCGTAGGTCTGGCCATCCTTACCATCTTTGACAGAGCCTTCTGCAACAGCTGGTTGCTTGGTATCTGCTTGGCCCGTCTTAGGATCTACTGGGTAGAACTTGATGGTGGTCGTACCGTCTGCGCCCTTCTCAACCACTGGGGCAAAGGTCTTGCCGTCAACGCCGTCCTTACCATCTTTACCGTCCTTGACGAAGGTCTCATTGATGACCTTGTCCGTGTCTGGATCTTTGACGGTGATCTTGGTACCGGCTTGGTTACCAGGGGTATTTGGATCAGCGTCTTCAACGCGGCTTGTTTCAACGACTGGTGCTTTACCATCTTTACCGTCTTTGACCGTGGTGGTAGTTGTTGTACCGTCTGGGTTCTTGATGGTGATGGTATGGGTCCCGTTGCCGTTGTCCTTGGTGGTGACTTCTGGGGACTTGCCGTCCTTACCGTCACGGACAAATTTAGCGGAAACGACTTCATCATCAGTGAACTTACCGTCGCCGTTCTTATCGAAGTAGTTGATGATCCATTGACCTTGTTCGCCGGCATCGTTTGGTCCAGTGACTACCGTCGTGTAGGCAGATTTACCGTTTTGACCGTCTGCGCCCTTAGCGCCGTCTTTGACTTCGCCAGTTGCGACAGGTTCTTGGGTCTTATCAGCCTTACCAGTCTTAGGATCTACTGGGTAGAACTTGATAGTTGTCGTGCCGTCTTGACCCTTCTCAACAACTGGGGCAAAGGTCTTGCCGTTGACACCGTTTGTGCCGTCTTGACCCTTGTCGCCTTTTTCACCCTTAGCACCGTCTTTAACAGTGGTTGTGGTGATCGTGCCATCTGGGTTCTTGATGGTGATGGTGTGCGTCCCGTTGCCGTTGTCCTTAGTGGTTACTTCTGGGGACTTGCCGTCTTGGCCATCCTTGACGAAAGTTTCGCTAATGACCTTATCATTTTCTGGATCTTTAACGGTGATCTTGGTCCCGGCCTGGTTACCAGGGGTGTTTGGATCAAGGTCTTCCACCCGTTCGGTTTCAACGACTGGAGCCTTGGCGTCCTTACCATCTTTCACCGTGCCTTCTGCGACTGCTGGCTGATTGGTATCTGGCTTACCGGTCTTCGGATCTACTGGGTAGAACTTGATAGAGCTTGTGCCGTCTTCACCCTTAGTCACAACTGGAGCGTAGGTCTTGCCATCCTTACCGTCAGGGATAAATTGAGCCGATACCACTTCATCGTCGGTGAACTTACCGTCTGCATTCTTGTCATAGTAGTTGATGATCCAACGGCCAGGCTCGCCGGCTGCGTTAGGTCCTTCAACAACTGTGGTGTAGGCGGACTTGCCATCCTTGACAGAGCCTTCCGCTACGGCTGGTTGAGTCGTATCTGGCTTGCCGGTTTCTGGGTTCACAGGGTAGAACTTGATGGTGGTGGTGCCATCTGCTCCCTTCTCAACAACTGGAGCAAAGGTCTTGCCATCGTCACCCTTGTCGCCTTTTTCACCCTTAGCACCGTCTTTGACTTCGCCGGTAGCGACAGGTTCTTGCTTGGTATCTGGCTTGCCGGTCTTAGGATCGACTGGGTAGAATTTAATGGTGGTGGTGCCGTCTGCACCCTTCTCTACGACTGGAGCGTAGGCTTTGCCATTGACACCGTCCTTACCATCGCGAACAAATTGAGCAGAAACGACTTCATCGTCGGTGAACTTGCCGTCGCCATTCTTATCGAAGTAGTTGATGATCCAGCGGCCTGGTTCATTGGCTGCATTTGGTCCTTCAACGACTGTGGTGTAGGCGGACTTACCATCTTTAACTGCACCTTCTGCAACAGCTGGCTTGGTCGTATCGGCTTCACCAGTCTTAGGATCTACGGGGTAGAACTTAATCGTGGTTGTGCCGTCTGCACCCTTCTCAACAACTGGAACAAAGGTCTTACCATCAGCACCATCTTTCACCGTACCTTCAGCGACAGCTGGTTGTTCGGTGTCAGCCTTGCCGGTTTCTGGATTCACTGGGTAGAACTTGATAGAAGTTGTGCCATCTTGGCCCTTAGTTACTACAGGAGCGAAGGTCTTACCATTCTTACCGTCCTTCACTTCAGTTTCACTTGGGGTTCCGTCAACGACATTACCTTCTGCATCGCGAACTTGTGGGGTCACCTTGATGATGACACCATCGTTAGCGTCGTTGCGGCGGGTTTCAACCTTAGGACTGAGGCCGTCTTTACCGTCCTTGCCATCCTTCACCTTGCCTTCTGCAACAGGGGCTTGGGTCGTGTCTGGCTGTTTAGTTTCTGGGTTAACAGGGTAGAACTTGATGGTGGTTTCGCCGTCTTTGCCTTTTTCGAGGACTGGGGCGAAGGTCTTACCATCTTGGCCATCCTTAACAGTACCTTCCGCTACGGCTGGTTGATTGGTATCAGGCTTGTTCGTTTCAGGGTTGACTGGGTAGAACTTAATGGATGTTGTGCCGTTTTCGCCTCTTGTAACAACAGGAGCATAGGTCTTCCCATCCTTACCGTCTTTCCCATCTTTACCATCGCGGACAAATTGGGTAGAAACGATTTCGTCGTCGGTGAACTTGCCGTCGCCGTTCTTGTCGAAGTAGTTGATAATCCATTGGCCAGGTTGACCTTCTGCATTCGGACCAGCAACAACCGTCGTATAAGCGGACTTGCCGTTGACACCATCTTTAACTGTGCCTTCTGCAACAGCTGGTTTTGTAGTGTCTGGTTGACCAGTCTTAGGATCGACTGGATAGAACTTGATGGAAGTTGTTCCGTCTTCGCCCTTCTTAACGACTGGGGCGTAGCTCTGGCCGTCTTGGCCGTTTGCACCGTCTTTAACGAAGCTTTCGCTAATGACCTTGTCAGTTTCTGGATCTTTAACAGTAACCTTGGTGCCTGGTTGATTGCCTTCAGTTGTTGGATCGGCGTCTTCTACGCGGGTCGTTTCAACGACTGGGCTCTTGCCATCAGCACCCTTATCGCCTTTTTCACCCTTGGCGCCATCTTGACCTTTTTCGCCATCTTTAACGAAGCTTTCACTGATGACCTTACCGGTTTCTGGGTCTGTAACCGTTACTTTGGTTCCTGGTTGGTTACCTTCAGTCGTTGGGTCAGCGTCTTCTAAGCGTTCGGTTTTAACGACTGGGGCCTTGCCATCTTTGACTTCACCTTCTGCTACCGCTGGCTGAGTCGTATCTGGTTGCTTAGTTTCAGGGTTGACTGGGTAGAACTTAATGGTGGTGACACCGTCTTTACCCTTTTCAAGGACTGGAGCAAAGGTCTTGCCGTCAACACCGTTCTTGCCGTCTTGGCCTTTCTCACCTTGGGCACCTGGATCACCCTTGTCACCCTTAGCGCCATCTTTGACTTCGCCGCTGGCTACAGGTTCTTTGCTTTCATCGGCCTTGCCGGTCTTAGGATCGACTGGATAGAACTTGATGGTTGAAACGCCATCTTGACCCTTAGTAATGACTGGAGCGTAAGTCTTGCCGTCTTGGCCATCCTTGACTTCTGTTTCGGTTGGGGTCCCGTCAACCACATTGCCTTGAGCATCACGAACTTGTGGGGTCACCTTGATGATGACGCCGTCGTTGGCATCGTTGCGGCGAGTTTCAACCTTAGGTGTTAAGCCATCTTTACCGTCCTTAACCTCACCTGTCGCAACAGGGTTTTGGGTCTTGTCAGCTTCACCGGTCTTAGGATCGACTGGGTAGAATTTAATAGTGGTGACGCCGTCTTTGCCTTTTTCTACGGCTGGGGCAAAGGTCTTACCATCGATACCGTCTGTAACGAAGCTTTCGCTGATAACAGCCTTAGTTTCTGGATCTTTGACCACAATCTTGGTCCCTGGTTGCTTGCCGTCAACACTTGGGTCAGCATCTTCTACACGGCTGGTTTCAACGATTGGGGTCTTCCCATCTTTGACTTCGCCGGTAGCGACTGGGTCTTTGGTCTTGTCGGCTTGGCCATCTGCACCTGCTGGATAGAACTTGATGTGGGTCACACCATCTTTACCCTTTTCAACCACTGGGACAAAGGTCTTGCCGTTTTCGCCGTTCTTACCGTCTTGGCCTTTCTCGCCTTGGATACCTTGTTCACCCTTGTCACCTTTAGCGCCGTCTTTGACTTCGCCGGTGGCTACAGGTTCTTGGTTTTCATCCGCCTTGCCGGTCTTAGGATCGACTGGGTAGAACTTGATAGAAGTTGTGCCATCTTCACCCTTCTTAACCACTGGCGCATAGGTCTTGCCGTCTGCACCTTTCTTGCCGTCCTTAACTTCCGTTTCGGTCGGCGTGCCATCAACGACATTGCCTTGGGCATCGCGAATTTGTGGGGTTACCTTGATAATGACACCATCGTTGGTATCGTTACGGCGGGTTTCAACCTTAGGCGTTAGGCCGTCCTTACCGTCCTGACCATCTTTAACCGTTCCTTCAGCAACAGGATCTTGGCTCTTGTCCGGTTGACCTTGAGCATCTGCTGGATAGAACTTGATGTGGGTTGTGCCGTCTCGGCCTTTTTCTACGACTGGGACATAGGTCTTACCGTTTTCACCTGGATCGCCCTTGTCACCCTTAGCACCGTCTTTGACTTCGCCTTTAGCGATAGGATCTTTGGACTTATCTGGTTGACCAGTAGCGTCTGCTGGGTAGAACTTGATGTGGGTTACACCATCTTGACCCTTCTCAACCACTGGGACAAAGGTCTTGCCGTCATTACCCTTGTCGCCTTTTTCGCCATCCTTAACAAAGCTTTCGCTTAAGACGGTTTTACCTTCAGGATCCTTAACGGTTACTTTAGTGCCTGGTTGGTCACCATCTGTATTTGGATCAGCGTCTGCGACACGAGCCGTTTCAACGATTGGGCTCTTGCCATCTTTACCAGGATCACCCTTGGCACCGTCTTTAACTTCGCTAGTTACAGGCTCGCCGTTAACCACTTCACCTTGTTCATTGTAAGAACGTGGGGTCAGGGTAATGATCACGCCATCATTAGCTGGATTACGCTTAACGTCAACTAATGGCGTTAAACCGTCGCGGCCATTCTTGCCTGGGTCACCTTTTTCACCCTTGTCACCCTTGACGCCATCTTTAACAAAGCTTTCGCTGAGGACTTCTTTGGTCACTGGGTCTTTGATGGTAACTTTGGTGCCTGGTTGGTTTCCGTTTTCTTTAGGATCTGCGTCATCCACACGAGTGGTTTCGATGAGTGGTGTCTTGCCATCCTTACCGTCATTAACCTCACCAGTTGCGACTGGGTTTTGAGTCTTGTCGGCTTCGCCTGTTGGAGTAGCTGGGTAGAACTTGATATGGGTAACCCCATCTTCGCCCTTCTCTACCACTGGAACAAAAGTCTTACCGTTGGCGCCATCTTGGCCTTTTTCACCTTGGGCACCTTGAGCACCGGTTTCACCCTTAAGACCTTGTTCACCCTTTTCGCCATCTTTGACGATGCCTTCAGCAACAGGGTTTTGGGTCTTGTCGGCTGTACCGTCTGCTTTGGCTGGGTAGAATTTAATGGTGGTTTGTTTGTTAGGCTCATCGCGTTCAACAACAGGAACAAAGGACTTGCCATCGGCTCCCTTTTCGCCTTGGGCGCCTTGAGCACCGGTTTCGCCTTTTTCACCGTCTTTGACAATGCCTTCAGCGACAGGTTTTTGACTCTTATCGGCTGTACCATCTGTATTCGCAGGATAGAATTTGATGGTGGTTTGTTTGTTGGCGTCATCACGTTCAACAACAGGAACGTAGGACTTGCCGTCTACCCCATCCTTACCCTTCTCACCTTGGGCACCGGTAGCACCAGTTTCACCCTTTTCACCGCGTTCGCCTTGTGGACCTTGGAGACCGCGTTCACCTGGGTCACCCTTGGCGCCATCTTTAACTTGACCGGTAGCGATAGGTTGTTGATCTTTATCAGGTGTGCCATCTTTTTTGGCTGGGTAGAACTTGATATGGGTAATCCCATCCGCACCTTTTTCAACGACTGGGACATAGGTCTTGCCGTCTGTACCAGGAGCGCCGTCTTTGACTTCGCTAGTGGTTGGAGTCCCATTTTCAACTTGACCTTGGGCATTGTAGTGGCGTGGGGTCACAGTGATGAGGACACCATCATTGGCGTCATTACGACGGACGTCAACTAATGGCGTTAAGCCGTCACGGCCGTCCTTACCTGGGGCTCCTTGAGCACCTTGTTCGCCTTTTGGACCCTGAGGACCAGCGACACCTTGTTCGCCCTTTTCACCTTTTGGACCTTGTGGACCGGCAACACCTTGTTCACCCTTCTCGCCTTTTGGACCCTGAGGACCGGCGACACCTTGTTCACCCTTCTCGCCTTTTGGACCCTGAGGACCGGCGACACCTTGTTCGCCCTTTTCGCCTTTTGGTCCAGCTACACCAGGTTCACCTTTGTCACCCTTAGCGCCGGCATCACCTTTAGGTCCTTGTTGTCCATCGTAAACAAAAGTTTCATTGAGGACTCTTCCAGTTACTGGATCAGTTACAGTTACCTTAGTGCCTGGGCGGCTGTCTTTTTCACCACGTTCAGTTGTAATCTTAGGAGTACGTCCATCACGAGGAACGATGGTCTTGCCTGGGCGGCTGGTGCGATCGCCGTCATGGACGACAGCTGAAATTGTGTCGCCTTCGTTTAAAGGTGTTACATTAGAAATTTGGAACTCCCCATCTGGATTGGTACGTGTTTGATAGGTTTTATTCCCAACTGTTACAGTAATAGGTTTGTTTGGTTCAGCTACACCGCTGATAGTCGTATCGCCTGATAGACGAGGATTCACTACTGGAGGTTCAACTGGTTGTTTCTGGCCTTCTGGTAGGCCGACACCAAGTAAGATTTCCGCATCTACTGCTGGCTTTTCAATCTCATCACGCGTTCCAATTTCTCCTAAGTCAACGCCCTTATAAGTGCGAACTGTTTTAATGTGTTTAGTAACCCCTTCTTCCCCGGCTCTAACTTGTTTAGCTGCACCAATAGGGAGTTCAGTGGTTGTCCGATACTGAGTTTGGAATTTGATAGGAGACTTAGTAACTTTTTCGCGCGTACCGAAGTTAGCTTCAGGATTAAAGTCACCTTGTTGAGAAGCATTATTAACAAAATAATTTTCTCTAGATTGTGGATCCATAGTCGAAGTATTTGCACTAAAAGCACGGTTAAACATTCCGACGGTAGCCTTATAGTCTAACTTTCCATTCCAATCTCTTACTGGTACTGAGAATTTTAAAATAAGTGGACGATTAGCCTTAGCATCAAAATTAGATAGAGGACGTGCATCTGAAGTAGATATACCGTGATAACCAAGTGCCCCTGCTTTTTTTAAGGTGAAATCTGCTGGCTTAGGATAAGCTTTACTGTTTGGAACATTCACTTTCCCAGTGATACCATTCGCAGGAACATTGAATCCATTTCCTAATTCAATACCAAATCGAGGTTCATGACTTACAGATCCTAATCCATTTAAGCCATTAGGGCCCACATGATAAGTTAATTCAAAATCTACTTTATTTCCTGCCCGATCGGGAGTCGCTTTAAAGGTGTAATTAGCTGGCTGATCCGCACCGTGAACTATCCCATCTCCTCTATGAGCTAATGGTGTTGACGCATTCCCTAAAGCAACAGGCGCTCCACCAACCCGAACTTCACTTGGGGTTTCAGATGCGGCATAGAAGGCAAAGCCCGTACGGCGTTTGTCGCCCGCGTACTGAACGCCGGCTTTGGAAACTTCTTCCATCAACTGGCGGCCGTTGCTGACTTTAGCTAAATCGACATTCTTCACAATGCCATCGATCTCTTCGTCGGTGTAGATGTCCTTGAGTTCTGTTCGAAGTGCTTCTTGAGGGTTGGCTGCACCTAAGAATCTCTCAGCCAAACGGTCGAGGCCAGCTTCGCGAGCTGCTTCTGCAGAAGCGCCTGGAATTTCAGCCCCTTCAACTGCCGCATAGTTGCCTGCTTGGCTTTGAGGAGCTTCCTTCTTGCCGTTGTCTGACAATTCACCCCACCTCTGGGTTTAAGTTCTTTTCTGCTGATTCTTTATTTTCTTCAGCTGGGGCTTGGGCCTTAGCTTCAGCTTCTGGGGCTTCCAGCTTTGTTGCTTCTGGCTCGACTGGAACTTCAGCTGCTGGTGCAGGCTCTTCGGCTGGCTTAGCTTCAGCTTCTGGAGCTGCTTCAAGCACAGGTGCCGCTTCTGGCTGGCTGCTGGTTGCATCAGCTGGGGCTTCTACCCGGTCCACAGCACTGGCTGCAGTAATTTCATCGGCTTGCACGCTCACGGCTTGGTTAGCAAACAATAAGCCTGCAGCAACTGCTACAGAGGCGACGCCTATATTTAGACGTTTGATGGAGTAACGGTAGAACTTGTTACTCATCTTCTCTCTTCTTAATTTTATATTATTTTTTCCTAGCATAAAAACCTCCCGGCATAATAAATCATTCGCGTACGTCACCAATTATCTTACTCCACAAAAAATAAAATAATAAACAGAAAATTTTTTTGTACTTTTTCCAATTTGTCAAAATTTTAAAAACAAAGCTTAATATCTAAGGGTTTTTACTTGCTTTTTAAAGAGAAATTAAATTTATTTTTTGTATTTTATTTTGCACATTAATTTTGTTCATTTTGATACTTTTTGCGCTAATTTAATCTATTGTATTAATAGCCTAAAGCAATAACCTACGATTTTTGATCTCTTTCTTCCTATTATAATAATTTTCATCTTTTTGAGGCTTTTTGCACATTGAAGACCGACTGACAAAAAAATACAAATTTAGTTTTTATTAAGCATATATTATTTATGTTATCAAATTATAAGTACTATTTGAAGCGTCTTATTTTTCTCCAAACAAGAAAAAGCCCCTAGCAGGAACAAAATCTTGCTAGGGACTATGGCTTAGACTTATTGCTAACTTCGGTAGGATTTAAGATCGCGACGGTCTGTGAAACGATCAGCAGCAGCATCAATCTTGTCCTGGTTGCCGATCACCACCCAGGCATCTTCTTGGAAGACTTGATCAATAGCGTCCGCATAGGCCTGGAAATCATCCAAGCTAGTTGCCAGGGCTTCTTGGAGACGCCGGTTAATCCGCCCCTCGGTCTCGCCTTTGAAGTAGCGGCGGAGGGCTAGACCGTTGACAGCTTGGGGCACGATAGGGAAGTGGAAGTTAGTCATCGCGCCAATGATGAACTGATCAATGGTCGCTTGGTCAAGGGTCAACTGGCGGATAAAGTCCCCAATCTGGCTGTAAACTTCTAGCGTGCGGCTGAGGTGGGGGTCGCGATAGGAGTAAGCCGCAAGATCACCAGCTGGATTCAGGATAAAGCCTGCCCCATAAGCGCCGCCTTGTTCACGGATTTGTTCGTGGAGGAAGCTACTGGCCAAGAGATGGGCGAGGACAACGACAGCCCCCGAATAATAGAAATTCTCAGAGTCGATTCGACCCCCTTGGACCACATATTGGACATTGCCGTTGGTTCGAATGCCTTCGCGTTGGCGGCCAGTTAGCGGCACATCGAGGGGTTGGCTGGGGGCTTTTTGGCTTGGCAACTTAGCTAGGAAGGCTTGAGTCTCTTCGATGAGGACATCACGGTCACTGGCTTCCGCCGTCAGACTAACCGTGACGTCTTGACTAGACCAGAGCCTGGCTTGGAGGTCGGTCAGGGCTTGGCTGTAGTCTTCGAAGACAGCATCAAAGTCAGCGAGGAGGGCACAGACATGATCGTAATAGGCAATTCCTTCTAGCTCTTCCGCAATCCGAGCCGTTTCCGTTGTCATGGCCTGGAGCCGGGTGAGGGCTGAGCTATGACCACTAGTCTCCAGACTGTCCTCCAAGTCCGCCTTAACCCGCTGGAGGATATTCAAGAGTCGGGCCTTCTCATCGAAGCGGCTGGTCGTTAGGATCTCTTCCACTAGGTCGAAGGCCTGGCCACTATCTCGACCCAGGGCAGCGAAAGAAACGACTAGCTTAGCCTGGTAAAGAGCTGGCTGGTCCACGTCCCGGTAGAGCTTGACCTGGAAGTTTAAACCATTGGCATAGGTTAGGATAGCTGTATCCAAGTCCGCATAAGTGTGTGATTCCGTTGAGACGCTACCGAGGAAGATCAGGAGGTCCGAGAGGGTCGCTAGGTCATCGAAGGCCACTTGGTCGAGCGGGAAGGCTAAGTGGACATAGCGAATACCCGCTGCGGGCTGGTCATGATAAAGACATGTCTGACCTCCGGCGAGTGTGAGCTGGTCTTCAGGGATGCTAGCCACTTCCCGGTCCACGTCAGCCAAATCGAGCTGGGGTAGACTAGCCTGGGCTTCGGGGCTGTCAGGGGTCTGCTGGTAGCTGCGGAGGGAGGCATTGGCCGTCTTAACCTGGTCTAATTCCTCTGTTGTCATGGTTTGGACTTGGTCTGCCAGTTGGTCAGCTACTTCCTGGTCCATGGCCTGGTGGCGGCCCAGCTCAGGCTCGTGGACGAGGATCTGCTGGCCTTTTGCCCCTAGCAAGCGGTCCTGGATGAGCCGCTCATAATAATCCGTCCCCAAGCGCTCTCTAAAGGCCTGGAAGCTCTCGCTGTAATTCAAGGATTCGTCAAAGGAGATGCCATAGCGCCAAGCACTCATGCACTGGATGAACTTGGTCACTCCGCGATTGGCGCCCCCTGCCTCACGCAAGGCGAATTCGGTCCGCTTGATCACAGCTTCCAAGAGCTCCGTATTGATGCCTTCTTCAACCACCTGGCGGAGAACATCTTGAATCAGGGCGACCGCTTCATCCACCCGGTCGGCGTTGAAGCGCTCCAGGATAATGGTGAAGTCCAGGTAGTAGCCGCTGCCCCCATAAACAGAGACATCCTCGGCTAAGCCGGCCTCCAGGATGGCTTGGCGGATCGGACTGGATTCGGCATTAACCAGACTATCGGCAAGAAGCCCCATCAGGTATTGGTCCTCTCGGGAAGTCGCTTGGCCAAAAGGCAGGCTATAGCTCAAATAGGAGTCAGTCGACCGGTCGTCGCCCTTGCCACCGTCATAACTAAGGGTATAACGGCGGTCTTCCGAACTGGGTACAGGCGTTTGAAGACTAGACAGACCTTGCCCCGCTTGGAAGTGGCTGAAGTAGTCGCCATCGATCTGGGTCAGGGCGCGGTCGATGTCCAGGTCGCCATAGAGGAAGGCCAAGGCATTGTCGGGCCGGTAGTGGGCCTGGTGGAAGGCGCAGAAGTCTTCATAGGTCAGCTTGGGAATGTCATAAGGATAGCCGCCTGAATCATGGGCATAGGTGGATCCAGGGTGGAGGGTACGGTCGATGTCCTGGATAACCGTCCGGTCGGGCGAGGAGTAGACCCCACGCATCTCGTTATAGACCACCCCATTGTAGGCTAGTTTATCCCTTTCCTCGTCCAGGTCCAGGTGCCAGCCCTCCTGTTCGAAGACCCGGCGCTCTTCTAACATCCGAGGGAAGAAGACGGCGTCTAAATAAACATCCATCAGATGGTGGAAGTCCTCCTCATTCATGGAAGCCACCGGATAGAGAGTCATATCGGAGAAGGTCATGGCATTGAGGAAGGTGTTCATGGAAGTCTTGAGCATGGACATGAAAGGGTCCTTGACCGGGTACTTGCGTGACCCCGCCAGAACGGCGTGTTCGACAATATGGGCTGCCCCCCTAGAATCCTCAGGCGGGGTGATAAAGCCAATCCCAAAGGCCCGGTTCTGGTCCTCATTCTTCAGCCAGAGCACACGGCCACCCGACTGGTCATGTTCATAGACATAGGCCAGGCTGTTGGCGTCTGGTGCTTGGAATTGGTCTACCAGGTGAAAACCTGCAATTTGTTCTTTTGACATGGAATCACATCCTTACTTAATTAGTCATTCATTTCGGTAAATTCAGCGTCGATTTCTTTATTCTGGTCCCGCTTTTGGTCTTGGAAGTCCCGGCTTACTTGGCGGTAGGCGGAGAGGAAGGGGATAACTAGAGCAGAGACTACGATCCCCATGACATTGAAGACCAGGGTACAGATAATGGTTACGAGAAGGGTCACCCAGACCGGCAAGGCCAAGTCCCGGCCCAGGAAGAAGGGCTCGAGAGCCTGCTTCAAGAGGGCCACGACCAGGTAGAGGCCGAGTAGCCAGAAACCAAGGGTCGTATCCCCCAAGAACCATTGGTAGAGGATCCAGGGGACGAAAACAATCCCGGACCCGATCACAGGCAGGGCATCGAGGAGGGCAATTACCAGAGCCAAGAGCCAGGCCCAGGGAATCCCCAGAAAGTGGAGGCCGAGGCCAAGAATCACAAAGGCCAGGGCCAGCAGTTTGACCTGGGCCCAGGCAAAGACCCAGATATTCTTAAAGGTCCGCTTCAAGACCTGGCCCCAGAAGTTGGTCGTCTGAGCTTCCTGGCTCGGGTCTGCATTAAAATTATGGTTAAAATAAATATTCATCGTTTCTCCTTTAGTTCGTAAACTTGTTTTTTTAAGATTTAGCGGCTAAGATTAAGCTAAAAAAGGAGGGTCACTTATGACAACTTTCCGCTATCCAAGCCCAGATTCGATCATCGCTTTGACCAGCCTGCGCCAGGTCGACCAGCCCGAAGAAGGCAACTTCGGCCTCCGCCAGGCTAAAAACCCGACCGGAGTCATCGCCAACCGCCAGGCCGCCCTTGAAGCATACGGGCTGAGTCTAGATAAGCTGGTCATGCCCCAGCAGACCCACAGCCCCCATTGTTACCAAGTGGGCCGAGAAGATATTGGCCGAGGCGCCCGGTCAGCTGAGACCGGTATCGCTGACTGCGACGGACTCTATACTTTTGACAAGGGGATCATTGTAGGCGTCTTGACCGCCGACTGCGTCCCCATCCTCTTCTACGAGGAAGGCTCAGGCCTAGTTGGTGCCATCCATTCCGGTTGGCGGGGCACCGTCCAAGAAATCAGCCGCAAAGCTTTTGACCAGATCAAAGAAGCCCATCCCCAAGTCGCCATCGACCAAGTCCAGGTCCACATCGGCCCCGCCCTCTCCCAAGAGAAGTTCGAAGTCCAAGCCGACGCCTACCAGGCCTTCCACGCGCTCGGCTATGCCGACGACGCCATTATTTACCGAGCCGACAGCCAACGCTGGCACATCGACAACCAAGCCGTCGTCGCCAAACAATGCCAACTCAGCGGCATCCCAGCAGCAAACATCTACATCCACCACCACTGCACCTACCAAAACCCCGACGGCTTCTCCTACCGCGAGAACGGAACACCCTACCGGCACGGGCACTTGATTGTCAGGGTGTGAGGGAGTGCGGGTAGAAGTGGACCTC
>NZ_KV797932.1:66549-66982 GCF_001809535.1 Aerococcus sp. HMSC062A02 | reverse complement strand
TCAGTATCTGCGAGTCAATCCGAAAGCTCGTCAGCAAGTGCTTCGCAATCCGAATCAAGCTCAGTATCTGCGAGTCAATCAGAAAGCTCGTCAGTGAGTGCGTCACAATCTGAGTCCAGCTCAGTATCTGCGAGTCAATCAGAAAGCTCGTCAGTGAGTGCGTCACAATCTGAGTCCAGCTCAGTGTCTGCGAGTCAATCAGAAAGCTCATCAGTGAGCGCTTCACAATCTGAGTCCAGCTCAGTGTCTGCGAGTCAATCCGAAAGCTCGTCAGTAAGTGTGTCACAATCTGAATCTAGCTCAGTATCTGCGAGTCAATCTGAAAGCTCCTCAGTAAGTGCTTCACAATCTGAAAGCTCATCAGTGAGTGCGTCACAATCTGAGTCAAGCTCAGTATCAGCGAGTCAATCCGAAAGCTCGTCAGTAAGCGCAT
>NZ_KV797932.1:44006-66449 GCF_001809535.1 Aerococcus sp. HMSC062A02 | reverse complement strand
GCTCATCAGTAAGTGCTTCGCAATCTGAATCAAGTTCAGTAAGCGCATCCCAGTCTGGGTCTAGCTCAGTAAGCGCAAGTCAATCCGAAAGCTCGTCAGTGAGTGCGTCACAATCTGAGTCCAGCTCAGTAAGTAGCTCAATGTCGACATCAACTAGCACCTTGGAATCTGTTGCCTTGAGCCAAAGTGCACGAATTTCTGAATTGGAATCAACAAGCGATTCAGTTTCAACTAGCGTATCAGCAGCACATTCAGAATCCGTAAGCTCTAGCGTATCAGCATCTGAGTCCGCAAGCAGCAGTGCTTCAGCTTCAGAATCCGCAAGCTCAAGTGCTTCAGTATCAGCATCTGCAAGCTCAAGCGCCTCAGCTTCCGAATCAGCAAGTTCAAGTGCTTCAGCATCTGAATCCGCAAGCTCAAGTGCTTCAGCATCTGAATCCGCAAGCTCAAGTGCTTCAGCATCAGAATCAGCAAGTTCAAGTGCCTCAGCATCTGAATCCGCAAGCTCAAGTGCTTCAGCATCAGAGTCTGCAAGTTCAAGTGCTTCAGCATCTGAGTCCGCAAGCTCCAGTGCATCGGCATCCGAATCTGCAAGCTCCAGTGTGTCAGCATCTGAGTCCTCAAGTTCTAGCGCTTCAGCATCTGCTTCTGCAAGTGCTTCAAGCGCAGCGGTGCAAGCGTCAGAATCTGCAAGTGCGAGTCAATCGATTGCTGAATCAATTTCTTCATCAGAAAGTTCTTCAGCATCTGTTTCAACGAGCATCAGCCAATCTGAATCAAGTGCCGCTCATGTCGCACCAGATTCTACAAGCGATTTTGCATCCGAATCTATGAGCACATCAAGCTCAGCAGCAGCTCCTACGAGTGGGACAGAGTCTAGCTCAGCGAGCGAATCTGCTAGCGCAGACGGGTCACAAGTAGCGAGCGACCAGGCTTCAACTTCAAGCAGTGAATCACAGACTGCCCAAAGCTCATTGACCAGCCGTGATTCATTGACCGGCAAGGAAGAAAGCTATGTTGCCCAACCACTTGCTCACCGTCGTCAACCAGCTACCAACCGGGTATTGCCTAAGACAGGGGCAAATGCAAGCTTACTTGCACCAAGCCTGCTCTTTATTCTTGCTGGCCTCGGTATGGTATCAAGCAAACGTAAGAAAAAATAAAAAGCCTAGCTCAGTCTTGCATTAACTAGCAAAGACTTGCTAAGCTTTTAGCAAAGGGGTCCTCTCCTAAGCTAACAATTTTATAAAAACTGTCCTGTAAATCAGACAAGACTATAAGTGAACGTGAATAGTGTATGACAGTGTAGTATTGCGTTGAAGATAATAGGGCTTGGGAGTTTATCTCCCAACCCTTTTATTTTTTATATTGAAGAAAGGATTTATAAACACGTGAGTAGATTACAGCGAATTTTCCATTTATCATTATTACAAGAGAAAATCTTGTTCACCGCACTTATTCTAATTATTCTTATTATCGGAAAAACGCTCCCCTTACCACTTGTTGACCTAGCAACTTTTAATGAGCAGATCCAAGCCGATGACTTTCTATCGGTTGCTCTAAGTGTTACAGGGGGAGATTTGGAACGTGTTTCACTCTTTACTTTAGGTATCGGCCCCTACATGTCAACGATGATTATCTGGCGTTTTATCGCCATGTCGAAATGGTATAAGAAACTAAAGGTTCCAGTCAAACGAGAAACCATTTATCGAAATTTATTAACCCTTGTGATTGGAATTATTCAGGCCCTATCCTTAGTCTTATCTTATCCTTTAATTGATAAAGCTAGCCTAACAGAGGGCTGGAGCCGGCTTATATTGATTATTTTCTTACTGGCGGGTACTTTTTACTTGATTTGGTTAGGCAATAAGAATTCACAATATGGTATTGGAGGCCCGACAATTATTATCTTGTCGAATATGTTGCTTCGCATTCCACGTAACTTTGGTGGCTTGCGAACTTACTTTACGGGTGTAGCCTCGCAAACTGAGTTATACCTCCTTGCCTTCATCTTGTTTTTCTCAGTTTTCACCATGTTAACAACAGTATTGATGGAACGAGGAGAACGCCGTATTCCCTTGAACCGAGTGATGATTAATAATGATTTTGCCGAGAAATCTTACCTGCCTATTAAAGCCAATCCAAGTGGGGGGATGGCTATCATGTATGCGATGACCTTAGCTGCCCTACCGCGTTATATCTTACAGCTTATTTTAGTTTTTAATCCTCAAGCTGCTTGGGCACAGGACTTAATCGTTAAACTAAATACGACCCATCCTCTGGGAGCAGCTTTCTATCTCTTAATGATTATTTTATTAAGTCTAGGTTTTGCTTTTGTTAATGTAGATCCAGAAGACCTAGCAGAAAACCTACAAAAAACAGGGGACTATATATCGGGGCTTAATCCAGGCCAGGAGACATCTAACTACCTCCAGAGAAAGATATTGAATATGGCTATTTTAGGGACCATCTATATGACCTTTATCGTTGGCTTACCCCTTATTCTAGGATTGATTTTTCCTGAATATGCTCGACTTTTCGGTATGTCATCAAGCGTACTCATTCTCTTTTCACTATTTATCATGATTATTGATGAGATTAAAGCTTTAAGCTTACGAGAAAAATATAAACCATTGTTTGAATAAAGGGAGAGGAAGGGACTATGTATTATTTTTTACCCTCTTGGTATGGAAGAAGTCAAGACTGGGGGGAGCCGGACTTATCACGGCACGAACTTCTATTTGACGATACGGTTAATCAGATGCGGCTCTTCCACGAAGCCGATGAAGACATTCAGTTAATTCTTTTAAACTATATGCCCCATCTTAGAAATCGGATGCATGACCAGGTCCTAGACCAAGTCGCTTACTGGTCGCTCTTTGATGAGCTCCAGGGCTTTAGCCAGACGGAATCCAATCCTTTATCGATTGATGACTTATCCTGGCCCCAGCACATTCAATTTGTGCCAACGCCTTTTACCATGCTGGCTTATTTGGATGGCGAACAATATGCAGCGGTCAATTATACGTCAGAAGGTTGGATCCATGATGTGATTTACTACCGAGGAAATCATTGGTCTAAACGCTTGATCTTCGATGACCGGGGCTATCTGTCTAGCAGCTACCATTATGACGACCATGGCCAGGTCCTGAAGCAAGTATTCTTTAATTGTTCGGGACAGGCAGTTTTGATTCATGACCATCGAACATGCCAAGTAAGCCATGAGAATAAAATTTATGACAGTATGACCTCTCTTGTGCAAGACCGATTAAGCACTTATTTGGATCATAATCTGAGGGAAGAAGACGTTCTGGTGCTTGCCAATAACCCCCAGCATGATAGGATATTGGCAGAGGGGCCTAGCCACTATAAGCTGGTTTATTCACTTTATACGAGCCGTCCTTTCCAGCCCCTTCTGCCCTTGATCAATTCGGCAGAACTACTGATGGTGGATACAGAGGAGAAAAAAGACTTACTCCATAAGCAATATCCGCAAGCTGCTGGGAAAACCTTAAATCTAACCCCCTTTGATACCCGTTTGCGTTTAGGGATGAGCCAGCGCGTTAAGGAATTAATCGTGTTCTTCCAAGTGGATGGGGTCAGTGACCAAGTGATTGAGGACTTTCTGACGCTTGTAACGCCAAAAATAAAGAAAGATCCGCGCATAAAAGTCTTATTTGCGGGCTTCCACTTGTCCTATGACCGCGAGCTCGCCCTCCGTGATTCCCTCCAAACTTATGAAGCAAAATTTCACTCCCTGGATAAGGGCGTCGAGGATTTTGAAGATAAGATGCCAGACGAGGAAGAAAGTCCGGTATTTACGGTCAGCCAGCTAGAGACCGATAAAGACTTAATTCAAGCCTTCAAAAGCGTCCGCCTGGTCGTTGACTTGGTAGAAGAGGCAGACCTCTATACCCAGATTGCAGCGATCAGTGCAGGTATTCCACAAATTAATCGCAAAGCCAACCCCTATGTTGACCACCAAAAGAATGGCATGATCGCTAAGAACTCTGATCAGCTTAGCCAAGCTTTAGATTATTACCTGCAGGGCCTTAAACATTGGAATGAAGCCCTTGTATATGCGGTTGAGAAGATTAATCGCTACCATAGCCAAGAGATCATCGATGAATGGAAAAGATATTTAGGAGAGAGTGAAAGTGACAAGAGTCTTACAAATCGGAACAGTTGATTGGTCGCAGGGAGTAGACTTTCTCTGCGAAGTGGAGTGGACTTTTATGGATGTGGAAGACCTCTCGGCGGCTCTTATGGACCTGCTAGCTGAGGACGCTCCAGAGGTCTATTCACTTGTTTTAGTGACGGCGCCCATTCCCAGCGACTGGGCGGCCAGCTTACTGCCCTTCATGGAGGCCTATTGTGTCTTTATTGATAGCACTTACCTCCACTACTACCAAGAGCCTGCCTTCCAAGTCTGGTTTGATTATAAGCAGGCTAAATTTGTCCAGATTAAGGACCGAGAGCACTTTGTCATTGAAATGACCAAGTTATACTTTGATGGGAATTATGGGGAGCGACGAAATATTAGTCAAATCCAGGTCCAAGCGCCTTTTAGGGGACGGTGTCGGATGGAGGGGCACAATGCCTACATAATTGATAGTATTGATGAAATCTTTTGGACCCCCTTGCTTTATTGGAAAGCCAATATCGTTTCCAATCCTGACCGTTACCTAGAATTATGGTTAGAATACCAGGCGACTGCTGACCTGGACCTGCGCTTACGGCTTTACTATATTCGTCAGGGCTCAGGCTATGATGTCATTAAATCCGAAGTGCTTAGCCAAGAGGACTTGATGAGGCCTATCGTCTTGGATTCCACTGAAGCGACCTATGTCACTTGCTGCCTTGAAGTTAAGGGAGAAGGTCAAGTTCAAGTTAGGGACCTCCACCTCCGCCACTCCCGTAAATCTTTTGGCCTCTTTATTGCGGGAGGTCAAGTCTTAAGAGATAGCCAGCGGGAAGAGCTTATTTTTTACTTCCATCCAGGTAATCTGAACCCTCCGCTCAATATCTATTTTTCAGGTTATCGTTCGGCAGAAGGCTTTGAAGGCTTCTGGATGATGAAGAATTTAAACCATCCCTTTATCTTGGTGGGGGACCCGCGTTCGGAAGGGGGCGCTTTTTACCAGGTGAGCCAAGACTTGGAAGAGCTCTTGTTAGCCAAGATCCAGGAGACTTTGGATACTTTAGGCTTTGCGCCCGACCAGCTGATCTTCTCAGGCTTATCCATGGGCACAACGGGGGCCTGTTACTACAGCAGCTTCTTCAACCCCTACGCCTTGATCATTGGGAAGCCTTTGCTGGCTATGGGAAGCATGGCGCAGAAGCAACGCCTGGTTCGACCCGAAGATTTTCAGACCTCATTGGACCTGGTTAACCGCTTTAATTCGGGCGACCTCCAAGCGACACTTGATGCCTTAGACCAGCGGGTAGTTGACCGGATGCGGGCAGGAACTTACCGCGGAACGACCCTGGCTGTTGCCTATATGAAGCAGGATGACTATGATCCGACAGCTTATTATCAGCTCTTGGATATTATGAAAGATAAGACTGCTAAAGTGATCAGCAAGGGCTATCTGGGACGCCATAATGATAATTCACAAGGGATTATTAGCTGGTTTATTAACCAATACCGGCGTTTATTGAAACAATTTAGTGAGGAGGGAGGCAGATAATGGAAGATTATCAGAGCATTCGTTGGGGACAGGTGAGCTATGAGAATTATCTTTATGGGTCAGAGATTATTTGGAAGAGTCCTGACCATGTTTCCTTTACCAACTCCCTCATGCCATCGGGCGAACAGATCCATGCTTGGTCTTCCCAGAGCATCTTTCAAGGAACGAAGACGAGCGCCCAGCTCCCTCTCCTGAAAGTTGGTCAAGTCTACCAGCTCGTATTATTGGGCCAGAGCCAACCAGCAGATCGTTTCTTTTTCAAGCTGACCTTCTATGATTATTATGGTGAAGTATTAGCGGTCAATTACCTCCGCCGACCAACTGATTCCTTTATAGTGCCCAATGCTTATCATTATTATGAAATTGCCCTACATCACGGGGGCTGTTTGTCGCTCGATTTTTACCAAGTGCTGCTTAAAAGAGCTGATGACTCTAGCGAAGATCCTATCGAAGATGCTTACAGCTTGCAGCAAGGAGATTTATCAAGTACCTTCCTCGTCTTTGATGAAGTCGGAAATGGTCCCCAATTCTCTTCATTGAAGGGGGCTAAGGCAGAATGGTCTTATCTGACCTCACTGCTCAGCAATGGTCATCTTTACTTGCAGGAAGAGGCTGCACATTTACTTGACCAGGTCGCGGAGAAACAAGGCGACCTCAAGCTGGTGGGCTATGGACCTATCAGCAATCTGGCTGCCCTTTACCATGGCTATCGCTTATCCTGTCCGACCTATGTGACAGAAGATTTCTTGCCTGCCTCTAGTTATTTAGATATTTACGCGGCCTTTAACTTGTCCAGTGATTTAAAGGGCTTTCTGGCTAATTACCAAGACTTACTGTCTAGCCAGGCTGTCACTATCTATGCACCGGGGCTATTGGAACAAAGTGAGCCTGCTGCAGCTTTCTTGTTAGATTACCGGCCACAATTAAAGCTTTTGAAGAGAGGAGGGGGACTTGATGTCCGTCTTTGATCTGGATCGGGGGCGCTTGCGCCGCCTGAATAAAATTCTTAAAGTCGTGAACCAGGAAGCAGACCACATGGCTGGCCTGTCAGATGGCCAATTGCGTCATAAGACCGATGAGTTTAAGGCCCGCTACCAGGGAGGGGAGAGCCTGGATGAGCTCTTACCCGAAGCCTTCGCTGCTGTCCGTGAAGCGGCCAAGCGTGTCCTAGGCATGTATCCCTACGATGTTCAGGTCCTGGGGGGCATTGTCCTCCATGAGGGCCACATTGCTGAAATGAAGACAGGGGAAGGGAAGACCTTGACGGCGACCCTCCCCCTCTATCTGAACGCTCTGACGGGCAAGAGCGTGATTCTAGTGACAGTCAATGATTATTTAAGCTGTCGTGACGCTGAAGAGATGGGGCCCCTCTACGAATTTATGGGTCTTTCCATCGCCATGGGGGCACCGGAGAATGCAGACGATTTGACACCTGAAGACAAGCAGGCCATCTATGCTTCAGATATTGTCTATACCACACATTCGAGCCTAGGCTTTGACTATTTGGGAGAGAACCTTGCTGACAGTCAAGACAAGCAGTACCTGCGTGACTTCTACTATGTCATCATTGACGAAGTCGATGCTGTCTTGCTCGATGGGGCAACCAGTCCACTGGTGATCTCAGGCTCTCCCCGTGTTCAGTCCAACCTCTACCAGCTAGCTGATGCCTTTATTGTGAGTTTGGAAGAAGGCAAGGATTATTTTGTCACGGATGAAAAAGATGCGGTTTGGTTGACCCAAGCAGGTATTCAACAGGCAGAAGACTATTTTCGCTTGGAGTGCTTTTACCACAAGGATAATCGCGAACTCGTTCGCCAGGTAACGCTGGCCCTCAAGGCACACTTTCTCTTTGAAAATGAAAAAGATTATGTGGTCCAGGATGATGAAGTCATTCTTCTAGATTCACAGGATGGACGAAAACTTATGGGAACCCGCCTCCAAGCCGGCCAGCACCAGGCTATTGAAGCCAAGGAGCATGTCTCTTTGACAGCGGATAACCGGTCCATGGCTTCCATCACCTATCAGAATTTATTTAAGTTATTTGATAGAATGGCTGGGATGACAGGAACAGGGAAGCCAGCTGAGGAGGAATTTATTTCAACCTATAATATGGAAGTGGTTTCAATTCCTACGAATAAACCAGTGATTCGCCAGGACCTGCCTGATACGATTTTTCGGAGCTTTCCAGAGAAAGTCCAAGCGGCTATCGCCTATATCAAAGAATTGCATAAAACGGGCCAGCCCTTGTTAATCGCTACGGGCTCCGTCCAATTGTCAGCCCTGTATTCCGCCATCCTGCTCAAAGAAGGCATCCCACATAATGTGCTCAATGCCTATAATGCAGTCAAAGAAGCTGAGATGGTGAAGGAAGCCGGGCAATTGGGGGCTGTGACAGTTGCAACAGCCATGGCCGGTCGTGGGACAGATATAAAATTAGGTACTGGAGTAGCCGAATTAGGGGGACTAGCCGTTATAGGAACCGAGCGAATGACCAGTGAACGTGTAGACCTGCAATTGCGCGGACGAGCTGGCCGCCAAGGAGACCCTGGCATGAGTAAGTTTTTTGTTTCCTTAGAAGATGAGCTCATCCATAAATGGGGACCTGAACATATTCGCTACTATTCCGATCAGGATAAAGGCAGACTAGACGGCAAGCCCCTGTCTAATTTTCGCTATCAAAAATATTTTGACCAGGCTCAAGAAGCCAGTGACAGCAGCAGTGAGAGTGCCCGCCAGCAGATCTTGCAGATGGATGAGGATATGCGGATCCAACGGGAATTGATCTACCGTGACCGCAATGCACTTTTGTCAGGTGGGGGCTTAGAAGCCGTAGATATCCCTAACCTTGCACGAAAGGTATTCAAAGACTTCATTAACCAGCTTGATGAGGATGGACGTGTTTTTGCTGTCGAACGTTTTATCTATGACTACTTATCTTACCAGGTCAGTATCGATCGCTCAGCCGTTGAAGGGATGACTGACCGGCAATTGTTGGATTATTTAATGGCCATCTTTGAAGAACAATATACTGACAAGAAAAGCACCATCCAAAATTCGGCAATTTTTGAAGACTTTATCCGCAAGTGCTTACTCAAAGCCATTGATAGCACCTGGATTGAACAGGTGGATTATCTGACCCAGTTTAAACAAGTCGTGATGAGTCGGCGGTCTGCTCAGAGAAATCCTATCTTTGAATACCAACGTGAGGCTTACTGGTCTTACCAAGAGATGAAGCGGCGAATTAATTATGAAATTGTGCGTTACTTGGCCTTGAGCCAGGTGGTTCAATCTGAAACAGGCCAGCCTGTGGTTCAATTTGCTTAAGGAGGAAGCTATGACAATCTATAATATTAATTTGGGCATAGGTTGGGCATCCAGTGGGGTGGAATACTCCCAGATTTACCGGTCTAAGATCTTCGACCAGCTCCAGGTGCCAGCTAAGTTTGTTTTTGTCGACTTAATTCTGAATGAAAACATTGCTCATTTCACCCAAAATATGGGCTTTAGGGATGAGGATATTATTTGGCTCTATCTTTATTTTACGGATATTAAAGTACAGGCGACATCCTATACCCTAAATGATGTGAAGGAAAGCCTAGCTTATCCAATTGAAGAAGAAAAACGCGAAGACAAGCTTGTCCGTCTCTACTATGACCAGGGCCATCAATTTGCGACTTGCTATCTGGTAGAGGGTTCCATTGACCGGGTGAACCGCGTGGAATTCGTGGTGGATGGTAATTTATTGCGTAAAGATTACTATAACTATACCCGTTTTCTTTCCGAATATTATGCCCCCAAGGATGGGCGGGCCAAGCTTTACCAACGGCGTTATTTCAATGAAGATGGGTCAGTAGCCTATGAAGAAATTGTAGATGGTAAGCACTCTTGCTATAAGATGCCAGATGCTATCCTCTATAATAAAGAAGAACTCTTTGCCTACTTCATCCAAAAATTAGGGCTGACGGAGGAGGATATAGTGATACTCGACCGAGCGACAGGGACGGGGCAGGCAGTCCTCCAATATGCTCCGCCAGCTAAGATTGGTGTCGTTATCCATGCGGAACATTACAGCCCAGGACCAACAACGGAGGATTATATCTTATGGAACAACTATTATGACTATCAATTTATGCATAGTGAGGCCATTGATTTCTTTATTGCTTCAACCCAAGCCCAAAAAGAGCTTCTGGACCAGCAATTGGCCCACTACTACGATAAGAAAGCCCAAGTCTATGCCATTCCTGTGGGGAGCGTGGACCACTTACGCTATCCCCAAGAGGGCCAAAGACAAGACTTTCACCTCATGACAGCTTCCCGCTTAGCCAGTGAGAAGCATATCGATTGGTTAGTCCGAGCGGTTGTTCAAGCTAAAGCTAGCTTACCCGAACTTCATTTTGATATTTATGGTAAAGGCGGCCAGGAAGAGATGCTTACTGATTTAATTAAGGATCTGGGAGCCGGAGATTATATTAAGCTGAAAGGCCACCAAGACCTCTCTGAAGTCTATCAGAACTATGACCTCTACTTGGCAGGATCGACGAGTGAAGGCTTCGGATTAACGCTCTTAGAAGCCTTGGCAGCAGGCCTTCCCATTATCGGTTTTGAAGTCAACTATGGGAATGTGACCTTTGTAAGGGATGGCTATAATGGCTATTTGATTCCCTACCAGGCCAACCAGCCGACAGAAGCTTATGTCGAGGCCTTGAGTCAGCGCCTGCTCACTTATTATCAGACGGCTGACCGCGAAGCTATGCAAGACCATGCTTATCAGCGGGCAGAAGACTTCTTAGAAGACCGCGTGATCGAGGCCTGGAAGGAACTTATTGAGGAGGTAGGCCATGATTAATTTATTTGACCAAGACAATCAAGCCAGTCGAGACCTGGGACGATCTTTAGAAGCAGCCGGCTTTGATTGGCCCACAGTTGTTTTAACAGATGATGGTTTTCTTGATGACCACTTGGCTAGCCCCTTCCAGTTCTTTATGGGCGAAGAAGATGCGTCTTGTCGGGCACTCTACTTTAATGAACTGCCCGTTCCTGCTTATTGGGAAATTATGGGCGATAACAGTAGTGCTCGCGTAGAAGATCTAGGACAGGTCAAGGCACGTATCTATTACGCAGAGCCCAAGCACAAGCGTCTCATTAATAAGGTCGACTGGTTGGACGAGAAGGGGCGGGTGGCCTTTGTCGATATTTACAACCAGTATGGTCGGCGCTTTAGTCGGATTGCTTTCGATACAGAAGAGCGGATGTCCATTAAGACTTACTATGATACCCAGGGCCGGGAAGCCCTAGTCCATAACTTAGTGACCGATACGCTAAGCCTGAATTATCAAGGACAAACTTACTTTTTTAGAGACCAGGTTGACTTTATTTGCTTTTATTTAAAAGAAGCAGGCTTTGATCTTTCGGGCATGCTGATCAATTCCCTAGCCATGCCCTTCCTCGTCTCCCATCGCTTAGCTTTACCTGGTGAGGATATTCTTTTCTGGCAAGAACCCATTCATGATACGATTCCAGGGAACATGCAGATGATTTTTGCAGGGACGACGCCAAGGGCTCGGACCGTAATTGTGGATGATAAGACCAACTACCAACGCCTGCAGGGCTTGCTGGCCGAGCAAGAAGCAGGGACTAGCGACCAGTTGAAACATTTAGGCTATATCTATCCAATAGAAGAGCCTGTTCGCAACACAAATGAGGCCTTAGTCTTAACCAATTCAGACCAAGTAGAGTCTTTGGAAGAGCTCTTGCAAGCGTTGCCTGACTGGCACTTCCATGTGGGGGCATTGACTGAGATGTCTGATAAGTTGATGGGCTTGGACCATTTCTCCAATTTGACCCTCTACCCAAATATATCCCAAGACAAGGTAGAAGATCTCTTGAAGCGCTGTAAGGTCTATCTCGATATTAACTATGCAAACGAGATCCTTAATGCCGTACGCCGCGCTTTTGATCACAGGCAGCTGATCCTAGCCTTTCGGGAAACCCTCCACCAAGATAGGTACACAGCAGCTGAACATCGTTTTAACAAAGCAAATGTTGAAGGTTTAATTGCGCACCTAGACCAAGTTGGATTGGACGAGACTTTGTGGATTAGGGGAATTGAAGTCCAGCTAGCTCATGTCGGCCAAACTCGTGTTGAAGATTATCGAGACGTCTTAGCTGGAGGATGCCATGACAAATAAACATAAAAATGTACTAGATCCAGAAATTCAAGAGATGCTAGAGAAGGAGCGGCAAAAACAGGCCAAGGACCAAGAAGAAGCAGACGATAAGTTAAGCAAGCTTCCCATGATTATAGGAGTTCTGATGGGGGTGTCTGTCCTCTTAGGCTTACTACTTTCTTTATTAACGCTCTTTAAGTCATAGGAATGAGGAGAATGCGATGCACACACATATTACTTGCTTATATGGCCATGCCTATACGAGTACAGCCATGCTAGCACAAATTGCGACAGCTGATATTGCTAAAGAGATGGGTTTCGATAAGGTTCCGGTATACTCCTACCCGGTAGAAGCCGATTCAGAATCGGAACTAAGGACACGCCTAGATGGTATTTTTTCCGGCGTAGGTTTTGGTGATTTTATCGTTTTACAATATCCCACTTGGAATAATGTGGAATTTGATCAAGCTATTATTCGGAAGCTGCGAGCTTATCCAAGACTGAAAATTGCTATTTATATCCATGACGTCCTTCCCTTGATGTTCGAACCCAATGCCTATCTGATGCCAACAATGATTGAAATTTATAATATGGCAGATGTCCTCATTGTTCCGACAGAGGCCATGTACCAACGTTTGCGCCAGGAAGGCTTGCAGGTAGACCGTTATGTTGTCCAGGAAATGTGGGACCATCCGATTGACTTAGACCTAGATCGACCTGAATTCATCCGCCAATTTCACTTCGCGGGGGATGTGAATAAATTCAACTTTGCTAAGAACTGGCAGAGCAATCTTCCTTTGAGGGTCTATTCGAGAGACCCTGAAACAGCTCTGCCTGACCAGGTCATTACCTGTGGCTTTATGCGGGATACTGAATTAATCGTCAATCTCGCTAAGGGAGGTTTCGGCTTGGTTTGGGCTGATGATGACCATATCAATGAATATTTCAAATTATGTATCACCCATAAGTTAGGAACTTATCTAGCCGCCGGAATCCCTGTTGTTGTTCCTAGACACCTCTCCAACCATGATATTATTGAAGCCAATCACTTAGGCTTGGTGGCAGACTCCCTTGAAGAAGCCCAAGACTATGTCGCAAACATTTCAGCAGAAGACTATGATGACTTGGTTGACCATGTTGACCGCTACCGCCCTTTAATCACCCAAGGTTTCTATACCAAGCGTGTGCTCACTGAAGCTATTTTCAAGTGTTTGGATAATAGGAGTTAAGGGTTTAAAAGATATTCATATGAGATTATTTTGGACTTAAGGTTATAGAAATGATGTTTTTATCAGTTTGAAGAAAGGACAGGCAAATGACTCCCCAAATTTCAATTATCATTCCAATCTACAAAGTTGAAAAATACCTGATTGAATGCTTAGAATCAGTGAGGAAACAAACTTTTAAAGATTTTGAAGTGATCATGGTTAATGATGGTTCGCCAGATGCTTCTCCCGTTATTGCAGATAATTATTGTCAGAGAGATGAACGCTTTAAGCTGTTTCACCAGGAGAATCAAGGCCTGTCTGCGGCACGGAATTTTGGGACGAGCCATGCTAAAGGTGATTATATTTTCTTCTTGGATTCAGACGATAAGATTGTTGAAAATACACTAGAAATCTTACACCGCATTGCTCAGGATAAGCAGGCAGATATCGTCATTGGAGCCTGCAAATATTTTAATGATGCTGGCGATTACTGGATGATGACGTCAGGAATGCCTACGATAAGGTCCTATGATAGCCATGCTGCTATTAGAAAAGATGAAGATGGGGTGATTCCCTTGTCCTTCACGACAGCATGGTGCAAGTTGGTCAAAGCAGATATTGTGAGTCAGAATTTATTTCCAATAGGGGTCTGGTATGAAGATTCAGCAACAACCTATCGCTGGTATATGGCCGCCTCGGAAATTTATGCCATTGATTTGAACCTGTATGCTTATCGGCAGCACGATAGTTCAATTATGTCGAAAAGTGGTCGAAATCTAGTTAAACACTTCAATGATAATATCAAGAATTTGAGTAAAAAGGTTTCTAAGCTACAGAATTTTGGCTATGATCCTCATGCGACTCTAAACGCTTATATTGACAAATTATACCGGGGTCAGACTTATTATGAAGATTTTGATGACCAAGCAAAAGCTGTTTGGGATACAGACTATGCCAGATACTTCAGTCTGAAGGACTTCTCCCACCATGCTTTCGTCTTAACGCATTCAGCTGAAATCGAACAAGTTGAAGACTTAGCTCGTGCACTTCCTGACCTTTGCATACATATCGCAGCATATACTTTTGTAGCGCCTAACCTCATTGAATTAGCCGAAAAAATGGAAAACGTCTTCATTCACCCCCTCGCCCACAACGATCTAATCGAGGACCTGCTAAGTCAAGCCGACATCTACCTAGATATCAACTATTATGACGAAGTCGACGATATTGTCAGCCGCGCCCTCCAAAAGGGCTGCCCGGTGGTTGCCTTTGAATCCACGGTCCATAGATCAGACTTAATCGACAAAGAGAATATTTTTGCAGTAGATGAGCTGGATCAAATGACTGAGCAAATTAATGAACTCGTCTCTGATACTTCTGATGACTAATTGGCAGTATCATCTGATTTGTTCCTAGCCGGAATATAAGATCGTGCACTTCCTTTTGCCTTACAATTTAGACCAGTAAAAAAGCGTTAGCCGGTTTCCGAGAGAACCGCTAACGCTTCTTTCTATTGCTTCAAATATCCTGTAATCAGCTCAACAAAAAAGTGTATTGCCTGGTCAAAGTCGGCTAGGTCCAGGTGTTCGTCGACCTGGTGCTGGGTCTTGCCGGGGCCGAAGATGACTACTTCCAGGCCAGGGTTCTGGCTGGCAATGGCCACGCAGTCTGTGCCGCCGAAGAAGGGGGCGAGCTGGGCTTCCTTGTTGAAAGTTTGCTTATAGGCAGCCTGGCTGGCTTGGATGAGCCGGGCAGACGGGTCTGTTGCCAGGGCGGGCATGTTGGCAATGACACTGAGCTGGATCTTAGGATAGGGGCGGTCAGCGCTGACCTGGTCGACCATCTTCTGGTAGTTGGTTAAGATCTGCCCGTGGTCTTCCTGGGGCAGCGTTCGCCGGTCCAGGCTCATCCAGGCAGAGTCGGGGACGAGGTTAGCCTTGTGTCCGGCGTGGAGGCAGGAGATTTGGAGGGAAGGCTGACCCAGTATGGGGTGGTTGAGCTCGGCTGCTTGGTCTTGGAAGTCTTGGCGGATGGCCAGGGCCAAGTCTAGCAAGGGGCTGAGGGCATTCTGGTCAGGGGATGTAGTGGCCGCATGTCCGGCTTGGCCGAAGCTCTCGAACTTGAGGGAGAGGCCGCCCCGGTGGCCGGTGCAGATGGTGGAGTCAGTAGGTTCGGCACAGATGAGGGCATCGACTTCTGGAACGAGGTCGGCCTGGGCCAGGGCTTCGGCCCCCTTGCCCCCGGATTCTTCATCAGCTGTAATGATGAAGTGGAGGCTGCCGGCTTCAATGGACCCTGCTTGGATGAGCTGGCTGGCGGCAGCGACCAGGGCAACGAGACCGCCCTTCATATCGGAAGCACCCCGTCCATAGATCTTGCCGTCTTTGATTTGGCCCGCAAAGGGAGGATAGGTCCAGGCCTCTTCCTGGCCGCTGGGGACCACATCCAGGTGGCCAGTCAGACCGAGTCGTGGGCCGGGCTGGCCAGAAGACCAGGAGGCGACTAATTGGTCGCGGCCAGGGGCATAGGAACTGGTCTGGCAGTCGAAGCCGAGCTTTTCTAGGTAGGGAATCAATCGGGCGAGGGCTTGGCCTTCCTGACCTTCGACAGTGTTGACTTGGATGAGTTTTTGGAGGAGTTTTAGAGCTTCTTCTGAACGCATGGTGGCTTTCCTTTCTAGTGGTTGGGCGTTTGGTCCGGGCAGGGCCAGAGTTCGGGGATGTCATGGCATGTGGGATGCTTAGGGGTACAGATTTCCCGGCCCATGGCACCCATGGCTTGGTGGGCATGGAGCCAATCTTCTTCCGGGAGGAGCTGGGTCACCCGCTCTTCGATCTCCAGGGTAGAGGCTGAGGGGGCAACGATTTCATGGCGCTTGCAGATCCGGATGACATGGGTATCTACGGCGAAGGCAGGCACTTGGTAGGCGTTGGAGAGGACGACATTGGCGCACTTACGGCCGATCCCGGGCAGGGTCTCCAATTCTTTTTGGCTCTGGGGGACCTGGCCGTCGAAGTCTTCGAGGAGTTTTTGGGCGCACTTAATCATGTACTTGGACCGGTTATTGTAGAGGCCCAGGGGCTTGATATAGGGGATAACTTCCTCCTGGCTGGCCTGGGCCAGGTCTTTGGGCTCGGGGAAGGCAGCGAAGAGGGCAGGGGTCAGCTCGTTCACCTTGGCATCGGTCGTCTGGGCGCTCAACATGGCGGCGATGAGGAGCTGGTAGGGGTTCTCGAAGTTGAGAGCAGATTGGGTATGGGGGTAGAGTGCCATAATGGCCTCGATGACTTGGCGGGCACACTGGTCAGATAGCATGGTGATTTCCTCCTTAGCTATATCTTCAAAAAAACTTCTATGCTAAAATTATAGCTAAAGTTCATCGCTAAAGCACGGAAATCCCTCGACTGGGGGATTAAGGAGGAAAAGATTTGAACGAAAAACAACCTAGTGTCAGAGAAGACATGGTCCGAAGTATCGGTGTCGCCTTTGCCTATTCCGCTATGATGTTTATCGGCATCTTAGTTTATATGGTCGTTTACCTGCTGGTTAAAGCCGGTATCCAGGGTGATTTCAGCGTTGACCAGGCGACTAGCGATACCATGGAGACGGGCTGGCCCTATCTTATCGCCTGTGCCCTAAGTTTCTTGCTTTTGACCTATCTCCACCGCAAGCGGCCCATTGTTTGGCGGCGAGCTGAGGCGCCTCAGATGACAGGCAAGGGTTTTGGCCAATTGCTGGCTGTCTTTATGATGGGCCAGCTCCTTTTTACCGGCCTAGCGAATGTGGGCGAGATCATAGCCAATGCCCTGGGCTATACCATCCTGCCTGAGGTGGAGATGGCATCGGCAGGAAGTCCAAGCTGGTCTATGTTCCTCTACGCCAGCTTCGTAGGCCCCATCTTAGAAGAAATAGCCTTCCGCGGCACCATCCTGCCTTACCTAACCAAGCATGGCCAGCTCTTTGCGATTACGATCTCCGCCTTTTTCTTTGGACTGATGCACCTGAATATTATCCAGTCGCCCTTCGCCTTCCTGATTGGCCTGGTGCTCGGCTATGTGAGTCTGACTTACGGGCTCTTTTGGGCAGTGGTCCTCCATATTATTAATAATTTTGTCTTCGGAGATATCCTCTTCCAGCTCTTGTCCCCCTTCTCTCCAGCTGTCCAAGATGGGGTTAACAATCTGATTTCCTTCGTCTTCTTCCTAGCCGGCGCCTGGGTCCTCTACCGGAACCGGGAGGCCATTAAGGCTTATCTGAAGACTTATCGGACGACACCTGCCACCTACCGCCAGGCCCTGGTATACTGGCCCTTCCTACTCTATACGGGCCTAGCCCTCTGGCAAATGATTGCAAGTTTACAGCCCCTTTAGGAGGTTACTATGACAAGAAAAGTTATTCTAGACCTTGATCCCGGTATTGATGATAGTCTGGCCCTGATCTATACGGCCCTCAGCCCAGAGCTTGAGATCTTAGGCATTACGACGGTATCGGGCAATGTTGATGCAGACCAAGGCGCCCGGAATGCCAGCTATCTCTCTGACTTCCTAGGCTTGGACCAGGTCCCCATCTACGAGGGCGCACACCACCCGCTCGTCCGCCCCTACCGTGATGCCCGGGATACCCATGGTGAAGATGGCCTAGGGGAAGCCGTCTGGGCCAAGGAAAAACGAGTCCAGGACCAATCCGCCCTTGACTTTATCCAGGAAGCCTTGACCAAGTATCCAGGCGAAGTCGACATCCTAGCCCTGGGTCCCTTGACTAATCTAGCCCAAGTGGAAGAGGCTCAGCCTGGTCTCTTAGCTCAAGCCAAGTCCTTGCGCATTATGGGCGGGGCCTACCAGGTCCAAGGTAACTGTTCCCCCTATGCGGAGTACAATTTCTGGTGCGATCCCGAGGCAGCTCGTCGGGTCTTTGCCAGTGACCTGCCAAAGACCTATCTTTATCCTCTCGATGTGACCTATCAGATCCTCATGACCCCCAACTGCCGGGAATTGATCCGCCAATTCGATACAGACCTGGGACGCTTAATCTATGCCATCACCCGTTTCTATGTGGACTTCCACTGGCAGGCTGAGCGGACATTGGGCTGTGTCATCAATGATCCCCTGGTGCCAGTCGATATGGTGGAAGGAATTTGTAACTTTATCCCCGCCGACATCGAGATTGTGACCAGTGGTGAGCGTGATGCCCAGTCTGTTGTCCAGCCCCGGCCAGATGGCAAGGTCCAAGTCGGTCAAGCGGTTGACGCTAGAGCCTTCTTCGAGCTCTTTTTAAAGCTGGTCTTCCCCGACCACAGCCAAGACATCCAGCGCGCCCTAGACAAGGGCTGGCTCTAACTCACAAATGAAAAACGCACGCCAACAAGCTTCTACAGACTTGTTGACGTGCGAATTTTTGTTTAAGCATAAGGATTATTTTGACAGCTTGGTGAACCACCAACAGCGGAAGGGATGCTCCTTCATACAAAAATTGTTAATAGGCTTGATTAATCATAGAAGTTAATCCGCTTGCTGATGGGGTAGATGATAAAGCCGCCCACAATCATTGCCAAGGCCTCGGTTCCTGCCATGTTAAGGTAGAGGGGCCAAATTGGACCGTCATAACCTAGGAAGACCACCAAGAAAGTGATGGTGAACATGGATAGGGAGAAAACAATGGTCAAGACGATGTACTTAATGATCATCGGGTCAATCTTGAAATTGATGTGTTTAACTACCTGCTCACCCAGCCAGCGTCCGATCCAGAGAAAGATGAAGGTGGAGATACTGCCCACAATCATATCCCAAATCCCGTAACTAAAGTAGTTGACAATGAAGACCCCCACCGTGATGGCATAGATATAGCGCTTGTTGTAGAGGCCCAAGAAGTTGAGCCCTTCCGACAGGCGGATCCCAATTGGCCCAAAGGTTAAGGGTGCCAGTAAGAGGGACATGGCCACATAGAGGGCTGCAATGATGGCAGCCTTGGTCAGGTCTAAAGTGCGGGCCGAGGAAGCCCCGTGTATTTGTTTTTGCATAATATCGTCTCCTTTATAGTGGCGGCGGACCGCCCTAGTGATAACTACGACCAAAGGACAAAGAGTAGCTTAATCTACTGAAGAATCGTAGTGCCAGCTTTCCTCAAAGCTAACAGTCCTATTCTAGCGGACCTTAGTGAAAAATACAATATTGAAAAGTTGAAAGTAGGCAAAAGAAAAAGCTAGGCGATCGGCCTAGCTGAACTGTTGTAGTCTTTAGAAGGATTAGAAGTCAAGCTGTTCGCGCTTAACTTTGCCTTTTTCATTGAAGTAGAATTTAGTTACTTTATCGGTATAAGGTACAGCGTCGCCACCGGTTCCGTTCTTCTTAAGGGCGATTTCGTGGAAGACCTTATCTGAAGTTCCATGTTCTTTGGTGAAGCGTTTTAATAATTTTTGTAAAGAAACAGGTTGTTCAGGGTCTTTTAGAGAAACAAAGGCTGCGCCAGGTGTTTCGATAGCTTTGTAAATTAATTCTTCTAAGTCAACTTTAGGGTTACCAGGGATTAAGTAGTAGTCCGCTTCTTTTTCAAAAGCAGATTCATCCTTAACTTGAACCGCAGAGTGCTCGGACTTAGCAGCACCTGAAATGGCCGCAAAGAGTGGACGGCTACCAGTTGACCGGTGACCAGCAATAATTACGGATTCTTTATTTTGAATGGCTTCTTCTAAGTAATTACCAACAGTTTCGTTGAATAAACCGCTTTCAACATTACGTTCAATAAATTTATTCATATTCTAAGTCCTCCTCAAAATGATCAATCGACACAGGCTTCGACTAGGTAGTGGGGTCTAAGCTTGCTAGGGTTCTGTTACTACCATTAATAATATTAGATAAGGGTCCTCAGGGCTAAGTGAAAACGCTAACTTATCTAATTAACTTGATTATAACACAAATTTTTCTTGTTTTTAAGCCAGGCCTACGATTTATCTTGATTTAGCCTTGTGTCTGTGCTGATGGGCTTTCGCTTGGGTGGAATGTGATTGATATAATAGCTGAGCCTTATTGCTTTACAATGGTAAGCGAACAATTTAAGATGGCATTAAGGAATAAATAATATTAAGAATTTAAGGAGGACGTTTGTATGCAATCTACATTTAATGATTTAATTCAAAAACGCCGCTCAATTTATGGTCTAGGCAAGGATATTGAGGCATCAAACGAGGAAATTACAGCCCTCGTCAAAGATATCATCCAACATAGCCCTTCTGCCTTCAATAACCAAACAACTCGCGCGGTCGTTTTATTTGAAGGCTCCCATGATAAATTATGGGAAATTGTCTGGGACCATGTCAAGGACGCTAACCCTAATGCAACGGAAGAAGATGTGGAAAATACCCGCCAAAAGATTGCTTCTTTCCAAGCTGGCTATGGAACGATCTTATTCTTTGAAGACCAAGAAATTGTGCGTGAGTATGAAGAAAAATTTGCACTCTATGCGGAAAACTTCCAACCTTGGTCTGAACAAGCCAATGGGGCGGCAACCATGAATGTGTGGACTGCCTTAGCTGAACAAGGGATTGGGGCTTCTCTCCAACACTACAATCCACTTATTGATGAAGACGTTCGTCAAACTTGGGACCTACCAGAAACTTGGAAGCTAAGAAGTCAAATGCCATTCGGGTCGATCGAAGCTGCCCCTGGCGACAAGGACTTCTATCCAATCGATGCACGGGTGCTTGCTTTTAACTAGTATACAAAGCTGGGTAAAATCTACCCAGTTTTTTTATTGCTTATAGATATCATAGTTAAGAAGTATCGTGTCTTGGCTGAAAACTTATGTACAATTATGACAAGTCAATGAGAAACTGTTATAATAAAAAGTAGAGAATATTCGTTCAGAAGATAGGGCGAACTAATTACTCAATTGAAAATCATAAAGATGAATGGAGTGGAATGTTATGTCAGAATACATTGATCGTGTACTCAAAGAGACAGAAGAGAAAAATAGCCACGAACCAGAATTTATTCAGGCTGTGGAAGAATTACTATCAACAATCGAGCCTGTGATTGAGGCCCATCCTGAATATGAAGCGAATGGTATCCTTGAACGTATGGTGGAACCAGACCGTGTCATTGAATTCCGTGTTTCTTGGGTAGACGACGAAGGCAAGGTCCAAGTTAACCGGGGTTACCGTGTCCAATTCAACAGCGCAATCGGGCCTTACAAGGGTGGCTTACGTTTCCATCCATCTGTGAACTTATCCGTTGTGAAGTTTTTAGGCTTTGAACAAACTTTCAAGAACTCCTTAACAACTCTATCTTTAGGTGGGGGCAAGGGTGGCTCTGACTTCGATCCACGCGGCAAGTCAGATAATGAAATCATGCGTTTCTGCCAAGCCTTTATGACCGAACTCTACCGCCATATTGGTCCAGATACTGACGTTCCAGCAGGCGATATCGGTGTCGGCGGCCGTGAAGTAGGTTACCTGTTTGGTCAATACAAACGTATCGTTGGTGCCTTCGAAAATGGTGTCTTGACTGGCAAAGGTTTAGAGTATGGGGGCAGCTTGATCCGTCCTGAAGCAACAGGCTATGGTGCCGTTTACTTCGCTAACGAGATCTTCAAGCACGAAGGGGAAAGCATTGAAGGCAAGACCTTCTTGGTTTCTGGTTTCGGTAATGTGGCTTGGGGGACCTGTACCAAGGTTGCTGAACTCGGCGGTAAGGTTGTGACCCTATCTGGCCCTGATGGCTACATCTATGACGAAGATGGGATCAATACCCAAGAAAAATTAGACTTCATGCTTGAAATGCGTAATAGTGGCAATGACCGTGTCCAAGACTATGCGGATAAATTCGGTGTACCATTCTACGCTGGTGAAAAACCATGGGGCGTAAAAGCTGACGTCGCCATGCCATGTGCTACTCAAAATGATATTGACCTAGAAGAAGCTAAGCAATTAGCTGAAAACAATGTGAAATATCTGATTGAAGTGGCTAATATGCCATCTACCAAGGCAGCCATTGACTATCTCAAAGAAAATACCGATACTATTATTGCACCATCTAAGGCAGTTAATGCAGGTGGGGTAGCTGTGTCTGGTCTTGAAATGGCTCAAAATAGTGCTAAACGTGCTTGGAAGGCTGAAGAAGTGGATGCGGAATTACACCGTATTATGGAAAATATCCACCATGCGGCTGCAAGCGCTGCTGAAGAAGCAGGCTTAGGCTATGACTTGATTGCTGGGGCTAACATCGCTGGCTTCAAGAAAGTTGCTTCCGCCATGTTGCAAGAAGGCGTCTACTAAAAATAAAACATAGTGATTCTAAAAGGCCTCCCTATCGCTGGAATAGGGAGGCCTTTTCTGTTCTTGACTTAATTGTAAGAGAGTGTGACAAAAGTCGTTCAGGCCTGAAC
>NZ_KV797932.1:0-43906 GCF_001809535.1 Aerococcus sp. HMSC062A02 | reverse complement strand
TTAAAAAGAGGTTGGAACTTTTGTCCCAGCCTCTTTAAATCTTGCTGAGATCAAATTCTGTCCAAATCCCGCTTGCAGGCGGCAGGGATTGGATGCTGAGGGGTTCTTTTTTGACGGGGTGGATGAATTGGACTTGGTAGGCCCAGAGTGCGATCTGTTGGCCGACTTGGTTGACAGCCGCCCCGTATTTTTGGTCACCGTAGAGGGGATGGCCCAGATGCTGCATCTGAACGCGGATCTGGTGGGATCGTCCTGTCTGTAGTTGGATGCGCACTAGGCTGAAGTCTTGGCTTTGGTCGAGGACCTGGTAGTTGAGTTGGGCTTTCTTAGCTTGTTTGTGTTGGGGGGAGACGACATAGGATTGGTTTTTTCTCTTATCCTTCCACAAGTAATCGGTCAATTGCCCGGAATCTTTCCTGGGATGGCCGTGAACGACAGCGAGGTAAGAGCGGTCGATAGCCCGACGTCTGAGAGCGTCCGATAGTCGGCTGGCCGCTTTGGAAGTTTTAGCGAAGATAATCAGTCCTGCTACCGGTCGGTCCAAGCGATGGACTAAGCCCAGGTAGACATTGCCTGGTTTCTCATCTCTTTCTTTGATAAATTGTTTGTAGAAGGTCAGTAAGTCGAGATCTTGGCTGTTATCCGCTTGGACGGGCATATTGGCGGGCTTTTCCACAATGAGTAGGTGGTTGTCTTCGTAGTAAATTTTGGCTTGCACACGCGTTCTCCTTTCTTGGAATTTACCTCCATTGTATCATTAGCTTCCTGTAAAAAGCTAAGGTCAGGTCTTTTGGGAAAAGTCAGGTCCTTTTTTTAAATAACAAAATATTTTTGCAAAAATCTGTCCCAAAAGTCAGTCTTGATATTTAGTTCACGAACTATAGCTGTTTGACGCGCAGCGAGTTACAGATATAGTATGCGTTAGCTGGTTTAGGCCTAACTGACTTTTGTCACACTCTCGTCATGTGTTATACTTACTAGTAAGAATAAGCGTTAAGGAGTGACGAATAAGATGGCAATCTTAGTGACAGGTGGGACAGGCTACATTGGGTCTCACACCAGTATTGAATTAATCCAAGCGGGTTATGAGGTAGTAATCGTTGATGACTATTCCAATTCCAAGCCAACTGTCTTGGACCGGATTGAGGCTTTAGCTGGTCAGCGCCCAAGTTTTTATTGCATTAATGTCTTAGACAAGGAAGCTTTGGGTCAGGTCTTTGACCAGCATGAGATTGAGGCAGTGATCCATTTTGCAGCCTTTAAGGCAGTTGGGGACTCTGTAGCTAAACCACTAGAATATTATGAGAATAACCTGGGTGGTCTGCTGTCAGTACTTCAAGTGATGCGCCAACACGATGTGAAGCGAATTGTCTTCTCTTCTAGCGCCACTGTTTATGGGATGACTAATCCTTCGCCTCTAACAGAGGACCTGCCTGTTTCTGCTACCAATCCCTACGGCTATACCAAGGTTATGAATGAGCAAATCTTGAGTGACCTCTATACGTCTGATGCCGAGTGGTCGATCCTCCGTTTGCGTTACTTCAATCCTATTGGTGCCCATGAATCAGGCATGATTGGGGAAGATCCTCAGGGGGTGCCTAATAATATCATGCCTTATATCACCCAAGTGGCCATTGGCAAGTTAGACCAGCTCCATGTTTTCGGTGATGACTACAATACCCCAGATGGGACAGGCGTTCGCGACTATATCCATGTGGTGGACCTGGCTAAAGGACACGTCGCAGCCGTTGCCTATGCCCTGGGCCATACTGGCTTGGAGACCGTCAACCTAGGTCGGGGACAGGGCTATTCTGTGCTGGATTTAATCCATACCTTCAAAGAGGTCAACCAAGTCGACATTCCTTATACGATTGATGACCGCCGCCCTGGGGATGTGGCGACTTGTTACGCTGATGCGAGCTATGCCAAAGAGCTCTTTGATTGGGTGGCAGAGAAGGACTTAGCAGATATGTGCCGGGACTCTTGGCGCTGGCAAGAAAAGAATCCCCAAGGTTTTGGCCAAGATTAAAGCGGAAGTTTGCGCTAGAAAGTAGGTTGGTTGATGGCAGAAGAACATTCCCCTAAAAAGAAGTCTCTTCTTTATCTAGGCGGGTCCCTGCTTGCCTTACTTGGTCTTTATCTTTTCTTCCAAGGGACAACGCCTGACTTGAGCGCGGATCCCGACAATCCCTTGGGCCTGACCAAGACGGCGGATGCCATTAAGCCCCGCGTAACTTATTCAGCGACGCCTATCATCGATCCCTCAGCCTTGACGCCTGAGTTCGACCTCAAAGAGCTAGACCCAGACCAGGTGGATCAGCAAGAAGAAGCCGCCATCCCTCCTGAGCTGCCGCCGACGATCGATCAAATTGATAAGCCTAATTTAGATCAATTAGAAGCAGACTATGAAAGAAAATTCGGTCGACCTTAAGCTTGACATATAGATAAAAAGGCTGCCCCTTAACCAATCTTGGTAGGGGCAGCCTTTTTGGCTCGGCCTTCAGCAGAAGGTCCGATTTTATTTGGCTGACTTTTGTCATATGCTCTTAGAATAGGAGCTTATCAGCGCCACCGATCTTGTAGTCTAAGGCAGCCATAGCGAGGACATTGAGATAGTGCCATGGGCGGTCAAAGCGTGGCATAAAGTGGATGTCAGCGAGAGCTAAGTCTTCGAGAGTCCATCCCGAAGCAATAGCTATTGATAGACCTGTGATGCCATCGGTGATGTCTTCTTTAGACATTAATTGTCCGCCGAGAATGCGGTGGTCATCGGCATCGTAGTAAATCTTCATAGCAACTTTGCCTTCTTTGCGCATGAAGTCAGGATACAGGGGTTCTTCAACATAGCGAGAAGCCACTTGTCCTTGGTATTGGGCAGCGCTAGCGGCCTTGAGACCGGTAGACACGAAATTATAACCAAAGAGGGAGAGGGCTGAAGTCCCTGTGAGTTCAGGCATTTTAACCTTTTGGCCCATGGCATTCAGAGCGGCAACGATCCCTTGGCGTCTAGCAATGGTTGCTAAGGAAATATTGACTTGTTCGTGGGTTGGCGCAAAGGGGACGCAAGTTGAATCTCCGCCCGCATAGACATCAGGAGCAGAGGTCTCAAGGTATTCATTGGTGACAATGAAGCCCCGTTCGTCCATTTCTAAAGTGCCTCGCAGCCACTGGTCATCTGCCTTCACGCCTGCTGCTAGGATGACTGTATCGGCAGGATAGGTCGCTTGGTCAGTGACAACGGCTTTGACCTTACCGTCTTCGCCTTCAAAGGCTTTAACCGTTTCGGCGGGACGGAAGTCGAGGCCGTGATGCTTGGAAGCGGCTTCGAGTACATCAGTAAATTCTTTGTCGAGAGATGTTGCTAAGAGACGGTCTTGCATATCGATCACGGTGACTGGAATTCCTGCTTGGGCATAAGCTTCAGCCACTTCAATACCAATATAGCCCCCACCGATGATAACAGCTGATTGGCAGCCTTCCATTTGTTCTTTGACAGCGGCTGTATCTTCTGGGCCACGGAAGGTATTGATATTCTCGAGGTCAATCCCTTCGATTGGAGGTTTCACGGCATAGCCGCCGGGACTGAGCAAGAGTTTGTCATATGAAACACTGTGCTCGCCTTCTGTATCCTGAACCGTAATTGTCTTCTTATCGCTTTGGATGGCGACAACATCACTGTTGCAGTGAATATGAATCCCCTGGGCACGATAAGATTCTTCGTTGGCAAAGTGTAATTCATCTAATGAATGAGAGGTCCCCTCTACATAAGATTGGCTCCCTCAACCCATAAATGAGGCAGAATCGCCACGTTCATAGAGGTGGATTTCTGCTTCTGGTTTTTGTTTTAAGAGTGTTTGAACAGCTTCATAGCCAAAATGGGAAGTTCCCACTACTACATATTTCATTAATAAATCCTCCAATTCAATTTTTAATTTATAACGATTACAATTATAAGCAGAGAGATTGAGAATGTCAAATAAAGGAACTGCTAAAGAACTTTGTCAGCTTGTGATTTTCTTGGTAAAATATAAGTAGAAAAGGAGATGGTTAGATGTCAACTGATCAAGACAAGAAGTATGAAGAAATGCCAATCGAAGAACCTGATAAACAGGACGGTTTAGAGTGCGGTGTTTGTGCAGATACTAAGTACCAAGCAGTGACGAGTGAAGAAGACTTCCAAGCCTTGCTTAAGGCCTTGAATGTTGATAAGGATGCCTAGACTATGGCAGAAATCTTGATTCGTCCGGCTTGCCAAGAAGATGGTGACCGTTTAGCTGCTATCTACCGGCCCTATGTTGAAGAAACGACGATCAGCTTTGAATACCAAGCTCCAGATGCAGAAGAGATGGCCCAGCGCCTAGCAGATATCCAGGCAGCAGGCTATCCTTATTTGGTAGCTGAGTATGAGGGGGAGATTTGGGGCTATGCCTATGCCCACCCTCTAGGTGAGCGCGAGGCCTTCAAGCACAGTGCCGAACTGAGTATCTATGCGGACCGGCAAGTTCCCGTCAAGGGCGTCGGTTACCGTTTATTCCAGGCGCTTGAAGCAGCCCTTAAAGCCCAAGATGTCGTCAGTCTTGTAGCTGTGATCACAGCCTCTAATAATCGAAGCATCGCCTTCCACGAACGCCAGGGCTTCAAACAAGTAGGCCTCTTACCCAAGGTAGGCTACAAGTTCCAAGAGTGGTTAGATACAGCATATTTATATAAGGAACTCTAAGCTCAGAGTTCAGTGAAACAGGCTCAATAGCGGGCCTGTTTTTTTGTCTGATCGGTTGAATCTATTTTCATGTATTTATCCGCAAAAAGAGCTTGAGAATTAATCTCAATTATATTATAATGTTCCTGTAAACTTTATTTTAGATTAACCTAAAAAATATAAAAAGGGGGACTTTATTTTGTCTAAATGGTTAAAAACACTGGGGCTCCTCGTGGTCGGTGTCTTTGTCTTAAGCGCTTGCTCTAAGGGCTCAGACCAGCAAAAGAGCCAGGCTGAGGGCGGTAAGTTGAATGTTGTCGTCACCACATCTTTCTTAAATGATATGGTTCAACAATTAGCTGGAGATTATGTTTCGAGCAATATGATTATTCCTGCTGGGGAAGACCCACACTTGTATGAAGCTAAACCGCAAGACTTAGAGAAGCTCAAAGGGGCGGAACTTTTGATCTATCATGGCTTGCACTTTGAAGGAAAAATGGTGGATGTCTTAGAGCAACGTGGTAAAGCGGTAACTGCTGACTTCGATGAGAAGGCCTTGGGGAATATGGACCAGGATGGCGAAACCATTGTTGACCCACACTTCTGGTTCGATATTGACCTCTACAAGCAAGCAACAGAGAAATGTTCTGCCTATCTGATTGAGGCCCTACCTGAACATAAGGAAGCCATCGAAAAAAATACCGCAGCTTATCTCAAACAATTGGATGACTTAGACCAGGAAAACAAGGAAAAAATTGCGGGTATTCCAGAAGCCCAGCGCTATTTAATTACACCGCATGATGCCTTTAACTACTTCTCCCGCCGCTACAACATTCCAGTGAAAGCGCCACAAGGTGTGTCAACTGATACTGAAGTGGCCAATAAGGATATCGAAGATACAGTGAACTTCATTGTAGACCATAAGATTAAAGCCATCTTCTCGGAATCAACGACAGACCCTGCCCGGATGAAGAAGCTACAGGAAGCCTGCAAGGCGAAGGGCTTTGACGTGAAAGTAGTCAGCGGCGAAGGTCAAGAGCTCTTCTCAGACTCATTGGCACCAGTCGGTCAGACCGGCGATAACTTCATCGATATGTACCGCCATAATGTCGACTTAATTACTAACAACCTAAAATAAAACCACTAAGGGCTGGAAATAGGAGGATTTTGAAGCTTCTCCTAAAACTCCAGCCTTTTTATCCAAGGATATATGAGGAGGAATTTGAATGAGTCAAGCAATTATAAGTGTTAACCACCTAACCATGGCCTACCATGAGAAACCGGTGCTATGGGATGTCAACCTAGATATTATAGAAAATTCAATTACAGCCATCATTGGGCCGAACGGGGCCGGGAAGTCGACTTTGATTAAAGGCATTCTGGACCTAGAGAAAACCTTGTCAGGCCAGGTGAAGATTATGGGCCAGGACTTTAAGGACGTCCACAAAAAAATCGCCTATATCCCGCAGACCTCTTCCGTTAACTGGGACTTTCCAACAACTGTTGAGGATGTAGTCCTGATGGGGCGCTATGTCCACCTGTGCTGGTTAAAACGGCCGAGCCAAGCGGACCGCAAAAAAGCTGACCAAGCTCTGGCTATGATAGGATTATCAGACTATAAAAAACGGCAGATCTCCCAGTTATCGGGCGGCCAGCGCCAGCGGGTCTTCATTGCCCGGGCCATTGCCCAGGATGCGGATATTTACTTTATGGATGAACCGCTTGCTGGTGTCGACAAACGGACGGAAAAAATTATCATTGATTTCCTCCGGGATGCTCAGAGCCAAGGCAAGACCAGTATTGTTGTCCATCATGATTTGAACACTATCCGCGACTACTTTGACCACCTGGTTATTTTAAACAAGAAAGTGATTGCCCAAGGCCCAGTTGACAGCAGCTTTACGGCGGAGAACTTAGTCAAGGCAGACATGTTGGCCAGGGAAGTGGCAGGTGTTTACCATGCTTAATTGGGAAATTATAAGCTCTTATTCTTTCTTGCTGATTGCGACGGGAACCTTCCTGTTAGCTAGTGCCGCTGGTGTTGTCGGCTCCATCTCAGTACTCAAGGGCCAATCCCTCATTGGGGACGCCATTGGCCACGCTGCCTATCCGGGTATTGTCCTCGCCTTTATGATCTTTATGGTGCGCGACCCTCTAATCCTTCTCTTAGGGGCGATGGGGACGGGGATTTTAGCCTTTGTTTTAATCCAATTGGTCAACCGCCAGTCCAAATTGCGTCTGGATGCCGCCCTGGCCGTCACCTTGTCTTCCTTCTTTGGCCTGGGCATGGTCTTAAAGAGTTATATCCAAGGTCATCCCGAGTATGCCTCGGCTTCCCAGGCGGGCTTGAAGAATTATATCTTCGGCCAGGCTGCCTATATCATGGAAGACGATATCAAGTTGATCTTGGTGATTGCCATTTTGTCTCTCCTACTTTTTGCCCTCTTTTATAAGGAAATCAAAGTCTTTATTTTTGATGAGGTCTATGCTAAGACTATCGGCTACCGGACCTCGCTTATGTATGGGGTGATTATGGTGATGACTATGTCGATCATTGGGGTAGGGCTCAAGTTAGTGGGGACGATCTTAATTGCCTCTCTCTTAATTATTCCGACCATTACCGCCACCATGTGGTCTGACCGCTTCCATGTTGTCCTCCTCTTAGCGGGCTTCTTTGGGGGCTTGTCGGCTGTGGTGGGGACCTATTTTTCAACCCTCTACAACGGATTGTCAACCGGTCCAACCATCATTGTGGTCATGACCTTATTTTCCATGTTCTCGATGGTCTTTGGCCGGAAGGGAATGTTGCGTCAAGCCATTGAAAGGAGTAAATATTAATGTCCAGTCTTGAAAACTTTATCTCCCTATTGTTGGCTAACCAGGCCAGTCTCTGGGTTCTAATTGTCACAGCAGTGGCCTGTGCCTTGATTGGCGCTTTCCTTGTTCTAAGACAGTTATCCATGGTCTCAGATGCCATTTCCCACTCGGTTCTCTTAGGGATTGTCTTGGCCTTCTTTATTACCGGAGATCTCCGGTCACCGCTCTTAATTGTAGGAGCAGCTAGCTTCGGCCTCCTCATGGTCTGGCTAACGGAGCTCTTGGCCCAGTCACCCTACATCAAGGGGGACGATGCGGTAGGGATCATCTATCCTTTCTTCTTCGCACTCGCTGTTATTTTGATCACTCGTTATGCGGGCAATGTCCACCTGGATACTGACATGGTCTTGATGGGTGAGGTGATCCTAGCCCCTCTTAATACTATTTCTGTTTTTAATTTCGAAATGCCCAAAGCCTTGTTCGAAATGGGCATTCTTATCGTCCTCAACCTGGCCTTTATTGTCATCTTCTTCAAGGAGTTAAAAATCACGACTTTCGACAAGCAATTTGCCCATATTGCAGGTTTTTCAGCGGGTATCTTGTCTTATAGCCTCATGGCCTTGTGCTCCTTGACAACGGTTGTGGCCTTTGACGCGGTAGGGGCTATTCTGGTGGTTTCCTTCCTGATTGCACCTGGTGCTTCGGCCTATCTGATTGCTAAGGATCTCAAGGTGATGCTGGCCCTATCAGCAGGTTATGGGATTATGAACGCTGTCTTAGGCTATGTTCTATCGCTCTACTTCAATGTCTCCATGTCTGGGATGACGGCGACTATTGCCGGCTTAACCTTCCTCCTGACCTTCTTACTGAATCGAAAGGGCTTGATCACTTCCTTGGTCCTAGCTTATAGCCAACGAAAGGAAATCAAGCGGGCCATCCTCTTACAGGGGGTCAAGAGCTCCCAGTCCATTAATCCCGCCTTGCCGACTGAACAAGTGGATTACCTGGTCCAAGCCGGTTATATCACTGCAGAAGCGGGCGGTAAGTATCGCCTAAAAGACCAAGGACGGGACTATCTGGCTGACTTAGAAAGAAAATATGGGATCAGCTAGGTCCTGGGGCTGATTTTTACTGGAATGAGGATTTTTTGCTTTGGACAGCTCTAAAAAGAGTGATAGAATGAATGCGAGATTATCAAGCAAAAGAGGTGGCATATGCGCTTAAGCAAAAAATCGATAGGAGCTTCTATCCTTGCGGTGCTTATCTTGCTAGGGCTAGCTTTTGGTCTAGGCCAGCACTATAGTGTAGCCGGGGATGAAGACATTACGTCTGAACTTGTCGGCAACCGCTTAGAAGAAGCTAAAGAGCTAACGACTAGTAAATATTTCTATACCAATACCGGTGCTTATGAGAATGATCGTGAATTTTACGGGCTGAAACTTCCTTTCACCAATAAGAAATTTATTGTTTCTTATGATGGAATTATCCACGCTGGGGTTGACTTAGCGGAAGCGGATATTTCGATCAATGGGGATAAAATCCAAGTCAAACTGCCCAAAGCCAAAGTCCTTTCCCATGAAATTGATTCGGATTCGGTCAAGGTCTTTGACGAGGAAGCTAGCATTTTCAACCAAGTTAAGGTCGAAGACTACAGCAAGTTTTCCAATGAACAAAAGAAAACAGCCGAAAAAAAGGCTGTGGATAAAGGTTTACTTGAGGAAGCAGAAAAGCAAGCCCAACAGGCCGTTGAAGACTTGCTCAACATGGATCCTGAAATTCATGAAAATTACCAAGTAGAAGTCCGCTTTTAAAATGAAAAATCAAAATAAAAGGAGCCTGGCCTAAGCCAAGCTCCTTTTTATGATGATTTGCTCATCACTTTATTTGTCTTCTGTTTCTAATTGGTCGAAATCGTAAGTCACAACAATCTTCCGAGCTGCGAGCGCTTCGTCTAAGCGGGCAACAGGGGTATTGTGTGGGGCGGTATTTACAACTTCAGCGTTTTCTTCAACTTCCTTAGCAATCTTAATCATGACGTCGCAGAAGTGATCGAGTGATTCCTTGTGTTCGGTTTCGGTTGGTTCGATCATTAAGCATTCATGAACGATTAATGGGAAGTAAGTCGTTGGAGCGTGGATGTTGTGGTCTAAGAGACGTTTGGCAACATCTTTCGCATTGGCGCCCAATTTCTTCTGAGGCGTACAGTCAATAACAAATTCGTGCTTACAGTGCTGTTTGAAGGGAACATAATAGTAGTCTTCCAGACGGGCCTTGAGGTAGTTAGCGTTAAGCACCGCATCCTCTGAAACTTGGGTTAAGCCTTCGCCACCATAAGTTAAGATATATGCCCATGCCTTCAAGTTAACGCCAAAGTTACCGAAGTAAGCTTTCAAGCGGCCATAGGAATCTGGATAGTTACTGTTAAGCACATACTGGTCGCCTTCTTTTTCGATCCGAGGAACGGGCAAGAAGGGGGCCAATTCTTTCTTAACCCCGATTGGGCCAGAACCTGGGCCACCGCCACCGTGTGGACCTGAGAAGGTCTTGTGGAGGTTTAAGTGGACGATATCGAAGTCCATATCTCCTGGACGGGTATGGCCTAAAATGGCGTTAGAGTTGGCACCATCATAGTAGAGTAAGCCGCCAGCTTCATGGATAATTTCTGCGATTTCAAGAATATCGTGTTCAAATAAACCAGCTGTACTTGGGTTGGTAATCATCATCCCAGCGGTATCTGGTCCTACTGCAGCTCGCACAGCATCGACGTCAATAGTCCCTTCAGGATTTGATTTAACTTCAATCACATTGAAGCCACCAATCGCAGCTGTAGCAGGGTTGGTCCCGTGGGCAGAGTCAGGGATTAAGATATTACGGCGCTGTTCCAGTTCGCCATTATGGTCATGATAGGCCTTGATGGTTAACATCCCAGCCCATTCGCCGTGGGCACCAGCACAAGGTTGCATGGTCACTTCATCCATACCAGTGATGAGCTTGATCATTTCTTGGAGTTGATAAAGGACTTCAAGAGAACCTTGGGCTGTTTCGCTTGGCTGGAGTGGGTGGACTTGTGCGAAACCTGGTAAGGCGGCAAGAACTTCATTAATTTTGGGATTGTATTTCATGGTACAAGAGCCTAGAGGATAGAAACCAGTTTCCAAACCAAAGTTACGGTTAGAAAGTAGGGTGTAGTGCCGTAATAATTGGAGTTCTGAAACTTCAGGTAAGCGTGCTGCTTCTTTACGGACGAGATGGTCAGGAATATCTTGGCTTAAATCATAGTCCTCAACGTCATTTTTAGGGAGGCTGATGGCCCGACGTCCTGGACGAGAAATTTCAAAGATTGTTTGGTTATATTCAGTAGATGCAGTCATTATTTCGTCACCTCCACGAGAGCTTCAACAAAAGCATCGATCTCTTCTTTTGTTCTCTTTTCAGTAGCGCATAGAAGGACGGTATTATCTTGGCCGTAAACATCAGAAACGTCATAGCCCCCAACAAAACCTTTGTCTAGGAGGGCTTTGTTGACTTCTGCAACGGGTTGTTTTAAATCAACAATGAACTCATTAAAGAATGCGCTTTCATTTAAGACGTTAAAACCTTCTGCTTTGAGTGACTTGGCCAGATAGTGTGCCTTGTTGATATTACGTTTGGCCATTTCGATAATGCCTTCCTTACCCACAGCAGACATGAAGACAGCTGAAGTGAGGGCCATAAGACCTTGGTTAGAAGACATATTAGAAGTAGCTTTTTCACGGCGGATATGTTGCTCGCGTGTCTGCATGGTCATGGCATAACCACGTTGACCATTGGCATCAAGGGTTTGCCCAATGATACGGCTAGGTAACTTACGCATATACTTCTTAGTGGTTGCAATGTAACCGGCATGTGGTCCACCAAAGGACATTGGAATGCCGAATGGTTGGGTATCGCCGACTACAATATCCGCTCCTAGGGCACCAGGGCTTTCGAGGACAGCTAGGGCTAATGGGTTAGCTGAAACAACCAAGAGGGCCTTAGAGCCTTCCATCAGGTCTTTAATTGCTTTGAGGTCTTCGATTGAGCCGAGGAAGTTTGGATATTGGACAACAATAGCACCTACCTCATCAGCTGAGAAGGCTTCTTTTAACTTATCGAAGTCTGTGACATCACCCTTAAGTGGGATGTCTTCAACCTCATAATCCATACCGTAGCCATAGGTGTGAAGGACCTCACGACCTTGTGGGTGGACTCCCATTGAAAGCAAGACTTTGTTACGTTTGGATTGTTTCGTTGCAAGGTTACAAGCTTCGCCTAGAGAAACAAAACCATCATAAGTGGAGTCGTTAGTAACATACATGCCTGTCAGCTCAGCCAACATGGTTTGATATTCAAAGAGGGCTTGGAGCTCCCCTTGGCTGGCCTCCGGTTGATAAGGTGTATAGGCAGTTAGAAATTCTTGGCGTTGTGTGATAGAATTGACAACAGCAGGAATAAAGTGATCATAAACTCCTGCGCCAAGGAAGTAGGCATAGTCATCGGCGTTTACATTCTTAGCTGCGATTTCAACAGCGTGTTTTTTCAATTCGCTTTCGGTGAGCGCTTCTGGCAATTGCTTAAAGGCTTCTTTGACCGAATCTCTAACGGAGGCTGGAATATCTTCAAAAAGCTCGTCAACGCTTTTTGCACCGATGGTTTCAAGCATTTCTTTCCGGTCCTCTTCGGTAACCGGTAAGTAGCGGTGTTTGTAATCTGACACTAGATTCACATCCTTTGTTTATAGATTATAGCTTTTTTAAAGAAAACGGGTTCAGTGGGGCTGAACCCGTTACTTTTTAGAAGGGCTTATTCAGCAATGAACTCTTTGTAAGCTGCTTCATCCATGAAGTCAGAAGTATCTACTTCATCTTCAGCTTCAATAACAGCAATCCATGCATCTGCTGGTGATTCATTCATGAATTCAGGCTCATCGTCTAAGCGTTCATTCACTTCGGCAATCGTACCATCTACTGGAGAATAAACTTCAGAAGTTGATTTAACAGATTCAACAGATGAGAAATCTTCTTCTGCTTCAACTTCGTCGTCTACATCAGGAAGTTCAACGTAAACAATTTCTCCTAATTGTTCAACCGCATAGTCAGTCAAGCCGATACGAACTTTTTTGCCGTCAACTTCGATCCATTCGTGTTCTTCAGTATAAAATTTAGCCATTTTCCTTGCCTCTTTCTATAAAATATTTATCACTGATTAAGTGACACTTACATTGTATAATAAATTTTTAACGAACTCAATAAAACGCTTTAATTAGCGACGTAACCAGTCTTTCTTGCAGACAAGAGCAGGAACTTGTTTTTTACGCACTTGGATAAGGACTTCGTCTCCAAATTCAGTTGCTCCCTTGTCGACAATCATATAGCCGATAGCCTTGCCGAAAGTAGGTGACTTGGTACCTGAAGTAACAAAGCCAATTTCGTCGCCGTCCTTGTTGTAGACGGTATAGCCTTCACGGGCGATCCCTTTACCTGTTAATTCAAAGCCGCGTGATTGACGTTTTTGTTCGCCTTCTTTTTGCGCTTTTAGGTAGTCTTGGCCGATGAAGGGAACTTCTTTATCTACTTTAACGGCGAAGCCAATACCGCCTTCAAGAGGGTTGATATCTTCGGTTAGGTCTTGGCCATACAAGCACATGCCGCCTTCTAAGCGAAGGGTATCCCGGGCACCGAGGCCGCATTCTTGAATACCATATTCTTCACCGGCTTCAAGTAAGGCCTTCCAGAGGTCAGCTGTGTCTTCCCATTTGAGGTAAAGTTCAAAACCATCTTCCCCTGTATAACCTGTCCGTGAGATCATGACATGGTCAATACCAGCGACTGTTTGATCATCTAAGAAGTGGAAAGCTTTGATGCTGTCAAGATCGGCATCGGTTAATTTTGCTAAAACATCTTGGGCTTTTGGACCTTGGATTGGAATTAAACCAACTTGATCTGAAATATCAGTGATTTCAACTTGACCGTCATTGTGTTCATTTAACCAAGCTAAGATTTTTTCCTTATTGGCACCGTTAGGGGTGACCATGAATTCATCTTCAGCCTTACGGTAGTTAATGAGGTCATCTAGGGTGCCTCCATCTTCCTTAACCACAGCTGTATATTGGGCTTGGTTTACCGCACACTTGCTGATATCATTGGTGATCAGGGAATTGAGGAAGTTTTCTGCTTCTTCCCCCTTGACGATGATTTCTCCCATGTGTGAGGTTTCAAATAAGCCAACCTTATTCCGTACGGCGTGGTGTTCATCGATTTGGGAGGTAAATTGGATAGGCAAAGCCCAGCCCCCAAAATCGGTGAGGTTTAATCCTTTTTCCACATAATAATCGAAGAGTGGACTATGTTTAAGTCCTTCTAAATTAACGCTCACTATACGTTTCCCTCCTTAAATTTATTAACCAATTAATAGTTACAAGCTAATACTATCATAAAATAAAACGCTTTCAAAGCTTTTTGTCCTGAGAGATGAGAAAGTAATTGATAGCAAATGTGAGAAAAGGCTGAGGCTATAAGCTTTTCCCTTTCAAATTTATTTGAAAAAAGAAATGAAAATGCTCCAGTCATTCTTGGAAAAGAAGTTTGACTGGAGCATTTTCATTGTTTCGATCTGTAGCTGCCTATTTATAATCGACATTAGGATTATATTCGTTAGCTGCATTCCAGAAGAGGTATTCATTGACCCCGTGTTCGGCAAGGGCGTCGATTTGGTCTTGGTAGGCTTGGGCGTCGTATTCTTTATAATTGCCTGAACCTAGATAGGAAGCGGTAAAGGCTTGGAGCCATGGACGGACAATTGGTTTATCCTGGACGGCATCCAATTGATCCAATTCTGCTTGGGTATAGATGTCTACGACCTTATAAGGTTCCAAGTCAGGAGCAGCTAGACCGAAGTCACCGTTGTTCCAGTGGCTTGGATAAATCATAGCCGAGATCGCATCGACCTGTTCGGCAATATCGTGGTAGTTTTGACCGATACCTGGAGCACTCCCAGTGGTTGTTACATAGCCGAAGATATCAGCTGATACATTGACGCCATAAGGTTGGAGGGCATCGTGGGCATAGGCTAGGAAATCTGTGATGGCCTTTTGGCGGGCTTCGATACTGTCCTTGCCATATTCCACATAGTCCCCCATATCGTATTCTAATGAGGTGCCGAATGTTTCAAAGCCTTCAGGGAAGCGAACATAGTCGAATTGGATGTCCTTGAAACCAGCTTTGGCTGCGGCCTGAGCGACATCCACAATGTAGTCCCAGGTCTCTTTATTGTATGGGTTCAGGAAGGTTTGCCCGCTGGCGTCCTTCCAAATCTCACCGTTAGATCGTTTGAAACTCCATTCAGGGTGTTCTTCAGCTGCAAAGGTGTCCTTGAAGGTGGTGATCCGAGCAATTGGATAGATTTGCTTCTCTTCAAAAATTTTCATCATTTCTTTGACATCGAAGGTTTGGTCAAGGAATTTACCAATCAAAGGATTATCGGATTCCAGAGGGGTTGTGATTGAGCCCCAGTCTGATTTGACATCAATAACGACGGAATTTAAACCGCTATTGTCGATTAAGTTAATATTGTCTTGGAGGAGCTGGGGCGTCCCCATGCCAGTTGCTGACAGGTAGATCCCTTTAACTCCTTCTTTAGGATAGGCAATGTCGACGCCACTATCCACATAGAAACGGGAGGGGAGGGTAGCAGGACGACCAATCAGCTTTTGGTCATAAATTTCTAGATCAGTTGTGCTGACCTCTGCCTTCTGATAGTCGGTGTTGCCAGCAGAGGAGAAGACATTACGGAAGAAAAAGATCCCTAAGAGGGCGACGACAACCAGTCCTAAAAGACCAGCTGTGATGATCTTCCAGGTGGTGGTTTTGCTTTTTCTAACTTGTTTTTTCTTATTTTGTGGGCCTCTATTTGCCATTGTCGGCCTCCTTTCTTTGTTCGCTTAATTGGTTGAGGGCTTCTAAGGCATCTTCGCTAGCCTTTAGCTTGTCTTGGGCCTGGCTGTGGAATTGATTAATTTCCTTCATTCCGCCCTGGAAGGTCTCAAAGTTGGCGTCTTCAGATTTTAGCGACTGGTAATAGTCCGTCTCCTTATCGAGCATCTGGCGGTAGCTATCGAGATAGGCGGATAGGTTATCAATGACAGTCTGGGCAGGTTCGGCCACATCGGTATGGGCATAGGCCGCCTCATCAGATGAATTCTTGCCTTCTTCTAGGGCCTGCATGCTTTGACTAAAGTCATCAAAGGCTGCTTTTAATTGCTCATAGTTTTTCTCCCGGTAGGCTAGGTTTTGCTGAGTCTCACTTCCACGCTGGCTTAGCGTTTTTAGACTTTCATCAGCTGCAATATCATGGTCGAAGGCTTCCTGCAACTTGTCTTCACCTACTTGGAGATGGTTAAGCGAGCTAGTCATTTCACCTGCTGAATCGTATAGTTTTTCAACGCTTGCTTCTGGGCTGTTAGAGCAGGCTCCTAATAAGAGAAGGCTAGAAGCTGCTAGCACCCATTTCAATCGTTTCTTCAAAATCTTCACCTCATTAAAATTTTATAAAAATGCATATCAGTTATTAAGTATATAAGAAATTCCAGTCATTTAAAAGTGAAAAGTGTATTCTGCTAGCTTTCTCCTGTCCGATAGTCAAAAATCCGTCTTAGGACGGTAGAAGCGGCTAGAAAAGATCCTTATAATTGAGTCAAAATATGCAAAGGAGTTAAAATTATGGGAAAACAGTCAGCCAATCAAAAACGTTTGTGGCGTTTGGCCTATGCGGCAGCTTTGGCGGGCCTCGGTTATGCCTACCATGCCCTGAGTCAAGGGCGGAGTGTACGTAGTAAAATGCTGCATGATGGCCATAAGCTTGCCCAGTTTAAAGATTATTGGCAGGATGGCGACCTAATTAAAGAAGAGCTCATCCGAGAGGCTAAGGACTTAGGGGATGGCCTGCTAAGTTCAGATCAAGCGGCGCGTTATAATATGGATCTGAAGCAGACTTCGGCTGGGGCTTATTATGAAATGATTAGTCCAGCTAGGCAAAAGGGCCCTGCCCTTATCTATTGGCACGGTGGAAAGCGGGTCCAGGCTGTTTCTGATCGGGAGTGGTATTTCTTAAAGCAGCTGGTTGATCGCTTGCAGGTGCCCTGCTATATTCCGATCATCCAGCCCCTAGCTCTAAGCCATTTAAACGAAGAGGTAGACCGCTTGACGGCTCTCGTCCAGGACATCTTAGTGAGCGAAGACTTGCCCTCTTTCAACTTTCTTGCCAGCGATTCAGGAGCCCTTTTCGCGCTAGCTCTGGTTCCACGCTTTAAAGAGCCATTGGAGCGCCAGGTTCTCTTATCGCCTTGGCTAGCGGCCCCCAGTGAGAGCCCAGAAGAAAGTCTAGAGGACCAGGCAATCAAGTCCCTCTTCGATACACAAGCAGCGAGTCGTCTCCTTGACCAGACCGATTTCAGCCAAGTCGCGCCAACGCGTTTTATTGTCGGCACAGCGGATAGTGAGCAAGCTAGCAGTCTGAAGACCTACCAGCGTTTACGGGCTAAAGCTGTGCCAAGTCAGTTCTACCGTTTTGACTTGATGGCGGCCGATTTCTATCTTTATCCCATGCCTGAACAGGAGGAAGTCATGGAATTGCTAGAAGAGAGTTTGTAAGAGTCGTTATATGGCTCAAAATTCGTTATACTAGTAGAGAGATTGATGAAGGAGTGATTGCGGATGATTTTTCCATTTTTTGACCGAACGATTATTCTTGTCCTGATTGGGATGGGGATTGCTGCTTTAGCCAGCGCTAATGTGAATCGAACTTTTCGTAAGTACAGTAAGTATCAGAATGAACGGGGCTTTACAGGACGTGAAGTTGCTGAGTATATTCTCCAAGAGTCAGGGATCCAGGATGTCCAAGTCGAAGGGGTGGCTGGAGAGCTGACGGACCACTATGATCCGAGAGGCAAGGTGCTTCGCCTGTCAGAACCGGTCTATAACCAAAGCTCGGTGACGGCTATCGGGGTTGCCGCCCATGAATGCGGCCATGCTGTCCAGGACGCCAAGGATTATGGCTTCATGCGTTTTAGGGAGCGCTTAGTCCCAGTGGTTAATTTTGGTTCGAGCGCTTCCTTTCCCATCCTGATGTTAGGTGTCCTATTTGGGATGAATGGCTTTTTGATTAAATTAGGGATAGCGCTCTTTGCTTTGACCCTGGTCTTCCACCTGGTGACCCTACCCGTTGAGTTCAATGCCTCTAACCGGGCCTTGACTATCTTAGAGGAGGGACAGATTCTGTCGTCAGCTGAGTTACCTTATGTGAAGAAGACCCTTCGTGCCGCAGCTTATACCTATGTGGCTGCGACCCTGGCCAGTGCCCTCTCCCTCTTACGGGTGGTTCTCTTATTTGGAGGCAACCGCGACAATTAGGTATGTTTACTCTTAGAAATAAGCCTTAAGACGGAAGCCATCAGGGGGTGAATTTGCTACAGTAAGTTAAAAAGGAGGTTCTAGAGTGGAAACAGCTGATATTAAAGACCAGGCTAAAGCGATCATGCAGGCGGACTGGCCGCGTTATGTCATGATTACCATCGCCTATATGCTCTTGACAACTTTTTTAAGTTCAGCCCCTGCTATTTTTTGGCCCTTTGGTTTAATTTTTTCATTTTTCTTATACTTGCTGGTTCAAGCATCTTCCGTCGTCTACCGGCAGATTTTTTTAAATGATTGGCGAAATGAGGAGATTAAGCTAGGGCAGACCCTATTGAATCCCTTGATTCAGAATTTTTGGCGGTACGGGATGACCAAGATCTTACAGTATATGTATATCTTTTTCTGGTCTTGCTTACTGGTCTTGCCTGGAATTTACAAGGCCCTCTCTTATAGTATGGTGACCTTTGTTCTGACGGACCAGGATGATCTCGCTTATAATGATGCGATTCGGGAGAGTGAGCGGCTGATGCAAGGGCATAAGTGGGCCTATCTATGCCTGAATTTGCGCTTTTTAGGCTGGGATGTGGCTAATCTTCTCTGTGCGGGTTTGCTGACGGTTTATGTGCTGCCTTATCGTAGCTTGGCACAGAGCCAATTCTATTTGACTTTAGTTGAAGCTAAGGGACGGACCGGGCAAGCAGATCGTGCGCAATTTGCTAAGGCGGCTGATCCAGATTCAGGTCCTAGCTTTCGATCAAGAGCTAACAAGGTGCACGAAGAGGACTGGGACGATTTTTAAAAACTAAAAGAGTACAATGAAAAGCCATCAACACTGGGGAACAGTCCCTTTTGTTGATGGCTTTTTATTAGTTTTAAAATTTCTGAGCTCTAATAGGCTTGGAAGTAGTGGTCTAATTCCCACTGCGAAACTTGCATGGCATATTCGTTACATTCCAAGCGTTTGCTAGAAATAAAGTTCTCGGTAATGTGCTGGCCAAGTGAAGCCTTAACCACGTCATCGATTTCCAGTTCGTCAAGGGCATAGTCGAGGGTCATCGGTAGTTGCTCGATACCTGCTTCAGCTAGTTCGCTCTCGGTCATGCTGTAGATGTTACGGTCGGTTGGAGCGTCAGGTTGGAGTTCGCGGTCAATTCCATCCAGGCCTGCACCAATTAAGCTGGCCATGATTAAGTAAGGGTTGGCTGAGGGGTCAACTGACCGTAATTCAATCCGGGTAGAATTTCCGCGAGCAGATGGGATGCGGACTAGGGGTGAGCGATTCTGTTGGGACCAAGCAATGTAGACAGGCGCTTCATAGCCAGGAACCAAGCGTTTATAGGAGTTAACGATAGGGTTGCCTACCGCCGTAATGGCTTTGGCATGGTCGAGGATACCGGCCATGAATTGGTAAGCCGTCTCTGAAAGACCGAGCTCATTGTTAGCATCATAGAAGGCATTGCCCTGGTCGTTGAAAAGAGACATGTTGCAGTGCATACCTGACCCCGCGATGTTAGCAACAGGTTTAGGCATAAAAGTAGCGTGCATATTGTGTTTGCGAGCGATACTCTTAACGATTAGCTTAAACATTTGGATCCGGTCACAGGCTGTTACCACGCTGTCGTACATGAAGTCTATTTCATGTTGACCAATCGCTCCTTCATGGTGGGAGGCTTCTACTTCAAAGCCCATTTCTTCAAGGGTTAGAACAATATCGCGCCGGCAATTCTCGCCAAGATCGACGGGAGCTAGGTCGAAGTAGCCACCGTGGTCGTTGACCTGGGTAATCGGTAGGCCGTTTTCATCACGCTTAAAGAGGAAAAACTCGGCTTCTGGGCCCAGGTTGAAGTCGGTAAAGCCCTTAGTATTCATCTTAGCTACCATGCGTTTTAAGTTGCCACGTGGATCACCGGGGAAGGGGCTGCCATCGGGGAGGAAGATGTCACAGATTAAGATGCCGATGTGCTTGCCCGATTCGGTGGTCCAAGGAAAGATCATCCAGGTATCTAGGTCAGGAATCAGATACATGTCGGACTCCTCGATACGGACAAACCCCTCAATGGAAGACCCATCGAACATCATCTTGTTACTCAAGACCTTCTCTAACTGGCTGATTGGGACTTCAACGTTTTTTAAGACGCCGTTGACATCGGAGAAGGCGAGGCGGAGGAAGTGTACATCTTTTGCTTCGGCTTCTTCACGGATTTGATCAGCTGTAATCTTTGCCATAAAAATACTCCTATCTCTTGTTTGTTCCTTTTTACCACTAACAATGAATTCATTATGAAACATAAGACAAAAGAATGCAATAAATAATTCACATATTTTGTCATAAAATGTAACATCATAAAAGCTATGAGTGCCAAATTTCTTTGATTGAGACGCTGGATGAAGTTATAAAGGGCTTTAGCGTGATATAAGCTTACAGATCTTTTGAGTTGTAAGAAAGCGCTTTTATGGTAAAATGTGTGTAAGTTGATTATAAGAAAGGGGTTCGTTTTTATGGATTTAAATACTTATATTGCTGATGTGGCTTCATCTAAGTCTGCGCCTGGAGGTGGCTCTGTCATTCCCTTGACGGGGGCTTTAGGAACAGCTTTGGGATGTATGGTCCTCGAAATTACAAAAGAAAAGGTAAAAGATGCGGATCTTGACCGGATAGATCATATTTTGAGTCAAGGTCATGCCTACATTGACCAGTTGAAGGACTTGAGCCAAAAAGATGCTGAAGTTTCTGGTAAAATGTTTGCCCAATATGCCTTGCCCCGGGAGACAGAAGAGGAGAAAGCAAGGCGGACAGCTGCCATCCAAGAAGCGCTGCTGGGAGCAACTGAAGTTCCCTTGCAAGTGATGGAAACTAGCCTCAAAGCCATGCGCTTGCTTGAGGAAATTGCGGAAATCGGTCGGAAATCAGTCCTAGCTGACGTCGAAGTTGGAGTTCAGCACCTCTATACAGCCTTGCAGTGTGCCAAATACAATGTCCTTGAGAATGTCAACTTGATTAAGGATGAAGAAAAAGCCCAGGCCTACCAAGACCGGGCAGACCAGGCTCTCCAGGGGTCAGAAGAAGTTAAAGCCGCTGTTCTAGCTGCTGTCGATGATCGTCGCAAGTAATCCTGCGATGACCTGCTGACCAGGCTAGCCATAAAGAGAGTGTGACAAAAGTCGATCAGGCCTGAACCACTGGAGCGAACTATGAGAAAACGTTTACTAACGATTTCTCATAGTTCGTGAAGTGGATGTCAGGCCTGACTTTTGGAGCAGTTTTTTGAAAAAGTGTTCGCTATTTAAAAAGAGGCTGGAACTTTTGTCCCAGCCTCTTAATGCTACTTGTTAATAGCTTCTAAAATAATGGTCGAGCTCCCACTGGGAGATCTGTAAGGCATACTCATTGCATTCCAAACGCTTGCTAGAGATGAAGTTTTCCGTAATATGCTGACCAAGCGCTTCTTGGATTTTACTATCCTGTTCGAACTCATCCAGGGCATGGTCGAGCGAATTTGGTAATTGTTCAATGCCCGCTTGGCGCAGTTCATTTTCTGTCATGCTGTAGATGTTGCGGTCAGTCGCCTTAGCTGGTTGGAGTTCTTTTTCAATGCCTTCCAGGCCAGCGCCAATCAAGGCCGCCATAATAAGATAAGGATTAGCAGAGGGGTCTACTGACCGCAGCTCAATCCGGGTCGAGTTCCCACGGGCAGAGGGAATCCGAATGAGGGGTGAGCGGTTTTGGGCTGACCAAGCGATATAGACAGGCGCTTCATAGCCGGGCACGAGACGCTTGTAAGAGTTAACCAGGGGATTACCGATAGCGGTTAGAGCCTTGGCATGCTTGAGAATGCCGGCCATGAATTGGTAGGCAGTCGTTGAAAGACCAGTCGCGCTGTCGGCTTCATAGAAGGCATTGCCTTCTGTGGTGAAGAGGGACATGTTGCAGTGCATGCCAGAGCCTGCGATATTGGCAACGGGTTTAGGCATGAAGGTGGCATGGAGATTGTGTTTGCGGGCGATACTCTTAACGATCAGCTTGAACATTTGGATGCGGTCACAGGCCGTTACCACGTCATCGTATTTGAAGTCGATCTCATGTTGGCCGATCGCACATTCATGGTGGGAGGCTTCCACTTCAAAGCCTAACTTTTCAAGGGTTAAGACGATGTCGCGCCGGCAGTTTTCTCCCAGGTCGACGGGGGCTAAGTCGAAGTAGCCAGCGTGGTCGTTAACTTGAGTTGTTGGTTGGCCGTTCTCGTCGCGCTTGAAAAGGAAGAATTCCGCTTCGGGGCCAAGGTTGAAGGCGGTAAAGCCTTTAGCATTCATCTTGGCTACCATGCGCTTCAAGTTACCGCGGGGGTCTCCAGGGAAGGGGTCGCCATTAGGTAAGAAAATATCACAAATCAAGATGGCGATGCGCTTGCCTTCGTCTGCAGTCCAAGGGAAAATCATCCAGGTATCGAGATCAGGGACTAGGTACATATCGGATTCTTCAATGCGGACAAAACCTTCAATAGAAGAGCCATCGAACATCATTTTATTGTCGAGCACCTTATCGAGCTGACTGATTGGGACTTCAACGTTTTTTAGGATGCCGTTGACATCAGAGAAGGCTAGGCGTAAGAAGTGGACATCTTTATCGACAACCTCTTGGCGAATGAATTTAGCGGTTATTTGATTAGCCATATGTGGTTCCTCTTTCTAATTCCGAGTCATTTGATGTTTTTATTATGACTTAAGGCAAAGATAAAAACAAAAAAATCTTCACGCAAGATGTTATGTTATATAACTTATATAATAGCGCTTACATCGCTTTTTAATTAAGCTTTCATTCAAAAAGAGCAAAAATATGTAAAGGAAAATCGTCATTTTAATCCAAAATGACGATAATACCTAAAACCTATGTCAATAAATCTAACTCATGTGCCGTTTGGAAAAGGATCGAAGGCCGACCAGAAGTTTTTCTAATTTAGTCTGGCTGGCAGCGAAGGAGATGCGGATAAAACCCTCCCCGGCTGATCCGAAACTGGAACCAGGAATGACGGCCAAGCCCTCTTCAGCAATGAGCTGGGTGACGAATTCCCAGGATGTGAAAGGAAATTCAGAGACATCAGCAAAAGCATAGAAGGCGCCCTGGGTGTCGGCGCAATGGATGCCCTTGATTTGGTTGAGTTGGGGGATCAAATACTGCCGTCTCTGATCATAGGCTTGGCGCATGTCTTCAGTGGCAGCTTGGCCTTCCTCGAGGGCGACCTGACAAGCATCTTGGATAAATTGAGGAACCGCAAAGCCGATGCTTTCCTTGAATTCAGCCATCACCTGGGCCATGGCGGGATCGGGGCAGAGGGCAAAACCGCAGCGGTAGCCTGTCATGGAGAAAGACTTGGAGAAACTATCAACGACGATGGTTTGGTCTGCGTTGGGCAAGTCAGGATTGGCGAAACTGCTATGGGCGGCTTGAGGATAGGTAAGGGTGTGGTAAACTTCATCGGCTAGGATGAAAAGATCGTGGTCGAGGGCGACTTGACTGATGGCTTGAACCTTGTCTGCATCGATGACTGTGCCCAAGGGATTATTCGGGGTGTTTACAATAATAAGTTTCGTCCGCTCGGTGATCGCCGCTTCCAAAGCTTCGATTTGAGGCTGGAAGTGATAGCGGGCTTCTAAGGGGACGAGGACCGCCTTAGCCCGCATGGCTTCCACTTGGCCCAGGTAATTGGGATAGTGGGGAGTGAAGATAATAACTTCATCTCCAGGATTGAGAGTCGCCATGATGGTCAGTAGGCAGGCCTCTGTTGCACCAAAGGAGACCACAACTTGCTCGGCCTGGTAGTGGCTGTGGTAGTGGTGGTTATAGTAATTGGCGATAGCTTCCTGGAGGCCGGGCTCGCCGATATTGGGGCCATAGTAGGTACGGTTGGCGTCAATTTGTTCCTTAGCAGTTTCTTTAACCAAGTGGGGGGAAGGAAAATCTGGCTCGCCCATGGTGAAATAGTCAACATCTGGGAATTGTTGAGCATAGCGAGCCAGCTTCCGAATCGTTGATGCGGGGTAATTTTGTGCAAGATATGATAGGTCCATGGAATCCTCCTTTTTCTTCAAGCTTACTACAGGGTCCGGCTTTTGACAAAGGCTTTTAAAGCAGGAGGTAAAATATTTTTATTTGGTTTGACTTTTCTGACTGGGTCGCTTATACTAGGCCCACATAGATAAAATATCGAATTGCAGTAGCCTTGGCAGACGCGATAGTAGAGAGCTAGTGGTTGGTGAAAATTAGCCCGTCGTCAAGTGTGAATTACGGTTCCTCGGTCTAAGATATTAGGGTCATGTCCTTTAACGCATGTCGAGTGGCTAGTGTTCTAGCAAACTGGGTGGTAACACGGCAAGGTCGTCCCTAGGCTTCACAAGGAGTGAGGCTTAGGGACTTTTTTATTAGTCTGGGATCTTAGACGGGGCTAATCGATGAATATTGCCTGCATATGAATTAACTTAAGGAGGTTTATCATGAATATTATTGATGAATTGGAATGGCGGGGAGCCATTAACCAGCAGACGGATGAAGAGGGCTTGAGAAATTATGTTGAAAACCATAAGATCAGTCTCTATTGTGGGGTCGATCCAACGGGGGACTCCTTGCATATTGGCCACTTAATTCCTTTTATTATGCTGAAACGTTTCCAACTTGCTGGGCACCGGCCAGTGATTTTGATTGGTGGGGCGACCGGGACAATTGGGGATCCTTCAGGTAAGTCTGAAGAACGTCAGCTCCAATCTCTTGACAAAGTAAATGAAAATGCGCGTAAGTTGAGCGAACAGATGAAGAAGCTCTTCCTCAAGGATCCAGATGCTGATTTCCGCATGGTCAATAACTATGATTGGACCAAGGACATTAGCTTGCTTGACTTCTTGCGGACGGCCGGCAAGCGCTTCAATGTCAATACCATGTTGGCTAAGGATATCGTTGCTTCCCGCCTAGAAGTTGGGATTTCCTTTACTGAGTTTGCCTACCAAATCCTCCAATCTATGGATTTCCTCCACCTCTACCAAGAAGAGGACGTTCGCCTGCAAATTGGTGGGGCCGACCAATGGGGGAATATTACCTCAGGCTTGGACTACATCCGCAAGGTGGAAGGACCGGAAGCCCAAGCCTTTGGACTAACCATTCCGTTAATGCTGAAAGCTGACGGCACCAAATTCGGCAAGACTGCTGGTGGGGCTGTTTGGTTAGATCCTGAGAAAACTTCGCCATATGAATTCTACCAATTCTGGGTCAACCAACAAGATGCCGACGTCATTAAATACCTCAAATACTTCACTTTCTTGTCTCAAGAAGAGATTGCTGACTATGCAGAAAAAGTTGCGAATGAACCTGAAAAGCGTGAAGCTCAGAAGGCCTTAGCAGAGGAAATGACCCGCTTCGTCCACGGCGAAGAAGGCTTACAAGATGCCTTAGCCATTACTGACGCCTTATTCAAAGGCGATATCAAACAGCTGACTGCCCAACAAATCGAGCAAGGCTTTGGCAAGATGCCAGGTAAAACCATGCCTAAGGAAACTGCTAACCTAGCCGTTTGGTTGGTGGATGCGGAAGTTGAGAAATCTCGCCGCCAATCCCGTGAAGATATTCAAAACGGTGCGATTTATATTAACGGTGAACGGGTTCAAGATTTGGATTATGAAATTTCTGAAGCCGATGCTATTGAAAGTCGCTATATTGTCGTGCGCCGGGGCAAAAAGAAATATTTCTTGATTACATTGGCCGACTAGCCATTCAAATATCTAAGAGAAAAGTTTCCAGTTATGCCACCATGCTTATGACTGGGAACTTTTATTATAGGCAAAGTATTCTTTACAAGACTTTTACAGGAATTTAATATGCTTGTGTTAAACTGAATATGGTTCAGGGTGGAATACTTAAGAATTGAGGATTTCATCCATGAAGAAAATAATTAGTGTTGTTTTTGTTGCGTTGATTATCTTTTTCTGCCAAGGCCAGACTGTTCATGCGGGACAGCTTCCGGCAAAGGCGGTGGGCCAGGATCTTGAACTCTGTCCTCGGTCTTGTTGTCAGCTAGCGGATCCGATCAATTTGGAGAATGATCTGAGCCGAGATTTACCGGCTTCCGAGCTCGGAGCGGAAATTATTGCTTCAGCTGAGGCCTATTTAGGCGTCCCCTATGTTTGGGGTGGGGAGACACCGGCAGGCTTTGATTGTTCTGGCTTGGTCCACCAGGTTTACTTGGAGAACGGTCTCCAGATTGGCCGGACGACTTATGCCCAGGAATTAATTGGCCCGCACGAAGCAGTTGAAGCGGCGAGACCTGGAGGCCTTTATTTTTGGGAGGGAGCCGGTGGGGCTTACCATGTAGCGATTGCTTTGGGGGATGGGGCTTATATCCATGCCCCTCAGCCTGGTCAGACGGTGACTTACGGCCATGTGGACCACTTCCGTCCCTCCTTTGTGATCAACCTATAGTGGCTTGCCTGGTTTAGAGGTTAGGGATTTTCCCTAGCCTCTTTCTGCCTTTTCTTTTGAAATCATTGTTTACTTTGAATCCGGGTTCACTCAGCCCCGGTTTTTATGTTTCTTTTGTGTTTGCCCAGGTCGAACAGGAGCGATCATTTATCCAGTCACTTACTTTAAAGTCAGGGCTTATCTATGCTATACTATTAAGGAAAATCAATTAAATTAGGAGGCACTCATTCGTGGCTGAAGAAAAGAAAACATTTTATTTAACAACTCCCATCTACTATCCAAGTGGGAAATTACATATCGGCAATTCCTATTCAACCATCGTGGCGGATACACTGGCCCGTTATAAGCGTTTGATGGGCTTTGACGTCTTCTTCCTGACAGGGTCTGACGAACACGGTTTAAAGATCCAACAAAAGGCAGAAGAAGAAGGGATCAGTCCCCAAGCCTATGTGGACCGGATGGCTCAAGGTATGCAAGATTTATGGAAGCGTCTGGATATTTCTAATGATAAGTTTATCCGTACAACTGATGACTACCATGAAAAAGCCATCCAAAAAATCTTCGAGCGCTTACTTGAACAAGGTGATATCTACCTAGGTGAATATGAAGGTTGGTATTCGGTTTCTGACGAAGAGTACTTTACCGAAACCCAATTGGCTGAAGTTTACCGCGATGATGAAGGCAAGGTAATCGGCGGTAAGGCTCCTTCAGGCCATGAAGTGGAATTGGTTAAGGAAGAATCTTACTTCTTCAAGATGAGCAAGTATGCAGACCGTCTACTCCAATACTATGAAGACCACCCAGACTTCATCCAACCGGAGTCACGGAAGAATGAAATGATTAATAACTTCATCAAGCCAGGTTTGGAAGACTTGGCGGTGACACGGACCTCCTTTGATTGGGGGATCGAAGTGCCTTCAAATCCTAAACACGTGGTTTATGTTTGGATCGATGCCTTGGCTAACTATATTACGGCTCTGGGTTACGGCAGTGATGATGACAGCAACTTCCAAAAATACTGGCCAGCTGATATCCATATTGTAGGTAAGGAAATTGTTCGCTTCCACACGATTTATTGGCCAATTATGCTGATGGCTCTGGACTTGCCTTTGCCTAAGAAAGTATTTGGCCACGGTTGGTTACTCATGCAAGATGGGAAGATGTCTAAATCCAAGGGGAATGTTGTTTACCCAGATATGCTCGTTGACCGCTATGGGTTAGATGCCCTGCGTTACTATCTTATGCGCGAAGTTCACTTTGGCTCAGATGGGGTCTTTACACCAGCTAATTTTGTTAATCGGATTAACTATGATTTAGCCAATGACTTGGGGAACCTCTTAAATCGGACTATTTCCATGGTGAATAAGTACCTCAACGGCCAAGTAGGAGCCTATCCTGGTCATGTGACAGCTTATGATGCGGCCCTTGAGGAGACTATCGAAAAAGGGATCGCCAGCTACCACGACAATATGGACCATCTGAAATTTAGCGTGGCCTTGGATAATGTCTGGGAAATTATTTCCCGTACCAATAAGTACATTGATGAAACCATGCCATGGCTCCTCGCTAAAGAAGAAGCTAAGGCAGATGAGCTCCAATCGGTGATGTACCACTTGGTAGATACCCTGCGAATGATCGCCATTCTTATCCAACCGGTGATGACCCGGACGCCTGCTAAGATCTTTGACCAGTTAGGTATTTCCGATGAGAACCACCAATATGATGCTCTAGAAATTGGATCTTACCCTGAAACCGCCCGCGTCGTGGCTAAGGGTGAACCTATCTTCCCACGCTTGGATAAAGATGAAGAAGTGGCTTATATCCAGTCCCAAATGTCAACGGCAACTAGCGATGAAGAAGAGGATTGGGATCCTGAAGAAGTGACCTTGACGTCAGCCAAGGATAAGGCCATTAAATTTGACCAGTTTGACCGGGTGGAATTAAAGGTAGCTGAAGTCATTGCCTGCGACTTTGTTGAAGGAGCCGATAAGTTGCTCAAGTTCCGTCTGGACGCTGGCGATGAAGGCCACCGGCAAATCCTATCGGGCATCCGGGAATTCTATCCTGATCCCCAAGCCTTAGTCGGTAAAAAAGTCATCATTGTGGCTAACTTGAAGGCCCGTAAGATGCGTGGTGAGATTTCGCAAGGTATGATTCTTTCGGCCGAACATGATGGCGACTTGTCCCTTGTTTTTGTGCCTGATCATATCCCAAATGGCAGTTTAATTGGCTAGTTTCCAGACTGAGTAGTGATTGAGAAAAAATAAAGGTTGGGCTTTGGTCTCCAACCTTTATTTATTACTTGGACGGGAAAGGTGTATTTTTGTAAGCTTGAGAGAAAGAAGGAAAAGAGATGCTATTTGATTCGCACACCCATTTGAATGCGAGTGAATTTGATGAGGACCGCGACCAGGCCTTGGCTAAGGCGAGAGCGGCAGGTGTCAAGGGTATGACCCTGATTGGCTCGGACCGGGAAAGTATTGACCGGGCGAATGAGATGCTGGCTCAAAACGATGACTTATTGGCAGTCTTTGGCTGGCACCCTGTGGATGCAATTGACTTTGGCTCAGAGGAGGAAGACCTCTTGCGCCAACAGCTGACTCATCCTAAGGCAGTCGGTGTGGGCGAAATTGGCTTGGACTTTCACTGGGATAAGAGCCCTCGGGAGGTCCAAGAGCGTGTCCTCCGCCAGCAATTAGCCATAGCCCGCGACTATGAACTGCCGGTGGTTATCCATTCGCGTGATGCCCAGGAAGCCACTTACCAAATTCTTAAAGAAGAAAAGATCGGTGAAATTGGTGGGGTCATCCATAACTTTGGAGATGGCCCAGATCTGGCTCAGGCTTACCTGGACCTAGGCATGTATCTTTCCTTCAGTGGCGTCTCGACCTTCAAGAAGTCAAAAGAAGTGCGAGAAGCGGTGCGCCTATGCCCTAAAGACCGCATCTTAATTGAAACGGATTCGCCCTATCTAACGCCTGAACCTAAACGCGGACAAAAGAATGGCAGTCACTTGGTCCGCTATGTTTGCAACCGGCTCGCTGATGAATTAGACATGTCCTATGAAGACTTTGCTCAGTTGACCTTTGACAATGCTTGCCGCTTCTTTAATCTGACTTATGACGGCCAAACTTTCCAGAAGAAAGGGCAAGCAGATGGCTAAGGACAAGATAAAAGAAGTGATCGTGGTCGAGGGCCGCGACGATACGCGGCGGCTCCAAGAAATTTTTGACGTCTATACGATTGAGACTGGAGGCTCGGCCTTAAATGAGGCCATCCTCGACCAAATCCGCCAGGCCCAAGCGGTCAAGGGGGTTATTGTCTTTACAGATCCGGATATCTCGGGAACGAAAATCCGCCAGGCCATTCAGACGGCTGTGCCGGGCGTCCAACATGCTTTTATTTCAAGAGAAGATGCTCGCGCGTCATCGCTTCGGGCCAGCCTGGGGGTTGAGCATGCTTCCGAAGCGGCTATCCGCCAGGCCCTAGACCGGGTTTATACGGTGGTGGACCAAGACGCAGGCGTCCAGGCGATTGACCGCTCAGCCCTCCTTGACCTGGGTCTGTTAGGAGGGAAGGATGCCCAACAGCGCCGGGACTATCTGGCCGAACAACTCTATATCGGCCACAGCAATGGCAAACAATTAGCCAAACGCTTGCAGATGTTCCAGATTCCTATTGAACGTGTCAAAGAAGTCATGGCCGACTATGAAGCGGACCAGGCTGAGGAGGACCTATGAAAAAGAAATTAATCGCAACGCCTTCGCGTACCAATGAAATACTCAAACGCTACCACTTGGAAGCCAAGAAGAGCCTGGGGCAAAACTTTCTGATGGAGCCCCAGGTCTTAGCAGATATGGTAGCCACAGGAGAGATTGACAAAGCAACGAATGTGATCGAGATCGGTCCCGGTATCGGGGCTTTGACAGAGGTTCTGGCCCAGGAAGGCAAAGAAGTTCTAGCCTTCGAATTGGACCAACGCTTGCTGCCGGTTTTGGCCAATGAGCTGAGCGACTATGACAATATCCATGTCCTTCATGCTGATATCTTGGAAGTGGATATTGCAGAGACGGTCAGTCACTACTTCTCAGCAGATGACCGCTTGCTAGTAGTGGCCAACCTGCCTTACTACATCACGACGCCAATTATCTTTAAACTCTTAGAATCCGGCCTGCGTTTTGACGGCTTTGTGCTTATGATGCAAAAAGAAGTGGCGGAGCGATTGACCGCAGCTACGCATTCCAAGGCTTACGGGTCCTTAACGATTGCGATCGATTATTATTGTGAGGCTGAGATTGCCTTCACGGTGCCGCGCACAGTCTTTAAACCGCGTCCGAATGTTGACTCGGCTATTCTCTACTTGAAACGCCGCCCCCAAGCCAAGGTCTCTGTCCAAGATGAAGACTTCTTCTTCCGCTTGGTGCGGGCCAGCTTCAAGCAGCGGCGCAAGACCTTGTGGAATAATCTCCGCCAATTCTTTGGCAAGGACCCCCAAGTCTTGGAGCGGGTAGAGGAGGCCTTGGCCCAGGCCGAAATTGATCCCAAGCGCCGGGCTGAAACCCTGAGTATTGAAGAGTTTGCTCGTTTGAGTGATGCTTTGAATGAAGCGGGATGTTCTTAATTTTTACAAATCTTTTAGACTTAAGGGACCAGGCATTCGTTATAATAAAGAGATAGAAGATAGAGAAATGCGAAAAAAATAAAAAATGAGGTAATAATTATGTGTGGTTTTGTCGGATATATCTATGGTGCCGACCGTAAACTTGAAAATGATAAAGAAATACTAGATGCCATGATGGAACGAATTGTCCACCGGGGGCCAGATAGCGCAGGTGTCTACACAGATGACGACATCTCCTTGGGCTTCCGTCGCTTGTCCATTATTGACCTGAGCGATTGTGGGAACCAGCCTTTCTACAGCAAGGATGGCCGTTACGTCATGGTCTTTAATGGTGAAATCTATAACTACAAGACCTTGCGCAAGGACCTTAAGGCAAAGGGTTATGAATTTATTTCAGAAACAGATAGTGAAGTCATTATCCGTGGCTTTGAAGAATACGGCGAAGATATTGTGGCCAAATTACGGGGGATGTTCGCCTTCTGCATCTGGGATACCCAGGAAAAGCGTGCCCTCTTAGCCCGCGACGGTTTCGGGATTAAACCCCTCTACTATACGGACTATACGACAGATGGCAGCCTGCTCTTCGGTTCTGAAATCAAGAGCTTCCTCGACCATCCCAACTTCATCAAGGCCTTAAACAAGGAAGCTATCCAACCTTTCTTGACCTTCCAGTATAACCCATTAGATGAGACTTTCTTTAAGGGGGTCTACAAGTTAGAGCCAGCCCATTATATGCTCTACCAAAATGGCAAAATGCAGACCGTGAAATATTGGGACAAGGCCTTCCATGATGAAACGAGTGAGCCTGCCCAAGAAGATATTGATTACTATGTGGAAAAAATCAAGGCATCGATCGATGAATCAGTGGAACTCCATGCTATGTCCGATGTTAAAGTTGGCTCCTTCCTATCCGGTGGGGTAGACTCGAGCTTGGTTACCGCCTTGCTTGAGCCTCAACAGTCCTTCTCAGTGGGCTTTAAAGAATATGAAGACATGTTTAATGAAACCGTCCATGCCCAAAAATTATCAGAACAACTCGGAATCGAAAACAAGAGCCGTTATATCTCAGGACAACAAGCTTTCGACAACTTAGAGGATATTATCTACTACTTGGATGAACCAGATGCCAACTACTCTATTGTTCCCCTCTACTTCCTCAACCAATTAGCTGCTGAAAATGTGACCGTTGTCCTATCTGGTGAGGGAGCCGATGAGCTCTTCGGGGGCTATGAATGGTACCAACCTTCCCATATTGAACAAGATTACTACAACAAACTGCCTCTAGGCATGCGACGTTTCATTAACCGCCTCTTACCAACGGGGCAAAAACCTTCCCGTCTCAAGCAATTGGCGGAACGGTCAGTGACCCCAGTGGAAGAGAAATTTATCGGCCAGGCCCTGGTCTTTCCAGATGCCCAAGCCCATGCTATCCTCAATGAAAAATACCGGTCCAATCAGACCTCGACTGACATTTGTGCCCCTTACTATGCCCAAGTGGCGGGCCAAAGTGACCTACAAAAGATGCAGTATCTGGACTTGAATGTTTGGATGCCAGGCGATATCTTGCTCAAGGCAGACAAGATGAGTATGGCCCATTCTCTTGAACTCCGTGTGCCTTTCTTGGATAAGGAAGTCATGGAAATGGCTAAGGGAATTCCAGACGAATACCGGACAACAGCCAAGCAAACTAAGGTCGCCCTTCGTAATGCGGCTGAAGATGTCCTGCCTGAAGAGTGGGCCAAGCGCAAGAAACTCGGCTTCCCAACCCCTATCCGTCACTGGTTACGGGAAGAACCTTTCTATTCTAATATTAAGGCTATGTTTGAAAGTGACTTAGCGGCTGAATTCTTTGACCAAGAACCCCTCCTCCAATTACTCGAGGACCACCGCCAAGAGAAGGCTGACTTAGGTCACCAAATTTATGCGGTCTATGTCTTCCTCTTATGGTATACCATCTACTTCATCAAGGATCAGGGCGCTTGCAAGACCCTAGCCCCTGAAACAGCCGATATCGCGTAAAAGGAGCCGAGCTATGTCTAATTTACAAGCATTTGTTCCTGTTTTGTTCTTGGGGAACAAGGGAGCCTATAGTATTGCCCGGGCCTTCCATGAGCAATACGGCATTAAGACGGAGTTAAATGTAACCATGGACGCCGGCCCTGTTGCCCATTCGAAGATTGTCAATAAGCATATCTACCCTGACTTAACAGATAACTTGCGTGAGCATTTTATTGAAGTTAGAGACCGGGTGGAACGGGATTATCCAGAAGCAGCCAAAATTGTTCTCGCTTCTGAGGATACGTTCACAGAGCATTTGATCACCCACCGCGATATCTTTGAAGAAGCGGGATGGACCGTTCCTTATGTGGACCTAGCAACCTTAGAAGAGGCAACAGACAAGGCCAAATTCTATGCCAAGTGTGAGGAAGTGGGGGTCCCTTACCCCCATACCTGGCAAGTGACAGATGACCAGCTTCCAAGTGAAGCTAAGGGCAAACTGGTCGTTAAGCCAGCCATCACGCCAAGCTACCAGGTCCTGCATTTTGAAGGGAAGCGGAAGATTTATTTCTGTGACGATCCTAAAGAAGCTCAGACAGCCATCAAGCTCATGCGCCAGGGTGGCTACCTCGATCCGATTATTGTTCAGGACTTCATCGAAGGAGCGGATACCGACCAGGCAGTAGTGACAGCTTACCGCTCGCCTCATGATAAGCAGATTAAGCTGACAGCTTTTGGACGGGTCATGGTTGAAGACCGGTCGGCCAGCGCAGCGGGTAACCACCTGGCTATTCTGAGTGAGAATGGTCATGAGGAGGTCTACCGTCATGTGGAGGCCTTAATGACAGCCTATGATTTTACAGGTTATGCCAACTTCGACTTAATCTACGATCATGACCAGGAAGCTTTTGTCTTCTTTGAATTGAATCCACGCTTGGGTCTGTCCAATTATTATGTGACGGCAGGTGGGCAAAACCCTGTCTACTATTACATTGAAGACTATCTCTTTGGGCGACCAGTGCCTGATAGTTTTGAGGCGATACCGGCCTTATTTACGGTTCTGCCTCGGGGTTTGGTGAAGCGTCGCCTCCAAGGAACATCTTATGCCGACCAGGTGAAGGGCCTCTACCAAGAGGGGCAGGTCTTTAACCCCCTAGCTTATCCTTATGACAATCACTGGCGTCGCAAGCTCTATGTGAAAGCATCGGAGCTCAATTACTACCGCAAATTTAAAGAAACAGGCCAGCTTTAACCGGCTCTGTAGAGGGAGGTACTATGAAACATTTCTTTGGCATTATAGGAGGGATGGGGACTGTTGCGACCACGAACTTTTTAGAAGAAATGAATAAGCTATATCGTCCAGAAAGCGACCAGGCTTATTTGAACTATATCCTCTTTAACCATGCAACGGTTCCCGACCGGACCGCCTATATCTTAGACCACGACCAGGCGAGCCCTGTTGAGCCTCTAATAGAAGATATTAAACAAATCGAAAGTTTAGGGCCAGATTTCTTGGCTATCCCTTGCAATACGGCTCATTATTTCTTCGATGACCTGCAGGCAGCAACAGACCTGCCTATTATAAATATGTTGACACTCGTTGAAGAAGCTTTGGCTGACCACCAAGGGGAGAAAATTGGTATCTGTGCGACCAAGGGGACAAGCCAGAGTGGACTCTACCACCGGACCATTGAGCGGGCAGGTTGCCAGCCCTTGGCCCCAGACGAAGCCCTGCAAGAGAAGATCATGACCTTGATTTATGACCAGGTCAAGAACCAAGCGCTTGCTGACCTTAGTCTCTACGAGGAAATTCTTTCTGACTTTATGGACCAAGGCGCATCAGCCGTAATCCTGGGTTGTACGGAAGTTTCCTATGTCAATAGTCATGATCCGAAGAAGGCCTTTCCCATCATTGATGCGGAGAAGTTATTAGTGGCTGAAGTCGTCCGCCAGGGTATTCAAACTCAGGGAAAAGAAGCTAATAGCTAAGTAAAAAATAGCTAAGAAAATAAGGTCAAGTCTTGACTCTATCGCTCATTTGTGATATTGCATAAAGTCAACGTATGTGTTATAATAGTTAACATTAGAGGAGTGATAGAATGTCAGGGAACTTAGCAGCGATCAAAGCAGCTTTGGATGAGAAGCTTGGGCGCCGTATCCAGGTCACTCAACAAACTGGACGTAAACGGATTACCGTTCGCGAAGGGATTTTGAGTGACACTTTTCCAGCTGTTTTTGTTGTTGAACTTGACCAGGATCAAAATCAATTTGAACGTGTCTGTTACAGTTACACGGATGTCTTAACAGAAAGCGTTGAAATTGAATTTAATAATTAGAGAAGTTGAGGCTAGGCATGGTGTCCTAGCCTTTTTCTCATTGATGCATTAGAGCTCTTGAAGAAAAGCGGCTTTGCTTTATTTAAAGGGCAGGTCATGCTAAAATTCAAGATAATAAGTAAACTATAATGAGGGGGTGGCAGTGTGTCGATTATTGAGAAAGCAGCAGCCAAGATTAACCTATCCCAGGACTTGATCTACCAGGCGGATAAGGGGCAGTGGCATTATGACATGGTGATGGCCTCGGTTGATCTTTCGGATCGTCTGACCATCCAAGAACGTTCCGACCAAGAAATTGTGGTGCGGACTAGCCGGAGCTTCCTCCCTAATGATGCCAGAAACCATGCCTATCGCGCGGCGGACTTGATTAAGGAAGCTAGCCAAGTAGACCGTGGCTTAGATATTATTATTGAGAAACAGATTCCCGTCTCTGCTGGCCTGGGCGGAGGAAGTTCCGATGCAGCAGCTGTTTTGCGAGCTGTTAATAAACTCTGGGACTTGCATTATTCGACAGATGAGCTCTTGCAATTGGCTTTGCAGATTGATGCGGATGCACCTTATTGTTTGCTCGGCGGCATCCAACATGTGACAGGGCAGGGAGATCAGCTCCAGGCCCTTCCTGCTCTTCCAGCTTCTTGGTTAGTCCTAGCCAAGCCACCGCTATCTGTATCAACAGATAAGATCTTACAAGACCTGGATCCTAATGACTTGCCGGACCAGGGGAATACGCCGGCAGTCCTTCAAGCCATTCATAAGCAGTCTTACCAAGACTTGGTTCAAGCCACAGGGAATATGCTAGAAGATTTGGTCTTTTGGAATTATCCGATTTTGAACAAGTTAAAGGCCAAGATGCAGAAGTTTGGGGCGGAGGGCGTGACCATGACCGGAACGGGCTCGACGGTAATCGGTTTTGCCCCAACGTCGAACCGGGCTAAACATGTGTATAATGCCTTGCGCGGCTTCTGCAAAGAAGTCTATGTGGTCCCCGTCTTGCAGCAGGGAACGGGACTGTAAGCTATGGGATAGGAAAAGTTGAGGGGACTCAACTTTTTTTATTGCAGCGAGTCAAGTTTTGTGCTATCTTATAATGTATTAAATCGTAACAATTCCGAATAACCTTGATGAAAGGAGTCAGCTATGAAGAAAAAATATATTTACCTCTTGCTATTGCCCCTGGCCTTCCTGGTCTCTGCCTGCCAATCGCCCCAGCAAAATGCCGGGTCGGGGGATAAGTTGCAAGTGATGACGAGTTTTTACCCCATCCAGGCCTTGACCCAGGAGGTGGCTGGGGACCATGCAGATGTTCAGGTCATGATTGCTAATGGTCAAGAAGTCCATGACTACGAGCCTAGCGCTAAAAATTTAGCCGATTTAGAACAAGCGGACCTCTTTGTCTATAACAGTAAGGAGATGGAGACCTGGGTTCCTGCCATGCTCGAGACACTCAACCAAGACAAGGTTGCGGTCCATGAGGCAGCGGGTCAGCTGGACCTGATGGATGGTCAGGTGACGACCATCGATGGAGTCCATCACCAAGGCCATGACCACGACCATGAGGAAGAGGGGGAAGACGCTCATGACCACGCAGAGGGCGACCTCCATGTCCATGCCAAGGATCCACATACTTGGTTAGACCCAGTCCTCGCCCAGCGAGAAGTTCAGGGCATTGCCGATGCCCTGTCGGACCGTGACCCGGACCACCGAGCAGACTACCAGGCCAACGCCAAGGCCTTTATCGAAGAATTGGACCAGTTGGACCAGGACTTTAACCAGGCCTTAGCTGATAAAAAAGACCGGCACTTTGTGGTCGACCACGCGGCCTTTAATTACCTGGCTTCTCGCTATGACTTGGAGCAGATTGCTTTGACCAGTGTCGATTCAACAGCTAGCCTGTCTCCTGCGAAATTAGCTCAATTAGAAGACTTCATCCGCCAGCGTGGCATCGAAGTGATCTTCTTCCAGCAGGGCGGATCTTCTAAATTAGCCGATACCATTGCCCACGATACCGGCATTAAAACCAGCAGCCTGACCTCGATGGAGTCTCCTGATGTGTCAGTAGAAGCTAATGGCCAAGGCTATCTCAGCTTGATGAGGCAGAATTTAACTAATCTTGAGGACGGACTGAAGTAAAGGAGTGGATTATGCATTATATTGAAGTGGAGGACTTGCGCTTCTCTTACAATGAGGAGCCGGTCTTAAATAATATTAGTTTTACCGTGGATCCCGGCGAATTTGTCATTTTAACTGGGGAAAATGGGGCGGCTAAGACGACCTTGTTGAAGAATATCCTGGGCCTACTCGAACCCGAAAAAGGCCATTGCCGGATTGCCAAGACGAATTTTCAAGGCAAAAAATTACAAGTGGGCTATGTGCCCCAAAGTATTTCTTCCTTCAATGCGGGCTTTCCGTCAACGGTCTATGAATTTGTACAGTCTGGACGCTACCAACAGAATCGTTGGTTTAAGCGCCTTGACCAGGAGGATGAGGACCATATCCGCCGCGCCTTTGACTCCGTTGGCATGTGGGAACAGCGCAATGAGCGGATCGGCGACTTGTCAGGTGGGCAGAAGCAGCGGATCTGCCTGGCCCGAGTCTTTGCGACGGATCCCGATCTCTTTATCCTGGATGAACCGACAACAGGGATGGATATTGAGTCGCGCAAAAATTTCTATGACTTGCTCCGCCACAATACCCGCAACCACGCTAAGGCAATCCTTATGGTGACCCATGAGGACCTGTCTCTAAAAGATTACTTCGACAAACAGATTCACTTAGTCAGAGAGGAGGGTACCCCATGGAGATGCTTCAGTATGACTTCATGCAAAGAGCCGTCATAGCCTGTCTAGCTATGGCACTCTTCACGCCGATTTTAGGGCTCTTCTTAATCCTCCGTAAGCAGTCCTTAATGGCGGATACCTTGGCCCATATTTCCCTAGCAGGCGTGGCCTTGGGTTATTTGCTTGGCTTGGAACCGACTCTGACCACGATTGCCTTGGTTATCCTGGCTGCCATGTTGTTAGAATACCTCAGACGGGTCTACAGTAATTATTCAGATATCTCGATCGCTATGCTGATGTCAGGTGGTATGGCCCTAGCCCTTCTTCTCCTCTCTCGGGTTGATTCGGCAGCCAGTATCGAATCCTATCTCTTCGGTTCGATTGTCGCCATTTCACCCTTGCAAATTGGCTTATTGATTGGCCTCGCTGTCCTTGTTGGTCTGGCCTACCTGGTCAACCAGCGGATCTTGTATGTCCTGTCATTTGATGAGGATACCGCCTATACGGCAGGCCTGCCTACCCGCTTAATTTCTGTTCTTTTCTCTGTTGTGACAGGGGTTGCTATCTCTATTATGATGCCAATTGCGGGCTCCCTCTTGGTTTCTGCGATTATTATCATGCCAGCAGCGATCGCTATGCGGATAGCCCGCCACTTCAACCAGGTGATTTATCTAGCAATCTGCTTAGCCCTGGTTGGTATGCTAGGGGGGCTGACGGTCTCCTATTACTTCGATACCCCACCTGGCGCTACGATAGCGGCCTTGTTTATCCTGATCTTTATGGTTCAGAGCCTCTATCTCAAGATCAAATCATAACCGCTCTAAGAGACTGTGAAAAGTCGATCAGGCCTGACTTTTGGAGCAGGTTTTTGAAAAATGTGCGCTATTTAAAAAGGAGGCTGGGACCTTTGTCTCAGCCTTCTTTTTGTCGCTTAAGATAGCTGGAAGTGATCATCTGGAAAATAAAATTGATTGGAAATTAATGAAGCATTGTGATTTAATGAAAATAAAGTAAGACAAAAGTCGACCAGCCCTGGGTCACGAGGGCGAATGAAGGCCGAGCATTGTGAGATGATCGGCCGAATTCGCCAAGTGGATGCCAGGGCTAACTTTTGGCATCTTTCTTGAAAAAGCCGAGACTTTTGCCCATCTTATGATTTAGAAAGAAGGCATCTTATGCAAATTAATCGTCAATTATTGCCAGGACTGATTTTATCTTTAGCCATTGCAGTTCCAGCGCATTTTTTGGGACAGGCTTTTCCTATCATTGGGGGACCTGTTTTTGCTATTTTAATGGGAATGATTGTAGCCCTATTTTGGACAGCAGGGGCCGCTTTTCAACCGGGAATTCGTTTTTCGAGTAAGGTCTTATTACAAGCCGCTGTTGTCTTACTAGGCTTTGGCCTCAATCTTTCGGTGGTGATTGAAACCGGCTTGAGCTCCTTACCTATTATTCTCTCAACCATTTCAGTTGCCCTCTTGGTGGCCTTTATTTTTAGCCGTTATTTGAATATTGATGCGAAGACGGCCACTTTGGTTGGGGTGGGGTCGTCCATTTGTGGTGGGTCAGCTATAGCTGCAACCGCGCCTGTCATCGAAGCCGAAGAAGAGGAAGTCGCCCAGGCGATTTCTGTGATTTTTTTCTTTAATGTCCTAGCAGCCCTGATTTTCCCAAGCCTAGGTCAGTGGTTGGGCTTCGATACCACAACTGGGGAAGCCTTTGGTATCTTTGCAGGGACAGCGGTCAATGATACCTCATCTGTGACAGCGGCGGCTTCCACCTGGGATAGCCTCTTTAACTTAGGAAGCGAAACCCTGGATAAGGCCATTACCGTGAAATTGACCCGGACCCTGGCTATTATTCCAATTACGCTAGGCCTGAGCTTCTGGCGCAGTCGTCACGGGGAAGAAACGCCTACTAACTTGACTTGGGGACAAAAAATTAAAGCCAGCCTACCGCAATTTATTATTTACTTCGTTCTGGCTTCTCTCCTCACAACCATCTGCCTGGCTATCGGCTTACCAGACAGTCTTTTCGCTCCATTCAAATGGGCTAGCAAGTTTCTGATCGTTTGGGCTATGGCAGCCATTGGTTTGAATACTGACTTGGTCAAGCTCTTGCGCTCGGGTGCTAGTGCCCTGGGTTTAGGGGCCGTTTGTTGGATTGCTATTACTCTGGTGAGCTTAGGCCTCCAATATGTGCTAGGTTTCTGGTAGGATGGTGGAGAAATGCTGCTATCGAGCAGGGGATTGCTTGTCGACTAGCTTGTGGTAAGTGAGGCTGGTATCTACATGCCTGTCCCAATACTCTTCAAAAATTTAAAAGCATCTGCCTTTTTCTGTGGACTAGGAAGATGCTTTTTTTATATTAGGAGTTCTTAGCCGACTACAGCTGTTAAAAAGGAGACAGCTACTATTAAATATTGGCCTGTATTTCCACTTATGTTATCATTAGCTTGCGTGATACGAATTCATGCTTTCATTAGTTGGGCTAAGTAAATGATATTATGAACTTTACATGGCGTTATTTTTGCCTATCGAGCTGCCTAGCTTAATTCTAAAATGTACCGTTTCAAAGATATGGGGGTTTACACTATGTCAGCAACTACATGTGTCTTATTAATCTTATTGACTGTAACTATCATTGTCGGTTTAGGCTTGACGATCTACACAACGGTAAAAGATGAACAAAAATATGGGAAGAAATAAAACTTTCGCATCTTCTCACGATAGAAAAGCTGTTTTTTGCTAGTTTACCACATTTAGAGAGAAAGGACGTGTACGGATGTATTTATACTATGCTATTTTTACTCCATCAGCTGGCCAGTTTGCTATTGAATTTCCTGACTTGGAGGGTGCCTTTTCGTGCGGTGAAGATATGGACGAGGCCTTATATATGGCTAAAGATCTTCTCGAAGGCTGGCTGATTATCGCTGAAGAAGAAGGAGACCCTATCCCCACCCCCTCCTTGCCTGATGATTTATTAGTTCCTGAAGATGCCCTAGTTCTTCCGATTGAAGTTGACCTCGCTCAGGCCAAAAAGAAGCACTTTCCATCAGCCGAGTGACTTTACGTCTTTCTTGAATAGGATAAGTACATACTTACTTATGATTTAATCGACACTGACTCTTTCAATCAAGAGTCATTTTTTAATTTTTCCCTATTTTAACAGGGCATTTTTCACTATCTTCCATTTAAGGCGCTAACTGTGTTAAAATAGAAATAAGTGTGCCTTTGCCTTTTATAAGCGGGCTCTAAGGTTCAATTTTAGGATAAAGCATGATAAAATAATGAGATATATGAAGATAATCAATTGGGTTAACAAGCGATAGCCGCAATTGACCAGATAAGGAGAATAGAATGGCTAGCTTTTTGAAATCAATATTTGAAAATGACCGGAAAGAATTGCGTCGCTTTAACAAACAAGCGAAGAAAGTTGAGGCCTTAGGGGATAAGTTCGCTGAGTATTCAGATGACCAGCTCCGGGCAAAGACGGAATCCTTTAAAGAACGTTTGCAGAATGGAGAAACTGAAGAAGATGTGCTGGTTGAAGCCTTCGCAACTGTCCGCGAAGGGGCGCGTCGGGTGCTTGGACTCTATCCTTTCCATGTTCAAATCATGGGTGGACTTGCCCTCCACTATGGGAATATTGCCGAGATGAAGACGGGGGAAGGCAAGACCTTGACGGAAACCATGCCTGTCTATCTGAATGCCTTATCAGGCAAGGGCGTCCATGTGGTGACAGTCAATGACTATTTGGCGCGTCGGGACTCGGTTGAGATGGGCGAGCTCTACGAATTCTTAGGGCTAACAGTTGGTTTGAATACCAATGATATGTCTTCCGACCAAAAGCGTGAAGCCTATAACTGTGACATTACCTATTCGACCAATAATGAATTGGGCTTTGACTACCTCCGCGATAACATGGTGGTCTATAAGAGTCAAATGGTCCAACGGCCGCTCCACTACGCGGTTGTCGATGAGGTAGACTCAATCTTGATCGATGAGGCGCGGACACCTTTGATTATTTCTGGCCAAGCTGAACAATCTACGGCGCTCTACCAACGGGCGGACTACTTTGTGAAGAGCCTGCAAGAAGAAGAAGACTATGTGATCGATGTCAGTTCCAAGACGATCAGCCTGACTGAAGAGGGGATTGAGAAGGCAGAAGATGTCTTCCACTTGGATAACCTCTATGATGTGGAGAATGGACGTTTGATCCACCATATCGATACGGCCTTACGTGCTAACTATATTATGCTCCTGGATATTGACTATGTGGTCCAAGAAGGTGAAGTTAAGATCGTTGACGGCTTTACCGGTCGGATTATGGATGGCCGTCGTTATTCGGATGGCCTCCACCAAGCCATTGAAGCCAAAGAAAATGTCGAAATTCAAAACGAATCGAAGACCATGGCAACGATCACCTTCCAGAACTATTTCCGGATGTACGATAAATTAGCGGGGATGACCGGTACTGCTAAGACGGAGGAAGAAGAATTCCGTGAAATCTACAATATGAACGTGATTCAGATTCCAACCAACCGCCCTGTGCAACGGATCGATGCTCCAGATATTATTTATCCTAATTTGGAATCCAAGTTTGAGGCGGTTGCCGATGAAATCCAGGAACGCTACCAAGATGGTCAACCTGTCCTGGTCGGGACGGTAGCGGTTGAAACCTCGGAATTACTCTCCAATCTCCTCAGCAAACGTGGGGTACCACATAATATCTTGAATGCGAAGAACCACGCTAAAGAAGCTGAAATCGTCACCCAAGCTGGCCAAAAAGGGGCCGTAACGATCGCAACTAATATGGCCGGCCGGGGGACTGACATTAAGTTAGGACCTGGGGTTAAGGAAGCTGGCGGTTTAGCGGTTATCGGAACCGAACGCCATGAATCGCGGCGGATCGATGACCAGTTGCGTGGACGGTCAGGCCGTCAAGGGGACCCTGGTTATTCACGTTTCTACCTCTCCTTAGAGGATGACCTCATGCGCCGCTTCGGTTCAGACCGGGTTAAAGCGGTTTGGGAAAGTTTAAATATTGATGGCGACGGCGAAGATGATGTTGCCATTGAAAGCCGGATGATCTCCAAACAAGTGGAATCTGCCCAAAAACGTGTGGAAGGGAACAACTACGATACCCGGAAGAACGTACTGGAATACGATGAAGTGATGCGTGAACAACGGGAGATTATCTATGACCAGCGCCAACAAATTATCGAGGAAGAAGATTCCCTCGATGACATTATGTGGCAAATGATTGACCGAACCATTGACCGTGTCGTTGATCAATACACAGCCGGCGATGAATCGGATTGGAATTACGAGGCCTTAACAGACTTTGTTCAAACCGTTCTCTTGACAGAAAATGACATGTCCCAAGGTGACTTGGAAGACTTGGACCCTGATGAGATGAAAGAAGAACTCAAAGACCGGGCCCAGGACCGCTTCCAAAGTAAGTTAAACGACATCTCGAACCCAGACTTGATCTTGGAATTTGAGAAAGTGGTTATTCTACGCGCTGTTGACAGCCGCTGGACCGATCATATCGATGCCATGGACCAATTGCGCCAAGGAGTAGGTCTACGTGCATATGCTCAAAACAACCCACTCGTCGAGTACCAAACAGAAGGCTTTGAACGCTTCAATGAAATGGTAGCAGGCATCGAATACGATGCCAGCCTCCTCTTCATGAACTCACAAATCCGCCAAAATCTCCAACGCCAACAAGTATAGGGTGTGAGCAAAGGCGTTTAGAAAGGAAT
>NZ_KV797931.1 GCF_001809535.1 Aerococcus sp. HMSC062A02 | reverse complement strand
AGCAGGCGCTCTCCCAGCTGAGCTAATCCCCCATAGGATTAATTTATTTAATTAATGGGCCTGAATGGATTCGAACCATCGACCTCACCCTTATCAGGGGTGCGCTCTAACCAACTGAGCTACAGGCCCGGTTACTTTCCATTTCGCTTGAGATAGGCCTCTCAAAACTGAACAAAGTGACGATTGTGTATTCCGTTATATCCTTAGAAAGG
>NZ_KV797930.1 GCF_001809535.1 Aerococcus sp. HMSC062A02 | reverse complement strand
AAACAGGTAAAGACCGTCCAGGGACATGGGTAATCATCCATGAAGACGCTAATAACAACGGCGTTGTTGAGCCAGGCGAACGCGAAATCAGCCGCGAATTTATCTTTGATGGAACTGACGGAAATAACGGGACAGACGGAACTTCAGTAACCGCTAAGACTGAACGTGGTAAAGAAAATCCAGCTGATCCTAACAGCCCAAGTGGTTCGTGGATCCGAGTATATAAAGTGAACCCAGACGGAAGCCAAGGTGACCTCATCTCCGAAACCTTCGTCA
>NZ_KV797929.1 GCF_001809535.1 Aerococcus sp. HMSC062A02 | reverse complement strand
AACTGGGGTAGCTGGATTCGAACCAACGCATAACAGAGTCAAAGTCTGTTGCCTTACCACTTGGCGATACCCCAATAATAATTGAAATGGTGGGAATAGGATTCGAACCTATGAACCCGAAGGAGCGGATTTACAGTCCGCCGCGTTTAGCCACTTCGCTATCCCACCAGAGTGGTCCAAGACAGAGTCGAACTGCCGACACCTTG
>NZ_KV797928.1:63793-75312 GCF_001809535.1 Aerococcus sp. HMSC062A02 | reverse complement strand
AAGGACCAAATTCAAAAGCGGAACGGATGCTCACCAGCGGAACGGATGCTCACCAATACAATTTTATACAAAAAAATTCATCCAACCTTTTGTCCTATTTTATCAAATTTATAAGCTAAAGCAAGCACAAAAAAGCACCTGCCATGGGCAAGTGCTGGAAAAGTTCTTGGTCGCCAATTCTTAACGTTTTGAGAATTGAGGCGCTTTACGAGCTTTCTTAAGACCTGGTTTCTTACGTTCTTTCATACGTGGGTCACGTGTGAGCAAGCCAGCGTCTTTTAATGGTTTACGGAAGTCTGGATCAACTTGCAGTAAGGCACGGGCGATACCGTGACGAGCTGCACCTGATTGACCAGCGTAACCGCCGCCGTTAACGTTGATGTATACATCATATTGACCTTCAGTTTGAGTAACTGCTAAAGGTTGTTTAACGATAACGAATAGTGATGCGTATGGAAGGTAGTCTTCCATTTCTTTGCCATTGAAGACGATCTTCCCATTACCAGGTACTAAGCGTACACGGGCAGATGAGTTCTTACGACGTCCAGTTGCTTGATATTGTGCTTGTGCCACTAGCTGTTCCCTCCTTAAATTAAGTCCTTGATGTCTACAGTTTCAGGTTGTTGTGCTTGGTGTGGATGTTCCGCGCCAGCATACACATGTAAGTGTGTGAATTGTTGACGACCTAATTTGTTCTTAGGAAGCATGCCTTTAACTGATAATTCAATTAAACGTTCAGGTTTTTCCTCACGTAAAGTCCCTGCAGTTGTTTCGTAGATACCACCTGGGTAACCTGAGTGGTGGTAGTATTTCTTATCAGATGCTTTTTTACCAGTTAATTTAACTTTTTCAGCATTGATGATAATGACTTGGTCACCAGTGTCTACGTTAGGGGTGAAAGTTGCTTTGTTTTTACCGCGCAGCATGGATGCTGCAACTGTTGAAAGACGACCTAATGGAATATCTGTTGCGTCTAAGATAACCCATTGGCGTTCAACTTCGTTAGCTTTTGCCATATATGTTGTACGCATTATCTACTTTTCCTCCGTTTTTCTTGACTGATTGTTGCAATTCACAATTGATTTCCGGGGCAATCGTGGGGCAAACAATACCGTTTAATATCATACCTTATCCGCCAATAGAAGTCAATCCCTAAGCTTAATTTTATTTGGAAATCTTGTTATAATATCAGTAAGGAGGTGCCCCATGAAAAAAAGCAATGCTCTAGCCTTCCTCGTCGAAGGCATCCCAATCCTGACCCTTACCGGCCTAGTTCTCTCCCATCTTTTCCGCAAGAAAGATAAGAAGTCGTCTGCAAAATAATGCACCATAAACGAAAAGAAACTGGAAACAAGGCCCAGTTTCTTTTTTTCGTCAACTTTAAACGCTATTGCCCACACCCTCCAGTTAGGCTCGAAAAGGCAGAAAAGGAGTGACTTCGGTAAAAGGGAACGACCGGCTAAAGCCGTTCTTATCCCTTTTACCTCCAGTCATCCTTTTCTAACCGCCTTTGCTCACACCCTATAGGTGGTCAGCATGGAATTTCAAATGGTCTCCGATAAAGGTCGAAATGGTGTAATAGGAATGGTCATAGCCTTCTTCCTTTTGATAGCGGACCGGATAGTTAGCGACTTCTGCTGCTTCTAGGAAGGCACTTTCGTCCAATTGCTCAGGGTAAAATTCGTCTGCTGTGCCTTGGCTAATGAAGATAGGAATTTCATCTTTAGCTTCCTTAACCAAGTGGACAGGATCCCACTCAGCCCAAGTACTTTCGTCAGGTCCGAGATAGGCAGTGAAGGCCTTGCGACCCCAGGGGACCTGAGTCGGATTTGAAATGGGTGCAAAGGCCGAGATGCTCTGGAAGCGATGGGGATTTTTCACTCCCATCACCAAAGCGCCGTAACCGCCCATGGAATGCCCCATGATGGCTTGTTGGCTAGAACCATGGGGGAGGCAGTTTTCAACGAGCTCAGCGAGCTCTTCCAATAGATAATCATACATCTGATAGTGGCTAGCCCAAGGTTCCTGGCTGGCATTGAGATAGAAACCTGCGCCTTGGCCTAGGTCATAGGCCTCATCATCGGCGGCTTCTGATCCGCGTGGGGAGGTATCGGGAATTAAGACTGCTAATCCCAAGTCTGCTGCATAGCGCTGGAAGCCCGACTTGGTGGAGAAGTTCTGGTCATCACAGGTCAGCCCCGACAAGAACCAGACCAGGGGCACTGGACGGTCTTGGGATTCTTTTGGCAGAAAGAGGCTAAAGACCATCTCACAGCCAAGGACCTTGGACACATGCTTGTAGCGGACCTGGTCTCCGCCAAAAATTTTCTTACTTTCAATTAATTCCATGGTTAAACCTCCTAGAAAGTCAGAATATCTCGCAGGGATTCACCGTTCTCTTGCCATTCGATGGCTTGTTCAATATCGTCAAAGGCAATGCGGTGGCTGATGAAGGGCTTGAGGTCAATGCCACCCTCAGAGTATTCTTCCACTAATTCGCTGAGTCCCGTACGTCCGGTGACGCCACCAAAGGAAGTTCCTAGCCAAGTCCGACCGGTAATCAATTGGAAGGGACGGGTTGAGATCTTGTCATTGCCGGCAGCTACGCCCATAATAACACTTTCTCCCCAGCCCTTGTGCGTGGCTTCTAGACCAGCATTCATCACGTCGGTATTGCCCACACAAACAAAGCTGAAGTCAACCCCGCCATCGGTCAATTCGATAATTTCTTCCTGGACAGGGCGGTCCAATTCGCTCGAATTAATGAAGTCCGTCGCCCCGAAGTCGCGGGCTACTTCTTCTTTGTTAGAATCGATATCGACTGCAATAATACGTTCGGCTTGTGATCGCTTGAGTTCTTGGATGGCAGCTAGACCCAGCGTCCCGATACCAAAGACAGCCGCACTTGCCTTCTCATAAACGGCAGCATCATTGCGGACAGCCCCAATCCCGGTTGTTACCCCACAGCCCAAGAGACAGACTTCATCCATGGGCACTTCGGGATCAATCTTGGTCAAGGCAATCTCAGGCAGGACGGTATATTCACTGAAAGTGGAGGTCCCCATGAAATGATAGATGGGCTTACCCTCATAAGAGAAGCGCGGCCTTCCATCGGGCATCACGCCTTGGCCTTGGGTTTCACTAATGGCTGAGCAGAAGTTCAAGCCTTTCTGACAATAGTCACATTTCCCACATTCTGGCTTCCAGAGAGGGATCACATGGTCGCCCACTTCAACACTCTCAACGCCATCCCCAACTTTTACCACTTCACCCGCAGCCTCATGCCCCAAGATACAAGGGAAAATAGCCGATGGGTCATCACCTGATAAGCTATAAATATCCGTATGACAAACCGAAGTGTAGGCAATCTTAACCATTACCTCACCTGGATGCGGATCCTCAACATCTACTTCAACCATTCTTAAATCATTAGGCCCAAAAGCCACTGCTGCTTTACTTTTCATGCTATCCCTCTTTCTGTTATCGCTTGCTAATTTGCACCACTATTACTGATTCTATCATGACATAAAGCCGCCCAAACTACAATTAAAAGCCCTTTCATTATCCCTTCACTTGCCTCTCGCAAAAAGAACATTTATTGTTTATAAACTGCCCAGAAACAATTAGTTTATTATTAGAAAAAGACCTTATCAAAATACATCACTCCCTGATTGACTGCGCTTTCATCATTATATCGAAAGCTTATTGATCTTGTTTAAAGTTAATGACAATTTTATTAATAGAACAATTATTGTTTTTAGATTAAGTGTTATTAGTTTGTGAAATCGCTGTCAACGTGTATAATAAGATTGTGAAAGAGTTAGTAATAGATTTAACTTTAATATAAAGGAGAATGCCAGATGAAAGTAATTGTAATTGGCTGTACCCATGCCGGAACTGCTGCAGTAACAACCATGTTAAACGAGAACGAGGACATCGATGTTACGATTTATGAACGGAACGATAATGTCTCCTTCCTCTCATGCGGGATCGCCCTCTATGTTGGTGGTGTCGTTAAGGATGTTGACGGCCTCTTCTACTCTAGCCCCGATGCCTTAGCTGAACTCGGCGCCAATGTGAAGATGGAACACGATGTCTTAGAACTCGATCAAGCCAACAAGAAAGTCCAAGTCAAAGACTTGAAAACAGGCGAAGTCTTTGAAGATAGCTATGACAAGTTAGTGCTTTCTTCAGGTTCTTGGCCAATTATTCCTCCAATTGATGGCTTGGATCTTGACAATGTTCTTCTCTGCAAGAACTTTAACCATGCCCAAGAAATTATTGCTAAGAAGAACGATAAGAAACGGATAGCTGTTGTTGGTGGGGGCTATATCGGGATTGAACTTGTTGAAGCCTTCGCTGAAACTGGCAAGGAAGTTGTCCTGATCGACGGCATGCCTCACCCACTGAGCAAGTATCTCGATAGCGAAATGACCGATATCTTAGAAGAAACCATCCAAGAACATGGGGTTGAAATGCACATGTCTGAATTTGCGGATGGCTTTGTTGGAGATGAGAATGGGGCTGTCAAAGCTGTTCGGACCAACAAGGGCGAGTATGAATGCGACATGGCTATCCTCTGTGTCGGTTTCAAACCTAACAATGAACTCTTCGGCGACCTCAAGACCTTCGATAACGGTGCTTTAATCGTCGATGACTTCATGCATACCTCTGACCCAGATATTTACGCTTGTGGCGACTCTTGCGCCGTGAACTACAACCCTAATGATGGCCATGCCTACATTCCATTGGCTACCAATGCCGTTCGTATGGGGAACCTAGTTGGTAAAAATATTAAAGAAGACCGCGTTAAATACCGTGGTACCCAATCCACTTCTGGTCTGAAACTCTTCGGCTGGAACATTGGCTCGACAGGGGTTAACGACGGCTCTGCTGAATCATTCGGCCTAGACACTCGTTCTGTCTATGTCAAAGACTTTTATCGTCCCGAATTCATGCCAACTAATGAAGTCGTTCATATGAAACTTGTTTACGAAGTAGGCACTGGTCGGATCGTTGGGGGCCAATTAATGTCCAAGTATGACATTACCCAATCTGCCAACACCCTCTCCTTGGCCATCCAAAACCATATGACCATTGAGGATTTAGCCTATGTCGACTTCCTCTTCCAACCTCACTTTGACCGCCCATGGCACTATCTCAACATCCTAGCCCAAGCGGCCCTAGACCAAGAAGCTAAGTTAGCTGAATAATTCACAGGATAAGAAAAAATTCCCAGTCCATCTGTGACTGGGAATTTTTTTGCCTTCAATAGCTGATTTAGGCCCATAAAACATGATACTAAGCAGAGATCGTCATAAAGAGCATGGCCGTCGCAAAGACCCAAAAGAAGAGGCCAATGCCAATAAAGAGCAAGTACCACTTATTGCGCGACCGTTTGTATAAATAAAAGGACGATCCTACCAATAAGAGCGACACCACAATGCCAAGAAAAATAACAACTAACAGAACAAACGCCTCCTCTTCCTATGCATCAAAATCTGCTTCCTTCTTAAAGTTCAACCACTGGGCAGTCTTTTGAGCCCGGTCTTCTGCTGATAAATAGAAAACTTCATCCAAGTAGAGGCCATGAGCGGCTGCAGTGGGTCCTGCTTCATTGCGGTCTCGAACTTCAAGCAAACGGGGCATCTCCTCAATCGGCTTGAGCCCGTCACCAATTTGGAGCAGGGTGCCCACCAAAATACGGACCATATTGTACAAGAAACCATCCCCCTCGAAGAGGAAGTAATAGCTAGAGGGGGCTGCTCCCGGGTGTACTTCTGCCCGGTAAATGGTCCGCACAAAATTCGTCTTATCGGTATGGGTCGAACAAAAGCTTTCAAAATCATGCTGCCCCTTAATATAACTAAGAGCCTGGGCCATACGGTCAAGATCCGTTTGATAGGGATGGTGGAGGGCATAGTGGCGCTTGAAAGGGGACATGAAAGGCCCCCCTTCCACCCGGTAGATGTAGCGCTTGCCCGAGGTGTGGTAGCGAGCGTGGAAAGTGTCTTCCACCGCTTCAACCTTCTGGATACAGATACTATCGTCACAGATACTGTTCAGGGCACGCAGGAGCGCCTCTTCAGCTATCGGCGCCGGGTAATCGAAGTGGACCACCTGACCATAAGCATGGACCCCAGAATCTGTCCGTCCAGAGCCATGGACATTAATCGTCTGGCCCTTGGTCATCAGTTTTAAAGCCCGCTGCAGTTCCCCCTGGATACTAGGTCCATTGGGTTGCACTTGAAAGCCAACATAGGGACTGCCATCATAGGCCAAAGTCAGCTTGTAACGTTGCAAAAAATCCCTCCTTAATCTTTGAGTAAAAGAAGTCCTAGGCAGACCAGACCTACCACGACAAGCGATAGCGTATCTCGGCCCTGCCAGGTCAATTCCCGGTACTTGGTCCGCCCTTCTGCCCCGCGATATCCCCGTGCCTCCATAGCCGTGGCCAGGTCATAGGCCCGGTTAAAGGCATTGACAAAGAGCGGGATTAAGATTGGAATAAAGGCTTTCACCCGTTCGAAGATATTGCCTTCATTGAAGTCTACGCCCCGTGCACGCTGGGCGTTCATAATTTTATCCGTCTCATCAATTAAAGTCGGAACGAAGCGCAGAGCGATAGAGAGCATAAGCGCCATTTCGTGGACAGGTAAGATCTTACGGAAAGGTGAAAATAAACTTTCAAGGGCATCGGTTATGGCTAAGGGTTGGGTGGTCAGGGTGAGCAAGGTCGAAATAAAGATAATCAGGACGAAGCGCAAGAAGATAAAGGCCGCATTCATCAAGCCGTCCTTTGTCAACACTAGGAAGCCCCACTGCCAGATAACTTCCCCGGTCCGGGTGAAGAAGAGCTGCAAGATCACCGTAAAGAGAATCAAGACTACCATGGGCCGCAAGCCCTTGATAAAGACTGACAGGGAAATGTTCGTCAAAGCCACCATAAACATGACAAAGGCAAATAAGAGAGCATAGGACCAGACATTATTGGCAAAGAAAATAAAGATTAGGAGAAGAACCATAGCAATCAACTTAGCACGCGGGTCTAAGTAGTGGATGAAGGAATCCCCCGGTAGGTAACGTCCTAGGATAAATTTATCCTTCATTGGAGTCTAACCCCCTTCCTAAATCTGCCAGGATAGCATCAGCTAAGTGGTCCACTGTCAGAGCTGTCCCGCTTAAGGGCCTGCCCGTTTGAGCTTCATAAGTCCGGGCAAAGTGCAGGCTATCTGGCAAGTCCAACTGGTGCTGGTGGAGCCAGTCAGGATCCTGAAAGATTTCTTCAGGACGGCCTGAGCGTATACAAGTGCCTCCCTCCATGACAATGACATGGTTGGCATACTTGGCCACGTCATTCATATGGTGGGAGACCAAAACCACTGTCAAGCCCTTGTCCTGGTAGAGCTGGTAGAACATTTCCAGCATTTCTTTTTGGCCTTTAGGGTCCAGACCAGCAGTCGGCTCATCCAAGACAAGCACTTCCGGTTGCATGGCGAGGATCCCGGCAATAGCCACCCGGCGCATCTGACCGCCTGATAATTCAAAGGGGGACCGGTCATGGAGCTCAGGAGCTATGCCTACCAAATCTAAGGCTTCAAAGGCTCGTTCCCGTGCCTCTTCTTCGCTGGCACCATAGTTCTTAGGCCCGAACATAACATCGGCTAAAAGGGTTTCTTCAAAGAGTTGGGATTCCGGAAATTGAAAGACCATGCCGACTTTTGCTCGCAAGTCCTTCAAGCCTTTGCCCTTGCTTTCTGAGTTCAGAACAAAATTGCCCAAACGAACCTCCCCAGAGCTGGGAAGGAGCAAGGCATTGAGGTGTTGAATTACTGTCGATTTACCAGAACCTGTATGGCCCACCAAGGCTGTAAAGCTCTTATCTGGGATAGTTAAGGTCACATCGTGCAGGGCCTGCATCTCAAAGGCTGTTCCTGCACCATAAGCAAAGCCTACCTGGTCGAATTCAATTTGCATAGATAGTCCACCAACCCTTCTTCCGTTAAATAAGCTTCTGGCATGTCAAGTCCCCGTGCCTGGAGGGCCTCCTTTAATTGTTCTGCAAAGGGAACGTCCAAACCCATCTCTACCAGGGCCTGGCCCTCCTTAAAGATTTCTTCTGGGCGGCCCTTTTTGACAATTTGCCCCTGGTTCACGACAAAGATTTGGTCTGCCATAGCAGCTTCATTGAGGTCGTGAGTAATGGATAGGACCGTCATCTCCTGGCTCTCCTTAATGTCCTGCATCAAAGAGACGACCTCATGCCGGCCTTCTGGGTCTAGCATGGCCGTCGCTTCATCCAAGATAATAACTTCTGGTTGTAAGGCGAGGACGCCCGCAATGGCCACTCGCTGCTTCTGTCCGCCAGATAGGCTAGAAGGCTCCCGGTCCTTGTACTGACTCATATTGACCTGGTCTAAGGCCCGATTGACCCGTTCAACCATTTCGCTTCTAGGAATGCCCGCATTCTCCAAAGCAAAGGCCACATCGTCTTCTACTGTCGCCCCAACAAACTGATTATCCGGATTCTGGAAAACAAAACCAACCTTTTGGCGGATCTCCCACACTGTCTCTTCGGAAAGTTCTTGACCGTCCACATAAATATGGCCGGATTGGGCCTCCAAGAGCCCATCGATGAGCTTAGCCAGAGTCGATTTTCCTGACCCATTATGGCCAATAATGGCTAGCCAGTCCCCTCGTTTAATCTCAAAGGATACCCCCTGGATGGTGGGCCTCTCTTGGTCTTCTTGATAGGCAAAGATTAAGTCCTCGACACGAACGATCGTATCTTCCATAGCTGCCTCCTTAATTAAAAGGACCCTACCGCAAGTCCGGCAGAGTCCATTATTCTTTGTTTAATCAGTTGAGTTGCCAAACCGCCTCTAAAGGCTGAATGGTCAACCCTGCCACATATTAAGGTGATACTTACAGTTTACGCTAAAATGCTTAAGACTGCAATCATAAACTTATGAAGCGAGGGTCAATCTTGGCTCTTCTTTTCCTGGTCTTCAGGAAGTTCTTGGTGCTCCGATTCATAGATAGCCCGGGTCACAAAGGCCACCCACTGCTTACGTCCTTCATCATTGAAGTGGACACCATCGTCGCCTAGCCAGCTCGGTGCGGCCTCCTGACTATTGAAGTAAGCATTCCAATCCAGGTAGTGAACCTTATCCCCTAATTGATCAGCGGCGGTCTTGAGATTGGCATTCACCTCGTCGCGCCAAGGCCGGTTAACATGGGTATTGACCAAATAAATGGTTCGATCCTTGCCGATCTGTTCCACCATATCAACAATTTGCTGGCTAGAGAAGCCGCCATTGGCTCCCAAGTTAATAACTACTGGATTAAAGAGGGCCTGGTTGGCTTTAAGCTGTTCAATCACCGGCGCAATGGCATAGACTTGCCGGCCCACTTCCGCACTGATATAGGAATTAGGATAAGTAATCGACAGCATTTCAGAAGCACCTAAGAGCAAGGAATCACCGATAAAAGTTGCCTGGAGGTTATGGGCCATCTGCACCTGTTCTTTAGGAAGAGAGGAGAGGAAGCCCTGTTGGTCGGCTGGCAATTGGTCGATATAGGCTTTAATTTCTTCTTCGCTGGCCGGATCTGACACATTACCCTGGGCGATGGCTTGGTTTTGCTTCTTCAACGCTGCCTTTTGCTCTTCAGCCTGGCGGATCTGGTCGGCCGTTTCATGTTCAATCGGTGCTAGGGCGAGCGCGACCCCAGTCCCCACTAACATCGCGAGATAGGCCCAGAAGGCAATCCGACTAGCTAGTGACGTTTCAGAAGATAAGGCAGCTCTAAAGCCTGATTTTAACTGGAGGGGGACTCCCTTAGGCCGGTTGAAGATGGGAACGTAGGCCTTCCGATGAACCACCACAATATGGGTCAGCGCCCCGAGGAATATAATAAGAGCCAGCTGCCAAGCAATCGAGGAGACGAAGAAGTTAGACGACTTGGGTGCTGAACGGAAGATAATGAAGACAGGATAGTAGAAGAGATACATCCCATAAGTCATCTGCCCCAACCAAGATAGGGGACGGAAGCGTAAGAGCTTGGCGATTAAGTTGCCTGGCAGGGTTAAGAGAACCATAAAAGCAAGCACTAAGAGGTCAAAAACAAACATCCCCCCGTAATAGGTCAGACTCCATGAATCCGTTAAATAGCGCATCATGAAGAAAATGAGGCCCCCGATTCCCAAGGTCAAGAGCGAAGTCAACCAAGTGGCCCCCTTCTTGATGATCTGACGGAATTTATCCGTCTGCATCATTGTTCCAGCTGCGGCCCCTAGTGCAAAGCTGAAGAGCCGGGTATCCGTCCCATAGTAGACGCGACTCGGGTCCTTGCCTGGATCAAAAAGTACCGCCATCAGTATGGCACTCAGAACAGCTAGGATGAGGTAGAAGCAGGAAGCCCCTTTAGCAGACTTTAAATAGGGCCTGATCAAACGAACCAGGGCCGGCCATAAGAATAGGAACTGGGCATACATGCTCAAGTACCAGAGATGGGTAAAGATCGAGGGGTGGGCGAAATCCGCAAAATACGAGCCCCCTGCTAGGATCTGCGACCAGTTATTGACAAAGACCAAGCTGGAGAAGAACATACGCGGTAGGTTGGTCAAAAGGTCAAAACGGAAGACCAAGAGATAGCAGGTCCCCACCACCAGGACGAAGAGCATGGGCCGGAAGAGTCGCCCCAGTCGCCTGAAAAAAGTCGACCAAAAGTGTGGGAATTCTCCCGTCATCTGATATCCCCTCTCCAGCCGTCCACTAATTAAGAAAGCTGAGAGGATAAAGAAGATATCTACAGCTAAAAAGCCCCCTGGTAGGAGGTGTTTTGTATAATGATAGAAAATAATAGCCAGCATCGACAGAAAGCGTAGGCTATCAAAGGGTCTAAAATATTTACGTTTGGACAAAGTTGCCCCTCCTCATCGATAATAATCCAATAATAGCACTAAAGCGCCTGACTGTCTTCAAAATCCCAGATTATTTTCCTTAATTTTATAAATAAGCGACCATCTAGACTTATTACACATTCAAGTTCGCTTAAAAAAGCGGCAGGCGTATCGACTTCCCATCCAAATCGGACTAAGACACTGCAAGCTACACTTAGGGGACTTAACTGTGGCCTCCTCCCCATTAAGCCACATTAGCCCTTCTCAATTGTGGCTTAGAACTTAGTCACCCACATTTGCAGTAATTGATTGTGGGTTGACAAGAATTAACACCCACTGCTAAGCCTTAATTGTGGCTCCACATTGATTAAGCCACACTCCTCATGCTTAATTGTGGCTTGGGAGAGAGTATAGACAAGAACTAGTTGCTCTTGTACTCCCGCTAGCCTTCACACCCTGTGTAGTTGAGTTCGACTTGGCAGGCTTGGAGTGATGTCACAAGTAAGGAACGAGCGAATTCTTCGCTCTTATCCTTACTTGCTCCAATCATCCAAGCCTAAGCGCTAAGTCTCACACCCTGTCTAGTCGGGTTCGCAAGAGCAGCTTTTGAGTGCTT
>NZ_KV797928.1:0-63693 GCF_001809535.1 Aerococcus sp. HMSC062A02 | reverse complement strand
CAAGCATCCAAAGCTAAACGCTCTCGCTCACACCCTATCTAGTCGGGTTCGCAGTTGCAGACTTGAAGTGGCTTCACCTAATCGGAACGATCGGCTAAAGCCGCTCTTTTCCGATTGGGCTCCAGTCATTCAAGTCTGACCGCAACTGCTCTCACCCTTCCTAGTCGGGTTCGGTCACGCAGAAGTGGCTCCTTCACACCCTATAGTTGGGTTCGAGGATGCAGAAACGGCTCCTCTTCGCAAAAGGACGTCGAAGGCTTGCAGCCTTCTCTGTCCTTTTACTCCAGAGGTCCCTTTCTCCCGCATCCTCTCACACCCTTATATAGTCGGGTTCGCAAGAGCAGCTTTTGAGTGCTTTCGCAAGTCGGAAACCTGCAAGCGATGCTTGCCCTTATTCCGACTTACTCCAAGCATCCAAAGCTAAACGCTCTTGCTCACACCCTGATAACAAAAAAAGCATTCATGTAATAACATGGATGCTCGTGTTTTGGAATTAGGATATATTTTCACTTCCGGAGCACCTGCTCCGGAAGTGAAAGAGCTAGACTTGGGTTGTCCCATCATCATAACGCTCTACATACATCTGGCTTACACTAATTCAATAATCGCCATCTTAGAACCGTCACCACGACGAGGTTCAGTCTTAAGGATACGGGTATAGCCACCTTGACGATCTGCATAGCGAGGGCCTAACTCGTTGAATAATTTTTGTAAGGCTGTTTCAATAACGATGTCATCATCTTCCGCACGAACATCAGCGATTTCGTTACGAACAAATTTAGCAGCTTGACGACGTGCGCTAAGGTCACCTTTCTTGCCTAAAGTAATCATTTTTTCAGTAGATTTACGGATTTCTTTAGCACGAGATTCGGTTGTTTCGATACGTTCATTGATAATTAAATCAGTCGTCAAATCACGTAATAAAGCTTTACGTTGTGAGCTGGTGCGACCTAATTTACGGTAACTCATCAGAGAATTCCTCCTTCACTTTATAATTAATCTTCTTGGCGTAAGCTTAAATCGAGAGCAGCCAACTTATTCTTGACTTCATCGAGTGACTTACGGCCTAAGTTACGAACTTTCATCATTTCTTGTTCAGTTCGGTCAGTTAATTCATCCACAGTATTGATACCTGCACGTTTCAAACAGTTGTATGAGCGAACAGAAAGATCCAATTCTTCGATTGACATTTCGAGCATTTTTTCTTTCTGAGTTTCTTCTTTTTCGACCATAATTTCAGCAGATTTTGCTTCATTGGTCATATCAACGAAGATCGCCAAGTGTTCCGTTAGAATCTTAGCAGCTAAACTCAACGCTTCATGAGGGGCTATCGTCCCGTCAGTCCAGATATCATAAGTCAACTTATCGAACTGGTTGATTTCACCAATACGGATATTTTCAACTTGGTAGTTAACTTTTTCGATTGGTGTGTAGATTGAATCTACTGGAATTACGCCAATTGGCATATTTTCTGATTTGTTATGTTCAGAACGAACAAAACCACGACCATTTTGAACATTCATCAGCATATGGAAACGAGCTCCATCTTCTAAGCTGCAAATGTGCAAGTCTGGATTCATGATATCAAAATCAGCATCGGCCGTAATATCCGCTGCAGTGACCTCTGCTGGGCCAACTACATCAATTTCGACTTGTTTTTCTTCAACATCATAAAGTTTCAAGGAAAGCTTCTTGATGTTCAATACAATTTGAGTGACATCTTCGCGGACACCTGGGATTGTAGAATATTCATGTAAAACATCATCAATCTGAACTGATGTTACCGCTGTACCAGGCAATGATGAGAGTAAAATACGACGCAGGGAATTGCCTAAAGTTGTTCCGTAACCACGTTCTAATGGTTCAATCGCAAATTTACCAAATTTGTTATCATCGCTGATCTCAATCGTTTCAATAGTTGGTTTTTCAATTTCGATCATAATCTACAAGTATTCCCCTTTCAAAACGTGAATTTTGCACCACTACTGCTTCCAAAAAGTTTTCGGCAAGCTGTTTGAAAAACAGTACTATACACGACGACGTTTTGGAGGACGGCAACCGTTGTGTGGGATTGGGGTTACGTCACGAATTGAGGTAACTTCCAAACCAGCAGCTTGTAAAGCACGAATTGCAGATTCACGACCAGGTCCTGGGCCTTTAACAGATACTTCAACTGTCTTCATGCCTTGGTCCATAGCTGTCTTAGAAGCAGCTTCTGAAGCCATTTGGGCAGCATAAGGTGTTGATTTACGGGAACCCTTAAAACCAAGTGCACCTGCGGATGACCATGAAATTGCATTACCATGTTCATCAGTAATCATAACAATAGTATTATTGAAAGTTGAGTGGATATGAGCAACACCAACTTCAACATTCTTTTTCACGCGACGTTTACGTGTTTGACGTTTTGCTTTTGCCATTTGATTAACTTGCCTCCTTTACTTTAAATTAATTATTTCTTCTTACCTGGGATTGCTACACCGCGACCTTTACGGGTACGAGCATTGTTCTTAGTATTTTGACCGCGAACTGGTAGGTTACGACGGTGACGCATACCACGGTAGGAACCGATTTCTTGTAAACGTTTGATGTCCATGTTGACATCGCGACGTAAGTCACCTTCAACCTTGATCTTATCAACTTCTGCACGAATCTTATCTAATTCATCATTGCTTAAATCATTCACACGGATATCTTCAGAAACGCCAGCATCAGCTAAGATCTTTTTAGCTGTTGTGTTCCCGATCCCATAAATGTAAGTTAAGGCAATGACAATACGTTTGTTACGTGGAATATCTACACCTGCAATACGAGCCATTCGATTGGCACCTCCTTTATTAACCTTGGCGTTGTTTATGTTTAGGGTTTTGGCAAATTACCATGACTTTGCCATTACGACGAATCACTTTGCATTTGTCGCAAATTGGTTTAACAGACGCTCTAACTTTCACGATTGACCTCCTTATATCATTTAGAAATTACTTGAAACGATATGTAATCCGTCCCTTGGTCAGATCATATGGAGACATTTCGACTTTTACACGGTCACCCGGTAGAATTCGAATATAATTCACACGAATCTTCCCAGACACATGGGCAAGAATCTCTACGCCGTTTTCAAGTTCGACTTTGAACATTGCATTAGGTAAAGTCTCGGTGACTGTACCTTCTACTTCGATCATATCTTCTTTAGACACTATATTTCCTCCTCGTTACACATATGTGCGACACGACAACATGAAGAAAAACTCATCTCAAAAGTTCTCAATAGGATTAACCAGAACATTATACCATTAAAGAACATCTAATGCAAGACTTTATTCAATGATCTTTTTGATTTCGTTAAAGACATTATCGATTCCGATGTCACCAGGCACCCGGTAAACCTTGCCTTGACTTTCGTAGAAGTCGAGGATTGGGGCTTGTTGCTCTTGGTTGACTTCAATCCGATTCTTAACCACTTCAGCCTTATCATCGTCGCGGGTATAGAATTCTTCTGCTCCGCAGCGATCACAGACGCCTTCTTCTTTTGGCGGGTTAAAGTTGACATTGAAGGTTGCCCCACAATTGCCACAGATGATCCGACCACTTAGGCGTTTTTCTAGGACTTCAGGGTCAACATCGATATAAATGACAGCATCGATGGTCTTGTTAATGTCTTCCAAGATTTCTTCCAAGGCCTTAGCTTGGTTGAGAGTCCGTGGGAAGCCATCTAGCATGAAACCCTTAGCTTCTGTGTCTGCTTGTTGTAAACGTTCTTTAACAATCCCATTCGTTACTTCATCTGGCACAAGGCCACCCTTGTCCATGTATGATTTAGCTTCTTTACCGAGTGGGGTTTGGTCTTTGATGGCTTGACGGAACATATCTCCTGTTGAAATATGAGGAATGTCATAAGTTGCCACAATTTTTTCTGCTTGGGTACCCTTACCAGCACCTGGCAGCCCCATCAAAATAATATTCATTTCCATCCTCCGAACTTCAATTCTTGACTAGCGAATAAAGCCTACATAGCGACGCTTGATTAAGCGACCTTCAATTTGTTTAGCTGTATCGAGTGCGACACCGACAACGATGAGTAAACTTGTCCCTCCAAGACCAATCGTTCGTGGAAGATCAAAGAAATAGGACCCCATTAGAGGTAGGATGGCAATCATCATTAAGAATAATGAGCCCACACTGCTTAAACGATTGAGCATCTTGGAAATATAACGTTCTGTTGGTAAACCAGGACGCACACTAGGAATATAAGCGCCTGATTTTTGGAAGTTCTCGGCAACGCGTTCAGGATTAATTTGGATATGCGCATAGAAGAATGTAAAGAGTACAATCGTTACCGCATATATGGTCATCCCGATTGGTTGTTCGAGATTAAAGACTGTCTCTGCTGTTTTGAACCAAGCGGCATCTGAAAACTGGGCCGACAAGAGGCTGAGAACCGTTTGTGGCACCATGATAATAGAGCTGGCAAAGATAACTGGAATAACCCCTGCTGAGTTAATCTTCAGCGGCATATGGGATTGTTCCACTACTGTGCTCGCCCTTTTGGAATAGCGTACCGGAATACGTCGTTCAGCTTGGTTGACGTAAACAACTAAGATAATTAGAAGTAATGCAACAAGGGCAAAAATACCCCCAAAGATGGCATTTTGAGTGAGCTGAGCTTGGTCAGTCACATCAATTAAGCCTTTCTTAACAGCGGTGAGGACTTCACCGGGAATCCGAGCAACAATCCCCGAGAAGATAATCAGAGAAACCCCATTCCCGATACCGAATTGGGTGATTTGCTCCCCGATCCATACAACGAGCATGGACCCAGCTGTCATGACCAAGGCAATAATGCAGTAAGTTAGCATTCCTGGATCCTTGATCAGGCCGAATTGCGAGAGGGAGTTAAAACCAACCGAAATCGCAATGGCTTGGAAGAAAGAAACAAGAACAGAGAGATAGCGTGTCCACTTATTCAGCTTACGCCGTCCCACTTCACCTTGTTTCGACCATTCTGTAAAGGCTGGCACAATGTCCATCTGCAAAAGCTGTACCACAATCTGAGCCGTGATATAAGGGGAGACCCCTAAGGAAAAGATTGAGTAGTTATGCAAGGCCCCGCCGCCAAAGGTATTCAACAGACCAAAGAGCCCTGAATTAACGAGCGTATTTATCGCTTGTGCATTCACACCTGGAACTGTTATATGTGTCCCGAGACGGAACACAATTAACATTCCCAAAGTAAAGAGGATGCGACTTCTAACGTCTTTATCCTGAAATACAGCTTTCAGAGTAGTGAACATTAGATCACCTCGATTGTGCCCCCAGCTGCTTCAATTGCTTCTTTAGCTGTAGCTGAGAATTTAGCTGCTTTAACGGTTAGTTTGCGTTCTAATTCACCAGCACCTAAAACTTTAATAGCTTTCTTGGTATTCTTAACAAGACCAGCTTCAACTAAAGCTTCTGGCGTTACTTCAGCCCCATCTTCAAAAACGTTTAAATCGTCGATATTAACGATGGCGTATTCTTTGCGGTTAATGTTTGTAAAACCACGTTTAGGGATACGACGGTACAATGGGGTTTGCCCACCTTCAAAACCTAAACGTACTTTACCGCCTGAACGAGCTTTTTGACCTTTTTGGCCGCGACCTGAAGTCTTACCGTTACCTGATCCAGATCCACGTCCTAAACGGTTACGAACATGACGTGATCCTTCACTTGCTTTTAACTCGTGTAATTTCATAATCTTCAAGGCACCTCCTTATTTCTTATTGTATTATTTTACTTCTTTAACTTCAACTAAATGGGCAATCTTCTTGATCATTCCGTCGATTGCTGCATTAGTTTCTTTTTCAACTGTACGACCAGTCCGGGTTAGGCCCAGCGCTTGGCAGGTTTTGATTTGGTCATCTGGACGACCGATAACACTGCGTTTTAAAGTTATTTGAACTTTTGCCATGTTGTAAGCCTCCTTAACCTAAGATTTCTTCAACTGATTTACCACGTAATTCAGCGATTTCTTCAGGTGATTTCAATTCTTTTAGCCCTTGGATGGTTGCACGCACAATGTTAATTGGAGTGTTTGATCCGAGTGACTTAGAAGTGATATCTGCAATACCTGCTAATTCAACAACGGCACGAACAGGGCCACCAGCTGCTACCCCAGAACCGTTCTTAGCTGGTTTCAAGAGGACTTGGCCTCCGTTGAAGATACCTAATACTTCATGAGGGATAGTGGTACCTGCACGAGGAACTTCGATCATGTTCTTCTTAGCAGCTTCAACCGCTTTACGGATTGCTTCAGGAACTTCAGCAGCCTTACCTGTACCGAATCCAACGTGTCCATCTTTGTCGCCAACAACAACAAGTGCTGAGAAGTTCATGCGACGGCCACCTTTAACTACTTTAGTGACACGATTGATAGCAACAACGCGATCTTCGATTTCACGGTCGTTAACTTGTACAAATTTGTTTGTCATGTTATGGCTTCCTCCTTTTCCTAAAATTCTAGTCCGTTTTCACGTGCAGCGTCAGCCAAGGCTTGAACACGGCCGTGATATTGGTAACCGCCACGGTCAAAGACAACGGTTTTGACATCTTTTTCTGCTGCGGCTTGGGCAATCTTCTTACCAACAGCTGCAGCTTTTTCAACTTTTGTCCCAGTTTCTTCACCATCAGAGGCACTTGCAAGCGTAACACCCGCTACGTCATCAATTAATTGAGCGTAGATGTGTTTATTTGAGCGGAAAACGCTCAAGCGTGGGCACTCTGCTGTTCCAGAAATGTGACGACGTACACGTGCGTGACGTTTTTTACGTAAGACATTTTTATCTGGTTTGCTAATCAAAATGGTTCACCTCTTAATTTCTACTTTAATTTGATAGGTAAGAATAATCCTAAGATTATTTACCAGTTTTACCTTCTTTGCGGATAATGTGTTCGTCAGAGTAACGTACCCCTTTGCCTTTGTAAGGTTCTGGACGACGAATTTCACGAACGTTAGCGGCGAATTGACCCACTAAGTCTTTATCTGCACCTGAAATATTGATTTCAGTATTTGATGGTAAATCAACTTCGATACCTTCAGGAATGTCAAATTCTGCTGGGTGGGAAAGACCAACGCTTAGCGTTAATTTGTTTCCTTGGGCTTGTGCACGGTAACCTACCCCTTGTAAGAGTAAGGTTTTCTTGAAACCTTCGCTAACCCCTTGAACCATGTTATTAACTAAAGCACGAGTAGTCCCGTGTAAAGCGCGAACATTCTTTTGGTTGTTAGGACGTTCGAAAGTGATTTCGTTTTCTTCTACATTGATTGTAATTTGTGGATCGAATGTACGAGTTAGTTCACCTTTAGGGCCTTTAACGGTTAAAGTGTGGTCTTGTACATCGATGGTTACGTTACTAGGAATTGTTACTGGTTTATTACCAACACGACTCATCTAGACTGCACCTCTTTCAATTTTATTTTTTAGGGCCTACCATACGTAAGCTAAGACTTCGCCACCAACGTTTTTAGCGCGAGCTTCTTTATCAGTGATAACACCTTCAGAAGTTGAGATGATGGCAATTCCTAAACCGTTCAAGACTTTAGGGACTTCATCAGTTTTCGCATATACACGTAAACCTGGTTTAGAAATACGTTTTAAGTTTGTGATAACACGTTCGTTATTCTTACCATATTTCATGAAGACACGGATGATACCTTGCTTGTCATCTTCAATGACTTCGAAATCTTTGATGTAACCTTCTTCTTTAAGAATCTTTGTGATTGCAACTTTCATTGCTGATGCTGGAACTTCAAAAGACTCGTGGCGTACCATATTAGCGTTACGCACGCGTGTTAAGAAATCAGCGATTGGATCTGTCATGACCATTACCTGTTCACCCTCCTTTACTTATTACTCTCGATTACCAACTAGCTTTTCTGACACCAGGAATTTGTCCTTTATAGGCAAGTTCACGGAGGCAGATACGGCATAACTTGAATTTACGGTAAACAGAGTGTGGACGGCCGCAGCGTTCGCAGCGTGTGTATTCTTGTGTTGAATATTTTGCTTTGCGTTTATTTTTCGCAATCATTGATTTTTTAGCCAAATCGATTCCCTCCTCCTATTATTTTTGGAACGGCATTCCAATTTGAGTTAATAACTCTTTTGATTCTTCATCAGTGTTCGCAGTTGTAACGATAACGATATCCATCCCGCGTACTTTGTCAACATTGTCAAAGTCGATTTCAGGGAAGATTAATTGTTCACGAATACCTAAAGTGTAATTCCCACGGCCATCGAATGAGCGTTTGCTGATCCCGCGGAAGTCACGTACACGTGGCAATGAAACAGTGATTAGCTTGTCTAAGAAGTCATACATGCGTTCACCACGTAGGGTTACTTTTGCACCGATAGGCATTCCTTCACGTAAGCGGAAGCCAGCGATTGATTTCTTAGCATGAGTAATAACTGGTTTTTGACCTGAAATTAAAGTTAACTCTTCAACTGCTTTGTCTAAGTTCTTAGAGTTGGTTACAGCGTCACCAACACCCATGTTGATCACAATTTTGTCAATCTTAGGTGTTTGCATTGGAGAGCTATAATTAAATTTTTCAATTAATGCTGGTACGATCTCGTTTGAGTATTTTTCTTTTAAACGATTAGTCATGTTCTATTGTCCTCCTTCCCGTATTAGTCAATTACTTCGCCAGATTTACGAGCTACACGTACACGTTTGCCATCTTTTTCTTCGATACCTACGCGTGTTTTTTCGCCCGTTTTTGGATCTACTAATTGAACGTTAGAAACATGGATTGGCGCTTCTTCTTCCACAATACCGCCTTGTGGGTTAACTTGTGAAGGTTTTTGGTGTTTCTTAACAATGTTTACGCCTTCGACAATGACTTTATCTTGTTTTGGTAAAGTTTGCTTAACAGTTGCTTGCGTTCCTTTATCTTTACCTGCAATCACAATTACAGTATCACCTGTTTTAATACGCATCGATGGGCACCTCCTTTTTGATCTATTTATTATAATACTTCCGGAGCTAGGGAAACAATCTTCATGAAATTGTTTTCGCGCAATTCCCGAGCAACTGGGCCAAAGATACGTGTACCACGAGGTGTCTTGTCGTCGCGGATAATCACGCATGCATTTTCGTCAAACTTGATGTATGAACCATCTGCACGGCGAGCCCCGCTCTTGCTACGAACGATAACAGCTTTGACAACGTCACCCTTCTTAACAACGCCACCTGGTGTAGCGTTCTTCACTGAACAAACTACGACGTCACCAATATTAGCGGTTTTACGGCCTGATCCGCCGAGTACACTAATAGTTAAAACTTCACGAGCGCCTGAGTTATCAGCCACTTTCATACGAGTTTCTGTTTGAATCATCCTAAAGTATCCTCCTTCCAGTTAATTGTTAAATGATAACTGATTCTTCAACGATTTCAACAAGACGGAAGTGCTTATCTTTGGATAATGGACGTGTTTCCATAATTCGTACAATATCACCCATTTTTGCTGAATTGTTTTCATCATGTGCTTTATATTTTTTAGAGTATTTAATACGTTTTCCATAAGTTGGATGGAATTTAAAAGTATCTACTTGGACAACAATGGTCTTTTCCATTTTGTCAGAAACGACACGTCCTTGGTATACTTTACGATTTTTACGTTCTGCCATACTACTGGGTTCCCTCCTTCACTGATGATTACTTAGCTAATTCTTCCTGGCGTAGAGCGGTTTTAATACGAGCAATTTCTTTGCGCACTTGTTTGATGCGTGCTGTATTTTCTAACTGACCTGTTGCCAATTGGAATCTGAGATTGAACAACTCTTGTCTGTATTCTTTTTCCTTTGCTTCAAGTTCAGCAGCGGATAAATTTTTAATTTCTTCAAATTTAGTCATTCAGTTCACCACCAATTTCACGTTTTACGATTTTGCAACGAACTGGTAATTTATGCATTGCTAAACGAAGCGCTTCTTTTGCTACTTCTTCAGGAACGCCACCTACTTCGAACATGATTTTCCCACGTTTAACGGGAGCAACCCATCCTTCAGGAGCACCTTTACCAGAACCCATCCGAACACCAATAGCTTTTGCGGTATATGATTTATGAGGGAAGATTTTGATCCAAACTTTCCCGCCACGTTTCATGAAACGTGTCATGGCGATACGCGCAGATTCAATTTGACGGTTAGTAATCCATTTTGAATCTAAGGCTTGTAGACCGTATTCGCCGTAAGCAATTTCTTTTCCGCCTTTAGCTTCGCCGCGCATTTTACCGCGGAATTCACGTCTATGTTTTACACGTTTTGGTACTAACATGCTATTCCTCCTCTTGATTATTTACTGTAGGAAGGACTTCACCACGACAAATCCATACTTTGACACCGATCTTACCGTAAGTTGTATCTGCTTCTTCCCATGCATAGTCAATATCTGCACGTAAAGTATGTAATGGAACAGTTCCTTCGTCAGTTGTTTCTGAACGCGCCATATCTGCACCGTTTAAACGGCCGGAAACCATAACTTTGATCCCTTGGGCGCCAGCTTTCATTGTACGTTGAACAGCTTGTTTTTGCGCACGGCGGAAGGCCACACGGTTTTCAAGTTGTTCGCAAATATTCTTAGCAACTAAGCGTGCATCTAAGTCTGGGTTCTTGATTTCAACCACATTGATGTGTACACGTTTACCTGTTAAGTTATTTAAGCTCTTACGTAAAGCATCAACTTCTGAACCACCTTTACCGATAACCATACCTGGTTTAGCAGTGTGGATGTTTACGTTAACCTTGTTAGCTGCACGTTCGATTTCTACGTTGGAAACTGAAGCTTCGCTAAGGGCTTTGTCGATGTATTCACGGATGCTTAAGTCTTCATGCAAAGTATCTGCGTAATCTTTTTCTGCATACCAGCGTGCGTCCCAGTCTTTGATAACTCCGATACGCAAACCGGTAGGATTAATTTTTTGACCCACTAATTATTCCTCCCCTGCTTCTTTTACCACAACAGTGATGTGACTAGTACGCTTGTTGATTCTTGATGCGCCACCTTTTGCACGAGGGCGGAAACGTTTCATTGTTGGCCCTTCGTTCACATATGCTTCACTGATAAATAATTTGCTAACATCTAAGTCATAGTTGTGTTCTGCATTTGCGATTGCAGAGTTCAACACTTTCTCGATTACAGGCGATGCTGCACGAGGAGTGTTCTTTAGAATAGCAATTGCTTCGCCGACAGTCTTGTTACGGATTAAATCAATAACTAAGCGTGCTTTGCGAGCAGAGATGCGAACTGTTCTTGCAGTTGCTTTTGCAGTTGTTTGTTCTGCCATTATTTATTTCCTCCCCTCATCTTAACGACGTGTTGCTTTATCGTCTTTCGCATGTCCGCGATAAGTACGTGTTGGTACAAATTCACCTAATTTGTGGCCAACCATGTCTTCTTGAATGTAAACTGGTACGTGTTTGCGCCCATCATAAACAGCGATGGTTAACCCGATGAAGTTAGGGAAAATTGTTGAACGACGTGACCAGGTTTTGATTACTGATTTTTTTTCGGCATCTTGCTGTGCTTCCACTTTTTTCATTAAATGGTCGTCACAGAAAGGCCCTTTCTTAATACTACGGCTCATATATTTGGCTCCTTTCGTATCTCCTATTTAATGGAAGTGCTATTTGTTGCGACGACGAACAATAAGTTTATTGCTGCGTGCGTTCTTATCACGAGTCTTGATCCCACGAGCAGGTTTGCCCCAAGGTGTCATTTGAACCTTACGTCCGATTGGTGCACGACCTTCACCACCACCGTGAGGGTGATCGTTAGGGTTCATTACAGAACCACGAACAGTTGGGCGTTTGCCTAACCAGCGTGAGCGGCCTGCTTTACCAACAGTTACTAGTTCATGTTGTTCATTACCAACTGAACCAACTGTTGCCCGGCAAGTGCCTAAGATCATACGAACTTCGCCTGAGCTTAATTTAACTAATACGTATTTGTCTTCTTTACCCAATACTTGAGCGCTAGTCCCAGCTGCACGAACTAATTGGCCACCTTTACCTGGCTTAGTTTCGATATTGTGGATAACAGTACCCACTGGGATAGAGCGTAATGGAAGTGCGTTACCTACTTTAATGTCGGCATTTTCACCAGACATGATGCGGGTACCTACTTTAAGGCCCTTAGGTGCAATGATGTAGGCTTTCACACCATCAGTGTAGTGGATTAAAGCAATGTTTGCTGAACGGTTTGGATCGTATTCGATTGCTTTAACTACACCTTCGATATCATCTTTATTACGTTTGAAGTCGATAATACGGTAAGCTTGCTTGTGGCCGCCTCCGTGGTGACGAACTGTGATGCTACCACGGTTGTTACGACCTGCGCGCTTGCTTTGTTTTTCTAAGAGTGTTTTCTCAGGAGTCGATTTGGTGATTTCTGAGAAGTCATAACCTGACATGTTACGACGACCATTAGAAGTAGCTTTATATTTTTTAATCGCCACGTTCGTTTCCTCCTATTCTTATTCTGCGTCTTCTGCGCCGAAGATTTCGATTGCGTCGCCTTCAGCTAAAGTTACGATTGCTTTACGGGTTTTACGCGTGTAACCAGCGTAACGACCCATACGTTTTAATTTACCTTTCACGTTCATGATGTTTACTTTAACAACAGTTACGTCAAAGATTTCTTCGATGGCATGTTTAACTGCTGCTTTATTGGCGTTTACATCAACTTCGAAGGTATATTTATTTTCGTCCATGGCATCCATTGATGCTTCAGTGATGACTGGACGTTTGATAATGTCATGTGCTGTCATTATGCAAGTACCTCCTCTAGATCAGAAAGTGCAGATTGCGTAATGATAACTTTTTCGTTATTTACGAGGTCATAAACGTTCACGTTCTTTTCGTCTACAACGGTTACCTTAGCCAAGTTACGGGCAGCACGAGCTGCTTCTTGGTTGTCGGCATCGATTACGGCAAGCACTTTGCTGTCAACATTTAAGTTGTTTAATACGGCTTTGAATTCTTTAGTTTTCGCTTGTTCTAAGTTTAAAGCGTCCACAACGATTAAATTACCTTCAGCAACTTTTTGTGATAACACAGATTTAAGTGCTAAACGACGTACCTTGCGAGGTAATTTATATTGGTAAGAGCGTGGAGTTGGTCCGAATGCGCGGCCACCGCCTACCCATTGAGGAGAACGGATTGAGCCTTGACGTGCACGGCCAGTCCCTTTTTGACGCCATGGTTTACGGCCACCGCCGCTTACTTCGCCACGTGATTTTACATCGTGGGTCCCTTGGCGTAAAGAAGCTTGTTGCATAATTACAACATCATAGATTGCGTTTTCGTTAGGTTCAATTGCGAACACGTTGTCGTTTAATGTGATTTCGCCTGCTTGTGAACCATCTTGTTTAAATACTGTTACATTAGCCATTCTGAAATTCCTCCCTTCCTCAATTATTAGGCTTGTGCGCTGTTAGCAGTTTTGATTTCTACTAATGATTTCTTAGCACCTGGTACGTTACCTTTAATTAAGATAGCGTTTTGGTCAGCTAAGACTTTAACGATTTCTAGGTTTTGGATTGTTACGGTGTTGCCACCCATGCGGCCTGGAAGAGCTTTACCTTTGAATACTTTAGAAGCATCAGAAGCCATACCCATTGAACCAGCTGCGCGGTGGTAATGTGAACCGTGTGACATTGGGCCACGTTGTTGACCATGACGTTTGATCGCGCCTTGGAAACCTTTACCCTTAGAGGTTCCAGTTACATCGACAATGTCGCCTGCTTGGAAGATATCCACCGTTACTTCTTTACCTACTTCGTACTCTCCAAGCTCAACATTACGAAATTCGCGAATGAAGCGCTTAGGAGTAGTTTCTGCTTTTGCTACATGACCTTTTTCAGGTTTGTTAGCTAATACTTCACGTTTATCGTCGAAACCTAATTGCACTGCTTCGTAACCATCTGTTTCATTAGATTTTACTTGCAACACAACGTTAGGAGTTACTTCGACAACAGTTACAGGAACTAATTCACCTGACTCAGTGAAGTATTGCGTCATCCCTACTTTTTTACCTAAGATTCCTTTAGTCATGATTACACCTCCGTAATTTTTTTAATTTTGATAACTATATTAATGCGAAGTTATACAACTTCTCTAGGATAATGGAATTAAAGTTTAATTTCAATGTTAACGCCTGACGGTAAATCTAATTTCATTAACGCATCAACCGTCTTAGGTGTTGGGTTTACGATATCCACTAAACGTTTGTGGGTACGTAGTTCGAATTGTTCACGGGAATCTTTGTACTTGTGAGTCGCACGGATTACTGTGAATAATGAACGTTCAGTTGGAAGTGGAACTGGTCCAGCAACCTCTGCCCCTGTACGTTTTGCTGTTTCTACGATTTTTTGTGCTGATTGATCAAGTGCACGGTGTTCGTATGCTTTTAAGCGGATACGAATTTTTTGTTTTGCCATGTTTGTTTCCTCCTCGTCAGTTTTTATAAATTGACTTGCTCCGCGTAAATGACCGGCCCGCCCTCTATGGCAAAGCGTCCGGGCGTGTCGCAACCTTACGCATCAAAGCTCCTCAACCCATTGATTTATATGGGTTTGCGCCCTTTCTGGTGGGCACTCGTAATATTATACAGATACTTAATGGATATTTCAAGCTTTTTCGCGATTTTTTTATATTTCTTTCTAAGACTTAAAAAGCAAGATTTTGAAGGCAACGCTGCCTAGCGAGTCGCAATTTCTTTTGAGTGATCGAAATAAAAAACTCCCTAGTTTCCTAGGGAGGCTTAGTCCGATGATATGCTTATACTTCTGAAGCTCCAGAGTCGATATCTGTTTCGCCTGTTGCTTCTGCTTCACTCGCACCTGAAGAAAGATCGGTGGATTCACTATCGCTAGCCCCGCTATCAGCGTCTGAACTGTCGGAGTCATCTGTTCCCCAGGCCCCACCCATGGAGGCGCCGGAATCGGCATCAGTTGACCCAACCAACTGTTGACCCGTTTGTTCTAGATACCAGTCAATCACAGGTTGTAAGTCGAGAACATGCTCATTAATCCCTCTGTACTTACCCTCTTCATCATGCATAGCTACATAATTATGAACGACGTAATGGTCTTTGTGGATAGGGACATGGACGTGGACGCCGTCGAGATTGCCTGAGCGTAATTGGGAAATCACCCACGACACATTCTTATAAGTCCGAGGGGGGTGAACACTACCTAATGGTTTGCCCACATCGGGTTCGTAGCGGGAGGCAAACATATCTTCACCTGGTTTAACCCGGTTGTAATAGAGGTATTGGTTATTCTCATCCGCATAAGTCAATTCTAAGGGGATGGTCTTAAGGAACCAATTCAATTGGTCCACAGTAAGTAGGCCGCGGTCTAACTTAACATAGGTATCACCTGATACCGCGCCAACTTTTTCAGCAGCTTTTTCTACCCACTCAGGGTCGGTCATATCAACACCTTCAATGGTCGTCTCTGTGCCCTTCTGAGCGGTTAAATCTTCATCTGGGAATTTATGGGTGTATTCAAGTGGCTTAAGGGCTTCCACATATTTGATAAATTTCTTCAAGGATTCGCGAAGGAAGTAAACAGTCTCTTGGTCTTTCAAGCGTCCTTCAGCATCAAAGGCGGTCTGACAATTGCCCAACAAGAATTCCTGTCCCGGCATAACCAAAGCATCGATCCCTGGTGCTTCTAAAATTTGACGGAGGTGGAGCTGGGACCGGGAAGTGCCTTGGTCCAGATAAGAGGCCCCCACGATCTTAACTGGTTTATTCTTTAGGGGATGAACGGTGAAAGACAGCCATTCTAATAAACTCTTTAAAGGTCCTGGGATGGTATGGTTGTGCTCGGGTACAGCAATAATCACCCCATCCGCTTGTAGGATCTTCCGATTAATGGTATGGAGAGGCCCTTCAACCATTAATTCTGGGTGGTCTTGGTTGAAAAGGGGAAGGTGTTTAATCTCCACAATCTCTAAGTCAAAAAGATCAGTAAACTCTGATTGAATATAATGAAGCAATTGGCGATTGTATGACTTATCACCAGCTGATCCAACAATTCCTACGATTCTCATTAGGCGTCTCCTTTCTCTGCTTCATCTTGCCAGGAGAAGTTCTTCACTTCTGCCTTAACATCTGCATTATTTGCGACAAATTCATTGGTGTAATCAATGTAATTAAGGAAAGAGTCGAACATGTCTTCTAGTTGCTTAATTTCTTTAGGATCCTTCAAAGCCCCATTTTCATCGAAGGCTTGCAGAGAAAAGCCTAGAAGAAATTCCTCGTTAGGCATAACCCGCGACCGAATATCCGGTGAATCTAGAATCTGACGTAGGTGCATCTGAGCCCGAGAAGAGCCTAAGCGCCCATAGGAAGCCCCCGTGATCATCACTGGCTTATCAGCGAGTGGGTACTGGTGATAGGACAACCAGTGTAAAGCATTGGTCAATGCTGAAGTAATGGAATGGTTATATTCCGGTGTACTGATGACTACCCCATCGGCTTGGTCGATACGTTTACCCATCTCAAGAGCGAGTTCTGGCACCTTGCCTTCCTCATTCTTAGCAAAGAGGGGCAAACCATCGATCTCAATGATATCGAATTGGGCCCGGTCTTTGAAATGGTCCTTCATATACTTTAAGAGGTCACGGTTGGTCGAATGCTTGGAATTCGTTCCAACGATAGCTGCAATTTTTTTCATAACTGCCTTCCTTTCTATTAATTTCTTATTTCAATACCTGCAAACGATCTAAGAGGCCGCGACTGGCTAGGAGACGCCCCTGCTTGTCGATAACTAGAGCCTGGTAGTCTCTAGCCTGGGCCAATTCCGCTTGGATCTCGGCCAGGCCCATTGGATAAAGACGGGTGGTCCAAACCTCGGCCATTACCGACTGATCGGTTAAGACACTCACGCTAGCCACTTCATTCTCAACTGGATACCCCGTCCGACTGTCAAAAATATGCTGGTAGAAGTGACCGTCTACCTCCAAATGTCGCTCATACCCCCCTGAGGTAACCACAGATTGATTGTGGACCTGGAGAACCGCGCAATTCTGCCCTCTCGGCTTGCGAGGGTCTTGGATTCCAATCCGCCAATTTGTTTGGTGGGGACGTTTGGGAGGCGATCCGTATACTTTCACATTACCTCCTAGATTGATCATAGCCGATTGGGCACCCGCACGAATAAAGTCATCCATGATCCGGTCAGCGAAATAACCCTTGGCCAAGGCACCCAGGTCAATTTCCATTCCCTCCTGGGCTAAATAAACCTCCTGGCTGGCTTCCTCCAACTTAATCTGTCGGGGATCTATTTTTTCCAGGCAAGCCGCAATGGATGAGTCGTCTGGTCTATGAGCGCCTTCAAAGCCAATCCCCCATAATTTAACTAAGGGCCCAATGGCAATATTTAAGCGTCCCTCAGAAGCGATGCTCTGGGTTTTGCCTAATTTAATAAGCTCGAAGAGGTCTGGGTCCACTGCCATAGGAGCATGCCCAGCTCTTTGGTTGACCTGCATCAATTGTGAGGAAGGATCATTGGCACTGAAGCGCTCATTATAGTCATAGAGCTTTTGAATCGCATGGGCAACTAGGAGCTTAGCCTCTGCATGGCAAACATGGAGGTCTATCCAAGTTCCCATCAACCGTATTCTACTATTAGCCTCTGTCACTGGCAGCCCTCCTATTCATGAATAGTCTTAATGCGGAAGAAGAGAAAATAGCCAAAACACAGGCCGCAAATAATAATGAAGAGGCGCACTGGCCACAAGGGAACAAAGTAAATGGAAATTCCCATCACCAGGTAGGTAAAGATCAAAATCTGCCACTTCTTCCGCCAACGAATACCACCTGTCCGCTCATATTCTCCGACATAAATCTGATAAAGCCGGGTATTTTCCAACCAATGGCGAAAGCGCTCAGAACTACGAGCAAAGAACCAGGCGGAAAGTAAGAGTAGAGGCGTTGTCGGTAAAACTGGCAGAACAACCCCGATGGCTCCAATTAGGAAAGAAAGAAAACCTAGGACAATATAGAGCTTTCGTTTGATAGGATCCCCTCCTCTCAATACACACATTTTCTTCAGTGTAACATAAGATAAACTTTTAACCTAGGAAAAAGCCAGTAAAAAAGGCGGAAGCTAATACTCCCGCCCTGGTAAAGAGCTAGTCATCATTCATTAGGTGGTTTGGAGAATATGGCGCAGTTGAACGGCACTTGGTGATACAATAGGGAGAAAAGCTCCTTCATTCCAGCGGCGAATGAAACCTGACTCGGCTGCCTTGAAATACGCGCTTCCTCCACCTGCTTGAAGTTCAAGTAAGAGACTCTGTGCGACAACATCAACAATATCAATCCGCAATTGGAAGAGTTCACGCGGGTGGTCCACAAAGTAGTGGGAGCTCTCTAAACCTTGATAGAGCTCAGCTGTAATACGTTGGAGTTCAATCTGGTTAGCCTCATATTCCGCCTCTAGGACTTGGCGTCGGTCTAAGTGCCTGGCGACTTCAGAAAGTGACTTCTCGGCCAAACCGAAAGCCAGACCAAATTGAAAGCCTAGGAAGTTTGGACGGTTTTCTTTAAGGAAGGCCTCGGCATCTTCGGCAATTAACCAGTTGTCATCCAAGTCAACCCCGTCGAAGCTAAGGGCAGCTGTATTAGAGCCTTGGAGGGAAACGAATTCTAAGTCGCGCGACCGGTGGAAGTGAGCGGCATGAGAGGGGACGGCAAGGACCAGCGGCGGCCGGTTCTCCCCTTCAAAGCCAGCCACAAAAATGGTAATAAAGTGGCGGGCCCGAGCATTGGTGACCCAGGGTAAGCGGCCATACAGCTTATAGCCTCCCTCTTCCTTACGAATCGTCACATTGAGCTCTTCTAAATCTGACAAGAACTTAACAGCATTAGACAGGGCTGTTGCCCCAGCATAGTCTCCTGTCAGCAGACGGTCCAGGTAATGGTCACGGTAGTAAGGATTTGCACTATGGAGAATATTATCAATAAAGGTCCGATGCCCCCAGGAAATAAAAGCGGCAGTTAAAGAGTGTTGAGCTAATTCTGAGAGAAGCTCAACTACATCTTGGGGGCCTCCCCCACTCCCACCTAAAGATTCAGGAACCCCGACGCGGAAGACTCCCTCCGCACCTATTCGTTCCAATAGGGCATCCCCATAGCGGCCGGACTCTTGATCGATAATATCAGCATGTTGGTCTAAATATCTAATAAATTCTTCTGAGAAAAATGACATTGTAAGCCCTCCTAAGCATATTCCTGAAGTTCAGGATTAATCGGAGTATGGGCCAAGTTATTAGCATAATTACACAGAGTCGCCAGACTGACTCCTAGAACCACTTCTAAAGCCGCTTGCTGGTCATAGCCAGCCGCGAAAAAGCCAGCTAGGTCTTGGTCACTCGCCTTGCCTCGTTCTTGGATCAATGCACGGGTAAAGTTGGCTAGAGCATCCAATTTCCTGTCACTAACAATTGGACTTTGGTCTTTTAAAGCTTTCAAGAGTTCGGGATCAATATTTAATTGCTTAACCGAAAAGGCAGAGTGCCCAGCGACACAGAAGTCACACCCATTCCTACGGGCAGCGGTAATTTGGACAACTTCACGTTCTAAAGGAGATAGGCTAGTTTTTCGATTAATAGCCCCTACTTTGCGGTAGGCTTCTAAACTTGCGGGAGCATTGGCAAGTAAACCGATGAGATTTGGAATGTAACCTTGGTTTTCCTTATAAACACTTTCTAAAACTTTTTTCGACTTTTTTGGAGCTGTCTCAATCGTATGAATAGTAAATTCAGACATGTAATCACGCTCTTTCTTTTTGGATTACACTTACTTTATCATAGTAATTTAAGCTTGGATAATACTGGCTCTAGCTCAAAGCTGATCGAAGATTCAAATTAAAGGAATTGACGATCAGCTGTGATGACTACCTAACTCCCTGTCCGTCTAAAGTATCTAAGCCATTAAAAAGCAGCCCCTCACAAGGCTGCTTTCTATCCTAATTATGACTGATCAGGCTTTAGAATCTGCCGTGATTGAATCATCAAATCCGATCCAAACTCATAAACAATAGGCTGAGCATTAGGGATCTCGACGCTTTCAATGGCATCATCCGAAATATTTTCAATGTATTTCACTAAAGCTCTTAGACCGTTACCGTGGCCAACGACTAGAATATTTTGCCCTGCTTTAAGGGCAGGCGCGAGCGTATCCTGCCAATAAGGTGCGACACGGTCTAAGGTATCCTTAAGCGACTCGCCCGCTCGCAGGGCCCCCTGGTCTAAGCCCCGATAGCGGGGATCCCGAATGCCTGTTGGGTCAAGGGGTGGTCGCACATCAAAAGTCCGCCGCCAGGCATGAACTTGGTCAGGTCCATACTTGTCTTTCATAGCCTGCTTATTGTGACCTTCCAGCGCCCCATAATGGCGGCCATTCAAGCGCCAATCCTTCTGGTAAGGAAGATAGAGTTGGTCCATGGCCGACAGGACGAAGTAAGTGGTTTGGATGGCTCGGCTAAGCAAGGAACTGTAGGCTGCATCTAGTTTGATACCTTCTGCTTTAAGAAGACAACCCGCTTGGTAAGCATCCGCCTTGCCTTTGTCTGTTAAGGGAGAATCAAACCAGCCTGTAAAAAGATTCGCGAGATTTGCCTCACTCTGTCCGTGTCGTATTAAGATTAGTTTCATATCAATCCCTCACCTTATTTAATTTCTAGCCAGCCAACTTGTCTCCTGGCGCTACTTTTTTTCTAGCTTAATTTTACACCAATCCACTAAAGCTGAAAAGCGGCTGAAAGGCCACATTAAGTTCGAGCAATTTTCTGAATTAATTCCCGGGTAAATTTAATATGGTCGGTATTATTATTAATCATAAAGCCTGCTAAATGAGGATTATCTTCCTTTCGCAGAAACATCGCCGCTAAGTCTTTATAGGAAAGCTGCTTGGTCTTCATGGGGCCTAAGTCAGCCAAGACACTTGCCTCTCCTCTTGGGGTGAAGACTGCCAAGTAGGTCAAGCCATCTGGACTTTTGACCGTAATCAAACGCTCCTGTTCTCCGGATACAGATCCTTCTTGGTCCTGAGCAAGCAGAACTTGAAAGTGGCCTGCTTGAACAGCTTGTAACAAGGCCAGGGTATTAGCCCCTGACCGCTCCGCCTGATAATCATCGATTGCAGCTTCTACATCCTTTGTCATGAATAGGCCCCCTTTTCTCTCCATAAAATATAGCATGATTTCAGATTTAGGACAAATATTTAAAGGCTCTATCCTTTAAATAAGAATCTCGCCAGAAAAAAGCAAATAAAAAGAGGGCCTAGGCCCCCTTTTTCGTCTGAACATATTTAGCTTGAGTGTCAGTCAATAAGGCTTTAATTAGCCGTTAATTTTTGATACAACGCCGGCACCAACAGTGTGGCCACCTTCACGGATTGAGAAGTTTGTCCCTTCTTCGATCGCAACAGGGTTGATCAATTCAACTGACATTGTAACGTTGTCACCAGGCATAACCATTGGTGTATCTTCTGGAAGAGTAATCACACCAGTGATGTCTGTTGTACGGAAGTAGAATTGTGGACGGTAGTTAGATAAGAATGGCGTATGACGGCCACCTTCTTCTTTAGTCAACACGTAAACTTCTGCTTCGAATTTAGTATGTGGTGTGATAGTTCCCGGTTGAGCTAATACTTGACCACGTTCGATGTTTTCACGAGTAACCCCACGTAAAAGGGCACCTACGTTGTCACCAGCTTCTGCATAGTCAAGAGTCTTACGGAACATTTCAAGACCAGTAACAGTTGTCTTAGTGATATCTGGGTTGATACCAACGATTTCAACTTCGTTACCAACTTCAACTTTACCACGTTCAACACGGCCAGTAGCAACTGTACCACGACCAGTGATTGAGAACACGTCTTCAACTGGCATCATGAATGGTTTATCAGTATCACGTTCTGGAGTTGGGATGTATTCATCAACTGCATCCATTAATTCCATGATCTTATCTTCGTATTCTGCGTCGCCTTCAAGGGCTTTAAGAGCAGAACCTGCAACGATAGGTGTATCGTCACCTGGGAAGTCGTATTCTGATAAGAGGTCACGAACTTCAAGTTCTACTAATTCAAGTAATTCTTCGTCGTCAACCATGTCGCATTTGTTTAAGAATACAACGATGTAAGGAACCCCTACTTGACGAGCTAAGAGGATGTGTTCACGAGTTTGAGCCATTGGGCCGTCAGTTGCAGCAACTACTAAGATAGCACCGTCCATTTGAGCAGCACCAGTGATCATGTTCTTAACGTAGTCCGCGTGTCCTGGGCAGTCAACGTGAGCATAGTGACGGTTAGCTGTTTCGTATTCGATGTGTGAAGTATTGATTGTAATACCACGTTCTTGCTCTTCTGGAGCGTTATCGATAGCAGCATAGTCTTTAGCTTCACCAAAGCCTTTTTTAGCTAATACAGTAGCGATAGCTGCTGATAAAGTTGTTTTACCGTGGTCAACGTGACCAATTGTACCGATATTAACGTGTGGTTTTGAACGATCAAAATGTTCTTTTGCCATTTTTTAAATTTCCTCCTCAGATTTTAAGCAATATTATCCATAATAATCTACTATAGATTGAATGATTATATTATAAGAGGGACAGGGGCTAAAGTCAAGAAAACTTGCTCATTTTGCCCCGTCAACTCTTTCTTTGTCAAGACTTAAGCCTTAAAGTCTTAAAGTCTTAAGCTTATTCGCCACCCTTGCCGAATTTAGCAACGATGTCGTCCCCTACAGATTTAGGTACGGGCTCGTAGTGGTCGAAAGCCATGGTGAAGGTACCGCGACCTTGAGTTGCAGAACGTAAGGTTGTTGCATAACCGAACATTTCTGAAAGTGGTACCATGGAGTGGATTTGGATTGCGTTCCCGCGTGGTTCTTGACCTTCAATCCGGCCACGACGCGCAGAAACGTGTCCCATAACATCCCCTAGGTATTCGTCTGGAACAACCACGTCAACCTTCATCATTGGTTCAAGGATAACAGCCCCAGCTTCTTTAGCTGCATTACGTAATGCAAGAGAAGCAGCAACCTTGAAGGCAGACTCACTGGAGTCGACATCGTGGTAAGAACCATCGTAAAGTTTAGCCTTCACGTCTACTAATGGGAAACCTGCGAGAACACCATTTTCCATAGCGTCTTTCAAGCCAGCTTCAACTGAAGGGATGTATTCACGAGGAACAACCCCACCGACGATAGCGTCTTCGAATTCGAAGCCTGCGCCTTCTTCGTTCGGTGTGAATTCAATCCATACGTCACCGTATTGACCTTTACCACCAGACTGACGAACGAATTTACCTTGGGCTTGGGTTGCCTTAGTGAAGGTTTCACGGTAAGAAACTTGTGGTGCACCTACAGAAGCTTCAACGTTGAATTCACGTTTCAAACGGTCAACGATGATGTCCAAGTGCAACTCACCCATCCCGGCGATGATCGTTTGACCAGTTTCTTGGTCAGTTGTCGCACGGAAGGTAGGGTCTTCTTCAGCTAACTTAGCAAGCGCTAATTGCATCTTGTCTTGGTCAGCCTTAGTATTTGGTTCAATCGCAACTTCGATAACAGGTTCTGGGAATTCCATACGTTCAAGGATAATTGGTGTCTTAGTATCACACAAAGTATCCCCCGTAGTCGTATTCTTCAAACCAACAGCTGCTGCGATATCACCAGAGAAGACTTCATCAACTTCAGAACGCGAGTTAGCGTGCATGAAGAGGATACGACCAACACGTTCACGTGTGTCTGATGTCGCGTTTAGAACGTAAGAACCAGCTTCAAGCGTACCTGAGTACACACGGAAGAAAGTTAGACGACCAACGTAAGGGTCAGTCATGACCTTGAAAGCTAAGGCTGAGAATGGTGCGTCATCATTTGCACGAACTTCGAAGGTATGTTCTGGGTCATTAGCCATTTCTGCTTCGATTGGTGGTACATCAGTTGGTGCTGGTAAGTAGTCAATTACCGCATCCAACATCATTTGAACACCCTTGTTCTTGAAGGCAGACCCGCACATTACTGGGAAGAAGTCTAAAGCTAAGGTTGCTTTACGGATAGCAGCCTTCAATTGGTCTTCAGAGATTTCTTCGCCTTCGAGGTAAGCCATCATTAATTCTTCATCTGTATCAGCGATAGCTTCAACGAGGTCTGTACGCCATTCTTCGGCTTGTTCTTGATATTCTTCTGGAATTTCAGTTTCTTCAATTTCAGTACCAAGGTCATCTTTGTAGATTTCAGCCTTCATGGTTACCAAGTCAATGATGCCAGTGAAGTTATCTTCAGCACCGATTGGTAATTGGATAGGGTGTGCATTTGCACCTAGGCGGTCTCTAATTGTGCTTACAGCATATAGGAAATCTGCACCTAGCTTATCCATCTTGTTAGCGAAAACGATACGTGGAACATGGTAAGTATCTGCTTGACGCCATACAGTTTCAGTTTGAGGTTCTACCCCTGATTGCGCGTCAAGTACAGTTACCGCACCGTCCAACACGCGTAAAGAACGTTCAACTTCAACTGTGAAGTCCACGTGCCCTGGCGTATCGATGATGTTTACACGGTAACCTTGCCATTGAGCGGTTGTAGCCGCTGAGGTGATGGTAATCCCACGTTCTTGTTCTTGTTCCATCCAGTCCATTTGTGAAGCCCCTTCGTGAGTTTCACCGATTTTATGGATCTTACCAGTATAGTACAAGATACGTTCAGTCGTTGTGGTCTTACCAGCATCGATATGGGCCATGATTCCGATATTTCTTGTTTTCTCAAGAGGGAATTCTCTTTTAGCCATTTATTCTAACTCCTTTTCAATTTAGTCAACAGAGGCTGGCTCTGCTACTTATATTATAACGTTAATCATACTAAAGTGATAGCGTCAGACTTGAAAATCTACCACTTTTTGCATTTCCGTATAAAAATTACGGAGCATTGAGCGAATGCTGATGATATAGCCAATAAATAAAGCAGCCAAGTGGAGAAATGCTCCACTCGCTCCTCTCTTACCAGCGGAAGTGTGCGAAGGCCTTGTTGGCTTCTGCCATGTTGTGGGCAGTTTCGCGTTTACGGACAGCAGCCCCTGTGTTGTTAGCAGCGTCCATGATTTCACGTGCTAAACGAACTTCCATGGTACCTTCACCACGGTCGCGAGCTGCACCAACTAACCAACGTAAAGCTAAAGTTTGTCCACGTTCTGGGCGCACTTCAACTGGAACTTGGTAGTTAGCCCCACCAATACGGCGAGCCTTAACTTCAAGCAATGGTTTGATGTTTTCAAGTGCTTCTTCGAAGACTTCCATTGCTTCGCGACCTGTTTGTTCTTTAATGCTGTCGAATGATTTGTATAAGATAGAAGCTGCTTTACCCCGTTTACCATCGATCATCAAACGGTTGATCAAGCGAGTTACTACTTTTGAATTGTAAATTGGATCTGGTAATACATCACGTTTTGCGATATGTCCTTTACGTGCCATTTAAACTCCTCCTTTCGCCTTTTCTTATTCCTTAGGTTTCTTCGTACCGTATTTAGAACGGCTTTGGCGACGACCATCAACACCAGCAGTGTCGAGTGCGCCACGAACGATGTGGTAACGAACCCCTGGTAAGTCTTTTACCCGGCCCCCACGGATTAGCACAACACTGTGTTCTTGTAGGTTGTGGCCGATACCTGGGATGTAGGCAGTTACTTCGATAAGGTTAGAAAGACGAACACGCGCATACTTACGTAAAGCGGAGTTAGGTTTCTTAGGTGTCATTGTCCCAACACGGGTACAAACCCCACGTTTTTGTGGAGAGTTGTTATGAGTTGGTTTCTTCTTCATTGAGTTATAACCACGTCCTAAAGCAGGAGATTTTGATTTTTCTGTGCTTGATTTACGTGGTTTACGTACTAGCTGATTAATAGTAGGCATTTACTACTGCTCCTCCTTCCCCAATAATTGGGAGATTCTTTTTAAGTCCACACACCCTGGTGTGTCATTTTACTGTAAAAAAGAAATAACCGATCTATGATCGATTAACTTTCCTACTTCTGTGCATTAATGTATGGCAGTCAGCACGACTGTATCACTAATAACAGGAATCTGTATACAAAAAGCACCTTTGATAGAATACCACGTTGCCATTTCATTGTCAAACTTTTTCGCAAATTTTTCTTCTGAACTGAGGGGAGTTTCCATAATGATTGAAAAAAGAGACCGGAAACCATGTCCCAGTCTCTCTATTCAAATCAAAAATTTCTTGCCATCTCTTCCAATAGCCCGACCTAATAGTTATTCCAGTGGTCCAGGCCTAACGACTTTTGTCGCACTCTATTAAAACCTGCTCCAAAAGCCAGGCCTCCCGACTTTTGTCGCACTCTATCTTAATAAAGATTCTTAAAGTAGGTGTCTACAGCGCTACCGATGGCTTTGACCATCTTTTGTTGGTAGGAAGGTGTAGCGACTTTTTGGAGTTCATTATAGTTATCGATGAAGCCTAGTTCGATTAAGATGGCTGGCACCATGGTTTCACGAACAACAGCAAAGGTGTTTCGTTTTACTCCACGGTTGATGGCCCCTGTGGCATTGATCAAGTTGTCTTGAACCAAACCAGCAATGTAGCGGCTGTTGGTTAGGCGTTGGGCATCATTGTGGTAGTTGCCATTAATGGTGGATGGGTAACCTGTTGTGTACTCATAATAGAAGGTTTCAATCCCACTTTGAGCCCCATTAGCTGACGCATTGTGGTGGATGGACAGGAAGAGGTCGGCATTGGATTGGTTAGCATCGGCTGAACGGCCAGTCAATGAGACGAATTGGTCCCCGTTCCGGCTCAAAATCAATTCATAGCCGCGTTGGCGGAGGTCAGTTGCTAATTGGTTGGTGAAGTTGAGGTTCAGGTTCTTCTCTAGGTAACCATAAGCAGCTGCTCCTGTTTCGGCACCACCGTGTCCGGCATCCAGGTAGATAACCTTGCGCCCATCACGTGAGCGGGCGAGGTCCATTGGCTTAGCCACAGCTTCTGGAATCCAAATGCGCTGGCCTGAGTAGAGGTTACTTGGCGAAACATGCTTGTTATAGTTTTGAAGGGTTGCCACACTAATGCCGAAGTCACGAGCAATCGAATTCAAGGTATCCCCGTGTTGGACCGCATAGGCCACATCACGCACTTTAACGCCCTTGGATGTGCTTGGCTTTTGCTTGGTTTGAGGGGCTTGACGGGTCAAGGCTGCTGCATCAATCCAGCCTTTGGTCCCATCGTTGAAGCGAACATGGGCCCAGTCGGCACGGTTGGTAGAAACTTCCTTGTCTACTTGAACAGATTGGCCTTGGTAAGCCTTAGTCTGTTGACGGCTCTTAATGGTTTGGTAACCTGGGATTCCCCATGGCTTCGAGTCCACGGTATGGTTGCCGTTCTTAATATAGGCGGTGTAGTTAACATCCTTCATCGGACTGGTGTAGGCATCTTCTTTACCGATAACGAGGCCTGCTCGGTCGAACCAGCCGCTGGTCCCATCCGCTAAAGTAATGTAGGCCCAGTTGGCACGGTTGGTGGAAACTTCCTTAGTGACCTTAACATACTCGCCTTGGTGGCCTTTCATTTGTTGGCGACTCCTTAAAGTCTTGAAGCCATCAATCCCCCATGGTTTCGAATCGAGGGTATGGTTACCTTGGACGATGGTTGCCGTAAAGTTGACCTGTCTTTCAGCTGTGGTATAGCGGTCGCCTTTTTGCTTAGGCTCTGGGTTAGCCCCTGACTGGATACCAGCCTTGTCGAACCAACCGGCTAAACCATCTGCGAAGTTCACATAGACCCAGTCAGCCCGTGTAGTTGAGACTTCCTTAGTGACCTTCACATCTTGACCTTGGTAAGCCTTCATCTGACCACGGCTGCGTAAGGTTTCATAACCAGGAGCGCCCCATGGTTTGGAGTCTAATGTGTGGTTGCCGTTCTTAATATGGGCAGTGTAGTTGACTTCCTTGACTGGACTAGTATAAGCATCGCCAGAGAAAGTGATCCCCTTGCGGTCAATCCAACCGGAAACGGATCCGTCGACCGCTTCAATATGGAGCCAGTCCCCGCGTGTCGTTGAGACAGCTTGGTTAACTTTAACCGCTTTGTTGCGGTAGTTCGGGTATTGTTGGCGGCTTACCAGAGTCTGGTAACCATAAATCCCCCATGGCTTGGAGTCAATGGTGTGGCTCTTACCTGTGATCCGGCCGTAAGCCTTAAGCGATTCGGGTTCCGTTAGGTACTTGTCCCCAGGTAATTTCTTAGATAGGGCATTGCGGTCCACCCAACCGGCTAGGCTATCCTGGAAGGTCACATAGGCCCAGTTTGCCCGTTCAGTTGAAACGAGTTTGCTGACCGTTACGACCTCACCTTGGCGGTCATTCAAGTTGGTCTTCAAGGTCTTAAAGCCCGCAGTTCCCCAAGGTAGGCTGTCCAGGGTATGGTTGCCGCTAGCCAGGGTCATGGTTTCATTCACTTCCTTAACAGAGCTGGTGTAACGCTCACCCTTGCGGAGGGCACGGCGGTCAGTCCAACCTTCCTGGCCATCAGCAAAGGAAACCCGGATCCAATCTGCCCGTTTGGTCGCTGCTTCAGCATCTACCTTAGCGGCTTGGCCATCATAGGATTTGAGATTATTTAAGATGGTTTCGAAGCCTTGGACGCCCCAGGGTTTAGTATCTAAAGTATGCTGGGTACGAACGATAGTCCCATCATAAGATACCTTGTGGGGTTCAGTCGTATAGGCATCTCCCTTGTTTGCTTCTTTCTTAGGCTGGCTTTCTTCAGTCTTAGTGCTTTCAGAAGCTTGGCCGGGTTCCTCATAAACAACTTTAGGGCCTTGGTCCGTCTTCCCCGCTTGGTAGGTTGCCTTGACTTGGTCTTGGGCAGGTACTTCTACTTCAGGTGTTTCTTCACTTACTTGAGTATTGTCTTCTACAGGCGCCTTTACTTCTAAGGCGTTGCTTTCCTCTTCAGCCGGCACTTCTTCCGCCTGAACATTTTGAGCTGTCACAATAAAGCTGGCTAAGGCCAGGTGTGACGCTAAAAATAAATAGGATCTTTTCTTCATACTTTAACTCTCCTAATTCTTATTAATATTCTTGCGTACACTTATTATATCGAATTCGAAAGAAGATTAGGGCTATTAAAGTATTTGTTAACAAATTGTAATCTTTTCTTGACAATGTCATTAAACTTGACCACGCAAAAAAGCAGAATTGCTCTTGTGCTGCTGATTGTTATGATTGAATTAATATTCTATGTTACAATAAGAAAAGAATCTTGTATAGAAAATTGGAATCGAACGCCATTTCTATACGAGATTCTTTTTATTTTAGTAATTATATCTAATTTAATAGAAGAGCAGCGCCTCCAAAGCCAACAACAAAACCTGCTGCAAATGCTACAGCCATGCTATTCCCTCCTTTCTAAATAAAAGATCAACCATTACGAAGCAACAACATAAGTGGCTACTCCAACTGCTACTCCAACAACAAAGGCTCCAACCATGCTCCTCACCTCCTTTCAATGCTGGGATAAATATTAAGCTTTCTTACGGTAAAAGAGAATATTGGCAATAAAGAGGCTGATGATCCAAATGACTAAGCCAATGGAACTACTATCAGCTATTTGGACTTGCTTTTGTTCGGACAAGAGCTGGGTTAAGGCAGCCATGAAGGAATATTCATTGATAGATTGTAGAGTTTCATTCATTTGGGAGAACATAGGAACGAGAGTAATCAGGACCATGGCCAAGATACTATTGATCTGCCCTTGAGACTGAGTGGATGAAAGCCAGGCAATCAAGAAATAGAATAGGATACAGGCTAGGGCAGTGAGGGCGCTGATGACGAAGTAGTTAAGCGACATCTCTCTTAAATTGCAACCGTCAATTAAGACGGGATATAAGATAATCGCTAAGAGACTAATTACACTAGGATAAAAGATAGTAGCTAATATATATTCACTACTCTTAACACCAATTAAGCGTAAGGAACGCAAACTGTTTTTCTCTTTTTCTTCCCCGATTGTGCTAGTAATCAGAGTTCCGATCGAGAGGCCAAAAGTAAAGGTCAAGCTAATAAAGAGGATTTCACTACCATTTTCTCCATTATTATTTAACATCCCGTTATAAAGCAGAGAAAAGCCGAGGGGCATTAAGAGGAGAACTAGGGTATTGGGTGTTTTCAGAATAAGTTTTGATCTGAGTTTAATCAGAGATGTAATGGTATTAGTCATATAAAGATTCTCCTGTTACTTGAATAAAGATGTCTTCTAGCGTTGGTTCACATGAATGGACGGCGACAACGCCTTGCTTGGTCAAATCAGGGTCATAGTCGTCGAAGGCTAATTGTTGACTGCTTTTATCGGCATAAGTTAAACGAACTTGGCGGTCTGTGGTGTGGGCCAGAATAATATCTTCAGGGGCACCTTCTTCAACAATCTGCCCCTTGTTTAATAAAACTAAGTTGTCGCATAACTTTTCCGCTTCGTCCATGTCATGGGTGGTAAAGAAGATGCTGGTTCCTTGGTCTTTTAAGCGAGCGAGCAAGCGGTGGACTTTCCTTGAAGTACTAGGGTCTAAGCCACTGGTGGGTTCATCAAGAAAGAGCAAGTCAGGTTTGTTTAGGATGGCGCGGATGAGTAGCATCCTCTTTTTCATACCTGTTGATAATTTCTCAGCCGGCTTATCACGGTCTTCATAGAGGTCCAGTTCTTTTAATAAGGCGTCAACATAGTCGTAATCAGCCTTTAAGATATCCGCATAAGTCCTAAGGTTATCCAATAAGGAAAGCTTTTCATAGTAGCCGCTGGTGTCACTCATAATGCCTATATTCTTGAAATCATTTGAATTTAACTGGCCGACAGTCTTGCCTAGGATATAGATATCCCCCTGGTCTGGCGCAAGTTGCTTGGTGAGGATATTGATGGTTGTCGTCTTGCCTGACCCGGAAGGCCCTAGGAAACCTAAGATTTCGCCTTTCTTGATAGAAAAACTAATCTGGTCAAGAGCCACCGTATCCTTAAAGCGTTTGGATAGGTTTTTAACACTTATAATATTGTCTTGTTTTGATGTCATAACTGTCCCTTCTAGAATAATTTCCTTACTTTACCTCTATATCAATAGATTGAACCTTTTACATATATTATAAAGTGAAATATTTCATAATGATTTTATTGGCGTAGATGTTTAGATATACGTAAAAACTGTAAAAATCTATTAACGCAAGTAGTATTTATTAAAACAAAAACTATTCAAATAACGACCAATACTTCGTTAATCGAATAGCTCATGAAAATATTTCATTTAAATAGTCAGACTTTGCTAATTTATAGCATCCAGCACCTGTTTCATACGCCTAAAAGACATCTCACATATTGACCCATTTGACAATTTTAGAAGTCGCTTTGATTTACTGATCTCTGATATATGGCTTCTATTAACTATAAAGGACTCATGACACCTTATAAAATCAGGATCAGCCTTTTCAACTTCCTTCATAGACATTCTAAATTCAATTTGCCCTTTATTATGGGTCATAATGACACGGTGAGTATCAGACGTTTGAAAATAAATAATATCATTGACGTTAAATATACGGACACTATCTTCACAGCGAACGGTAAAGACGCGATAATTATTAGGATTAGTTAGATACCGCTTATTAACTAAATCAAGTATTTGCCTAATTTGACCAGCACAAGAATCTGGGCCATCCTTTATGATATAGCCAAGCGCTTCCACAGCATGTTTAAAGGTAGTTAAGACTAATTCATCATGACTTGTTACAAAAACAATGGGACTAAGCACATCAAATGAACGTATACTTGCAGCAAGTTGGATACCCCCTATCGTATCATTGCCCAGATCAATATCTAAGAAATAGAGATTATTTCCTCTTGATTGTCTTTTGACATGGTTTAGTAAGCTAACCGGGTCATCCGTAGCAAGTTCGACCTTCATATCCAAAGCATTGATCATTACATAATTTTCAATACAAGTCTTAATATTTTCTAGCTCCTGTTTATTATCTTCACAAATAAAAATACTAATCACTGTTAAACTCCTTTCTTATGATCAAATGTTGGACAAAATGATAATCAATTATTTCAGTCTGTAAATTGACATTAGAATAGCGTTGAACAATTTTTTCTATATTAAATAAACCAAAGCCTTGATGTTTAGCCTTTGTAGAAAATCCTTTTTCTTTTAATTGCGAGAGGTGAGGAATGGTCTTTTGGCAAGGATTTTTAACAATCACATGGAGCGAAGAATCTAGCTCGAAGATAACGATTGTTAATATGCCATCCTCTAGTCTTTCTAATTCTTCAATAGCGTTATCTAATAAATTACCTAATAATCGAATAAAATCAATCGTTTCCATATGTAGTTGCGAAATTTCTGCTTTTATCTCCAGATTAAAAGAGATCCTCCTCTCATGAAGGCGAACTAATTTATTCACCAAAAGTCCCTTTATTGCGGGAACTTTAAGATATCTAAGCGGAGTCAAATCAGAGTCATATGGTAAATGAGGGGTCGATACCGTTCTTAATTCATTAAAGAAGAATTCTTTGAGCTCTTGAGAGTTATCACCATGAATATACCCCTCTAAAGAAGCCAAAATATTTGCATAATCATGCTTAAAAGAATTCAAATTTGTATAGTCTTGTTCTAGCTGGAGAGTATATTTTTTTAAGTGATCGATCTCCTTTTCTTTTTGATTTAATTCATGGTTATTTTGTCCACAATTTGAATAAACAAATAGAAAGGAAATGCTTATTAATCCGTAAATCATTAACAAGAGTAAATGGGATTGACTCAAGAAAGAAGAATTGTCTAAAGATACTCCCATAAGCATAGAACTATAACCCGTAATTAAGATAAAAATTCCTAAATAGAGTACTATTTTTTTTTGCTTTCTTTTCTTAATTCGAATAAGAAGGCAGTGAAAAAGGCCAATTAAGATTAGATAGACTATTGAAAAAACAATTAGATGATTTTGTATTGTTTGACTAAGGTAGGGGTCCTTAATGAAATACAAGTTAGTCATGTATTCACTTAGGCCAAGAAGTATAAAGGCATATGTGACCGAAAAAATACTTTTTGGCCAACTATCTCCAGCTAAATAGCCAACAGTCGCCCAAATAAACATTAGGATAAACACGGTGTATATGGAGCCGATATGATATAAAAAAATTGCTGCAATAATAACTGCGAGACCATAAATTGATCGTTGGACACTTAGTTTATTTTGACTAATGACCAAAATAGCAAAGAAGGTAACTAGTTGTTGGCATAATATAAAGATATAATAACCTCCTTACTCTATTATAGTCATATTATATATAATGCATTTTAATTTGTCTATGATAAGTTTTTCATTCACTTTTCTTTTGAAAAACAGTGAAACAGCTTTGAAAGACCTGCTCTCCACACACCATCTTCCCAAGCAAAAAAAGACCAGCCACGCAAAAGGCGTGCTGGTCTTTTTCTTTACTATCAATTATTTATTCCGCATGGTTGGGAAGAGCAAGACGTCGCGGATGGATGAGGCATTGGTCATGATCATTACCATCCGGTCGATCCCGATACCCAGTCCCCCTGTTGGTGGCATCCCGCTTTCTAGAGCTTCGATAAAGTCTTCATCATAAGGATGGGCTTCATCGTTGCCCGCTTCCTTCTCAGCCGCTTGGGCCGCGAAGCGTTCGCGTTGGTCGATGGGATCGGTTAACTCGGTAAAGGCATTCCCAGCTTCAGCGCCTGCAATGAAGGCTTCGAAGCGGTCGGTGAAGCGCGGATCTTCTTCATTGGTCCGAGCCAATGGGGAGATGGCCTTAGGATGGCCGTAGACAAAGGTTGGTTGGATCAAGCTATCTTCAACAAAGTGTTCGAAGAATTCATTGATGACGTGGCCCACCGTGTGATTATCTTCCACGGGAACCCCATGCTCTTTGGCCAGGTCGCGGGCTTCTTGGTCGGACATTTCTTGCCAGAAGTCCACCCCGCAAGCTTCCTTAATAGCATCTACCATGTGGATGCGGGCCCATTTACCCCCGAATTCTAATTCGTGGTCGCCATAAGTTACCTTGGTGGTCCCCAGAACTTCTTGAGCTACGTGTTGGTAGAGACCTTCGACTAAGTCCATCACGCCAGCCATGTCGCTGAAGGCGGTATAGACTTCCAAGAGGGTAAATTCTGGGTTGTGAGTATGGTCGATCCCTTCATTTCGGAAGACCCGGCCCACTTCATAGACCTTCTCAAAGCCCCCTACGACCAAGCGTTTGAGGTGAAGTTCTAACGCAATACGGAGGTAGAGGTCAATATCTAAGGCATTGTGGTGAGTGATGAAAGGACGTGCACTCGCTCCCCCGGCTAAGTTATGGAGGGTTGGTGTTTCTACTTCCAGGTAGCCTTGGTCATCTAGGAAGCGGCGAACTTCACGCACAATCTTAGACCGTTTGACAAAGCGGTCCATGCTTTCAGAATTGGTAATTAAATCCAGGTGGCGTTGACGGTAGATCTGTTCCTTGTCTTGTAAGCCATGGTACTTGTCCGGTAGGGGACGGAGGGCCTTGGTCAGGTGGATCAATTCCTTGGCTTGGACGGATAATTCCCCAGTATTGGTCCGCATCAATTTTCCGCGGATGCCTAGGATATCCCCCAGGTCAGATTTCTTCCAAATCGTATTGTAGGCTTCTTCACCAATTTCGTCTTTACGGACATAGATTTGGATTTGGCCGCTCATGTCTTGGACATGGCCGAAGCCAACTTTCCCTTTACCGCGCTTGGTCATCAAACGCCCGGCAATGGCCACATCTAAATCTTTCTCAGCAAGTTCTTCCTTGTCGAAGCTCTCATAGCCGTCGTGCAATTCACCCGCTGTGTTTTCCCGTTGATAGCCTGAAGCAAAGGGGTTAATCCCATGCTCTCTTAATTCATCAACTTTATCACGGCGAACCTGCAATTGATCAGTGCTTGATTCTGCTGTTTGGTTGACATTTTCCTTGGTCAAACTTCTCACTCCCATACTTTTATCGCTAATTCTATTATCTCCTACTATCTTGCCAATTTCTAGTCGAAATTGCAAGGTCTATTTGGACCTAACGCCCTTCTTTTGCTTCGCGTTCTAAGACTTGTTCTTGGAACTGGCTGAGCAGACCCACAACTTCATCGTAAGTATCCGCTTGGGTACAGGCCAGTTTCACCTTGGAGGCCCGGGAAATCCCTTTGAGATAGTAGCTCACCAGACCACGGAATTCTTTGACACCGATGACTTCTCCCTTGAGGTCAACTAGGCGTCGCAAGTGGTCCAGGGCTTCATCGATCCGTTCAGATCCCTTCTTCTCTGGCAGGAGTTCGCCGGTCTCTAGGTAGTGGACCATGCGTTGGATGATGAAAGGATCGCCCAGGCAGGCCCGACCGACCATGACGCCATCGACGCCATAATTATCTAGGGCCGCCTTGGCTTCTTCAGGGGTCCGGATATCGCCATTGCCGTAGAAGGGTACGGTCAATTCCTGGGCCACTTCAGCAATGATATCCCAGTCAGCATGGCCGCGGTACATCTGCTCGCGGGTCCGTCCGTGCATGGCAATCATAGAGACGCCTGCTTCCTGGGCGGCTCGGGCATTCTCCTTGGCTAGGATATGGTCAGCGTCCCAGCCCGTCCGCATCTTGACTGAAACAGGCAGGTCCACTGCATCCACGACTGCTTTAACCCGGCCATGGACTTCTTCTGGATCCAAGAGGCAGCGGGCGCCTGCATCGGTCTTCACAACCTTATTGACGGGGCAACCCATGTTGATGTCGATGATCGCTGCCTTGGTATTATCTTGGACGAAGCGGGCGGCCTCAGCCAGAGACTCTTCAGACCCACCGAAGATCTGAACAGAGAGCGGCCATTCGCTCTCTTCAATATGGAGCATGGACAGGGTCTTCTTATTGCGGTAGTGGATCCCTTGGTCGGAGATCATCTCGCAGACTACCAGCCCCGCGCCCATCTCCTTGACCATTACCCGGAAAGCCGCATTGGAGATGCCAGCCATGGGAGCAACGGCGATAGGATTGGCAATATCAATATTTCCTATTTTTATCATTCAGTCACCTTTTTCCTTGATTCGTTCTTTCGTACAAAGAAGCCGGGATGCCCCAGCTTCTACTTGTTTTTATTTTTATAGGGCGTCATAGCTAGCAGTCACGCTAACCACCACTTGCCGGTCCTGGCCTAAACGCTCAGCCAGGGCGATTGCTCCGGCAACGGCGGCCCCACTCCCAGAGTCTACGATCAGACCCTCGTTAATGGCTAAAGCACGCTGGCAATGTAAAGCCTTCGTCTCATCCACTACAATAGCCTGGTCGAAGCAAGCCCGGTCCAGGCTGGTTGGGATGAAACCGTAGCCGATGCCTGATAAGTAGTGGTGTCCGGCACTTTCTCCTGAAAGGACAGCAGCTTGGGCGGGCTCCACGGCGTAGATGCCGACCTCTTCCTTCTGTTCACGGAGAGCCTGGGCGACTCCAGTCAGGGTGCCACCTGTTCCAACTCCCGCCACAAAGGCATCCGGCACCCGGCCCAGGGATTCAATAATCTCAGGGCCTGTCGTTACTGCATGGATGCTTGGATTTGCTAGGTCAGAGAAGGGATCTAGGAAGGGCAGGTCATGGGCCAGGGCATAGGTCCTAGCTGCCTCGATCTGTTCCGTAAAAGTCAGCTGGTCATCCAGCATTTCTAAGTGGGCACCTAAGTCTTGGATTTTTTCCGTCACTGCTGGCTGCCAAGCCTGGCTGCGAAAGATGACCGCATCGAAGCCCCGGATGGCAGCTAGGCTAGCCAGGCTGAGGCCGAAATAACCGTCGTCGATCCCTACAAAGGCTCGCTTCTCAGCAAAGGCGCCTTCTGCCTCCTTAAACTCCAGCATGTTTAAGGCTGCCCGGTCGCGCCCACTACCTGTCAAATTACGGTTTTCGAGTTTGACATAGACATCCGCTGCACGGTAGGGGGTTGACCGTTGCAATTTCACCAGGGGAGTCCCTGTAATCAGTTGACTTAAATCGCTCTCTACAGCTGGCATGCTTTCCTCCACTTCTAGGCACTTGCCTGTGCCGCAATCTCTCTCAATTCCTCTGCTGTAAATTGATAGGTCTTATTGCAGAAATGGCAGACAGTTTCTGCCCCGCCATCTTCTTCAATAATCGTTTCTAATTCTTGACTTCCGATAGCAGCTAGGCCTTGTGCGAAACGTTCCTTGGAACAGTCACACTTAAAGCTGACTTCTTCCTGACTCAAGATCTTGACCTGGTCTTGACCTAGCAAGCGATAAATCATCTCTTCTGGCGTCAAGCCCTGGCTGAGCAAGTCTGTCACTTGGGGCATGTCAGCGATACTTGCCTCAAGCTGATCGATAACTTCTTCGGAGCAACCTGGCAAGACTTGGATCACCCAACCACCCGCACAAGCAATCGACTCATCTGGGTTCACAAGAACGCCCAGTCCAACAGCAGAAGGCACCTGTTCAGAAACGGTTAAATAATAGGTGAAGTCTTCTGCAATCTCACCTGATACCAGGGGCACTTGACCCTGGAAGGGCTCCTTCAAACCGAGGTCCTTGATAACTGAGAAAGTCCCTTCTGTTCCAACGGCCCCGCGGACATCAATCTTGCCTTGGGCATTGGAATCCAGGCTGACATGGGGCTGGTCAATATAACCCTTAACATGGCCTTGGCCATCTGCAGACACAACAATCTTACCCGCTGGTCCATTCCCAGCGATTTGTACCGTCATCTTGGCATCGTCTTTAATATCCGCAGCTAGGAGAAGGGTTCCTGCAAGGGTTCGTCCCAGAGCTGCACTAGAAGCGCTCCAAGAATCGTGTTTTTCTTGAGCGCTAGCAACCACCTGACTAGCATCTACTGCACGTACACGGATCTGCCCGTCGAAGGCTGTGGCTTTAACTAATTGATCTGTCACTTCTTCACGTCCTTTTTTATCTTTTCTTACAGATTACGTTGTTTTCTTGGCCTTGCCAAATAATTTGCTTCAAAAACTATCCCAAGCCCCTATCCTCGGCTGAGTTTTGCGATTAAACATTCTCTACTTATTAATGTTGAAGACTAGTTATTAATTAAAGAATTAATCATATATCAGCTTGTTTTGAGCAGGAGTGGAGCGTTGAAGTTGGTCCTTAGTCACGACTAAGCAAGCGATGTGAATTAGGGATAGTAGGCGCTAGCCGTACTAGCCCTTTGAAGCTCGCTAGGTGAGGGACCTTGGCCCGAACCGGTGCCGTGACTTTTTAAGGACCAAATTCAAAAGCGGAACGAATGCTCCCTAATACTATTCAAATATATAAGTAAATTAAAAAGCAGAAAAGCAGGGTGCCGAAGCGCTCCCTGCTTAATCTTCAAGCCAGTGATGAGCCTTAGTCCTCATCCTTTTCGTCCTGCCGGCGTTGAGCAATTTCTTCTTGTATATGTTCATTTCGCCGACCAAGTTCTTGGTCTTCTGAATCAGATTCAGAAGCGTCTAGACCTTGGCGTTCTTCTAACTGTTCTTTAGATTCTTCCTGTTTCTTCTGACCTTCACGCTGCATCTTCTCTTTGACTTCATCATAAGTCTTAGGGCGGGCTTCTTCTTCGACTTCTGTTACAGTTTCAGCCGGCATTTCACCCGTTTCAAAGAGACTCTTGATGGTGCGGGCATCCAAGGTTTCAAGTTCCAAGAGTTTTTCAGCGATAATCGTCACTTGTTCACGGTGGTCGCTGAGAATTTGTTTAGCCTCAGTCAAGCAGTCTTCCATCAATTGGAGGAGCTCTTGGTCAATCTTGGCTGCCGTTTGAGCAGAATAGGTCTTCTCACCATAACTTTGGGCCCCACGCATGCTGTGGTTCCCTTCATAAGAGATAGGGCCCAAGCTTTGGCTCATCCCATATTCGGTGATCATACTGCGTCCTAGTGAGGTGGCTTGTTCAAAGTCGTTGGAAGCCCCAGAGGTTTGGGTATTGAAGAAGACTTCTTCAGCTGCCCGACCCCCGAGTAAACCAACAATCTGTTCGCGCAGATCCTTAGCATTGTACATGTTCTGATCTTCGCGTGGCAGCATAATAGCATAACCGCCAGCCTTGCCCCGGGGAACGATGGTCACCTTATGGACAATTCGGGCTTCATTGAGGACCAGACCGCAGACGGTGTGGCCCGCTTCGTGGAAGGCCGTCACCCGTCTTTCTTTCTCGTTCACTTGACGGTCTGGCTTAGCTGGCCCAGCAATCACCCGGTCTTGAGCTTCATCCACATCCACCATATCAATGGCTGCCTTGTCCAAGCGGGCTGCTAAGAGTGCCGCTTCATTCAGGACATTCTCAAGTTCTGCCCCAGTAAAGCCTGGCGTCTGACGAGCTAAAACCTTAAGATCCACATCAGGCCCTAACTTCTTATTGCGGGCATGGACCTTGAGGATGGCTTCCCGGCCTTTGACGTCAGGGCGACCAACTAAGATTTGACGGTCAAAACGACCTGGACGCAGCAAGGCTGGGTCGAGTACATCGGAACGGTTGGTTGCCGCAATGACGATCACATTATCTTGCTCAGTAAAACCATCTAATTCAACCAGCAATTGGTTGAGGGTTTGTTCCCGTTCATCGTGGCCGCCGCCCATACCGGAACCCCGCTTGCGCCCGACCGCATCAATTTCATCGATGAAGATAATAGCCGGTGAATTCTTCTTGGCGGTATCGAAGAGGTCGCGGACCCGGCTGGCACCGACCCCAACAAACATCTCAACGAATTCAGACCCTGAAATCGAGTAGAAAGGCACCTGGGCTTCTCCGGCGACTGCCTTAGCCAGCAAGGTCTTCCCAGTTCCTGGAGGGCCTTCGAGGAGGACGCCTTTTGGAATCCGTGCCCCTAATTGGTGGTACTTGCGAGGGTCCTTGAGGAATTCAACCACTTCAACAAGTTCTTGCTTTTCCTCATCGGCTCCAGCTACATCGGCAAAGCGTACCTTAGACTGTTGGGATTGGTCCTTGGCGTTGGACTTGCCCATAGACATAGGGTTACCCCGGCCACCGCCTTGGGCACGCTGGGTCATAAAGTACATAAAGCCAATAAAGATAACTAATGGCAGGGCGCTGAAGAGGAGGTTAACCCAGACCCCGGAGCTATCTTCCTTGAGGGCCTTGAGCGAGGTATCGGTCTCTTCAGCTGTCTGGCTAATCTTAGCTAGGGTGTCATTGTTGGGGAGGACACGCGTGAAGAACTTTTTAGCCTGGCCTGTTTTAGCATTATTAAAAATAGGCAGGTTGTTTTCACTCTGGCTCTCTTGCTTGTCCCGCGAGGCCCGATAGTCCCCAGTTATCTGATAGGCTCCAGCTTGCGGTTGAATGGCGATATTTTGCAGATTTTCATCCGATAATTCCTGCATAAATTCCGTTTGCGTGATTTCTTCGGTTGATCCATCATCTCCACCACCTGCAATATAATTGACCAAGCCAATTAGGGCGAAGAAGATAATAATCCAAAGAAGACCACTTGTCAGAAAACTCTTATTTGGTCCTTTTCTCTGCATGTAGTTTCTCCTATCTGCTTAATTTTGATCTGATAGTTATGCTGATTAACTGTAAACCTCAGCCTTAAGGATACCTATATAGGGTAAGGCGCGGTACGTCTCATTATAGTCGAGGCCATAGCCGACTACGAATTCATCTGGAACATCACGGCCAGTATAGTCGCAAGTCATGTCCACCACCCGGCGCTCAGGCTTGTTCAGCAAGGCGCAGACCTTAACGGAGGCTGCCTTGCGGTGGGCCATCAGTTCACAGACCTTCTTGAGGGTGCGTCCTGTATCGATAATATCTTCGACAATTAAAATGTGACGCCCTTCAACGCTTTGGTCTAGGTCTTTGAGTATCTTAACCTGACCGGAGGATTCCGTCCCTGAGCCGTAGCTGGAAACAGACATAAAGTCCATCTCTAAAGGACAGTCCATACGGCGTACCAGGTCCGTCATAAATACGACAGAACCCTTGAGGATACCAATTACAAGGGGATTCTTGCCCCGGTAGTCCTCAGTTAGTTCTTGCCCTAAGCGATCAACTGTCTCGGCAATTTCTTCCTGAGACAGCAGCACTTCTTGGATATCATCATTAGGATGTGTCATAGCTTTAATAATCCTCCACACGCTTTCTATTCTAACAAAATAATTACAGAATCAGCAAATATTCTGAACTCCTTCATTCTATCATAACTTTAATAATTTAAAACCAATTGCCGCTTAATTATATAAAATTTAATGCTTATTTTTCAAGAAACAAATGGAAGGGGCTGTTCTCGTGCCGTTCCAGGTAGAGAAAGTTGCCATCTAAGAAGATGGCTAGGATATGTTGGTCGACTAAAGCGACCAGCCAGGCCCGGTCGCGGTCCGCTTGAGGAAGTTTTTGATCAATAAACCAGCGCCGAATTTTCTTATGCTGGCCTTGGCTCAAAAGCAGATAATCTCCAGCCTGACGGTGGCGCACTTGGAGCGAGTCAGGGCTAGCTGATCGAGGGAGGAAGCCGTAGCCGTAATTTTGTACTTTTAGACTGATTTGACTTCCATCTTCCAAAGTTAAAGACTGGCCGATCTTTAGCGGATAAGTCAGGCTGGGACTAGGACTGGGCTTTTCTTGGCCAGCAGGGTAGATGTAAGCTCGCCGGTAGACCTTAGCTAATTGGTAGCCAGCAGGTAAGCTCCACAGACCCTGAGCCTTGCCTTCTAATAAAAAGTCCAGCAACTTCTCTAGGCCCTGGCGCGGGAAAGTAGCCAAGGCTTCCACCCGACTTCCTTGAAAAGCGTACTGCAAGGCCAAAAGACGCTGGTTCCTAGGCAAGCGCTCAAGCTGGTCGATAGCTAACTGCCAGTGGTCCTCTGCCCCTGTCATGAGGCCCCTTGTCTTCGCTTCTAGGGCCTCTTCCATCAATTGCCAACCCGCTCCCAGGTCCTTAGCAAAAGTAGCTAGCTGGTCCTGGACATTAGGATTGAGCTCCTCTAAGGCGGGCAAATAGTCTAAGCGCAGGCGGTTTCTCAGAGCCGCTCGCTCTTGGTTAGACGCGTCTTCCGCATAAGGAATCCCCTCTTCCTGGGCGATGGCATAGAGATCTGCCTTAGGAACATCCAAGAAGGGGCGGAGGACTTGAGCCTTAGGATAGCTATATAGCACGCTGACTGGCCGCATTCCTGCTAGGGCTTGGAGCTGACTGCCTTGGATGAGCCGCATGAGTACCGTCTCCGCCTGGTCATTCATATGGTGGGCAGTCAGCAAATAGGACCAGCCCTTTTGCTCCAAAATTTGGCCAAAATTGGCATAGCGAAAGTGCCGGGCCGCCTCTTCATAAGAAGCTTGACCAAAATCTGGATGGGCCCAGATGCGAACATAGATTGGAATATCCCGGTCCTGGCAGTAGGTCACTAGCGCTTCCTGCTCAGCATCTGACTCAGGACGCAAGCGGTGGTTAATATGAGCCACCGCAAATTTCAATCCCCTTATTTCTCCTAAATACTCAACCACCCGCAGCAAAACCATGGAGTCCACCCCATAAGAAACAGCCAGCAATAAGGGCGCGCCCTCTTCAAAGACTTCCGCCGCCTCCCGTCTAAAAAACGCTTCCACTCGCTCAACCAATTCTTTAAATAACATCACAACCTCCTGCTTTAAAGACGAAAAAAGAGGCTTGAAATTACTTCCTAGGCCTCTTCTCCATCACTTGCTAGCTGCGACGACCCCCACGGCCACCGCGCTTGCCTTCTGTATTCTTCTTCAGTGATGCTAAGCGGTCATCACTGTCTTTCAAGAAATTACTCATCATGGTATCGAAATCCGAACTCCGCGAACTTTGTTGCCGCTTAAAATTAGGGGCGGGTTTGGACCGGCGTGGCTTGTTGTCACGCGCTGCCTTAGGAGCTTTTGCTGGGGCAGAATCTTCCGCCTTCCGCATTGACAAGGCAATCTTACCTGATTGATCAATATTGGTAACGAGGACTTTCACCTCATCCCCTACACTTAAAAAGTCATTAATATTTTTGACATATTCATTTGAAATTTCAGAAATATGTACTAATCCGCTCTTACCGTCTCCAAGGTCAACAAAGGCACCAAAATTTGTAATGCCTGTGACCTTGCCAGTAAGTTTGCTTCCGATTTCAATTGCCATGAACTAATTTCTTTCTCCCTTCAGCTCTTACTTATTGTTTTTGATTTTGTGCATTCTCTTGTTCCTTAAGATAGGCTTTATTGAAGGCTTTAGCTTGCTTGGAATCATTATCTTCAGGCAGGCTAAAGATAATCTCATCGTCCTTGCTTAAGTAGAAGCGGCTGCGGGCTAGCTTAGCCACATAGTCTTCATTCTCAAGCAGGGTCTCCTGGTCCTTCAAGTAAGCCAGATTATTTTCCTCACTGAGCAAGGCAGCCTCCGCTGCCTTCATTTCTTCCTTAACCGAAGCAGTCGCTTGCTGGGTGCGCCGGATCTGGAAGAGACTCGTCAAGCAAATCACTCCCATAATCACTAAGAGCCCCCGCACTAACCACTGGCGGGCAGACTGTTTAGAATGATGGGGACGTTTCTTTGAGGAGCTTTTTGCATAGAGGGGGGTTACTTTTTTATTTCGTTTCTTAGGCCGCACACTGACACCTACCTTCATCACCTAGGATTAAAAGCCGCCTAAATTCCCAGCTCTTATCTATCAGCATCTATTATAGCACAACTTCCATCTGATAGCTTATTAATACAGTATACCTATCTTAAGCCAGAAAGTATAGCGCCATTTTTATTATTTTTTAATAAAATTCGGGTAGGTCGCGCGACTTGAAGTCTTCTTCCAGAATCGTATACATGGAGGTCGCATCTGCTTTGCGGGTTGATTCTTTGAGGTCGTCGACACGGATTTTCAGCGTCTTATTACCAAACTCGATGGTAAGTTCATCCCCAATCTTGAGTTTGGTCCCCGACTTAGCTGGATTCCCATTCACTTGGATCCGCCCCTTGTCGGCAATGTCCTTAGCAACCGTCCGCCGTTTAATCACCCGGGAGACTTTGAGAAACTTGTCTAAACGCATAAGAGCACTCCTTTACTGTGTTTTTCTTACTTTTATCCATTTTAACAGAGCCCGACCTAGAGGCAAGCTTAAAAGCTCCTCTTCACTGAGAACAGCCACTTGGTGCATGTAGACCGCTGTTAGAAGAAGGCCCAGCCCCATACCCAGAAAGACAGCTAGGCTATCCAAGAAACGGCTAGCCCCGAAGACCGCTTCAAAGCTGGTCAGGGCGAAATAATTGATGCTAAGCATGAGCAAGCAGAGAGGCAGGGTCCTTAACAGCAAATCAGCAAGTCCTAGCTTGCACCGAATCTTGGCCTTTAAGAGGCTATAGAGCAAGGTCAGCATGGCAGCTAGGGCTAGTAAGCTCGCCCAGACGGCTCCTTGACTGCCCGCCCAACTTACTAGGAGGGAGTTGACCACCATCTTGAGCGTAATACCTAGGATAAAGCTAAAGGCAACATAGAGGCTCCTCCCCTGGGCCTGGTAGATATTGGCTAAACCCGTCACCAGGCTGGCAAAGATAATCATCAGGACATATTGGGCCAGAACCAGAGACCCTTCCCGATCGCTAAAGAGCAGGTGGTTAAGCTGGGGCATGATGCTCACCAAGCCCGCCGTCACTAAAAGACTAACGAAAGTGGTCAGGCGGAGGTAGAGACGGCTATTCTGGATAAAGGCAGATTCTTGCCGACGGATATAGGATCGGGTCAGGGCCGGTAAATAGGAACTGGAGAAAGCAATAGCAAGGACCATGCCCAGTTGAACGAGGGGCTGGCCTCGATCATAGACCCCCTTAGCCAACTTGGCGCTTAAATCTGACCAACCGCTCCCTATTAGGGCCTCATAGAGGGTGAATGAATCCACCAATTGGAAGAAGACCAAGAGCGAAGCGAAGCAGCACAAGAGCAGGCCTTCGCTGAGAAATTCCTTAATAAGATATGACCAGCGCAGATGGTAGGGCGTCTTTTCCGCCTGCTGCTGGGGCTTGGGCCAAGTAATAAAACGCCGCAAGCTCCGGCTCTGAGCCAAGGCCCAAACTAGGACAAGGCTAGCAGCCAGGGCCGCAAGCCAAGCCCCCTGCATGGCCTGGGCTCCCATTTGGTAATAATTTCTTCCTCCAGCACTCAGGTTGACAAAATGGAAGGCGGCTAAGAGGATCACCCCTACCCGGACTACTTGTTCAATGATCTGGGAGAGAGCGACAGGCAGCATCACTTGGTAGGCTTGGAAACTTCCCCGCAAGATCATCAGCACCGGCATAAAGAGGAACATAAAACTAACCGAGCGGATGACCGGTGTCAAGAGGGAGTCCCCCATGGCCTGGGCCAAGATTCCAGCTCCAAAATAAGTCAGGATAAAACATAGGCCAGCAAAAACCAGCATCATCAGACTGTAACGTTGGACAAAGAGACGCCGCTGACTCAGCTTGGCTTGGAAGGCAATCTGCCGGCCAATAAAATTAGGCAAACCGGACAGGCTAAAGGTCATGCCTATCCCATAGATGGGATAGACTTGCTGGTAAACATAGAAGCCCTCATCGCCCACAATATTTTGGAAGGGTACCCGGTAGACCGCACTCAAAATCTTGGCAATGATACCGGCTAGGGTCAAGAGGAAGGCTCCTTTGGCAATATTTTTCCTTGGGTCTTTCATTTTAGCCTCCTAGCTCTCCTCATCGGACGGGCTATCGATCTGGTCAGCGAGCTGACTCACAAATTGGAGCAAGTAGTCGAGCCATTCTACTGGCTCTAACTTTCCAATCTGTAGGAAGAGGGTAAGTTGGCCTTCCTTGTCTTCTTTCATCTGTAGGCGCATAGGAATCTTATCCAAGGCCTCAAATATCTTAGGTACAGCCGTCTGCTGGTCCAGACTGGCATGGAAGTGTAACTCTACCCCATTATTGCGAGTCTGAATATGGTTGATGCCAACTTTCTTGGCATTGGCCTTGAGCGCACCCACATTCAAGAGGAGTTGGACTTCGAGTGGGGGTTCGCCAAAGCGGTCCATCAATTCTTCGTCCAGGTCCCACATGGCTTCCGTATCTTCTAATAGGTTGATCCGCTTATAGATTTCCAACTTCTGCTTCTCGTCAGCAATATAAGTCGAAGGAATATAGGCATTGATATTCATCTCGAGTTCGACCGGCTCTTCAGCTTGGCTTGGCGCTTGACCCCGCTTCTTAGCCACCGCTTCGCTGAGCATTTGCGAATAGAGGTCGAAACCGACCGAATTCACGAAGCCGTGCTGCTGCTTGCCTAAGAGATTACCGGCGCCCCGGATAGCCAAGTCTCGCATGGCAATCTTGAACCCGCTACCTAAGTCAGTGAAGTCACGCAAGGCTGCCAAGCGTTTCTCAGAGACTTCACTGAGCATCTTGTCCGGCTGGTACATGAAGTAGGCATAGGCTACCCGGTTGCTCCGCCCTACCCGGCCGCGCAATTGGTAGAGGGTTGAGAGCCCCATGCGGTCAGCCGATTCAACGAGGAGAGTATTGACATTAGGAATATCCACGCCTGTCTCAATAATCGTGGTCGTCACGAGGACATCGTAGTCCCCCTCGATAAAGGCCATCAAGACCTCTTCCAGCTGGTTCACCGACATCTGACCATGGGCAATCCCGACCCGGGCTTCTGGCACCAGACCCGAGATAGCCAAGGCCTTCTCTTCGATTTTTTGCACATTATTAAAGAGATAAAAAACTTGACCCGACCGGCCGAGCTCGCGCTCAATGGCTTCGCGGATAGCTTCTGGATTCTGCTCGAGAATATAAGTCTGAACTGGATAGCGGTTGGCTGGTGGCGTCTCAATCACACTCAGGTCGCGGGCGCCTAGAATCGATAAATGGAGGGTCCGTGGAATCGGTGTCGCCGTCAGGGTCAGCACATCTACATTGGCCTTGAGCTGCTTGAGTCGTTCCTTGGCCTTGACCCCGAAGCGCTGTTCCTCATCAACAACGAGGAGGCCCAGATCTAGGAAACTGACATCCTTGGACAAGAGCCGGTGGGTACCAACAACTAGGTTGACCCTGCCAGAAGCGAGGCCCTCAATGGTTTGATCCTGCTGGGCCTTAGTCCTAAAACGACTCAAGAGGGCAATTTCAAAGGGCCAGTCTTGGAAACGTTCCAGGAGCGTTTCATAATGCTGCTGAGCCAGCACGGTAGTAGGTACTAGGAAGGCAGCCTGTTTTCCTTCCATTAGCGCCTTGAAAATAGCCCGCATGGCAACTTCCGTCTTCCCAAAGCCGACATCTCCCACGAGTAAACGGTCCATAGCTTTGGACTTCTCCATATCCGTCTTAATCTCGTCAATGGATCGCAACTGGTCTTCCGTCTCACTGTAAGGAAAGGCAGCTTCAAAGTCTGCTTGTTCCGGGGTATCTGGGCCGAAAGCATAGCCTTCCTGGGCTTCCCGGTTGGCATAGATTTCGATCAGATCATCTGCAATATCCTCGATCTGCCCGCTCACCTTACGCTTGGTCTTGGCCCATTCACTGCCACCCATCTTATTGAGCTTAGGTGTCTTGCCTTCACTAGAGACATATTTTTGTACCAAGTCGATCTGCTCCACAGGCACATGGATAGCCGCCTGGTCAGCATAGACAATGGTCAGATAGTCCCGGTGCGAACCCGCCACTTCAATGGTCTCAATCCCTGTGAATTGCCCAATCCCATGATTGATATGAACGACATAATCGCCCACCTCTAATTGCTGGTAGTTCTTAAGGCGCTCCGCATTCGAGAGCTGCTTGTTAGCTTTAGGGCGTTTCTTCTTCTTGACCTGCTGGTAGATATCTGCCTCCGACACTAGGACCAAACGCTCGTTGACGAACTCAATTCCAGCAGTAAAATTAGCTAAAACTAAGTTCACGGCATCTTCTTGGAGCTGGCCTAAGTCCGAAGACACCACCGCCAGGCCTTCAGCTTGGAGGATTTCCTCTAATTTGCGCCGGCGGTCAGCGGTCGACAGGGCAATGACCACTTGACGCTTGGTCTTCTGCCAGGCCTGGATTTCCATCTTGAGGGCATCCATCTGCTCATAGAATTGAACGACCGGACGGGTTTGGAATTCATGGAGATAGTCAAACTTCATCTGTCCATAGCCCCTCTGGAAGATCCCCAAGTACAAGCACCGCCCCTTGTAGGCCTCTAAACTCTCCTTAAAAGAAGTATAATAAGTGATCTGCGGAGGGAGCTGGCCTTGCTCCGTTTTAGCTTGGAGGAAGGCTGCTGCATTCTCGTCAATACTAACAGCAGATTCTTGGAGGCGGGGATAGTCATCAATTATTAGAAGACTCTTGTCCCCTAAGTAACTGAGCAAGTTATCCTCACTCTCATAGAGGTATTGGCTAAAGTAAGCGGTCAGTTCCGAACTCTCCCCGGTCCGCCATAAGTTGACTTCTTCTGCCATATTTTCCTTGATTTCTTGGACTAGGTCAGCATCCGCCATGCCCTCAACTTCTTGTTTGACTGCTTCTTGGAGCCGGTCCGCTTGGGCCTTCATTTGTTCAGGTTGAAAGAGGAAGTCATCAGCTGGGATGATCTGGACTTGGTCTAGGTCCTCCAGACTTTTCTGATTGTCTGGATCAAAGCTTGAAATCCGTTCCAGTTCATCAAAGGCCAGAGAGAAGCGGACGGGTTGGTCCCGGTCAAGAGGAAAGCAATCCACAATATCTCCCCGTAAACTCATCTCACCCGGACTCGCGACAATCGGCCGACGCTTATAGCCCCGCGCTAGGAGGTCCTTGGCTAGTTGGGGGGCAGGCAAGTCGTCCCCCAAGCTTAATTCTAAATGCAGACTATCCCAGAGTTCAGCAGGCATCAGACGCTTCTTCAAAGCAAAAAGCGGGGCAAGAATGATTCCCCCTTCTTCACTTTCTCTTAAGAATTTCATCACGGCCAAGCGGTCAGCCAAGGCTTCTGGACTGGCTACAGCTAGGTCGGCTGCCACACTCTCTGCGCTATTAAAGAGATAGAGCCGGTCTTCGGGAATGAAATTGGCTAAATCATCCAAATAGCGTTCAGCTTCAAGTAAATTATTAGTCACAATTAAATATTTTTGACCCATCGCCTGCTTGTAGGCAAGTTGGGCGATATAGGCCTTGGATAAACCCTGTAAGCCTAGAAAGAGAACGCTCTGCCCTTCAGCCAGAGCTTGACGGGCATCCGTATCGAGCGCTTCAGTCATATATTGATCTAATTGCAAGAAAACACCTGCTCTCTAATGGTTATACTTGGTCATAGTTTCTTCAAAAGAATGGCCGGCTAGCCAATAATCAATGGCTGCTACCGCCTGGCGAGTGCTCTCGAGCATGGCGGTATGGTCTTCTTTGGGGAAGCTCCCTAAGACATGGTTCACCACACTCACGCCTGCTTGCGGCCGCCCCACGCCTAGTTTCAAACGTTGGACTTGGTCAGTCCCTAAGTGTTGGATAATACTCTTCATCCCATTATGGCCACCAGAACTGCCCTTGCGCCGCATACGCAAGCGACCCACATCCATATCCATATCATCATAGACCACTAGGAGGTCCTCTAATTCAATATCGAAATAATTCACAAAGCCAATCAAACTCTCGCCCGATAGGTTCATAAAAGTCTGTGGCTTGACAAAGAAAACCTTCTCCCCTTGGATACGGTATTCCACATATTTGCCCTTGAATTTCTCCTGGTCAAAGGTCAGATGGTGCTGGTAAGCCCATTCATCCAAAGTAATAAAACCAATATTGTGGCGGGATCGTTCATATTTAGGGCCTGGATTCCCCAAACCTGCTACTAATTTCATCGTCATACTCCTTTATTTAAGGGCGGAGCCCTTCTCTACTAAGCATCCTATACTGCTGCTCTGATTGCGAAGCGCAAGTAGCTTCTACTCATACTTATTGTACCTTAGACCCCCAGCGCAAACAAGTTCTCAGCTTGCAGTTAAGCTAGTACCAAGCCTATCTTTTAAGGCTTAAACTTTATCTATCATAATTGTAAAAACAATCACAATTATCTATCAAATACATTTTTTGTATTTACTTCATCCCCTTTTATTTCTTTCCTTTTTTGTTAAATCACATATGATAACGCTTGCTGTTTTTTTATAACTTCGTTTATCATTTCACAATTTCTAGGAAAGCATTGAAATCCCCCTAGCTAATCACTATAATTGCTAGTATAAGCATATTGATAGAATAGAAATGAGAGGTCTTATTGATGGCAAAAGATAAAACACATAAAATTATTTTAATTGGTGATGGTGCAGTTGGCTCTAGCTTCGCTTTCTCCACTGTATTGCAAGGCATCGGCCACGAACTTGGAATCATTGATATTAATAAAAAACGTGTGATTGGTGACGTCGAAGACTTAAAAGACGCCCTAGTTTATTCTAGCCCTAAAAAGATTTTTGCTGCTGAATATAGCGATTGTAAAGATGCCGACATCGTGGTTCTCTGCGCAGGCATGGCTCAAAAAGAAGGTGAAACTCGTCTCGACCTTGTCAGCAAGAACTTGGTAATCTTCAAAGACATGGTTGATCAAGTTGTCGCTAGTGGTTTCGACGGGATCTTCCTGGTAGCCACCAACCCTGTGGACATCCTGACCTATGCCACATGGAAATTCTCTGGCTTCCCATCTTCCCGGGTTATCGGTTCAGGGACTGCCCTCGACAGCGCTCGTTTCCGCCAAGAAATTGGTGCTTTAACCAATGTGGACTCCCGTAGTGTCCACGCTCTCATCATGGGGGAACACGGCGACAGCGAATTTGCCGTATGGTCTCACGCTAATATTGGGGGACTCCCAATGGAAGACTGGGTTAAGGTTCACCCCGAAATCAATGAAGAACGCTTGACAGAAATCTATTACGATGTTCGTGATAAAGCTTACCACATTATCGAAAACAAGGGAGCAACATTCTACGGTATCGCCGCTTCCCTAGCCCGGATCGTGAAGGCTATCCTAAACAACGAAGGGGCAATTCTCCCTATCTCTGTTTACCTCGATGGTGAGTACAACCAAGAGGACATCTATATCGGTGCCCCTGCTGTCCTAACCAGTGAAGGTGTTCGTAGCGTCATCGAATTACCACTCAGCGACCACGAACAAAACTTAATGGACAAGTCTGCCGGTCAAATGAAAGAAGTCATTGATTCAGCCTTTGCTGAATTAGAAAACAAATAAGCTCTCTAAGTCCATAAAAATTGCCGTCCCAGCTAACGCTCATGCGCTAGCTGGGACGGCTTTTTTGACTTCAAATATATTGCTTAGCGATCACTCCGATTTTAAAATGACCGGTTTTTATATCGAACTTTTGTCACACTGACCTTCTTAGAAGAGAGCTAGGCTCTTCAAAAGCCAGATCCAAAAGACCAAGGTAAACATGGCAAAGCAAGTGGTGAAAACGACAATCTGATTGGCCAAATCTTCATCGCCCCCTGCCATCACGGCTTGGGCATAGGACGAAACGGCGGTCGGTCCAGCGGTCGCAATCAAGACACTGATAATATTATCATCACGAAGGCCAAAGAGGACAGCCAAGCTCAGAGCAATAGCTGGATTCACCAACAGTTTATTGATCACCGTGAAGTAGAGCGACCAATCGGCATCTTTAATCTTATCAAATTTAAAGAGACTGCCCATCACGGTGAGGGCCAAGGGTGAGGTCATAGCACTCAGATTATCGAAAGCCACTTCCACAGACCGGGGCAAGCGCAAACCGAGGGCAGCTACCACAATCCCCGAAGCCGTAGCGATCACCATGGGATTGCTGATGATTTTGTGCATCAAGTCCTTGAAGGAGAAATCTTCATCCGTATAAATGGACAGGGCAATTACCGACAGGATATTATTCACCGGCACGATAATCGCTAGGGCGATACTGACCATGCCCAAGTTTTCTTTGCCGAGCAGGGCTGTTCCCAGGGGTAAGCCGAAAAGAATGGCGTTCGAACGAATAGATCCTTGGAGCATCACTCCCCGGCGGTCATTACGTTTCTGAAAAATGGGAATAATCAGGGCATAGACAATAAAAATTGCAATCGCATAGATAATCACAAAGGCCAAGGTCCGCGGATTAAAGTTCTTATCCAGATCCATGTGGTAGACATTGTTAAATAAGTTCAAGGGCAGGAAAAAGGCAAAGAGTGCCTTATTCATCTCGCTAAGGGACTTGCGGGACATCCAACCAATGCGGTGGATCAGCTGTCCGATCAAGATATAGAGCAGGACAGGCATTACCGCATTGAAGCCAATCATAAAATTCGTCATTCATCCATTCCTCACTTTCTGATAAAAGTATTCAAGCATAAATCCCTCCTGCCGTCAACCGTTCGAGCAAGAGACTGGCTCAGCCTTTTGACTCTCCTGGTCCGAAGCTCCAGATAAAGCTGAATGAGATGATCGCCTATACTAAAAAATTAAACACTAAAAAAGACTGGAAACTCGTTCCAGCCTTAATTCTTTTCTTCTAGTCGGCGTTATGGCCATTGTCCATGCCCTTGAATTCTTCAACAAATAAAGGACTTACCGAACGCTTGTCGTGGATACGGAGGATAGCTTCTGCAATCAGTTCAGAAACGGTTACTTGCTTGATCTTATCGATTCGTTTTTCTTCTGGCAGGTAGATGGAGTCTGTAACTACAACTTCTGAGATGTTGGACTTAGCCAGACGTTCAACTGCTGGACCTGAAAGAACAGGGTGAGTACAGCAAACCGCTACCGAAACAGCGCCTGCTTCGCCCAAGGCTTTAGCCGCTGCCGTAATTGTCCCTGCAGTATCGATCATATCGTCAATGATCAGAGCGTGCTTGCCTTCAACATTACCGACAATATTCATCACTTCTGCCACGTTGGCTTTAGGTCGACGTTTGTCAATAATAGCAATTGGCGCCTTCAAGAACTCTGCCAATTTACGTGCCCGGGTCACCCCACCATGGTCTGGTGAAACCACCACAACATCTTCTAAGCTATAGTCTGGGTTTTCAATGAAGTAGTTAGCCAGAAGAGGAGAACCAAGCAGGTGGTCCACTGGAATATCGAAGAAACCTTGGATTTGGGCAGCGTGCAAGTCAAGGGCTACCACTCGGTCAGCACCAGTCTTTTCAATCATATTAGAAACAAGCTTAGCTGTGATGGGTTCACGCGGTTTGGCTTTACGGTCTTGACGGGCATAGCCGAAGTAAGGAATGACAACTGTAATCGTCGCCGCACTCGCCCGGCGGCAGGCATCAATCATAATTAAGAGTTCCATGAGGTGGTCGTTAACAGGTTCTGATGTTGATTGAACAATATAAACATCATCCCCACGAATTGATTCATCGATACTGATATAGATTTCGCCGTCGCTAAAGTGGGTAACAGAACATTCCCCTAGTTCAGTATCCATAGCTTTAGCGATCTTTTCAGCTAATTCTGGGTTCGAATTGAGAGAAAACACCTTAAGATTATTCGGCTTATGTTGAGACATTTCCTGATATTCCTCCTACTATTGGTCATTTAAAATTTGCTACACACATATCTTAACATATTTTTTACAAACTAGTGATTCTTTTTGCCAATTGCCAGCTTATCCCAATAGTTTTCTTTATTAGACTGCCGAGCCCGGGCAATGGCTAAGCTCTTTTCCGGCACATCATCGGTAATGGTAGACCCTGCTGCTAGGAAGGTATTGGCAGCAACTTGGACGGGGGCTACGATATTCACATTGGAGCCAATAAAGCTATGGTCACCGACCACCGACCGGGCCTTGTTGACTCCATCATAGTTACAGAAAATAACGCCACAGCTAACATTAATATCAGCACCCAGGTCGGCATCACCAATATAGGTCAAGTGGCCAACCTTGGTCCCTTGGCCGATGGTCGCGTTCTTCACTTCAACATAGTTGCCAATGTGAACATGGCTAGCCAGCTTAGCCTTGGGGCGGAGGTGGGCATGAGGTCCGATATCTGAATTTGAGCCAACTTCAGCTTCTTCAATTTCTGAAGACCGGATCTTAACCCCATCACCGATCTGGCTATCGCGAATACAGGTCTGGCTACCGATCACACAATCGTGACCAATGCTCGTTTGCCCCTTCAATTGAACATTCGCTTCAATCAAGGTATCGCTAGCTATCGATACCCCTGCTTCAATATAGACCGTGCTCGGATCAACGAAGCTGACCCCTTGGCGCATAAAGTGCTCATTTTGTCGTTTAAAGAAGAGACGGTTAGCTTCCGCCAAGGCCAGGCGGTCATTAACACCTAGCGCCTCTGACATATCGGAAATCTGGTAGGCAGCAATATGCTGGCCCCGGTCTTTGAGCAATTCGAGAACATCTGGCAAGTAATACTCACCCTGGGCATTGTCATTGTTCACTTCATGGAGCATCTTGAAAAGCCATTGGTTGTCGAAAACATAGGTCCCTGTGTTAATTTCTTGGACTTGGCGTTCTTCCTCTGTGGCATCCTTCTCTTCGACACTGCAGTCTACCGACCCATCAGCTCGGCGGATAATTCGTCCATAGCCATAAGGATTATCGGCATGGGCTGTGAGGATAGTTGCCTTAGCGCCTTCCGCTTCATGGTAGTCAACTAGCGCTTCAAAAGTCTCAGCGCGGATTAAAGGAGTGTCCCCGGCTACGACCAAGGTAAGGCCTTCCTTATCAGCTAATAGGGATTCTGCCTGCATGACCGCATGAGCCGTTCCCAATTGTTCTTCTTGTAAGCAGTAGAGGGACCGGTCACCGAGGCGTTCCTTCACCTGGTCTGCCCCATGACCAACTACGGTAATCTTCTCATCAAAGCCTGCCTGGCTGATATTATCCACCACATGTTCTACCATGGACTTACCAGCGACCGGGTGCAAGACCTTGTAGAGCTTGGACTTCATCCGTGTTCCCTTACCTGCTGCTAGGATAATTGCAAATTTCTTTCCCATAGTTCCCTCCAGTTTACTTCTTCTGGCGACGTGCGCCCTTATTCTTCTGTTGGCGCTTGCGCTTTTTATTTTTGTTTTTTGATTTCTGTGTTTGCGATTGGCCCCGCTTAGATTTGCTTGTCCCTTGGTCGCGGTGGACAGGGGCTTCTTTGCTGACTTGCCCCTGGCTGAGAAAGACTTCTTCCAGCTTGGCTTGGTCGGGGACCTGCTTCTTAAGCTCGCGTAAGCTGCGATCAGTCACAAAGCTTAGAACACTTCCCTCAGCTCCCATCCGGCCAGTCCGTCCGCTGCGATGGGTATAAGTGGCCTGGTCTTCTGCCTGGTCATACTGAATCACATAGGGCAAATCTGGAATATCCATTCCCCGTGCCGCCACATCCGTGGTTAAGAGATAGACATAGCGCCCCTGACGGAAGCCTTGCAGGGCATTTTGCCGGTCCTGGCTGGTCATCTCACTATGGAGAACAGCCACCGGCACCTGGCGATAGGTCAACTTCTCCTTGAGCCGGTCAAGTTCGGCAATACTCCGGACAAAAACCAAGGCCTGCATCCCCTCCACCTGGGCCAAGCGTCGCAGGGCATCATCCCGCTTACGGCTGGATACTTGCAAGTAGAGGTGTTGACGCTTAGCCGTCAACGCTTGGGAGGCCTGGCTGCAATCGAGGAAGAAAACCTCTTCGCGCAATCCTTCGAACTGGGCCCAAGCTTCCGCATTAGCCGTTGCTGAAAAGGCAGCCAGACTTACCGATTGTTGGAGCCGGTCGATGAAGGCTTGGGTCGTTGCTGCTTGCTCCTGGCTAAAGAGGCGGTCGCACTCATCCAAGACCAGGCGCTTCACTTGGTGGAGCTTGAGCTTGCGGCTCTGAGCCAGTTCATTTAAGCGGCCAGCGGTCCCAATCACCAGCTCTGGTTTTCCTTTTAATTTTTCAATTTGACGTTTAATATTTGCCCCGCCAACTAAGGACTGGACTTTGATTCCCTTCGCCTTGGCCCAATGCCTAGCCACGTCCGCAATCTGGGCGGCAAGGTCCTGGGAAGGGGCAAGAATCACAGCTTGCACTTGCCCATTGGTCTCAAGTTTCTCTAATAGTGGTAAGAGATAGGCCAGGGTTTTACCCGTCCCAGTAGGAGATACCATATAAAAATTTTCTCCCGCAAGCATGGGCTCCCAGGCTGCCTTTTGCACCTCGGTAGGCGCTTGGAAGCCGGCTGCTTCCACTAAGTCACGGACTTCTTCTGATAAATTATTCCACACAAGTCTTGCTCCTCGCTAATTGTCTTCTTCAAGGTCTGGCAGGGGCCGAATCGGACTAGCAGGATGGCTGGGATCGACTGCTAAGGGCAGGTCCTCAGCCCCTACTTTCTCTTCCGGTAAAGGCTCTAACAGATAGTCTCCACCCTGGTCCTGGATGAGGACATGGTCAGGCTGGCTGTAGTGTTGGCTAGGCCGGTCATCATAAACCGTAATCCCTTCGCTTAAGTTTTCCTGTCTATCTGGGCCAGGCTGGCTATGTTCTGACTGGTCCGCCTTCTCCCCTAGATCTCGGGCCCAATCCTTGAGCTGATCCTCGCGTGAGGCCGTCAATTGGACACGGACCAATTCAGGCCGATTGTTCACCCGGACGCCCAGACTGGCTCGACCGATCCCCCGCGAAATCAAGAGAGACTTGTACGGGTTACCGGGCAGGCGGAAGATACCCTCCGTATACTTAGGCAGGTAGCCCTGGCTTGGTGCATAGAGACCGCCCAGCGGTCCTAAATGGATGCTGCCCCCAGTAGCCAAGCCTGAGAGGACCAGGTCTGGTGACTTACTGAGATCTTCATGGTAGCGCAGGAAAGCTTCCGGATGGCTGGCCAACAAAATCTTAACCTGCTGGGTCTGCTTAGGCGTCAAGTCCACATGGCGTAAGGCGTCTCCTTTGAGGAAAGAGCGGTTGCCCTTCTCCATAAGGCCCATGATGGTAATAGCCTGGCCTTTATAGGTCAAGTCGACGGCTTGGTCGTGCAAGAATTGGACGCCATATTCGCGGAAGAGCCGCTCCATTTGGGGTGCCTGGGGATGTTTTAATTCGTTAGGGCCATAAACCGCAAAGGTCGGTGCAAGGGCTGTCAGTTCACGGGCAAAGGCTGCGAGCTCAGTCAAGTTAAGCGTTCCTTCTTGGTTGAGGATATTCCCCGTCAGCGCAATCATATCCACCTGGCTAGCCTTGGTCTGCTTCAAGAGATCTTTTAGGTCTACCCGGTGCTTAGGGAAGTTCAAATCAGATAGGACGGCAATGGTAAAACCATCCAAGGCCCCCGCATAACGCGGACTCTCTAAGAGATAGTCTTGGCGTTTTAAGCGGTAATTTTGGACATAGCCGTAGAGGGCGAGGGCCGCTAAACAGCCTCCCCGCCAAAGCAATTTTTTGAAATGGGATTGAGTCATATGAAGGCCTCCTCATTCTGTTGCCCCTTGACAGTTCACTCGGGGCTCTTCAAGTCATTTACTCCTATTTTATCATAATGTAGCAAGCTTTGAGAAATTTTGACTGAGTCCAAAGAAAATTTAAAGGATAAGGACTTAAGGGTCAATTCCTTATCGCTTTCCAGACCAACGTGTTATAATAAAGAATTGAATTCAACAAGCTAGAAAGGAGCCTTTTTATGGCGAGCGAATTAATTGAAAATAAATTAAAATTACTGCCTAACGATCCTGGCTGCTATATTATGCGGGACCGCAACAACCATATTATCTATATTGGCAAGGCAAAAAATCTTAAAAACCGGGTTCGCTCCTATTTCAAGAGCTCTCACACCGGAAAGACGGCCCAATTAGTCAGTGAAATCCATGATTTTGAAATTATCATCACAACCACCGATAAGGAAAGCCTGCTCTTAGAGATCAACCTGATCCAAAAATACCAGCCCCATTACAATATCAAGCTCAAGCAGGGCACCATGTACCCCTATCTGAAGATCACCAATGAAAAAGATCCCCAATTAATCATCAGTTCCGTAGTTGAAAATGACGGCGGCCACTACTTCGGCCCCTATCCCAATGTCAATGCCGCCAATGCCACCCGCGACCTCCTGCAGAAGACCTATCCTTTGCGACGCTGCGGTAAAAACGAAAAGCGGGCCTGCTTCTACTACCACCTGGGCCAGTGCATCGGCTGCTGTGACCACCCTGTCAGTAAAGAAACTTATGATAAGCAGATCAGAAACATTACCCGCTTCCTAAATGGCAATGTCAAAAAGATTAAAAATGATCTGAAAAAGAAAATGGCCCAGGCAGCGGAAAACATGCACTACGAGCGAGCCGCCGACTACCGGGACCAAATCCACTACATCGAGCAGACCGTTGAACCCCAGAATGTCATGAGCAAGCAATACAACAACCGAGACGTTTTCGCCTTCTACATGGATAAGGGCTGGATCAGCATCCAAACCTTCATGCTCCGCCAGTTCTCCATTATCAAGCGGGACTCGGCCCTCTTCCCCTGCTACACAGAACCCGAAGAGGAACTGACTTCTTATATCGTCCAGTTCTACCAAGATAAGAACCACACCCTGCCCAAAGAAATCCTGGTGCCCAAGGGTCTGGACAACCGCTTATTAGAAGAAACCCTAGACATTTCCGTGGCCACCCCCCAGCGCGGAGACAAGCGCAAGATGCTCGACTTGGCCAAGTCCAATGCCGAACTCGCCCACCAACAAAAATTCCGCCTCCTAGCCATGAACGAACAAAAAACAACAGGGGCCGTCGAAGAACTCAGCCAGGCCCTCAAGCTGCCCTACTTGCGGGTCATTGAAAGCTTCGACCACTCCAACCACCAAGGGGCAGATAATGTGTCGGGGATGGTCTGCTATGAAGATGGCAAGCCCAACAAGAAGAAGTACCGGAAGTACCGGATCAAAGGCTTCGAAGGTGCTGACGAATATGCTTCCAGCCAAGAGGTCATCCGCCGCCGCTATTCGCGCTTGCTCAAGGAAGGCCAACCCCTGCCCAATATTATTCTCATGGATGGGGGCATTATTGAAGTCAATGCTGCCCGCGATGTCCTGGATAACGAACTCGGCTTAGAGGACCTCCCCGTGGCCGGTATGGTTAAGGACGACAAGCACCGGACGGCCCACCTGATCTATGGCCAGCCCCCTGAAATTGTGGACCTGGATCCTAAGTCCCAAGCCTTCCACCTGATCCAACGCATCCAAACCGAGGTCGACCGCTATGCCAAGAGCTTCCACCGCAATGTCCACAGTAAGAACTCCTTCACCTCCCGCCTGGATGCCATCAAAGGCGTCGGCCCCAAGACACGGACCAAGGTCATGCGCCACTTCAAGACCCTGAAGAAGATCCGCGCCGCCAGCCCAGAAGACATCCAGCAACTCTCCATCCCCGCCCAAGTCGCCCTAGAAATCCACAAAGCCGCCTGGGAAGGCCTGCCGGATAATCCTTATCAAAGCGAAACACAAGTTAAAAAATCCGAATAAAAACAAAAAAAGCCTCCGCCCACTGCATCTCTTAAGATTGGCAGTTGGGCGGAGGCTTTTTTTTTGAATGAGCTACTGTCTTATTTATGAAATGCCTGAAATTCTTTCTTGGTTAAAGGCTTTATTTTCAATTTCATCGACCAGGTCAAGGGCATAGTCAGCAAGTATAGGTCACTTGTAATTAAAAAATGGTTGTTATAACAGTTTATTTGTGAGCAGGAGTGGAGCTTTGAAGTTGGTCCTTAGCCATGAATAAGCAAGCGATGTGAATTACGTATAGTAGGCGTCAGCCGTACTAGACGTTTGAAGCTCGCTAGGTGAGAGACCTTGGCTCGAACCGATGCTGCTTTAGCCGTTGGAGCGCTAGCGACTTACGGATAAAGTACAAAACGACGAAAGCCGTTCTTGACCCTCTAAAATTCAAGGACCAAATTCAAAAGCGGAACGGATGCTCACCAATACAATGTCATAAAGAAAACTATGCTTTTAACTTAAGACTGATTAATCCTTAAAGCCGCTTGCCTAGTCCTTGGACGATTTATCATCCGACTGGTCCACATAGAGGGTCGGATTATCACGCAATTGGGTCTTCTCGTCGTAGGTCAAGTCATCTTCAGGATCAAAGATAGCCTGGGGCTCTTCATCCTTCCCGCGAATATCATCGGAGAAAGATTGGTCCATGTGGTCAAAGAGTTCAGGATCATGTTGGGGATCCACCACTTGGGTCGTCTCAGGCAGGTCATCTTCTACTGTGCCAGGATCTGCATCTAGGCTTGGCTCTGCTTCGGTAAAGACTGCTGCAGCCCCCGCACGTTCACTTGGACTCAGGTCTTCTTCGCTCGCTTCGTCCACCTTCAGCTCATCTGGGACAGCGAAGGCCATGGTTTCTTCAGGCACTTGGGGACGGTCCTCTTGTTGGTAAATCTCCGTCTCGCTGCCTTGCCCCCAAGTTGTGAGATTTAATTCAGGGAAAGCTTCATTCAACTCCAAGCGGTATTGCTTAATATAGTTCCGGTAGAATACAGCCGTTGCGGTGAAGGCACGGAGGCCAAAGACCACATAAACAACCACCAAAATAAAGGTAATCACCCCTGCCAGGAGACCAAAGAGCCCCGCATCGAGATTGAAGAGCAAGCTCGTTGCCATCAGCACGAGGCCAAAGAGGAAGGCCAAGAGATAGGGAACCACCATATAGAAGAAGTGGATACGGAAAAGTTTGAACTTATTCCCCCGCATCATCTGCCGGCTAATCCCCAAGAGTGCTGAGGCTGAAGCCGTTTCACTATCGTAGGGCAGGAAGGGGCTAAAGGCAAAGCCATAGATAAAGACCAAATAAATCAAAGTCAGAACCAGCCATAGAGCGAAGCTAATCCCTGCTAAGATCAAGAGGCGCGTGTCCCCTGCCAGAAGTCCCTGGGTCAATTCTTGACCTGCTGCCAGATCGGGCATTTGGGCAGTCAGGCTCCAAGCTTGATTAGGCAAGAAATTATAGCTGGTCAAGCCAAAGAGGACACCTGACACCAAGCTCAGCAAGAGACTAACCAAAGCTAAAAGTAGCTCAAAGAAAATATAGGCAAGAACATTCCGTCCTGGCCGCCGTCTAAAAGGACGGAAGATCGTCTTGATCTGGTAGCGGCCGGTATCCACCATCTCCAAGAAAGACCAAGGAAAGCCGAATACCATCATTTGAATAATGACATATAAATAAATTAAAACAATAACAAGGCCCACAAGTCCTAGGAGCCATCCAGCCGCTTCTTGCTGGCTCAGATAAATCAGGCCTGTTGTCCCGAGAATCCCCATGGCACTGAGAATAATCACAGCTAAGACAAAGGCTAGGATAATTTGCCAGCTGTTACCTCTCTGGGCGTAGCCAGCCTGCTCGCGAATATCACGGTTCGCGACACTCAATTTGTATTTCATCATCTTCTCCTCCATTCACTAGGCATCTTCTTTCCTATTATACCGCATCTCGCGCCCTCTTGTAAAAAGTTAAAGGGCCGCTTCTTCACGCGCCAGCTGCAAAACTAGGGCCGCGGCCGTATCCCGCTCCCAAGCAAAGCGACCATTCTGCAAATGATAATCAATATTCTGCCGGCTGGTTTGGGCGATTCGAGCGATAGAAGCTGCATAACCTTTCTTAAAGAAGCCTGTCACATAATAGTGTGACCGGCCCAGTTCTTCATGGATATCACGGTAGCGAACAGCTTTAGGAGCGGAGAGGTCAAGTGTCTGGTAAGCCGCTAATTTCTCATCTTGAGCGAGATACTTGTTTTTGGCTTGCCAGATGCGCTGGATGCCCCGCACCAAATGCTCTTCTTCCTGCATATCTTCTGCCAGGTAGAGGGGATAGTGGAGTTCATAAAGTAAGGTCAACAAGGCTTGAATTTCCGACTGCTTGGCCTTGAGGTCTGCCCAGTGAAGAAGCTGGGTATTGACAATGGCGTCTTCCAAGAAATCCGCATTATAGAGGACCGTCGACGAAGCAAAAAGCTGGCTCTGTTCCAAAACCGTTTGGGCGTAGGATCGTGCGCGCTCCTGGTCCAAGGACAGGTCTTCTGTCACACTCGCCAGGCCGATCCCCCCATCCACACGCAGGGGAAAAAGCAGCTGGTTAAAAATCCGGTAGGCCAAAAAAGCAGCGGCAGAGTGTTTGAATACTAGGTCTCCCGACTGTGGGCTCGCAAGCAGGCCTGGTTTAAACCATTCGCGGACAAAAGCCTGGGCCGTGAGCCAGAGCGGGTCATTTATAGACAAATCCCCGCAAGCTAATTGTAAGACACTAATGCTTGGCATCATCGTTCTCCTCCCAAGTTAAGTCCAAGGCCCAGTCTCTTGCAGCTTCAAGCAATACCCGCCGCCACCGCTTAGCCCAGCGCCCTTCCCGTGCTTGGAGGTCAGCATAATGGCTGACAACAATTTCTTGGCCTGGAGGCAGCTGGCTCAGGACATCATACAAGGCATCGAGATTATAGGAGGCTTGGGTCGGTCTCCCGGCCAAGATCTGCTCGTAAAGATAGGCATAAGCCTCAGCTGATTTCGCTAAGTGTCGGCAGTCAATCTGGATTGGATCATGTCCCTGGTCTCGCATCCTAATTCGCCTCCTTTAATGCTTTAAAGCTATCATAGTGGTCCTTGGTGTAGTATATCTTATCCCCATCTTCGGAATAAACCAGGCGCTCTGGCCCCCGCGGCCCACCCTGGTAATTGACATCGGCTTCCCGGTAATCCTCATCTTCCGGCAGCTGTCCCTCATAATTCCCAAAACGATCGCCTCCAATCGATTTGTGGTCGGTGACTTCCCAAAGATTGCCCTCTTCGGGAATCCAGCCGGCCGCCTTGGCTTCAGCCTTGCTGATATAATTCTTAGGCAGGTCACCAAATTGATCGATATAGGCTGCCACCTCTTCCGGACTTGAGTAAGTCTCGCCTTCAACGACGGCTGGAGAAGACTGAGAAGTAGCGCTTGATTGGCTAGTAGCCAGCTCATCCGTCCCCGTCTCTAGACCTCCTTGCCCCAAGTCTTGGCCCGTCCACAACGCTAGACCTAGGACGATCAAGGCGAGCAAGCTTTGCAGTAGTTTATTATTCTTTAATCCCTTCATTCTTATCCTCCATCCTTTTACCCTTATTATAACTGATTTTAGGAAGGGGGTCATGGTTAGGACTTATTTTATACCAGCTGAAACTAGCCATTGCTCATTTTTCTGCTATAATAAGACTAGTTGAAACGCTTTATTTTTGAAAGGAGTTTTCTCATATGAAAAAAGTCATTGAAACTAAGCAAGCACCAGCTGCTATCGGACCTTATTCCCAAGCTGTAGAGATTAACAACAGTCTCTTTGTCTCTGGGCAAATTCCTGTCGACCCAAGCACTGGTGAAATTGCTGAAGATATTGAAAGCCAAGCCAAACAATCCATGACCAACTTGAAGGCTATCATTGAAGAAGCCGGCTACCAAGTGAGCGATATCGTTCGCTGCACCATCTTCTTAACGGATTTGGCTAATTTCCAAGCAGTCAATGAGATCTACGGCTCCTTCCTAGAAGAACCTTTCCCATCAAGAAGCTGTGTCCAAGTCGCCGCCCTACCAAAAGGCGTTCAAATCGAAGTCGACGCCATCGCAGTTAAATAATCAGGGTGTGAGCAAAGGCGGTCAGAAAGGGATAACTGGAGGCAAAAGGGATAAGAGCGGCTCCAGCCGGTCGTTCCC
>NZ_KV797927.1 GCF_001809535.1 Aerococcus sp. HMSC062A02 | reverse complement strand
CTGCCTCTGCGAACCCGACTAGGCAGGGTGTGAGAGGATGCGGGAGCTCTAAAGTAAAAAAGCCCCCTCTTGTAAAGGAGACTTTCTGCTGTTGATTAATCGGTATAAATATCTTGTCCCTTATTGAGGAAGCCGTAGCCGACCCCCATTACGACACCCCCACCGACAAAGTTACCAATCCAGGCAACTAGCCATTGCAGGAGCACATGGCTCAGGGTAAAGCCTTCAATTGCAGAAGGCAGGGTGAAGGCTGCCAGGGAATAGGTGACGAAGTTAGCAATCACGTGTTCAAAGCCGTAGAAGGCAAAGATAAAGATAATCCCTAAAATATAAGGAATCTTGGCGCTGTTATCTTTCATGAACATGATGCCGATAACGGTAATATTAACTAACATATTGGCTACAATCCCATCCAGGAAGACGAGGCCATAAGACTTATCAATCTTACCTTGGACGGCCGAAATTAAATAATGGCTGGCATCGATATCATTAAAACCTAAAGTCTGACTCAGTACCCAAGCAATGGCCGCACATCCGATTAAATTAAATAAGGTACATAGGGCTAAGACCTTAGCAGCATCCGCTGGCTTCACCACTTTGCGGTACAAGCCATTGGCGAAGTACATCATATTAGAAGTCGTTAACTCCCCGTTCAGGAAGATAATCATCACCAAACACCATGGGAAAAGCAAGGCATAGGCAAAGCGCCCCAAGTCAGGATGGACCGCGCTAATCTGTTCCGCCGTCATAAAGGCGACTCCACAACCAATTCCCAAATAAATACCAGCAAAAATAGCCCGGAGACCATATTGCCAAACTGATGTATTTGCCAGGGCGACTTTCTTATTAATCGCCGCGGTAATCTTATCGTTCATTAAATCTAACTCCTCCATTATGATTTTTCTCTTTTTTTGAAGCAAAGTAAAGACCAGCATGACGCTGGCAAGCAGGGTTGAAAGCCGCCCGACAATGGGAACAGCGGCCTAAAGCCTCATAAGTGGCCTGGTCGAAAGTCGCCCGGCAAGCACCACAGAGCAAACTATCAGCCTGGTCACTTCGAATAGGCGTGAAGGCATGGTTAGCCAAGGCGTCGTGGCAGCGGTAGCAGGCATAGTAGGCCCTACAAGTTGAGCAATATAAGGCCAGAATATCCTCTGGCAAATGGTAGTGCTGGCAGCGCCCCTGACCATCCAGGCCAAGGCCCCGGATCTGGCTTCTTTCTTCCATTCCCTAGCCCTCTTCTATTATGACACAAAAAAAGCGCTAAGCAAGTTAATCCCACTTAGCGCTCCCATTAATCACTATTGATTATAATGATGATGGATCAACTTTGATACCAGGACCCATAGTAGATGTTACAGCAAGGTTCTTCACATAAGTCCCTTTAGCTGCAGCAGGTTTTTCGCGTAGGATAGTTTCATGGATAGCACGGAAGTTTTCAATTAAGTCTTCAGTGTTGAATGAAACTTTACCAATTAAAGCGTGAACGTTACCTGCACTATCTGCACGGTATTCGATTTGACCTGATTTGATGTCGCTAACAGCTTTGGCAACATCTTGTGTTACGGTACCTGTTTTAGGGTTAGGCATTAAACCTTTAGGCCCTAAGACACGACCCAAGCGGCCGATCTTACCCATCATGTCTGGTGTTGCAACAACAACGTCGAAGTCTAACCAGCCATCGTTGATTTTTTCGATGTATTCATCGTCACCAACATAGTCTGCACCGGCTTCTTCCGCGATACGGGCATTTTCACCTTGGGCAAAGACTAAAACGGTTTGTGTTTGACCAGTACCCTTAGGCAATACCATTGCCCCACGGATTTGTTGGTCGTTCTTCTTAGTGTCGATACCTAAACGGTAAGCCACTTCGATTGAACCGTCAAATTTGGTGTAGTCAACTTCTTTTAATAATTCAATTGCTTCTTCAGCAGTGTATTTTTTGTTCTTGTCAACTTTTTCATAAGCTGCGATTTGATTTTTTGATTTTTTAGCCATTATCTTTCCTCCTATGTGGTTTTAACGGATATTCCTCCCACGCACAACACCTAGATGTTGTGGCGTTTGATTATTGATTCTGTTCGTCCAGCGGGTCGACTAGTCTTCGACAGTGATCCCCATTGAACGTGCAGTACCCTCAACCATACGCATAGCAGCTTCAACATCAGCAGCATTTAAGTCTGGTGTCTTGGTTTCTGCAATTTCACGTACTTGATCGCGAGTGACACTTGCTACTTTATTCTTGTTAGGTTCACCAGAACCTTTTTCCACGCCAGCGGCTTTCTTAAGTAAGACAGCTGCAGGTGGGGTCTTAGTAATAAAGTCAAATGAGCGATCTTCGTAAACAGTGATCACAACAGGGATAACATAGCCTGCTTGATCGGCAGTACGTGCATTGAACTCTTTACAGAAGCCCATGATATTAATACCAGCTTGCCCTAAAGCAGGACCTACTGGAGGAGCTGGACTTGCTTGACCAGCTTCAATTTGTAATTTAACAACAGTTTCTACATTCTTAGCCACGAAACATTCCTCCTTGTTCTGTTCGCGAGTGGTTTAATGGAGTTGTAGTTAGATTTCTCCTCCCACTTATTGTGTTTGCACACAATACCATATTAAACCATAGTTCGATTCAAAAAGCAAGGGCAAATTTAATTTTATTGTTCAACGAGTCCTGCTCCCTCTTCTTTAGCTAGCTGCTCGCCTTGGTCGGCCGGCCCCGCTTGAACAGCTCCAGCCCCTTCATCACTTGCTAGAGCCAGTGCAGCTTGGCCCTGCTCAGCTGAGGGCGCTGGAGCTGGTTTAGCTTCCTGACCTGCTTTTGCTTTTTGAGCACCCGCGTCTTGGTCGCCCGCTCTCTGGTCAGCCTCTGGGGCTTGCTTATTTGTGGGATCCTTTTGACTTGTAGCTTGACTGGCCTGGCGCTGGCTGAGGACAGCTTCCACCGCCGCCACTTGGTCAGCCGTTAATTCCGAAGCCTTCTTAGGACGGCCGGATGCTGGATTGTATGGGGTCATATAGACATTTTGTCCCTGGATAGAGAAGATATAGCCCTTACCGAAGCGCGATTGGACATCTTCTGCCTGGAATTGGTAGCCAGCCAGTGGGTCTGCTTCATGCCCCTCATCACTAGTCGACGCTTCAGTTTCCTGACCTTTTTCTTCAGCTGTTTCTTTTACTTTAAGTCCTTGTTCTTTCATCCAAGCTTCTACCTGGCGAAGTTCGTCTTGTTCCAATTCCCCGAATTCAAAGACATGGAAGTGGTCGCCGTGCTTAGCGATTACACTATCCTTGGTCACTTCTGTAATGGAGGCTGGTGAGAAGGTATAGCCATCATCTGTGGTGTAGGGTTTACCGTCGAGTCCCTTGCCAAAAGCTTGGTAGTCTTGGCCATTGAAACGGACGGTCTTTTCCTGGTCTGCTTTCGCTGCGGCTTGTTGACCTTCCACATCCGCACCCCAGCCATCTTTTTCAGCCGGACGGTATTCGGGATGGGCGATCAGGAAGCGAACCGTCTTAATGGCTAGGTCGACCTTGTCTTGGTCATTGTCAAACCAGACATTCAAGAAGGACCGGTCGGCATAATGGTAGTGGTCGTGGTGAGGAATACGGAAACGGCCGGGCTCAATTTCCTTATCGGCATACTGGAGGTTACCCTTGAATTCGCTGAGCGGCAGGCACCAGTCAGGTAATTTCTTGCCCCGCACTTGAGCTTGGTCCTGCTTACCTGGCACCTTGTTTCCTGTATCTTCCTCGCTTTCTTTTTTGGCTGGGTCATCCTTGGCTGGCTTATCTTGATCGCCTGCTTGGCCGTTCTGCTTGTCTGGCTTCTCGCTCGCCTTCTTAGTCGGCTCCTGCTTTGCCTTGTCGTCTTGACCGGATCGACCTGATTCGAGGTAGCGGTCAGCCGCTAGCTGTTCGAGTTCAGAGAGCTGGTCAGCTGGAATAATATGGTAGTGGTCACCATGGGGCATCACGTAACCAAAAGCATTCTTTTTAGTCACTTTAGCCGGATCAAAGACCAGACCGTCTGCTTCCACATGGCGCTGGCTCTGAGGCAGGGCATATAATCGATCCAGAAGTTGGTCAAGCTTCAGATCCCCCAATTTTTGAGCAGGCGCTTGAACTTTAGGCTCTTCTTTTTTCTGGCTCGGCTTGCTTTGAGCTTTCTTAGCTGGGGCCTGGGGCTTCCTTTGGGGGCGGGGCGTCGCGCTCTGCTGAGGACGTTTAGCTGGACTGGCTGGCTTCGACTGGCCTTGGCTCTCCCAATAGCGCTTAGCCGCAGCTAATTCTTTAGCGGATAAGTCGGCCTTGGGAATGGCGTGGAAGTGATCGCCGTGAGGAACGACATAGACATCGCCCTCGTCGGCAATAATATCGCTCACCTTAAAGACATAGCCGTCATCAGTGGTGTAGGCTTGGTCAGCTGGCTTCGAACTTGGTGTTACTTTCTTAGTCACTAGGCGTTGCCCAGGCGCCTTGTCTTTCTTAGCCTTCTTTGCTCCTGCTTGGTAGGTGAAGTCAGGCTGGTTGAGATAGGCGTCTGCTGCCCGGCGCTCCAAGTCAGAGAGCTGGTTGGCCGGAATAATATGGTAGTGGTCACCGTGGGGCATGACATAACCAAAAGCATTCTTCTTGGTCACCTTGGCGGGATCAAAGACCAAACCGTCTGCTTCCACATGACGCTGGCTCTGAGGCTGGGCATAAAGCTGGTCGAGCATGCTTTGTAAGTCCCCTTGATGGCCAGACTGACCTGAAGCCGCTGGTCTCTGCTGGGTCTGTTTAATTTCTTGGACTTGGACTGGACCAGCCCCATTAAAGCCTGGAGCGTGGGAAGTGGTCGCCCCACGACCGCCTGCTGATCCAGCTGACCAATAGGCGGCTGCAGCTGCCCGCTCAGCCGGCGAAAGGTCGGACTTGGGCACATAGTGGAAGTGGTCGCCATGAGCACAGATATAAGCATCACCCGTGTCGCTCACAATCGATCCCACAGTAAAGACATAACCATCATCAGTCGTATAGCGTCCTTGGGCCTTGGCCTGAGCCACCGCTTGCTTGACGGACTGGCTCATCGGCTCTGCTCCATCCTTTTCTTTAACATTATGGAGCTTCTTCTGTTCAGCAATCTCTTCCTTGGTCCGAACATTGACGGCCTTCTTAGGATCCTTGAGGTAGAGGTAATACTTGCCATCTACCTTGATAATGTAGCCATCCTTGACCTCATTAACAATATCTTTTTTATCCAATCGATAGTTCGGATCTTTCATGACTAAGTCTTCGCTGATGATGGCATCGAAGGGGACCTTGCCATTGTAGTAATGGTAGTGGTCACCGTGGGAGGTCACATAGCCATCATCAGTAATTTTGACAACAATTTGTTCAGCATCGATCCCTTCTTCTGCCGACACCTGGTCCGGGGTCTTCGCCTTATGGTCTCCTGTCTTGGCAGCGTGACCATCGACATAGGCAATGTTGGAATCCTTAGCTTCGGTCTGGTTACCCTGACTATAGCCCCAATAATAGGCGCCCCCTAGGAGGAGGGCAGAGGTTGTAGCGCCGAGGATAACTTGTTTAAGTGTTCGTTTCTCCATTCATAATCTCCTTATTCTAATTCTTCTAAGAGGGTCTTCAGGTCAGCCTCTAAGTTCTCCAAAAAAGTTAAATTATTCTCTGGGTCAGCTTCCAAGGGGCGCAGGGTCTTAATCTCAGCGCCCGTCTCTTCTGCCAAGACCTGGGCCAACTTGGGTGAAGCCTTCTCTTCCGTAAAAATCGTCCCCACCTGGTAGCGGTCGATGAATTCCTTAATTTCCGACAATTGTTGGGGGCTCGGCTCCGCATCGGGTGAGATCCCCGCAATCCCTAACTGCTTGAGCCCAAAGCGCTGGGCCAAATAAGAAAAAGCCGTGTGCTGGGTAACAAAAGTCTTCTGCTCAGCTGCCTTAAACTTCGGCTGGTATGCCTTGACCAGGGCTTCTGCCTCGGCCTGGAACTTATCCGCATTGGCCTGGTAGGTCGCCTGATTGGCTGGATCCCTCTCAGATAGTGCCTTGGCAATGTTTTGGGCTTCCTGGCCCGCAAGAATGGGATCGAGCCAAGAGTGGGGATCGTAGAGCTTGGCCTCATCCATACCATCAGCTGTCGGCATATCTTCTAAACCGGTCACCTTCTGTAAGTCCAAACCGTCTGAAGCCTCCACCACATCCTTCCCCTGGATATTCTTAGCCCAGCCCTCCAAAGTTGACGAATGGTAAATAAAAAGATCCGATTCTTCAATGGCTGCCAGGTCACTGGCTGACGGTTCAAAAGAATGGATGCCTGCCCCAGACTGGATCATGCGGACATCATTGAGGTCGCCACTCACTTCCTTGGTCAAGGCATAGATTGGGTAAAAACTTGTCACGACTCGCATGCCCTGGCCTGACTCTGCATCTGTCGCCTTCTGACAGCCACTGAGGGCCAAGAAGACGAGAGTCACGAGGCCGACCAGTAAAGCGGCCCCTTTTCCTTTTCGAAACATTGAATAAATCCTCCTTTAAATCGTAACGATTACGATATAAAATATACCGGGAAGAATCTGACTTGTCAATACAAATCGTAAATATTACGATTTAATTTTTAAAAGAAAAAGCAGCCATTAACTTTTTTCGCTAATAGCTGCTTTATCCTTCGAAGTTCCAACCTGCATCAGTCCTGGTGCTTGTCATCTGCTTCGTAATATTCATGGTTATAGGCGTCCCCCAGATAGTCTCCATCTTGTTGGTCGCCTTTTTGACTATATTTAACTTGGAATAATTTCTTCTTATCGAGATTGGCTTCATCACGCCGGCGCTTGCTAGGATCTTGATTGTAGATATGGATATTATGGATGAGTTTAATAATCGGACGCATGACGAAGGAGAAGCCCCCAATTAAGAAAAGCGTATTTCCATAAATCGCCGGCGCTCCGAAAAAATTACAGATGCTCCCAATGAAATACAAGCTCCCGGTAAAAATATCATTGAGTAGTGAAATGATTGTATAGACATTCTGGAAGTAAAGACGAAATGGACCTAGCTTGACAACAATGTCCTCTTCAGTCTGTGGCTCCATCTCATAAGATTTCCGCTCCATTTGGGCCACGATAGCACCTCCTTTTTCTCTTCTTTATAGCATTTCCCCTCGCCAAAAGCAAAGAAAGGCCCTCTGAACAGAGAAAGTGGAAAAAACACTTCAATGCTGCCCTTTGAAACAGCTTTTTAAAAAATCGCCATTTAAAAAGAGGCTGGACCTTTTGTCTCAGCCTCGGTGACCAATAAGTTAAATAATTACTGTTGTGAGCAGTAGTGGAGCTTTGAAAGTGTTCCTTAGCCATGAACAAGCAAGCGAAGCGAATTATGGATCGTAGGCGGAAAGCCGTACGAGCCGAAACCTGCTCCAAAAGTCAACCCTGACTCCACTTCACAAAATCTAGGCGAGCCTTTAGCAAGGCTCTTCTAGATTTTGCTCCAGTGGTTCAGGGTTGACCGACTTTTGTCACACTCTAATTCTTTGAAGGCTCGCTAGGCGAGAGACCTTGGCTCGAGCCGGTGCCATGGCTCTTTAAGGAACAATTTCAAAAGCGGAATAGATGCTCACCAGCACCATTTAATTTAACATTATTTACAATTTATCCACTTGGTCGAAGTCAACTTCTGCTACCGTTTCGCGGCCGAACATTTCAACCACAACCTTGAGCTTCTCTTGGTCTTCTGCAATCGATTCAATCCGACCTTCCAAACCATCGAAAGCCCCATCGATCACACGGACCATTTCGCCCACTTCAAAGTGGATGTCCCGCTTAACTACTTCACCTTGGGAGCGGAGCAGGCGGTGAACTTCATCATCCAAAAGGGGAGTTGGTTTAGACCCTTGGCCGTGGGAACCTAGGAAGCCCGTCACATTCGGCGTATTCCGGACCACGAACCAAGCCTCATCGGACATGATCATTTCCACGAAGACATAGCCTGGGAAGATCTTATCCTTAACGACCTTTTGTTTGCCCGTCTTGGTCTCTTCCACGTGCTCAGTTTCTGGCACTACAGCGCGGAAGATATAGTCTTCCATCCCCATGGAGGTAATCCGCATCTCCAAGTCTTCCCTAACCTTGTTCTCATAGCCTGAATAGGTATGGAGGACATACCATTGCTTGGCACTTTCAACTGTTTCTACCATTATTTCGCGCTCCTTTTTCTAAATTTTACCTGAATAAAAAACCTCCCCCTAGGAGAAGGTTTTTTGACGAAATTTTCCACGCCTTTATTGTAGCATAGCTAAGGCACCAATTCAAAAGAATTTGACAGGCTGGACAGATAGACCTGGATCTGGAAGCGGGGTCCCCATTGTCCTGCTGGTCCACGCTCGATCTTAATATAAGAAGACCGACTGGGACTGGGCTGTACCGGGAGGAGCTGGATAGTCTGGCAGGCATAAAAGATCAAAGCCAACGCTAACACCCCCAAGATAACTGGTCGAATGCCTTTCTTCATGACAGCTGCCCCCTTAGTTTGTCGTCGTGACATCAATGGCCGAGTAATCCACCTTAAGCTGGACTTCCTGGTCGCCCTTGCCCAACTTATAGAGGATGGCCCCTTGTTGGCCTGCTGGAAGATAGTGCATCTCACCAGCATTTAGACTGAGCCCTAATTGCCCCTCCAAGACAGCGAAAGCGAGGTCCGTCCGGTCAAAATCGAAGTCCCCATCAATATATCCCGCTTGTACTTGCATGGGATAGGAATGGTCGCCCTTCAAGTCGACTTCGGCATGGTCCGCTTCCAGGGCTAAATGCTCGAGGCTAGCCTGGCTATCTAAGTCAAGATAGGCTGCCTTCAGGTCCAACTTAGTCTGGTCAAAGTCCGGCCCATAAAGGGTAATCTCCAGCGGGTAGTTGCGGTCCTTAGTAGGGGATTGGATGGTCAACTGACCCTCTTCGTAGTTAACCTTAGCCGCATCGGCACCTGGCAGGTCTTGGACTTGGACCCGGTAGTCTTCTGCCGGCTGGATATGGACACTAGCTTCCGATTGGCTCTCTACAGCCAAGCTTTTGACGCCTTCTTTTAAGTCCTCATCATAGATGGTTTGGCGATTGTCGGTCAGCTCTTCCTGGTAGAAGCGGTTGAGCTCAGCTGCCACATGGTCATAATCACTGATAAAGAAAGACAGCGTGCCAATCACTAAGGCGATAAGACCCGTTAAAGCAATCCCCATAGAATTCTCTTCTTCATTAGTAAGCACCTCTCTTACGGCGCCATTGGAAGGCATACCAGGCGTTCATTAGCCCCCGAATACACCAACGAATGGCTGCATACAAGGAATAAATCAACAGTAAGGTCAGACAGATTAAGAAGATAGCCAGACAGAGCTTGGTCACAAGGCTCAGGTCGTTAACTAAGCCAATATTGACGACTCCATTGTTGAAGAGGTCCGGGCGAAAGACACTGACTAGGACCGAAGCGCCAAGGACAGCGGCTGTCAAGATAATCGCTAACCAGATACTGACCACACTCACAAGCAGAGAGAACACAACGGAGAGAAAGGCTAGGATAAAGGGGAGGGCGGCGAGGAACAAGACAAGTTTCCAGAACCAGTGTAGCTTTCGCGGCCGTTTCTCTTCATTAAGGGCCAAGGCCCCTTCCTCATCGATAAAGACCCGCTCATTATCCAGGTAGTCAACAGCAATCTCCCGGGGTGAACCCAGTTCTTGGCTGATTTCTTCTTCTGACTTCCCCTGGGCCAGGCCCATCTCATAGTGTTCCAAATAATCTTGTCGGATGTCAGCAATCACCGAATCCGGCAGCCGCCTCAAGTAATAGGCCAACAGGTCCAAAAATTCTTCTTGTCTCATTCTGACTCCCCTCCTAAAAAGGCACTGACCTTAGCTGCAAAGGTCTCCCACTCCAAGCGCTGGGCTTGGAGGGCCTGGGCACCTTCAGCCGTCAATTCATAATACTTCCGAGCGGGTCCCGACTCCGATTCCTGCATGTAGGTGGTCAGGAGCCCCTCCTTCTTCAAACGTCGGAGCAAGGGATAGACTGTTCCTTCACTCATCTGGATATGCTTGGAGATCTCCTGGACCAATTCATAACCATAACAATCTCGCTGGGCCAGCTGGTGGAGAACCATCATCTCCAAAACCCCCTTCTTTAACTGACTATTCATCTCCACACCTCACTATCTTGTATTACACACTAGCTTCAAATAAAGTATAGCACGCTAGCTTGTAATGCACAATAGATAAGAAGAGAAAACTTTAAAGCAGTTCTGTGTTATTTAGAATTTCATGACTTTATCGCTTTTCAGCAATCTCTCAACAGCTTCCTGGTCTTCTAATGAGAAGGTCAATTCATCGCGACGGAATTTATGGCTAAAGACTAGCACTAAGGAATCCTCTTTCCTTGTCAGTCGATAGTTCAGCACTTCTGCATAAGACTGTTCTTTTGCTGTGAGCCCAGCAAAGCCACCAAGTTTAACTCGGTGGTAATAAGCATGGTCACCCAAGCCGGTCGTTTGCGGTGCCAGGAAGAAGATAAGTCCAAGTCCAAGAAATAGGCCCAAGTGACTAAGAGCTTGACTGATCGATAGGCCAAAAACCAAAAAGCAAAGGCTAATTATATAGTAAGTCAGCTTTACAGGTCGACTACATTTTTCTTTGATTCTAATCCGCTTGATGGTCCTAAACTGATGGTATAGGATCAAAACTTCCAATAAATAAAATGTTAATAGTCCATAAATGCTCATCAGAACTTTCACCTCTATCCGAAAATCATTTCATCAAAATACGCTTAAGATATAATGGCTAACTACTATCAATTGAAGACCTTTTACTCATATGTTAAGATAAATGTGTAATTCACAGCACTATATAAAAATTAGTTAGGAGTAATATTACTTTTTAAACGTTTAGTATGGATCTAGAATCTTAAACTTTCGCATGCACTTATAAGTGTATCGTCAACTTGGAAGGGATAATTATGAAAAAGAAACAAATTTCTAGAACCATGGGAATTGTTATGCCAATGATTTTATTAGTTACTTTAGGCTTTAAAGACACGCTAGGTGTTTTAGGTTCAACGCTTTTAGGTGGATTTTTAGGTTTTATTTCACATAAAGCTTGGGCAAAAGATATCCAAGAAGCTAAAGAACAAGCAAGGAACAATTCTGATAAGATTTAAAATAATTTCATTAAGTACACAAAGAATTTTGTTAGCTTCGAACGCTTAAGAGGAGGCTGGGACAAAAGCTCCGGCCCCTTTTAAAAATAACGAACTTTTTTGGCAAAAATCTGTTCCAAAAGTCAATCCTGACATCCACTTCACGAACTATGCCCAAACGTTTGCCAACGATTTCCCATAGTTCGCGGACGGTTGCTATAGCTGTTCGACGCGCAGCGAGTTATAGATATAGTATGCGTTAGCTGGTGCAGGGCTGATCGACTTTTGTAACACTCTCTTTAGGCCTTTTACTTTGAGTAATTGAACTAAACAGACAACACTCATCTGCTAGAGCTAAAAATGAACTTTACCTAACATTTAAAATTTAACTACTCATCTTTTCGTTTATCTATTCGTCTAAAAATTAAACGAAGTAAAAAAAATAAAAATACTAAAAATAAACCAAAAAATTCTAAGTATTTATTGTTAGGTAGAAATAAAATTAAGCTAATGTATATAATTATAGCAAGCCAAAAATAAATATTTAAATATCTATCTCTTTTTTTATTTTTCATGTTAGATCCCCCTTTGTGAGATAGCATACCATAGCTAAATTTGTGAACTAAGGAATATACCCACGATCGGTCTTTTAAACTTTCTTACATATAAGATATGCTACATAGATCTTCAAAAAATTCTAAATCTATTTATCTGAATTATTCTTCAGCAGATGCATATTTTAAACAGAATTAGCTCGAAAGTGAGTCTGTTGACTTACCTTCGAGCTAATTTTAGTACTTTTTATTTGGGACTAACATATTCTCTGACTCTGTGCTCCAGAGGTCTATTTCTCCCGCTAGCCTTCACACCCTTTCTAGTTGGGTTCGCAGTTGCAATCTTGAAGTGACTTCACCCAATCGGAACGATCGGCTAAAGCCGCTCTTTTCCGTTTGGGCTCCAGTCATTCAAGACTGAACGCAACTGCTCACACCCTTATTACAATTGAATGAACCAACCGAAGAGCATGGTGACTAGTTCATCGACAACGCCGAGGTAGATGGCGGCGATGAGGATGGTGATTAAGACGATTCCTGTGTCGCGCATGAGTTGCTTGCCGGATGGCCATTCAACCATACGCATTTCATGAAAGACTCCTTTGATAAAACTCATCTTCTGCTTCCTCTCTTATCCTATTTGGTCTGTTGGTGCAAAGTATGGCCCTTGCAGTGGCGGCAGAATTTTTTGACTTCGAGTCGTTCTGTCCGGTTGGCTGGATTGCTCTTCACTGTATAGTTACGGGAGCCACACTTTGAGCATGCGAGTATAATTTTTTTAGTTGCCATACTGCTGCCCCATTTCTATCTAATTTCATATACTTGGTTATAGTAACGATTTTTGGAGCTTTTGTCAAACTTGATTAGTCAATGGTCACGCTTATTTTCCTTAATTAGCTGGACCAATTTAGACTTGGCTCGGTAGAAGGCAGTACGGCTAGACTTCGTCCCGATACCTAGCTCCTTGCCGATAGTTTGCCAGTCCAAGCCTTCTAGGTAAGCGGCTAGGACAGCCCGCTCCATGGGGGACAAGGCACTCTCAAAACAATCGAGATAATAATGAAAGGCATAGGCAGCCTGGGGATCATGGTCGACATGGGCATAGGCGGCCAGTTGGTCTTCCAGTTGAGCGACGGGACAGTTAATGGACACCGAGGGATCGGGCATCCGCCGCTTCTCTGTTTGGTAGTGGCGGTAGATATTACAAATTAAATAGCGCAGGCAGTTGGCATAGAAGGTGTAGAAACTCGCTTGTCCTGCCTCGCCCGCCTGGTAGCGGTTGACGCATTCAAAGAGCTGGTGCCCAGCCTCCTGGAGAAAGTCATCATAGTCCATATAGCCCCGCACCTTGGGATAAAAGTGACCCATCAAAGGGCGGTAGTGCCAGTAGAGTTCACTGAAGGCTTCCTCTTGTCCCTGGCTAGCAGCTTGGCAAAGTTTATGGTCAGTAGTGGCACGGTTCTTCCAAGTAGTCATGGTATCCTCCCTAGTTTTAGGCAGGATTACTTATCAGAAGAAGTTATTTAGAGAGATCCTCTAGAAGAGACTTCAAGTCACGCATCTGCTGGTAGGACCAGGGCACCATCCGCTGGTAGGCATTGGGATCATAGTTCTCATCCCCCTGGCTAATGTCGAGCTGGGTCTTCTGGATGTCGCGCCAGAGCTCATTAGCCGACTTGCGCAGGGCTCCCTTCTGGAAGACCATGCGCTGTTCCGCTAAGTCACTGGTGGCAACGGTCACATTGCGCAAGACACCCACCATCTCGTCCATCATGGCTTCAATGTAAGCATCCGCAGTCTCCTTCTCAGCGGTATAGACCACATGAAGCTTGTACTGGTCATAGGTCTGGGAGAGGCCGGGGACGAACATGGCGTCGAAGATAACCCAGGTCTCATAGTTATGGTAGGCGGCATAGTTAGACAGGAGTTCCAGTAAGAGGTCCCGGGCCTCCTCGATCTGGTCTTGGTCCTTGAGCCGCTTGAGTGGAGGCCAGGAGCCAATCATATTATAGCCATCGACAATTAATCGGTTTCGCTTCATACTGACCTCCTCTATCAGCTTAAAAACGTTTGGCGTAGACTTGGTACATTAAGAGGGCAGCAGCCACGCTAGCATTCAGGCTCTGGACATGACCGCGCATGGGGATGGTAAGAGTTCCATCCAAGTGTTTCTTGAGGCCAGGCGAAATGCCCTTGCCTTCGTTACCAATCACCAGGGCTAGAGGCAGGGTCGCATCCATCTGCCAGTAGTTCTGCCCCTTCATGTCGGTCCCGAAGACCCAGACGCCCGCCTCCTTCAATTGGCGGACACACTGGGAAAGATTGGTCACCCGGGCGACAGGCACGTGTTCAATGGCGCCGGTCGAGGTCTTAGCCACCGTCTGGGTCAAGCCCACTGCCCGGCGCTCAGGAATAATCAGGCCGTGGCAGCCAACTGCATCCGCTGTCCGCAAGATCGAGCCCAAATTGTGGGGGTCTTCAATCCCATCTAAGATTAAGAAGAAAGGATCTTCTTCCCGGTCGCGGGCCCGCTGGAAGAGCTCTTCCAAGCTGGCATATTGGTAGGCGGCTACTGCCACTACTAGGCCTTGGTGGTTGCCCCCATCACTCAGCTGGTCTAGCTTGGCCTTGGGCACCTCTTGGAAGGTCACGCCTTCCTTCTTACAGGCGCGGACAATCTGCTGGCGGCGTTTGTCTTGGAGGCCCTTTTGGATAAAGACCTTGTTGACATCCCGGTCCGAATGTTCCAAGACCTCCATACCGCTGTGAAAGCCGATGACAAAGTCTTGGTCGGAACTCTTACTTTCTTTCATGGTCAATTCGCTCCTCTATAATGGCCAGGCACTCCTGGCTCAAGTCTTCAAAACGTCCTTGGGGCTGGATCAAGTACAAGTAACCCATCAAGGCTTCAAAGCCCGTGGCCACCCGGTAGTCCTGCTTGCTGGCATTCTTGGCCGAAGTATGGGGGGAGGCATTCCTCCCCCGCTTATAAATGCGGACCTCTTCCTCCGTCAAGCGGTCCTCTTCAAGCAAGACCTCCATGGCCTGGGCTTGGCCGCGCGCACTCACATAGGCGGTAGCCTCTCGGTGGAGGGCCTTAGGCCGGGTGAGTCCGCGCTCCAATAAGGTCTGACGAACACAAATTTCCCAAGCAGCATCCCCCATATAGGCCAGGGGCAGGCCGCTCAATTGTTTAATATCTTGGTCCTTCATCTACTCACTTCTTCTCCAACGGGTACCTTGGGGGGTGTCATCCAAGATAATCCCTTCCGCCTTCAATTGGTCGCGGATAGCGTCACTGCGGGCATAATCCTTGTTGGCCCGAGCCTGGTCGCGTTCCTCAATCAAAGCTTGAATGTCATCATCCAAGAGTTCTTTATCTTCAGTAAAGGTCACTCCAAAAATTCCTAAAAGCTCAAGGTAGAGGTCGCGGTAAGCTTGGAGAACTACTTTAGAGACTTGGTCTTCCTCTAAGTAAAGGTTAATCTCCCGCATCAATTGGTAAATCACGGTCAAGCCATTAGGGGCGTTGATGTCATCGTCCATGGCTTGGATAAAGTCCGCCTGGAACTGGTCGCGCTTGGCTAGCTGGCTAGAATCATCGGCTAGCTGGTCAACCGCATCTTTAAGACGGTAATTGATATTCTGATAAGCAATCCGGAGACGTTCTAAATTCTTCCGTGCATCGTCAAGACTTGACTCGCTGAATTTAAGGGGACTGCGGTAGTGGGCGCTGGATAGGAAGAAGCGGATAACTTGCGGATCGACTTCTTGAATTAAATCATGCGCCAAGACGAAGTTCCCTAGGGATTTACTCATCTTCTCACCATCATCACCAATCGTCACAAAGCCATTGTGCATCCAATAGTGGGCAAAAGGCTGGCCAGTCTTGGCTTCCGACTGGGCAATCTCATTCTCGTGGTGGGGGAAGATCAAATCATGGCCCCCACCGTGGATATCAATGGTATCAGCCAAATACTTGGTCGCCATAACCGAGCATTCGATATGCCAGCCGGGACGGCCTTGACCCCAAGGCGATTCCCAGGAAGGTTCGCCTGGCTTAGCCGCCTTCCACAGGGCAAAGTCCACACTGTCTTCCTTCTTGGCCTGAGAGTCGATCCCTACCCGTTCACTGGCCCCCTCGCGCAAGTCATCGATGGATTGGTCGGACAGGCAGCCATAGTGGTCGAAACGGCGGGCCCGGTAGTAGACATCACCTTCCAGTTCATAGGCATAGCCCTTGGCAATCAGGTCTTCCACGAAGGCAATGATATCGTCCATGGTCTCTACCACCCGGGTATTGCGGGTCGCCCGCATGACATTGAGGGCATCGGTGTCGGCATAATAAGCTTCAATATACTTATCCGCCACCTCTTTAGAGCTAATGCCTTCTTCATTGGCTCGATTGATGATCTTATCGTCAACATCGGTAAAGTTGGATACAAAGTTAACCTCATAGCCGCGGTATAAGAAATAGCGACGAATCGTATCAAAGGCAACAACACTGCGGGCATTGCCGATGTGGATATAGTTATAGACAGTGGGTCCACAGACATACATGGAAATTTTGCCGTCTTCAATGGCTTTAAATGCTTCTTTTTGATTGGTTAAGGTGTTGTAAATCTTCAACATGCACTTACCACCCTTCTCTGGATTACAAGTAGTATTCAATGTTCTTAACTTCTATTCTATCATCTTTATGACAAGTTCAAAAGCAAACATCTTACTTCTTGTAAGAAAGGCTACAATAAGTCTGGCTTGCGGATCATCAAGCTAGCACGCCTCCGAGAGCTCATTGCGCCTTCAGTATAAGAAATCTCTTTCTTGTCTTCAAATGCTCTTTGGCAGACCTTGTAAAGATTGCTCAGTTTATCGCCCATACAGGCCATGCCAAAGCGTCGGATCTGGCATGGTCTTTGAAATAAAATCCATTATAAGCAGTTTGCCCCTTCTTTTATTGATATGTAAATCTTTTCATCACAAAAAGCGATAAGAAAAACCAACTCGCTCGCTTCTTGCACTTTTAAAAGAAATAGGTCTTAAAAGTCCGCTAAAAAGACAAAAAACAGGCAAAAACGCCCGGCTTAGCTGGCAAGCCTTCACCTAAGATTTACAAATCGAAAGCTTGAAAATTAAAAACATCCCCTCTCACCCCTCCCCTTCAGAAAAAAACTGTGATAGACTAAGCTTGAACCCATCAAACAAAGAAAAATTAGGAGTTAAAGATATGAAGAATCAATTGAAATTAGGGCTCTGCCTCCTCTCCCTTCTCAGCCTGGTCGCTTGCAATAAGGTGAGCCGCGAAGAAGAGCCAGCAGCTAGCCAAGAGAGCCAAGAAGTCAAATCAGGCCAAACCCAACCCATCGTCGAAGACAATGCCGATGGGGCTTCAAGCCCCGAAGCAAACCCTGAAACATCTTCTAGTCAAACAGAAAGAACCAATCAAGAAGAGACCAGCCAAGAAGTCCCTATCGATAGCCAGAAGCCAACGATAAACAATTAAGGGTGTAAAGGCTAGCGGGAGAAATAGACCTC
>NZ_KV797926.1 GCF_001809535.1 Aerococcus sp. HMSC062A02 | reverse complement strand
GTTGCCCCCTGTGAGACTAGGACGCTGCCGCGCAATATTTGGAGGATTAGCTCAGCTGGGAGAGCGTCTGCCTTACAAGCAGGATGTCGGGGGTTCGAACCCCTCATCCTCCATAACTTTGATTCGTTAGCTCAGTCGGTAGAGCATCTGACTTTTAATCAGAGGGTCGGGAGTTCGAGCCTCCCACGGATCATCTATATGCGGGTGTGGCGGAATCGGCAGACGCACCAGATTTAGGATCTGGCGCCGCAAGGCGTGGGGGTTCAAGTCCCTTCACCCGCATTAAGTTAATAAGCCGGCTTAGCTCAGTTGGTAGAGCATCTGATTTGTAATCAGAGGGTCGAGGGTTCAAGTCCTTTAGCCGGCATATGCGGAATTAGTTCAGTGGTAGAACATCACCTTGCCAAGGTGGGGGTCGCGAGTTCGAATCTCGTATTCCGCTTTTGCCAGATATGGTAATCCGCGCCGGGGTGGCGGAACTGGCAGACGCACAGGACTTAAAATCCTGCGGTGGTTACACACCGTACCGGTTCGATTCCGGTCCTCGGCATTATATTTTAATACGCACCCATGGCTCAACTGGATAGAGTACCTGACTACGAATCAGGCGGTTGCAGGTTCGAATCCTGCTGGGTGCATACCGGGAAATAGCTCAGCTTGGTAGAGCACTTGGTTTGGGACCAAGGGGTCGCAGGTTCGAATCCTGTTTTCCCGATAAATGGGGGATTAGCTCAGCTGGGAGAGCGCCTGCT
>NZ_KV797925.1:66077-93997 GCF_001809535.1 Aerococcus sp. HMSC062A02 | reverse complement strand
GCTAGCAGAAATAGCTCCTCTTCACAAAGAGTCGCCGAAGACTTACAGTCTTCTCTGACTCTTTGCTCCAGAGGTCTATTTCTCCCGCTAGCCTTCACACCCTTTATAGTCGGGTTCGAGGATGCAGAAAGGGCTCCTCTTCGCAAAAAGGCCATCGAAGGCTTGAGCCTTCTCTGTCCTTTTACTCCAGAGGCCTATTTCTCCCGCATCCTCTCACCCCCTTACCTTTCAATATGATAAGGGTGATAGTCACTGGCGTCTGGGCCGAAGCGTTGGTAGAAGTCGTCGAGGAAGGCTGTTTGGATTTGGTCGGCAGGAGCTTTTTGGCAGGCTTGGAAGAAGGCGGCTAGGAGGTAGAAGGCGTAGTAGGGGACCCTGTGGCCGGCCTTGCTGTCGCTGATCATGTAGAGGGGGTGGTCTCCTTGGTGGTGGTCGAAGAATTCTTGGGTGAGGTTATAGGGGACGACGGCATCGTTGACGGCGTGCCAGAAGAAGATGGGACGGGCGCCGATGCAGTCCGCTGCTTGGCTCAGGTCGACTTGGGCCATTTGTGCAAGGATGGCTTGGACTTGGGCCTTTTCTTCGTCTGTGACCTCGATGGCTTCGGGGAAGTAGTTCCGGCAGAGGGCCCGGGCGTAGTTTTCCAGTTGGGGGGTGCCCATGAGTACACCGGCCTGGTCGATTTCGGGATAGGACCGGATTAGCATGCAGGTCGTGATGCCACCCATGGAGAGGCCAGAGACACTGAGGCTGATACCATCTAAGAGCCCCTGATCTTGGTAGTAGGCCTTGATGAGGGGGAATTCCTGGACATTGCGCAAGAGGACTTGGAAGAAGTCGGCGGGCTCTAAGCGTTGGTCGAAGTCCACCCGCTCTCCGTGCCCATAAGCATCGGGCAAGAGGACCCGGAAGCCGCGTTGGACGAGTTCTACAGCCAGGGTGGCGCCTTGTTCCTTGGAATTGGTCCAGCCATGGTAGAAGATCACCAGGGGCAGGGCTTTATTTTCTTGGCCTTGGGGGCTATACTCATAGCAGGGAATTGCTTCGATCATTAGTTTACGAATCGTATACATGGAAAGACCTCCTTCATGTCTTGGTCTTAGTGTACGCTAAATTAAAATAAATTGCGACAGTTTAGGAGTTTATCATGCGTTTACAAGAATTTATCCAGCAGACTTGCCAGCTTTCCTCGCGACGGGCCCGGCAAAAAATTGCCCAAGGGCTCGTTAGTGTCGATGGTGACTGTGTGCGAAATGGCAATTACTTGGTGGATCCCGCCTGGCACCGGATCCAACTTGGCGGCCAGGACCTGCCTTCACGCTTAGGCCACCAGAACTATCTCTTCTACAAGCCAGTTGGTCTGGTCAGTGCCCGACGCGATGACCGCTATGCGACGATCTTTGACGCCCTGCCAGCCGAACTCCAAGACCTTAATTTATCCATTGTCGGTCGCTTAGACCGGGATGCCCAGGGTCTCATCCTCTTGACCAATAATGGTCAGCTGCATTATCTCTTGGAGAACCCGCGCTTCCAGATGGCGAAGACCTATCGGGTAAGGGTGAATGGACCCTTGGATGACCAGGACGTAGCGGCCTTTGCGGAGGGGATTATCTGGTCGGATGGCTATGTCTGCCAGCCTGCCCAGCTCCTGATAGAAGAAGTGGGCCGCCAAGCTTCCCAGGCTTGTTTGACCATCTATGAGGGCAAGCGCCACCAGATCAAGAAGATGTTCCTAGCCCGGGGCGTTAAAGTGACCCGGCTGGAGCGGCTAGCGATTGGCCCGCTCTCCCTCGACCGTCAGCCCCTCCAGGAAGGGCATTACCGTGAGCTAACAGTGGGGGAAGTTAGTGATCTGAAGGCTTTGTTTAAGCGGGTCCAACGCTAGGCTTGAGCTTTCGGACCTCCTTAGTCAAGGCACTTGTCTCGCCAGGGTTGTGTGAGCGCTCACAATTTACTGTTCAAGTTCAGGGAAATATACTATAATGACAAGTGATGACGAAGATAAAGGAGAGAATTATGCGTATTCTACATGTCCAAGCCCAATTGCCTTCGAAGACAGGGAGTGGGGTTTACTTTAGCAATCTAATTAAGGGCTTAGCAGGGGAGATGGATCAAGCCTGTGTCTATGGGGCCTATCCTGGCTATGACTGGGATCTTCTCCCCGAGGACCGCCAGTATGTTCTGACCTTTCCCAACTCTTATTGCGACTTTCCTTTGCCCGGCATGAGCGATGTGATGCCTTATGAAAGTACGATTTATGGGGAAATGACGCCTGCTATGATCCGGCAGTGGAAGTATGCCTTCCTAGAAGTGCTGACCAAGGCCTATGCAGAATTTCAGCCGGATGTCATTCTCTGCCACCATCTTTGGTTCTTGACGGATATGGTGCGCCAATGGTTCCCAGAGGCTAAGATCTTTGCGATTTGCCACAATACTGACCTGCGTCAAGCCGACCACCATCCCCAGCTCGCCGCCCAGTATACCCGCCATATCAAGGACTTGGACCAGGTCTTTGCCTTGTCCAGCCAGCAGATCGACCGCATTGTGGCGACTTACGGCCTAGCGCCCGAGCAAATCGCTGTCCTAGGTGGGGGCTATGATGACAAGATCTTCTACTTCGAGGACCAGCAAGTGACCGAGCCCTTGCAGCTGCTCTATGCGGGAAAGATTGCTGAGGCCAAGGGAGTCTTTGCCCTAATTGAAGCCTTTACCCAGCAATTGAAGGACCGTCAAGACTTGCAGTTGCACTTAGTAGGCAACGGCAACCCAGAATCCTTGGCTAAGATGCATGAGCTCATCGCAGGCGATGCGCGGATCCACTACCAAGCTGCCGTCCCCCAAGACCACTTGGCCCAGCTTTTCCGCCAGGCAGCAGTCTTTATCTTACCGTCTTACTATGAAGGCCTGCCCCTAGTGGTTGTAGAGGCCATGGCTTGTGGCTGCTATACGGTGGTGGCCGACTTTCCAGCCTTGGTCGACCAGCTGGATGACCGCTTGAACCAGAGCGAATTGATCGAATATATCCACTTGCCAGGCTTGGTCAACCAGGATGAGCCCGTGGCCGAAGACTTACCGGCTTATTGTGAGGCTTTGGCCCAAGCGATTGTCCGTCAGGCTAACCGCTTCCGCCAAAAGCCCCAGCTTGCTGCTTCTTATAAAGAAGAGATCCGCAAGAATTCCTGGCCGGGTCTGGTTGACTATCTCTTGGACTTTTTAAAGCAGGCTTAAATTTGTGAAAAATAATTGTTTTGTTTCCCTGAAAACGGTATAATCATTTAGAGGAAACGCTTTCTGAGGAGGGATCTTTTTGCAAAAATATATTTATAATTTCAAAGAAGCTAATGGGAAGATGGTGGAGAGCCTCGGCGCTAAGGGGGCCAGCTTAGCTGAAATGACCAAGGAAGGTTTGAACGTTCCCAAGGGCTTCGTTATTTCTACCGCAGCTTGCCAGAATTACTTGTCCGGTAGCCAGCAAGGCCTGAGTCCTGCTATTGATGTGGAATTGGAGAACGCCATTAAGGACTTGGAGAAGCGGACCGGTAAGTCTTTCAATGATCCCAACCACCTACTTCTGGTCTCTATTCGTAGTGGGGCAGCCCACCATCTTCCTGAGAACCGCGAAAGTATACTGAACGTGGGTTTGAATGATAAGAACGTGGAACACCTTGCGCGGAGCACTAAGAACCGCCGTTTCGCCTATGATTGCTACCGCCGTCTCCTGCAAATGTACGGCCAGTCGATTTATGGGATTGACCGCGACTGCTTCCAGACCAAGTTAGATGAGGCCAAGGCTGACGAAGGTGTAGAACGGACCCAGGACTTGTCCTATAACCGCTTGCGCCTCCTCGTCAACCAATTCAAAGATGTCTACACGGAAGAAGTCGGCATTTCCTTCCCGCAGGTTGTTACCACCCAGATTGCTGACGCGATTAAGGCCATCTATAAGAATTGGGACTCTGATTACATGCGTGAGCAGAGAAATAAGCTCGACCTACCTGAGGACCTAGGCACTGCCGTGATCATCCAAGAGATGGTCTTCGGGAATGCAGGCGAAGAGTCAGGGACTGGTATCATTGTGGTCCACCAAGACCAAGACGAGAAGGACCTGGAAGGGGAATTCTTGCTCCGCGGTCAGGGGGAAGACGTGGTGATCGGCAGCGGGGAGCCCATGTCCTTAGCTGAAATGAAGGACTACTTCCCAGAAAACTACGACTACCTGGTTCAAGCTGTAGCAACCATGAAGACCTTCTACAATAAACTAGAAAACCTAGAATTTACCATTGAAGATGGACAAAGCTTTATTCTAGAAGCCCATGGTAAGTAAGCTTAGTGGATGAGACTGGATAGATTTCCGGTCTCTTTTTTTGTGGGTAAAAGGGTGCGGAGAGCGTCCCTTCTATGAGGGAGCAAGTTTCAAATGGAGGCTTTATTAGAGAGTAGGGAGTTGGCAACTTGCGAATGGGGCCTTCGTTAGCAAGTAGGGTGGTGTGAACTTGCGAATAGGCCTTTCATTAGCAAATAGGAAGCCATCAACTTGTGAATGGCCCTTCTGTTAGCAAGTAGGATACTGGCAACTTGCCATCAAGGCCTCCGTTAGCAAGTTGTCCCTCTGCTAGACAAGCTGCCTCTACCCACCATAATGAAAACAAGCTAGCCCAGTTCTTGGCTAGCTTGTTGATCCTTATATTATATTTCTACCATTGATTGTGCCATGTTTTCCTTGAACTTGCTTTAGTAATCCACACTCAGGCCTTCAGATTGTGACTTGCTCTAGTGAAGGAAAGCTAAGCGCCAAGTCTCACACCCTTTCATATACAATTTTTGTCGAGAATTCTGACTTTTGTAACGCTTACAAAATTAAATCTTTCAAATAATCAAGCAAAAGCATTCCAATTGAGGGGAGAATTTGCTAGGATTATTAAATAGAACGTGCTATTGTGCTTAATTTGGCACATTTGTTTGGGGGGCAGAATTATGTCAAATCGGATTGGCGGCAAGCGGAAGATTGGGCTTGTACCGCGACTTGTTATTGCTATTATTTTAGGGATTATTGTGGGACAATTAAGTTTTATTCCAGAAATTGTCTTTCGTATTTTTACTACCTTGTCAGCTATTTTTAGTTCTTTTTTGAATTTTATTATTCCTTTTATGATTCTGGGCTTCGTGGTGCGGGGGATTGCAGATCTCGCGCATGGAGCTGGGAAGTTGCTGGGGGTTACGGTTTTGACGGCCTATATCTCGACAGTGGTCGGTGGGCTTTTAGCTTATTTTGTTTCGGTTAACCTCTTTCCGCTCTTTATTAGCGAGGAATTGGTGGCTAACATTAGTCAGGCTGGGCCCGGTTTAGAGCCCATCTTCACCATTCCCCTGGAGCCTTTCTTCGATGTGACTGGCGCCATTATTTTTGCCTTCATTATGGGCTTGGGGATTTCCTGGCTGCGCGGTCATGGCCAAGGTCAGGCTCTTTATGAGATCTTTACGGATTTTGGAGATATTATTGTAAAAGTACTCAATACTATTATTATCCCGCTCTTGCCCTTCTATATCTTCGGTAATTTCGTGAACCTGAGCTACAGCGGCTCGGTCTTCTCGATCCTGAATGTCTTCTGGAAGGTCTTCCTGGTGGTGCTCGTCCTCCACTTCTTCTATGTGGGCTTGCTCTTCTTAATCGCAGGGACCTATGCCGGCAAGAGCCCGGTCATGTTGATCAAAAACCAGATTCCTGGCTATATGACCGCCCTGGGGACCCAGTCTTCGGCAGCTACTCTGCCGGTGAACCTGAAGTGTGCGGCCAATAATGGGATTTCAGAAGACATCGCCAATTTCGTGGTGCCGCTGGGGTCAACGATTCATATTGCAGGTTCAATGATTACCATTACATCTTGTGCAACCACCCTGCTGCTCATGTATGACCTGCCCCATGACTTCTCGATTATGATTGGCTTTATCATGATGCTGGGCGTGGCTATGGTTGCGGCGCCGGGCGCGCCAGGGGGTGCCATTATGTCGGCCCTGCCTTTCCTACCGATGATCAATATTACCAGCGAAACGATGAACCAATTGATGATTTCCCTGTACATCACCCAGGATAGTTTCGGGACTGCAGCTAATGTGTCTGGCGATAATGCCATCGCTGTCTTCGTGGATAAATTCTACAAGGATCATATTAAAAATAAATAACCAAGTAGCGTCAGTCTTCAGGATTTTTGAAGAGCTGGCGCTTTTGCGTATCAAAAAAGCCTCATGCCCACCCTTCGAACAGGGTCAGGCATGAGGCCATTTTTATATTAAGAAGCTTGGCTGAACTGGGCATTGTAGAGGGCGTAGTAGAAGCCCTGCTTGGCCATGAGTTCGTCATGGTTGCCTTTCTCAATGATGCGACCGGCGTCGAGGACGATGATCTGGTCAGCATCTTGGATGGTGGAGAGGCGGTGGGCAATGACGAAGCTGGTCCGTCCTTTGAGCAGCTTGTCAGTGGCTTGTTGGATGAGCTTTTCGGTCCGGGTGTCGATATTGGAGGTGGCTTCATCCAGGATGAGGATGTCGGGGGTTGCCACCAAGGCCCGGGCGATAGTGATCAGCTGGCGCTGGCCTTGGGAGATGTTGGAGGCATCTTCGTTGATGATAGTGTCATAGCCATCGGGGAGCTTCTTCACGAAGTCATCGACGTGAGCGGTTTTGGCTGCGGAGTAGACTTCTTCAGGCTCAGGGACCCGTCCCTGGGCTCCGTAGGCAATGTTGTCGTAGATGCTACCGCGGAAGAGCCAGGTGTCTTGGAGGACCATGCCCATCTGATGACGGACCTCATCGCGGCTGTAGTCCCGGATGTCGACGCCATCAATGCGAATGCTCCCGTCATTTACCTCATAGAAGCGTTCCAAAAGGTTGATCAGGGTGGTCTTCCCAGCTCCAGTTGGTCCCACAATGGCAACCATCTGTCCTGGCTCTACATCGAGGCGGAAGTCTTTGAGGATCATTTGGTCAGGATCGTAGCCGAATTGAACATCCTGGAAGCTCACCTTATAGTCGCTTTCTTGGGGAGTCAGGCCTGATTCCACGACCTCCATATCGTCTAACTCTAGGAATTCAAAGATCCGTTCCGCTGAAGCCAGGGTGGATTGAATCTGGTTGACGATGGACGATAATTGAGAAACGGGTTGGAAGAGTTGGGGGTTGTACTGCATCAAGGCTTGGACATTCCCCAGGGACATATGACCGTTGACGACTGATACTCCGCCGACAAGGGCGATCAGGACATAGCCCACATTCCGGATAAAGTTAACGGAAGGGAACATGATCCCTGAGATGAATTGAGCTTTCTGTGAGGTATTGTAGTAACTTTCAGTTTCTTCTTCGAATTTTTCCAGTTTATGCTTCTGTTGGTTAAAAGCCTTGATTTCGATTTGGCCATTGTAGTCTTCTTCAATCAGACCGTTGATGGACCCTTGGAGCCGCTGTTGGTTAGCGAAGAGCCGCTGGGAGATGGGGGTGATGAAGGAGACCATCACAATAGTCAAGGCGACGGCCCCGAGCATCATCCCACCAATACGAGGGCTGATGGAGACGATCATGATAGCCACACCGATGAAGAGGGTGGTGGACATGATGGCCTGGGAGATATTTTGTTGCAGGGTGGCTGCGATATTTTCGATATCGTTGATGGCCCGGCTGAGAATCTCACCATTTGGCGTTTGGTCTAGGGTAGAGATGGGCAGGCGGTTGAGCTTGTCGCGCATGGCCTGGCGCAATTCGGAAATGGTCCCTTGAACGGCCTTACTGAGCAGGAAGTTCTGCAGGTAGCGGCCCAGCCCAGTTAGTAGGTAGAGGATGGCTACTTTGATGAGGATACTAACAATTCCCTCAAAATCAATGACATAGCGCATCTGACCGTCGACTTCTTGCAGGCCTTGGCTCACCCCGTCAGCAATCAGAGTGGTCGCTCCCCCGAGAATTTTCGGAGCGAAGATTTCCGTTACTGAGGCGAAGACGGAGAAGAAGATCACGGCAAAGAAGGTATACTTGTATCTGCCGAGAAAACGAATCAGCTTACGCAAGGCACTAAAAGTAGATCTTGGTTTCACTTCTTTACTCATTAGTCACTTACCTCCTTTAATTGGGATTGAACGATGGAACGGTAGATCGGGGTATCTTCTTGCAGGCTCTCGTGGCTGCCGGTTCCCGCGATGCTGCCGTTGTCGTTGAGAACAATAATCAAGTCAGCGTCGGAAATGGTGCTGACACGTTGGGCAATAATCAAGTTGATGGTTTGGTCATCTAGGTTCTTCAAGGCTTGGCGCAGGTTGGCGTCCGTCTTGGCATCCAAAGCCGAGAAAGAGTCGTCGAAGACATTGACCGGCGATTGCTTGATCAAAGCCCGGGCAATACAGAGCCGCTGTTTCTGGCCTCCTGAGAAGTTCGAACCGCCTTGTTCGACGCGCCGGTCCAGCTGGTCAGAGAAGCTGGAAACAAAGTCCGCAGCTTGGGCAATCTCAAGGGCCCGCCAGATTTCTTCATCTGTGGCATCAGATTTACCGGCTAACATATTCGAGCGGATGGTGCCCCGGAAGAGGTTGGCCTTCTGTGGCACATAGGCGATGTAGCGGCGCAGGCTGTTGAGGTTGATGTCTTCGAGCAAGTGGCCGTTAATGCGGATCTCGCCGGACGACCGGTCGTAGAAGCGCAGGAGCAAGTTGGCGATGGTCGACTTACCAGACCCTGTCCCACCAATAATCCCCAGGGTCATACCTGGCGTCAGATGGAAGTCGATGTCGTCGAGGACATTGGATTCGGCCCCATCATAGGCGAAGTGGACATGGTTGAAGTCGATCTGTCCAGCTTCATCCAGGGAGAGGACTTGGCCACCGTTCTCAGGTGAGTGGATCTTCTCAGGCGCTTCCAACACCTGGTTCACCCGTTCTGCTGAGACTTGGGCCCGGGGAATCAGGACGAACATCAAACCGATAAACATGAAGGAGACCCCCATGATCGCCGTATAAGAGATAAAGGAGAGGATCACTCCCATGTCCAAGGATTGGATGGCCGTTAAACGCCCGCCATACCAAACCAGGAAGACAGTCGTCAGGTTGAGAGTCGTCATCATGACGGGAATTAAGAAGGCCAGGCGAACTTGGGCGCCGATAGCGGTCTGCCGGTAGTCGTCGTTAGCTTCCTGGAAACGGTCGGATTCATACGCATTCTTATTGAAGGCCCGGATAACCCGAACCCCTGTCAGCCCTTCGCGGAAGATCAAGTTCATCCGGTCCACTTTCTTCTGCATGGAGCGGAAGAGGGGGGAGGCGGTGTAGATCACAATTCCGATAGCGATGGCGATGATAGGGATAGTGGCCAGGTAGGTTTGGCTCATTTGCGGACTAGCTTGGTAGGCCATGGTGATACTGGCAATCAGCATGGCGGGGGAAAGCAAGAACATCCGCAGAACCATCATGGTAGTCAATTCGATCTGTACAATGTCAGAGGATGACCGCGTGATGAGGGAGGCGTTCCCGAATTCATCGTAGGTATCCTTGGACAGGCGTTGCACCTTGGCATAGAGGGCATTGCGAAGGTCGCGTCCCAGTCCTTGTGAAGCCTTGGAAGCAAACCAGATATTGGCCAGGGCAGAACCCACAATGAGCAGGGTCATGATAAACATTTGCCCGGCAATGCCCCAGATGGCATCGAAGTTACCCTGGGCTACCCCGTCATTAATCAAGCGTGCGGTCAAGGTAGGCAGGAGTAATTCCGTTATTCCCTGCATGAAGGCAAAGAAGACGCTGAGGATAATCAGCGATTTGGGCACACGTTTTAAGAGTTTAAGCATGAATGATCACCTTTCTTTCTATTTTTTACAAATTGATCGCGTTGATCCGTTAAAACTTGCAATACTTTGGCCCGGTCCTGGCTAGATAAGTCGGAACAGAGCTCAGCTTCTAAATCTTTAAAAATCCCATTAATCTTCTCAACTTGCTCGTGGCCGCTAGCGGTCAAAAAGATTTGCTTTTGCCGGCTATTATCTGACGCGGTTTGCCGATAAAGATAGCCACGATCTTCTAAAACATTCAAAATGTTACTGATCGTGGCCTCGTGTTTGCCGAGATAGGTCGCCAGTGAACGCTGGATAGGCCCGGCCTCCCGGTAGATATAATGGAGGGTCTGGGCCTGGATCGGGTTGAGGTCAACTTCCTTTAAGCGTTCGAAGAGGTATTTCTTCTGTAGGTTTGCTAATTGAAAGATTAAATGGGAAATGGTTAAGGCATCTTTAGTCACCTGTCCATCTCCTTTTGGAATTATGTTGATATGTGCTACTTATCCATCATAACGGATTATACTTGTAAATACAAGTGATTTGATTTAAATCTTAAAATTTACACAATACTTACCGAAAACAGGCCGAAACTTTACAATCTTTGGCTATAATGAGCTAAAGGGCGGCATTCTGAAAAATCGAATGTTGCTCTTTTTTTGTAAAGTTGTGCTAAGAGCATACGTTCCGCTTTTGGATTTGGGCCTTGAATGATAAGTGGATCAACACGGCTGAAGCCGTCTTGTACTTTATCCGTAAGTCGCTAAAGCTCCAACGGCTAAAGCATAGCACCAGCTCGAGCAGCTTCATCTCTAAGTCGCTTCGCTCCTGCTCAAAATTGGCTGATAAAGGGCTATTCTTTTCTTACTCGTCATCCATCTTAAAAATAGATAATCGCTCTTTTTTGGGGAATTAATGATAAAATAGAGTTAAATTAAAGGAGGATGATTCTTATGACAGAAACTGTTAAAGATCCAAATTGTGGCTACTGTGTCCAAGGCGAGCCGCTCGCTCAATTCGGCTATTTAGTAGGCGAGTTGCCCCATAGCCTGGTGATTATCTTCAAGGAGCAGTCCCATCCTGGCCGCTTGATTGTGGCTTACAAGGAACATGTCAGTGAATTGGTGGATATTTCTGATGAAGACCGTGATGCTTACTTCGCTGAGATTGCCCAAGTGGCTAAGGTCATGCACCAAGTCTACAAGCCAGACAAGATTAACTACGGCGCTTATGGGGATGGTGGGTCCCATCTCCACTTCCACCTAGTGCCTAAGTATGAAGGCGAAGTGGAATGGGGGACGCCATTTGCGATGAACTTGGACCAAAAATACTTGTCAGATGATGAGTATGAGGCGATGGCAGAAGACTTGCGCCAAGCATTGGCTTTATAAGCTGATTTAGTGCGCTAAGACCAAAAGAAGGCAGTGAATGAAGGGATAAATCTCCATTCACTGCCTTTTATTTTGTTTTTACCAGCATTTATTGTGCTTGGCTATGAAACTTATACGGGCTTAGTCTTTCTTGTCTTCTTCTGAATTTTCTTGGTGGACGGCATCGAGGATGGAGACGCGTTGGCGGTCTTCTTCGAGGACCTTGAATTGCCAGTCGCCGACGCTGAAGCGGTCGCCTTTTTCTGGGAGCTTGCCAATGTGGTGGACCACAAAGCCGTTGACAGTATGGAAGAGTTCGGGCTCTTCTAGGGGTAGGTTGAGGATTGGCATGGCCTTGTCGATGGCACAGCCCCCGCTGAATTGATAGTGTTCTTGGGGGATGAGCACGTCGATATCATTGAAGACCACGTCATCTTCGTCCCAGATCTCGCCAACCAATTCTTCTAGGACGTCTTCCATAGTGGCAATCCCCATGACGCCTCCGTGTTCGTCGCGGACAACAGCCATATGAACCTTCTGCTTCTGCATCTTGCGCAGGAGGTTGGCTAATTTGATCGAAGGGGGAATGAAGAGGACATCAGAGAGAATGCTCTGGAGGACCACTTTTTGCCCACGCTCACGCTTGGCCCGCAGGTAGCGGTTGAAGTCTCGCTCGTGGAGGGCACCTAGGACATTATCGATATTCTCGTCATAAATCACCAAGCGCGAATAAGGATGTTCCATGAAGGCCTGGTCAATGCTTTCGTCGCTGTCATGGATGTCCGCGGCAACCAGGTCAATCCGAGGGGTTAGAATAGAAGAAACGGTCCGGTCGTCGAAGTTAATGGCGGCCTTGACCAAGCGCTGTTCATCGTATTCAATCGAGCCACCCACCCGGGCTTCGTCCACCAGGGAAAGCAATTCTTCCTCGCTGATTCCTTCCTGGCTTTCGATGGGGATGATGCGTTGGACGAGCTTCTGCCAGAGATTAATCAACCAAACAAGAGGCGTCATTAGCCACATGACCACCCGCAAAATAGGGGTTGAGAACTTGGCAAATTGTTCCGGCATCAATTTGGCAATTAGTTTGGGTGTGATCTCTGAGCAGAGCAAAAGGATCACCGTTGTCGCAATGGTCGAAATGCTCGCCCCATAGCGCGGGAACCAGACCAAGAGAACCACCGTTGCGATAGCAGACGCCCCGATATTCACAATGTTATTGCCAATCAAGATCGTCGATAATAAGGATTCAAAGTCTTCTTGTAAATTGAGGGTTTGTTGGGCTCGCTTATCGCCATTCTCCGCCTCATTCTGCAAGCGAATCCGATTCAAAGATGTAAAAGCTGTCTCCGAAGCAGAAAAATAAGCGGATAAAATCACACATAAGATAAATAAGGCGATCGACCCGACGTAACTCTCATCCATTCTGAAATTCCTCCTATAAATTGTAAGATAAACACTACCCGAGCCCCAGTCGAAAGGGGGGCTTGGATAGTGTTTGTTTAAGTGTATACTAGTCTAGGTTTATTGTATCATGAAATTATGGGAAAACCTATTTATGGGAAGTAAAGAAATTATAAAATAAATTCAGATGAATAAATCAGAGTTAAAAATAAATAAAAGAAAGTAAAAGAAAAAACTTGAAAGCGAATGAACTTTCGTCTACAATATAAATTAGGAGGACAAGAAATGTTAGCACAGGAGCGTTTGGACCGGATAGCTGATTATCTGAAGCTTGGACAATCAGCGACCGTTAAGGAATTAGCCCAAGAGTTTGGAGTATCAGAAGTAACGATTCGAAAGGACTTAAATGAACTCGAAAGCAAAGGCTTGATTGAGAAGGTCTTCGGCGGTGCCATCTGGTTGGGGCCTGATCAGTTGATTCGTACCGAGATCAAACCGGATGTGAAGCAAGATACCCGCCAAGAAGACAAGGCCCGCTTAGTGGAAGAAGTTTTAGAAAATATTTCGCTTGGCGACAGTCTCTTCTTAGATAATGGAACAACCAACCGTTTGTTAGTCGCAAAATGTCGCCAGCATTATGATGTTTTAACAATCATTACTTGTGATTTAACCATTGCCCTTGAAGCGACCCAAGCCCCTAATTATCGGGTAATTCTATTAGCGGGGGAGTTATCCAACCTATCGAAAACAAGCCGTGATTTTGCTGCAGTCGATCGTTTACGTTCCTACCGTGTAGACACAGCGATTATGGGTTGCGATTCTTTCTCTAAAGAAGGGGTCTATACGACTTCAAATGAGAAGGCGGCGCTCAAGTCCTCGGCATTAGAAATCGCCAACCATCGTATCTTACTGGCAACAGGCGAAAAAAGTCGCCGGGGCAGCCTCTTGCGTTATGCGTCTATGACAGACTTCGATAAGTTGTACACCAGTCAGGATGCTGATTTGGATGGTTTGCATGATATCAGTCACTTAGAAATCAAAATTTGTTAAGGAGTGTATGATAATGACTAAAGAATACGTTGTACTAACTATGGGCGACCCAGCAGGCATTGGGCCTGAAATTGTCTGTAAGTCTTTTGCCAAAGAGGGGGTCTTCGCTGAGGCCAATGTAGCGGTGGTAGGCGATGCGGATATCCTAAAATTAGCAGATGAAATTTGCCAGACTGGCTTGACTATCCATCCGATTAATTCCTTTGAAGAAGGCAAGTATGAGCCAGGTACCCTGGATGTTTTTGACCTCAATAATGTCAATATGGATACCTTCGAGTGGGGCAAGGTATCTGCCGAATGTGGCAAGGCTTCTTACGATTACATCAAGAAAGCCTACGAATTGGCCAAAGATGGCCAAGCAGCCGCTATGGTAACGACAACGATCAACAAGGAGTCATTATCTGAAGCAGGAATTAAACAACTCGGTCACACCGATATTCTCCAGGACCTAACTGGTGTTGATGAGCCCTTGACCATGTTCGAAGTCAAAGGCCTACGCGTGACCTTCTATTCTAAGCACGTGTCTTTAAAAGAAGCCTGCGACTTAATTTCTAAGGAAGGCATCAAGCACTACACCAAACGAACCATGGACGCTCTAAAAACCTTGGGGGTTGAAGATCCGTCTGTTGCGATTGCCGGTTTAAATCCCCACTGTGGGGACGGGGGCCTCTTCGGGACGGAAGAAATTGACTCTATTATTCCTGCCGTGGAAGAAATGCAGGCTGAAGGGATCAAAGTTTACGGCCCAATCGGAGCTGATTCCGTCTTCCACCAAGCTCTAATGGGTAAGTATGATGGGGTACTTTCTCTTTATCATGACCAAGGTCATATCGCGACGAAGATGGTTGACTTTGACCGGACCATTTCCATTACCCATGGTTTGCCTTTCTTAAGAACATCAGTTGACCACGGGACGGCCTTCGATATTGCGGGGACTGGTGTAGCTGATGAGATCAGCTTGGATGAAGCGATTCGTCTAGCCTGCCACTATTCGGGACGCTTCAAAGCTGCACATGAGCAAGTTTAAATGATTATAAAAGGATGGGCCGAGGTCTTTACCCAGGGACCATCCTTTTCTATTCTAATAAAATGTAAACGCTTTAATTATAAGGGGGATATTTATGCGGACTTTAATTATTGCGGACGATATGACGGGGGCCAATGTCTCCAATTCATCGCTCGCTAAAAACGGCTATAAAGTTGGAACAATTAATAATGCCAATTATATTGCAGACTATGAAAACTATGACGCTTTAGGAGTTCATACGGATTCACGGGGCATGGAAGCTGAAGCGGCCTACCAAGCTGTGGTGGACAAAATGGCCTCTGTTAAAGGCCTCCAGGTTGATTTTTATAATAAACGGATTGATTCCACCATGCGTGGCAACTGCGGAGCGGAGCTGGATGCTATTTTAGACCAGGTCGACGAGGACACCCTGGCCATTGTAGTGGCTTCCTATCCCGATTCAGGAAAGATTGTTATCGGCAATTACATGCTGGTGGATGGGGTGCCATTAGAACTCACAGATGTGCGGAACGATCCGACAGCACCCGTTGATTCTTCCAAGATTTCAACGATCTTTATGGAGCAGACCGACCGTGAAATTGGCGTGATTACGGTTGAAACCATCATGCAGGGTCAGGAAGCCATTACAGACACCATGCTGGCTCTCAAGGACAATGGGGCAGAGATTATTGTCGTCGATGCCTTTACGAATGAAGATATTGAGACCATCGCCCAAGCTACTCTGGCTATGGATCTGCCCTTTGTTGCTGTGGATCCCGGTCCCTTTACTTATTACTTGGTCAAGAATTCAAGCCAGGATACAGGCGTGAAGACCAAACAGAAGATGCTCTTTACCATTGGTTCGGTTTCGACCATCGCTATTGCCCAGATCGCCCGCTTCCGGGCAGAGCTAGCGCCCTATGTGGTGAAGATCCAAGCCGAGGACTTGCTCTATGACGGCCCGGACCAAGCAGAGATTGACCGGGTGAAGAATAAAGTCCTCCAACACTTAGACGATAACCAGATGTTCCTTGTCGCCACCATGATGCAGAAGGAAGACAAGCTGGACCTCAAAGCGGCAGCCCAGAAAGCTGGTCTGACTGTCCGCCAGGCTTCCGAACGTATCAGCGATAAGGTCGCAGAGATTGGCTCACAGATTGCCCTAGCCATGGGCGACCAGCTCGGGGGCGTCTATACTTCAGGCGGGGATATCACCAAGGCCTTCTTAGAGAAGACAGGAACCACCGGCATCCAAATTAAAGATGAAGTCATTCCCCTGGCGGTCTATGGGACCATTATGGGCGGTGACTTAGACCATAAGAGTATTATTACCAAGGGTGGTCTCATTGGCGACGAATACACCCTCTATGAATGTGCCGACTTCTTAGCGACCAAGATTGCCAGCAATTACTATGTAGAAGAAGGTGTTCACCATGTCAGCTAGTACACAGATTATCCTCGCCTTAATCTTTGCCATGGTCCTCTTGATCTTCATGCTCACTAAGACCAAGATCCACGTCTTTCTCGCTTTGATTATTACGAGTTTACTCACGGGTATCCTTGGTGGCATGGACCCCATTGAAACCGTCAATACGATTAAGGAAGGTTTCGGGACCACCCTAGGGAACTTAGGGATCCTCATTAGTTTCGGTGTCATGATGGGGAAATTACTAGAAAAATCGGGAGCCGCTGAGCGAATTGCCCGCAGTTTCCTCAAAGTTTTCGGTAATGGTAAGGAAGAAATGGCCGTTAATGTCACGGGTTATATCACTTCCATGTCCATCTTCTGTGTGCCGGGTTTCGTTATTCTCTTCCCTCTGCTCAAGGTGATCTCCCGTGCTAAACGTAAGTCCATCGTCTCTTTAGCCATTGCGACAGCAGGTGGCCTTGTCCTCACCCACTCCATTGTGGTTCCAGCGACGGGGCCGATTGGGACAGCGGGGATCTTCGGCGCTGACCTCGCTCAGATGATGTTCTGGGGGATTGTGATTACCATTCCCATGGCTATTGCGCTCGTAATCTACGCCCGCTATATGGGCAAGCAGATCTACCGCCTGCCCGATGAAAGTGGAGAAGGCTGGCTTGAAGGCGACCAAGCCCGTGCTTTAACGGGTCAAGAAATTGCCGAAGAACAGACCGACCAAAAAGATCTGCCAGGGACTTTAGTTTCCTTTGCTCCCATTATTGTGCCCATCCTCTTGATTCTCGCCGGCACCTTTGCGAGCCAGGCAGAATCAAGCTCCTTCTTCATCCAAAGTATTGCCTTCCTAGGCCAACCGGTCTGTGCCCTAGGGATCAGTTTGCTCATAGCTATTATCTTCCTCAGCCGGTCCATGACCCGGGACCAAGCCTTGGCCTTCATGGACGAAGGGATTGCAGGCGGGGCTAAGATTCTCCTGATTGTGGGAGCTGGTGGCGCTCTAGGAACGATTGTAAATGCTTCTGGCGCTGGGGATGTGATTGCCAATTATATTGCCGGCACCTCAATTCCACCAATCTTATTGCCGTTGATCATTTCGACTTTAGTACGTTTCATCCAAGGCTCAGGGAATGTGGCAGCTATGACCGCCGCTTCGATTACGGCTCCTATCATGGCCACTCTAGGTGTGAGCCCCGTCTTTGCTGCCTTGGCCGCTTGTGTGGGTTCCATGTTCTTCTCCTACTTCAATGATTCTTACTTCTGGACCATTAATGAATTAATTGGTAATGAGAAGGTAAAGGACCAGATCCGCACCTGGTCTATCCCGACCACCATCTGTTGGGCGATCGGGGCCATGATGATCCTTGTCCTCAATGCTTTCTTTGGCTAAGAATGCAGAGGCTGTGATAAAAGGCCTTTAGCTCTGAATCACTGGAACAAGTTAAAAACTTCATATCTTAAGGGCTGGACCTCTTGCTCCAGCCTTTTTTATGTGATTATAATTTTTTATCATCTACGCCCCTAGAAAGGAATATTTGCCCAGTTCTTTGAATCAAAGGAGTCTCCCCTACCCATCCCACCCCCTAGCCTTTATAATAGGTAGAGAGGTGATAATATGCGAAAGATACGAATGATTCTACTGGCTCTGGTCTGCGTGCTGGTCCTCGGGGGTTGTCAATCGAGGCAGAAGGACCAGGAGACTTATAAGATTGGGGTAGCGACGGACCGGGCGGCGGAGATTTTCCGTCATGTGGGCGACCGTTTGGAGAAGGAAGAGGGCATTAAGATCGAACCAGTTGTTTTCAGCGATTTTGTCCAACCCAATGTGGCCCTAGCGGAAGGGGATATTGCGGCTAATGCCTACCAATATGCGCCCTTCCTGGCAGACTTTAACCAGTCCCACCAGACAGACCTGGTTCCCCTGGGCTATTTATCTGTTGAACCGATGGGGATCTGGGCCAAGTCAGGAATCGAGAGTCTGGACCAAGTGCCTGACGGGGCGCGGATTGCGGTGACCAATGATCCCATCAATACGGGAAATGCCCTCATTCAGTTAGAGAAGGCGGGGCTTTTGACCCTCAAGGATTCCACTGGCCCTGTACCGACTAAGGAAGATATTGCCAATAATCCCAAAAAGCTAGACTTTGTCGAGATGGACGGGGGCCAGGTGCCAAGAGCTTTGGGAGACACAGAGTTGATCTTGACCGGGGTAACCATCGCCAGTGAAGCTGGCTTGGACAAGGAAGCGGCCATTTACTTCGAAGATACGACCAATACGTCCAAACTCTTCCGCTTGAACTTCGTCGTTCGCCGCGAAGACTTAGATGATCCCATCCTAAGAAAGATCCTCGACTATTACCAGACTGATGATACTGTCCGCTATGCCCAAGAGACGGGATCAGGCACCTTCTATCCCGGCTGGGGACCAGGCGAAGATGCGACCAAGGATTATGAAAATTTCGCCCAAGCAAGCTCTTAAATATAAGCCCATTAACAAGGCCTAGCCGCTCTGGCTAGGCCTTTAATAGTAACTGCAAAATATTTTCATTGAGCCCTTACATAAATTTAGTTATTGTTTGAATATAGCTTAATAATATGATAAGTTTTTCTTAAAAGGAGGAAGAAGTCATGCTAAAAATTGCTGTATTTATTAAAGATCCTGTTTTCAGGGAAAAACTTGTTGAGATAATTAAAGGCTATATTATGATTAACGCTTGGGACATCGAAATTACAGTACAAGAAGATGTTATAGAAAATTTTTTAACAAACTGCTCTAAAGAAGCATTATCTTCTTCCCTTTATTTTTTTGATTTAGATGCTGTAGATACTCTATCCGGACAATTGGACTTATTAATAAAAGTTAGAAAACAGGACCCACATGGCTATATTGTCTGTATGGGGGAAGATGATAGTAATCTAGATAAGATCATTAAGCATCATATAGAACCTTTAGATTTTATTTTAAAATCAGGTTCAGAGATAGATGTGAAACAGTATTATGGATGTTTAGAGAGCTATTACTTAAGGCAATTTGATGGGGAGGATACAGAAAGAGAACCAGTTTACCTAAAAACATTAGATCAAGTCATTTTTTTACACCCCGCACAAGTCTTATTTTTTGAAACATCAGATCGATCGCGGAAAATCAAGTGTCATTTTATTGAAAATAAAGAAGAAAGAATTGTCGAATTTACAGGAAAATTGAAAGATATTGAAACATGGTCTAGACATTTTTTTCGAACGCATCGGTCTTATGTGGTTAACTTAAATTATATCCACAGTTACCAAGAAGAGGATAAGCTGATTAAGTTAGTAAATGATGTATGGATTCCTATTAGTTATAAAAATCTGGGTCATTTGAAAAATATTTTTGACGATAGGGATATATTATAAAGAGACTAAGTAAACGATCAGTGCATGGGCAAATTTTAGTTAAAAATTTGCCCATGCACTTTTAAGTAACTAGGGTAAAGAGGCTTTTAATGAAATTAAGTGCAAGTTTTATGGCTTATGATGCAGTGGAATTCTATTCCAGCTAGTTCACTGCAAGATATAGCTGTTCACTGTATTTATAAGGATTTAATAGGGATTTATGCTAACATGAAGGTAAAGAAAGCGCTTAATATATTTTGCTAAGAAAGGAGAGCTTATGGAAGTCGAAATTAAACATCTGAGTAAGCGTTACAAAGGAAATGATTTCTATTCCCTTAAAGATGTCAACTTATCGATACAGGATGGTGATATCTTAGGTCTCATTGGCAAGAATGGGTCCGGCAAGTCAACCCTCCTTAAGATTTTGGCCAAGGCACTTCGTCCGAGTGAAGGCCAAGTTATATTGGATGGGGAAGATTTATTTGCTCGACATGGACGTTTGGACCGTTGTGGACTCCTGATTGAGACGGTCTTCTACCCCCAACTGACCGTTGAGGAAAATTTGAATTTCTTGATTGAACTTCACCATGATGAAGCCTATCGAAAGAATGTACGTCCTTTGTTAGAATTGGTTGATTTGTGGGAGCGCCGTGAGGACAAACCCTCGAGTTTTTCTTTTGGGATGAAACAGCGCTTAGCCTTGGTTATGGCTCTGGTGAATGAACCGGACTTTATTATTCTAGATGAACCTTTTGTGGGTTTGGATCCTTTAGGGGTTGAGAAGTTGATTGAAGTCCTGCAAAAAGCAGCGATTCAAAAAGAGACGAGTATGATCATTTCCAGCCACCAGCTCAATGAATTGAAGGCCATTTGCAATCGCTATGTCTATATCGATGAGGGGCAATTAACGCAAAGCTTTGGCCAGGAAAGTGATGGCTTGCATTTAATCTTGAGTCGAGAAATTGACTTGGAAGATTATTTAAGCCCAGAATTGCTGGCAGTAGCAGAGCTTTCGGATGACAGACGAACCCTTACCATTCAGGTCCAGGCGACTGGAGACCAACGCAATGCCATTATCGCACGTTTAGCCCAAGACCAACTGATCCAGGACATGCAGCAAGGCAGCGGCTTAGATTCTTATTTTAAGGAGGGACGCTAAATGGGACACTTAATGAAAGGCCAGGCACATTTATTTGCTAAGGAGAAGGAGACCTGGTTATTTGTTGCTTTTGCAGCTTTCCCTCTGTTATTACTCATTGTCCGACTATTCAATACTAATTTTATGCAACTTTCAGCTGATCCAGGATCGATGGACTTTATGACTTTTTTTGAGGCAGTTGTCTATGTGCAGTATAATTTTGGCCTTCCTACCATCGCTTTGATTTACTTGGTAGCAGTTAATGTCGGGGATGAGATTCGAAATAAGATCCTCTACCTCTATAAGGATATTCCTAAAGGCAAGCTATTATCGGCCAAGCATCTGACTCTAGTCGGTGTCTATGGCCTTTATGTACTCCTCACCTTCCTAGCCTGTCTGATCACTTACTACACGACTTTGATTCGAGAAGACTATGCTAGCGGAGCGTTTATCGGAGAGGTTTTTTGGACAGAAGATGCTTTGAATGCGGTAGGGATTTTCTTGATGAGTATTATTATTATCTATTTGGCTAGCTACCTTTCCATTCACTTCGGCAATGGTTTGACGATGACTATTGGTGTGCTTTTCTATCTCTTTTCTTTAGTTGCCTCTGGTATAGACTTTACGCGATTTCTCTTTCCTACAGGCTTTGTTGCCTTCTTTGAAAAACAGAATGCAGGTTTTGTCCTCCTCTTAATGTTCCTTTGCTTCTTTATTTGGATAGCAATCCTAAGATTTTTAGCAGGAAAAGCTTATCAGAAAGCCGAATATTAGTCTTAGATAAGATAAAACAACCGCCCAACTCGGTCTTAAGCGATCGAAGTTTAGCGGTTGTTTTGTCTTTATTTAACCAGATCCTTAGCCAGCTCAAAGCAGCCGATGGTAGCAGCGTTGTCTTCGAGTCCAGGGGTTTGGATGTAAGTGTTGACGTCTGGAGTATCGATGTAGTCATTGACTAGTTCCTGGAATTGGTGGTGGATGCGCTCGAGGAGGTGGGATTGTTTCATGACGCCACCGCCCAGGATGATCTTCTCAGGCCTTAAGATTAGGCTGGTGTTGTAGGCGCACTGGGCTAGGTAGTAGGCTTCGATTTCCCAGTAGGGGTCGTTTTCAGGGATTTCAGAACCTGGCAAGCCGATCCGGTCTTCGATGGCGGGGCCAGCTGCCATACCTTCCAGGCAGTATTGGTGGAAGGGGCAGTTTCCGGCATAGGGGTCGTCAGCGTGAGACCGGACCAGCATATGGCCCATTTCGGGGTGGCTGAAGCCCTGGATGAAATGGCCGTCCTGGATGGCGCCGCCCCCGATGCCGGTGCCAATGGTATAGTAGACCAGGCTCTGGCAGCCTTGGCCCGCGCCAGCCTTGAATTCCCCGTAGGCTGCGGCATTGACGTCCGTGGTCCAGGCGATGGGGAGGTCAAAGTCTTGCTTGACGCGACCAACGAAGTCATAGTTCTGCCAGGCCAGTTTAGGGGTCGATGTGATATAGCCGTATGTGGGGGACTCGGGATGGATATCGATGGGGCCGAACGACCCGATCCCAATGGCTTGGAGGTCCTGGGCATGTTTTTGGAAGAAGTCAGAGACCTGGGCCAGGGTTTCTTCGGGTTCAGTGGTAGGGAAGCTTACCTGGTCGAGGATATTCCCCTGGTCATCGCCGACTGAGCAGACGAACTTGGTCCCGCCGGCTTCGATTGCTGCATAAGTCATGTCATCGCACCTTTCTCTTCTTAGATTCAAATTTATTTTAACATCTTTCATTGCAAAAGGGGCCAGCCAGGGGCCCCTGTTTATGGATTTACTATTACACGCTCTACTCTACTATAGTAGACTAGTTATTCAACTCAGTTTCTATAGCAGCACTTTTGAGCGGTAGTGGAGTTTTGAATTTGGGCCTTAGCCATGAATAAGCAAGCGATGTGAATTACGGATAGTAGGCGTTAAGCCGTACTAGCCGTTTGAAGGCTCGCTAGGCGAGAGACCTTGGCTCGAGCCGGTGCCATGGCTTTTCAAGGCCTAAATTCAAAAACGGAACGAACGCTCAAAAATTAAGGAGCTAGCTATTCATGAATACTAAGCACATCTTGGTCGAGGCTAAGTTTGCCTTCGTTTACCACTTGGATGTCTTGGTAGTCTGCTGTATTGGTAATAATTTCCATCACGGTGGGGTCGTAGCCGGCTGCCTTGATGGCTTCGATGTCGAAGTGGCCGAGTTCTTGCCCCTTACTTACCTGGTCGCCTTGTTCGACTAGGCTTTCGAAGCCTTGGCCTTCTAGGTTGACGGTGTCGATACCGATATGGATGAGAATTTCAACGCCTTCCTGGGTCTTGATGCCGTAAGCGTGCTGGCTGTCATAGGCGACGGTAATTTCACCATCTGCGGGGGCGTAGACGGTCCCCTTGTCGGCATCGATAGCCAAGCCGTCGCCCATCATTTTCTGTGAGAAGACGGGGTCGTTGACGTTCTCCAGGGCAATGAACTGGCCGCTAGCTGCTGGGCCGATACTGAGGATAGAGGACCCCTCGTTTGAAGAGTCTTCTTCTTGGCTTTGACTCTCTGCTTCACTTGCTACAGCGGCTTCTTCTTGGGCGGATGTTGCCCCGACCGCTGCGGTTTCAGCTGCGGGTTGGGCTAGTTTTTTCCGGCCGTAGAGATAGGTGAAGGTGAAGGAGAGGACTAGGCTCAGGACCATGCCGATGAGGAAGGGACCCCAGGAGTCGGAACGGATGGAGATGAAACCGATCAAGCCGGCTGATCCCATAGCGCTCGCCAGGACATGAAAGAAGCCGATGAAGGCGCTGGCGATCCCTGAAGCGATCATGGCGCAGAAGAAGGGGAAGCGGAGCTTGAGGTTGACCCCGAAGATAGCGGGTTCTGTGATGCCCAACATGGCAGAAACACTGGAAGCGGAGGCCAAGTTTTTCACCTTGTCGTCCTTGGTCATCAACATGACCGCAAAGCAGGCACCACCTTGAGCCAGGTTAGCCATACAAGCGACAGGGAAGATGAAGGATCCTCCTGTCTGGGCAATGTTGGCGATGAGGGTGGTTTCGATAGCGGGGAAGCTCTGGTGGAGTCCAGTAATGACGATTGGGGAGTAGAAGGTCCCGAAGATCCCTAAGCCGATTGCCCCTGTGGTTTGGTAGAGCCAGACTAGGCCATTGGTTAGGCCGTCCGAAACGGTCCGCATGATGGGGCCGACCAGGACGAAGGTGAGGAAGCCCGTGATGATGAGGGTGAGCATAGGGGTGAAGGTGGAATCAAAGGCCGCTGGAATCTTCTTATGGAAGAATTTTTCCAGTTGGGCGAGGATCCAGGCCACGGCTAGGACGGGAATAACGGATCCCTGGTAGCCGGCTTGGGCCACATTCAGGCCGAAGATATTCCAGAAGGGCATCTTGCCTGCTGCGGCTACATTGGCGACGTCATAGCCATTGACCAATTGGGGCATGACCATGGCCATCCCCATAGCAGCTCCCAGGTAGCCATTGCCGCCGAAACGTTTGGTGGCGGAGAAGCCGATTAGGACGGGCAGGAAGGCGAAGGGGGCAGAGGCAATGAGGTTGACCATGTCCACCAAGTCGGCCAGGGCGGGGTAAGTCTCGATAACAGACTTGGCCCCGAAGAGGCCTTCTGCCGTGAGCACATTGTTGAGAGCCATGAGCAGGGCGCCCCCAACCAGGGCAGGGAGAACTGGGACGAAGATATCCGACAGCACCTTGACGAAGTCCATCAGCGGATTAGACTTACCCTTGTCTTGGGCAACCGCCTTGAGTTCTTCGGTCGAGGTTTCCTTAGCATTGGTTAATTGGGCGAGTTCAGCGTAGACCTTGTCAACATCCCCCGCTCCGATAATAATCTGATACTGACCATTTACCGAGAAGGTTCCCTTGACTCCGGGATTATTATCCAGGGCCTCCTGGTCGATTTTATCTTCGTCTTTGAGCACCAAGCGTAGACGGGTCGCACAGTGGGCGGCGGCCTGGATATTATCCGTGCCCAGCGCTTTCACAACATCTTCAGCAACTTTTCTATGGTCCATAAGTAATCTCCTTCCTTGAAAACGTTTTACTTGCCTTATATGATACGCGGAATTCACAAAATGTCAAACGTTTATCATAAAAAAATCAAATTATTTTAAATGGGGAAAAGAACAGCTGTAAATAATCAATTAGAGCCTGTTAAACGATTGACATAGTAAGCGATTTCAGCTATGCTTATTTAAAAAAGAAAGCGAGTGATAGGAATGGAATGGATCAGAGATTGGACACGGGAATTACGCTATACCCCTTATGCGGACTGGCCTGAGGGTTACCAAGACTCCTTGCGCAAGTCCCAAGCGGCTTCGGATTGGCGGGCGGTCTATCATATCCAACCAGCCGGGGGACTCTTGAATGACCCCAATGGTTTTTCGTATTTTAATGGGCAATGGCAGCTTTTCTACCAATATTACCCCTATGGCCCGGTCCATGGCCTGAAGTCCTGGTACCATATGACGTCTGATAACTTGGTCGATTGGCAAGACCAGGGCCTAGCCCTCCAACCGGATACACCATACGATTCCCACGGGGTCTATTCGGGTTCGGCCATTCCGGTTGGAGACAAACTCTTCTTAATGTATACCGGCAATGTTCGAAATGCTGATGGGGGCCGAGAGACCTATCAGATGGGGGCTTGGCTAGACCAAGAGGGAAATATTGAAAAAATTGACCAGGTCTTGATCCACCAACCCCAGGGCTACACGGCTGACTTCCGCGATCCGCAAATCTTCCGCCACGACGGCCAGTACTGGATCTGCATCGGGGCCCAGACAGTCAACAAGGAAGGCCGGGTCCTCATGTACAAGAGCGATGACCTCCTCAACTGGGAGATGGCTGGGGAATTGGACCTGGGCCAAGCTGACCTGGGCTATATGGTGGAGTGCCCCAACCTAGTCTTTATCGACGACCAGCCTGTTCTTATCTTCTGCCCTCAAGGCCTGGACCAGGAAACGGTGGCTTACGCCAACATTTATCCCAATATGTATATCGTGGGGCATGCTTTCGACTGGGAGAACTTAGCTTTTGTCGATCCGAGTCCCATGCACTTAGTTGACCAGGGCTTTGACCTCTATGCGACCCAGGCCATCCAAGCTCCAGACGGGCGTGTCCTCGCTGTGTCTTGGTTGGGCCTTCCGGATATGGCAGCAGTGACGGCCGAGGAAGGCTGGGCCCATTCGCTGAGCCTGGTGAAGGAATTGACACTAGAAGAAGGGCAGCTCTACCAGCGACCTGTTGACGAGCTGCATGTCTTGCGCCAAGACTCGCGCGACTTTAGCTTGGACATAACGGAAGACCGCCAGCCTTTGCCGTCTCTATGCGCGGGCCAGGAAGAAATCCAAATCCACCTAGAGCCAGGCAGCCGAGGACGTTTAGAGCTCTTTGCTGCAGCTGACGTTGGGGGCGCGGTCGTCTTAGATTTTGATTTAGAGGCTGGCCAGTTGACCCTGGAACAAACGGCAGCGGGCTTACGGGCGCCGTCTGCTTATGGCTATCAGCGAACTCTTGACTTGCCAGCTGGCCAGGCCCTGGATCTGACCCTCTACCTTGACCATTCTTTGTTGGAGATTTTTGTCAATGGCGGGGCAGAAACGCTGACAAGTCCAGTCTATCCACGGTCTAAGGAGGCAGGCCAGACCTATATCCAAGGAAGTGGCCAGGCTTCGGGTCAAGTCTGGGCCTTGCGTGCTATGAAAAACTAGTTTTTCGATTAAATATAAATAGAAAGAAGTGACAAGATGGCGGTGAAATTAACAGACGTTGCTGAGCGGGCGGGAGTGTCTGCCACCACAGTTTCTCGGGTGATCAACAACTATGGCTATCTGAGCCAGAAGACCATCGACAAGGTCCACCAAGCCATGGCCGACTTGAACTACCAGCCCAACCAGCTGGCCCGGTCTCTCCAGGGCAAGGGGACCCATCTTATTGGGGTGATTATGCCCAGCGTGGCCCACCCCTTCTACGGCGAGCTCGTTGACCAAATTGAAAAGCTCCTGTCTGAGCGCGACTACCGGATGATTCTCTGCGACAGTGCCGACGCCCCTGATAAGGAGAAGGCCTACCTGCGCATGTTGGTCGCCAATCAGGTGGATGGCATTATTGCGGGCGCCCATAACCTGGGTATTGAGGAGTACCAGACCATCCAGGCGCCGGTCGTCTCCTTCGACCGTTACTTGTCTGATCGCATTCCTATTGTAGGAAGCGACAACTACCAGGGGGGCGAATTGGCAAGCCGTTTCTTAGTGGACAAGGGCTGCCAAAAGATTGCCTGCCTGACTGGGTCCCTGGCTTCGGATTCACCGACTAATGACCGGCTGGCCGCCTATGAAGCCGTGATGGCAGAAGCGGGCCTAGTCAAGCAGGTCTATTCCTTCTTGCCCAGCCAGTCGCCCCTGGTCAAGCGGTCTGAAATCAAGCGCCTGCTCCAGCAAGAGACTTGGGATGGCGTCTTTTGCACCGATGACCTGACCGCGCTTTTGGTCTACCAGGAAGCCCAAGCTCTTGGGATGCGCTTGCCTGCTGATTTGAAGCTGATCGGCTATGACGGCAGTCAATTGATGCAGGATTATTTCCCCTACCTGACCACCATCGTCCAACCCATCGCCGCCTGTGCGGAACAATTGGTTCACCTGGTCTTGGACCAGATTGACCAGGGGACAAAGATGAATGCTCCAGCCCCAAATTACAAGTATCCCGTTTCAGTTTGGACTGGGTCAACAGTCTAGCTGGCTATTAGAGATCTAAATTATAAGAAGAGAGTGTGACAAAAGTCGTTCAGGCCTGAACCACTGGAGCGAACTATGTCCAATCGTTTGCAAACGATTGGACATAGTTCGTGAAGTGGATGTCAGGTCTGACTTTTGGAGCAGATTTTTGAAAAAAGGTTCGTTTTTTAAAAAGAGTTTGGAACTTTTGTCCCAGCCTTTTTTCTCTTCTTTATTGGATATCGGTCTGGTGGGGCTTTCGAATGGCGTCTCCGTTAGCAAGTAGCTAGTAGCTGTCTGTGTTCAGGATCTATGAGCGCAAATAGCTGACACGAATTTGTGTTCAGGGTCTATGAGCGCAAATAGTTAGTACCTATTTGCCTTTAGGAGCCCCGAGTGCTAGTTAGGATCAATCAGCAATTCAAAGCTCCCCACCCTCTTGCTCACACCCTGTCTAGTCAGGTTCGCAATTCCAGACTTGAAGTGACTTCACCCAAGCCTAAGCGCCAAGTCTCACACCCTGTAGTCGGGTTCGCAAGAGCAGCTTTGGAGCGCTTTCGCAAGTTGGAAAGGTGCAAGCGGGGCTTGCCCTTATTCCAACTTACTCCAAGCATCC
>NZ_KV797925.1:0-65977 GCF_001809535.1 Aerococcus sp. HMSC062A02 | reverse complement strand
AGCATCCAAAGCTAAGCGCTCTTGCTCACACCCTCTATACATTTACCTAATCCTTACCGAATGTTTACAGAGTATTTACATGCTTCTGTTATAGTTAGTCTTAGTTAGGCTTTTAGTGATAATAAAAGACCGATTAATTTGAAGGAGGAATCAGACCAGGTGAATTGGGATAGTAAGTTCAAGAAAGTTGGTCTCTTGCTGACGTCTGTGTTTGTGTTAGGAGCGTGTGCTGAATCTGGGAATATTGCAGAGGAAGCGCCAGCTAAGGATGCGATTGAGGAGAGTGTGGCTTCTAGTGAGTCCGCTTCGTCAGACCAAGCTTCTGAAAGTTCTGCGGCGTCTTCAGAGTCTAAGGAAGGGGAAGAGTCTGAGGAAGTTGATCCTGTCTATGGGGAAGAGAACGGCTTGGATTTAATTGAGCTCCAGGATGAGAAGCCAGAAGTGGCCCCTGTTCCTGTCAATAATGAACCCAACCGGATTGCAACCAACCTTTTAGAAGAAACTAATGATGCGATGGGCTTCAACTGGTATACAACAGACCAGATGCCAGATGCTAAGGTCAAGGTATCTAAGTCAGAGGATATGTCCAATCCGCTTGAATTCGTTGCAGAAGCGACTGAAGTAACTTCTGAATATGCGGAGCGCGACAAGGATGGCTACTATATCTATGCAGCAGCCACTAAGGATGAAGACGGTAACTTCATTGTCGACGAGAACGGTAAACCGGAAGAAGTTGAAGGTTACTTCACCGACGAACAAATTACGACCGATAATACCGAATGGACTTCTGAAGGGAGCTCCTTAGGCTACTTGGAACTCCAAGATGTGACCGAATACTCCTACAAGGCTGAAGCGGATGACCTCGAGCCAGATACCCAATATTACTACCAAGTGGGTTCTGACGAGGGCGGCTATTCTAAGGTTGGTTCCTTTAGAACTTCCGGCGAAAAGGGCGACCTTTCCAATTCATCCACTATACGGATACCCAGAATGCTTACTGGAATGCCAATGTCAATAATGAGGCGGCTTACGGGGCAGACACCCTTGCCCATGCCCTAGAAGTCGCACCTGATGCTGACTTCGCCCTCCACACTGGGGACTTCGTTGAAGTGGCAGAAGTTGAAGACGAATGGGTAGATAACTTGGATATGTCCCAAGACCAAAACCTTCACTTACCCCATGCCTACACCCCAGGTAACCACGATGAATACACCGTTCTAGGGGATGAAAAGGACTTAACCGCCTTCAACGAGCATACCAATGTGCCGATTACCAATGACGCCATGACTGGGGGCTCCTACTATTCCTACGACTACAATGGTGCTCACTTTGTGGTCTTAAATACCAACGACAATAAGGAATCGGAAGATAATCCCGAACAAGGCGCCATCGGTAAGGAACAGATGGAATGGGCCAAGAAAGACATCCAAGCAGCCCGTGACGCAGGGGCTAACTGGATCATCCTAGCTTACCATAAACCCATTTACTCAGCTTCCTACCACGCCCTCCAAGATGAGGACGTTCAAGTGACCCGGGAAGAATTCGCTAAATTAGCAGACGAACTCGATGTCGATGTGGTTCTCCAAGGTCACGACCACAACTTAACCCGGACCAAGTCTCTGGTTTACACTTCCGATAACTTCTCTTACGGTGAAGTCGAAGACACCGAAAAGACAGAAAAAGACGGCGTGGAATACCATGTGAATCCAGAAGGGGTCACCTACATCATCCCGAACACTTCTGGGACCAAGGCCTATGATGCCATCTACATGAAGGGAGCTGACCATGTCCATAAGGTCCGTCCTAAGTTAGATTGGATGACCGAAGAAGATGTTGAGCTCTGGAACGGCCTCTTCGATGTGGCGAAACAACCGGATGACTCCCCTAAATTTGACCATAAACACGAAAACTACCGTCAATCTCAAAACCAAAACTTCGCGGTTTACACCGTCACCGAAGATGAATTCTTGATCGAATTCTACCAAATGGACGGTAACCTCCACGAAGGGGAAGAACGGACGGTTGAACTGGTTGACTCTTACGGGATTAAGAAAGACAAATAGTGTATAAGTGATTAATTTTTAATAAGTTAGCGCTTTCAGTGCTTTGTTGACTTGACGACATTTATCCGGAGGGGGTTCTTTGTGAACCTCCCTTTTTTATGTGAAATAATCCGTCAAAATTGCGTTAAACCCGCCTTTTTGTTATGATAAATTTATCACATGAGGGCGAAAGGGGGTTAAGAAAAGTTTGAAGCAGAGATTCCTGGTTTAAGGCTTTAATTAAGATGTTAAGATCAATTATAGACGTGGGAGGCTTTGTCCTCGCTCTTATCTTTGCTGGCCCCCTTTTGGATAGTACTATGTGTTAGAGAAATGGAGGAAAATAATGAAGAAATTAGTGAAATGGCTAGTGAGCTTGGCTGCTTTGCTTCTTGTACTGACAGGCTGCGGCAACCAAGAGTCTAGTCAAGGAGAGGCAGATAATGCCAGCAGCGAGGCTGAGACGAGCCAGGCTGCAGATGGACAGACCACTCTGAAGATGCTCGTTCCAGGTTATGATTCTGGCTATCTTAAGGATGAGTTGGATTCAGCCATTGCTAAGTACGAAGAACAAAATCCTGAGATTAAGATTCAAGTGGTACCAGCTGGCTGGGATGAATTGAACTCAAAAATTGTTCAACTTTACCAAGCTGGAGATTCGCCTGATATCTTAATGATGGGTTCACGTTCTATCCGTCAATTCGTGGAAGAAGGCGTCTTAGAAGACCTGACCCCTTATATGACCGATGAATTCAAAGAAACGCGGATTGAGAATGTGATGGACACTGCCAAAGTAGATGGTAAACAATACGGGATTCCACTGGCTTTGAGCTCGCGTGCCCTCTTTTATCGCTCAGATCTGATCGACAAGGCCCCAGAAAACTGGGATGAACTCTTGGCAACAGCTAAACAAGTTCACGATGAGCATGACATGTACGGCTTTGCGATTCCAACAGATGTTACCCACGGGACCGATGAAATCCTAAACTTCATCTACCAAGGTGGCGGCCGGATTATTGACGATAAAGGCCAATTCGTAATTAACAGCGAAGAAAACGTTAAAACTGGTGACTACCTCAAACAATTCGCAGATGTGATTCCTGATGCTGTAAGTACAGGTCGGAATGACCAAGTTGAAATGTTCAAGAACGGTGACCTGGCTATGTTTATCTCTGGTGGCTGGGAGAAAGAAGAAATGGATAAGGGACAAGACAAGACCCCTTATGCGGTTGCTGAAATTCCAGAAGGACCAGAACGGGCTGTAACCTTGGTAACCGACTCTTATGCCATGTCTTCAATTTCTGAACATAAAGATGAAGCTTACAAGTTTATTGAATTCTTAGGTCATGAAGACCAACAACGTCCTATCAGTGAAGCCTACAACTGGTTGCCTGTGCTTAAGCAAGAATTGGACGATGAACGCTTCAAGACCGACTTCATGCAACCCTTCCTTAGCATCTTAGATGCAGGTGTTCCTGAACCTCAAGTTTCTAACTGGGATACCTTCAATAAGGCCTTCACCATTGCCTTCCAAGAAATTTTAACCGGTCAAAAGACCCCTCAAGAAGCTTTAGACCAGGCACAAGAGGAGGCTAGCAAGTAATGAGACAAGCGCGGATGACGCCTTACTTGCTGATTCTGCCTTGTGCTTTACTTTTAGTATTGCTATACGGTTATCCGATTGCCTTAACCGTATGGCAATCTTTTAATGAGGTTAATGTCTTCACCAATGTATCCGAATTTGTCGGCCTCGGGAACTTTAAGGAAGTGATGACGGACGCTAATTTTAGCGATACAATGGCGATTACCTTTAAGTACACGGTAGTGACTGTCTTGTTGAAGATGGTTTTTGGCTTTGGTGTCGGTTATCTCCTGCATTCGGAGATTTACTTCAAGAAAATATTTACCTTCTTAGTATTGATTCCTTGGGCTATCCCCCAAGTCGCTGCTGGGACCATCTGGCAGTGGTTGCTAGACCATCAATATGGTTATATCAACTATTATTTGATGGAGTGGCAGGTTCTATCCGAGCCGATTCCCTTCCTGTCCCGTCCGACAACGGCATTCTACAGTGCCAGCGTCGTAGATACTTGGATGGGCATCCCCATGTTGGCGATGATTTTTCTAGCTGCACTTGAAGCAGTGCCCCGTAATCTCTATGAAGCGGCTGCTATGGATGGTGCAGGCAAGATCCGACAATTCTTTGATGTGACTTTGCCAGGGATCCGGGGGGTCTTTTTGACAACCTTGGTTTTAGTGACGATTTGGACCTTCAACTCCTTCAATGTCATCTATGTGCTGACCCAGGGTGGCCCGATGCGGTCGACAGAGACCTTAATCATTCGGATCTACCAAGAGGCCTTTAGTCGTTTTGACTTGGGAGCCAGTTCAGCCTTAACCGTCATAGCGGTGATTATCCTAACGATTCTAACGGCAATCTACTTGATGGGAGGGCGGTCACGTGACTAAGGGAAAAATCTTTCGTACTTTTCTACTTTTGATCTTTGTATGCTTGTCGCTCTTTCCTGTTTTAGTCCTCATCAATAGCTCTTTGCAGACCTATGAGCAGATTATTGCTTGGCCCCCTTCTTGGTTTGAGAACCTACAGTTTGGCAACTACGCCCAGGTCCTTGGTGGGGAAAAATCTATTATACCGGCCTTTATCAATAGTTTGATTGTGGCTTCCTGCACCATGGTCGTGTGTTTACTGGTGGGGATTTTAGCAGCCTATGCCCTGACCCGCTACCGTTTCGTGGGGAAGACAGGTTTTCTTTTAATGGTGGTTGCAACGCAGATGTTTTCTTCCGTTATCTTGGTCAATGCCATGTATGTGATTTTCAGACGCTTGGGACTTTTGGATAGTCTCTTTGCCTTGGTGGTGGCCAATACGGCGATGGCTCTGCCCCTCACTGTTTTCCTTTTGTATTCATATTTTTCTCAGCTAGCGATTACCTATGAAGAAGCGGCTTGGATGGACGGCAGCACTCGTTGGCAGGCGATTTGGCATATCCTCCTGCCCATGTGCTTGCCGGGGATTGTAACGGCAGCTCTCTTTGCCTTTATCACCGCCTGGGGAGACCTGGTCTATGCTAAGACAATGGTCATTGCCCCTGAATTGCGGACCCTGCCCCTGGCTTTGACTGACTTCCGTGATCTTTACAAGACAACCTGGGAGACTCAGATGGCGGCCTCTGTCGTCACGACCCTACCACCTTTCTTGATCTTCCTAGTGATCCAGAAACACTTGGTGCGGGGGATGAGTCAACAGGGATTGAAGAGTTAAAGGAGACCAAAGATGAGTGAAATTGAATTAAGAAATATCAGTAAATCCTACGATGGGAAGACTTATTCCGTTAAAAATTTAAAGCTCAAGATTGAAGAAGGGGAGTTCATTGTCCTGGTGGGGCCTTCCGGTTGCGGGAAGTCGACCACCCTGCGGATGATTGCGGGGCTCGAAGCCATTACTTCAGGAGAGCTCCTGATCGCCGGCGAAAAGGTCAACGATAAGGCGCCTAAGGATCGGAACTTGGCCATGGTTTTCCAGGATTATGCCCTCTACCCCCACATGACGGTCTATAAGAATATGGCCTATCCCCTTAAGATGGAGAAGCTGCCTAAAGATGAGATTGACCAAAAGATCCAAGAGGCCGCCCGCTTACTGGGGATTGAAGCCTATCTTGACCGCCGCCCTAAGGAATTGTCCGGGGGTCAAAAGCAGCGTGTCGCTTTAGGACGAGCCATTGTGAGACAGCCCCAAGCCTTCTTGATGGATGAGCCCTTGTCCAACTTGGATGCTAAGTTAAGGTCCCAGATGCGCTATGAGATCTCCAAGCTCCATCGTCGCCTACAAACTACCATGGTCTATGTGACCCACGACCAGACGGAGGCGATGACCATGGGGGACCGGATTGTGGTCATGGACCAAGGTGAAGTCCAACAGATCGCTTCACCGACAGAAATTTATGAAGACCCAGCCAACCGCTTTGTGGCAGAATTCTTGGGAACCCCAAAGATGAACTTTATCCCGGCCCAGGAATTAGCCCAGAGCTTGGTCGATATTCCTGCGCCTTTAGTTAATCAGACAGGTATTGATTTTGGTATTCGACCTGAAAACCTGAGTTTAAAAGATGGCAGTCGTTACCGGGTGTCTCTGATTGAAAACCTCGGTGGTAGCCTCTATGTCTACCTGGATCATCAGCAATTCCCCGACCAGCATTTAATTATTGAAATTCCAGCTAAGGAAGCTGTGGAAGAGGGGAAAACTTATGACCTTGCTGTTGATGATTGGCAGAAGGTGAGGGCCTTTAGCCAGGAGACGGCTTTGGCTGTTGAAATCTAAAAATGAAAAAGGATGCTCCAGCTTATTGGTCGTCCTTTTTCATTGTTTTTGTTGACTCGGATGGGGCATGCTAGTAATAATCAAGTTTTGAAATGAAGGAGAGATGGTTATGTCCCTAGATCTGACGGAAGAGTTGATTGATTTTATTGAGAAGTCTCCGACGGCTTTTCATGCGGTGGCGGAGATCCGGCGCCGGCTTTTGGACCAAGGTTTCCAGGAGCTGACGGAGGCAGAAGATTGGCACTTGGCACCTGGTCAGACTTACTTTACGACCCGCAACCAGTCCAGTCTGATTGCCTTTAAAGTGGCTGAAGATACCCAGGACTATGCCTTTAACCTGGTGGCTTCGCACTCGGATTCGCCCCACTACCGCTTGAAGGAGCGGGCAGAGTTGAAGGATGATAAGTATTTGCGCTTAAATACGGAGCCTTATGGAGGGATGATCGCCCAGTCCTGGCTTGACCGTCCCCTGTCTTTGGCGGGCCGTGTCTTGGTCGAGGAAGAGGGAGGGATCAGCAGCCGGCTCTTGGCCTTTGACCGCGACCTAGTCCTTATTCCGAACTTGGCTATCCACATGAATCGGAAGATGAACCAGGGGGTGGCCTTGAATCCGCAAGTGGATATGATCCCCCTCCTCGCTGGTAAGAAGGCGCAGAAGGGGGAGCTCAAAGCTCTGGTGGCTGAGGAATTGGACCTGCCAGCTGATGCCATCCTGGATATGGAGTTGAGTCTCTACCACCGGATGCCTGGGCGGATTTGGGGTGCCCACAAGGAATTCTTCTCGGCTCCCCAATTGGATAACTTGGCTTCTGCCTTTACCACTTTGGCTGGTTTTCTCGAGGCGGAAGCTCACCATCCCCAAACAACCAGTGTCTACGCCTGCTTTGATAATGAAGAGGTGGGGAGCGGGACCAAGCAAGGGGCCTTGTCGACCTTCCTTAAAGATGTCCTGCGCCGGATCCACTTTAGTCTAGGAGGCGATGAGGCTTCTTACTACCAGCGCTTGGCTTCGAGCTTCCTCATCAGCGCGGACAATGCCCATGCCATCCATCCTAACCACCCTGAAGTGATGGATGAAAGCAATTATCCGGAGTTGAATGCTGGAGTAGTGGTGAAGACCCATGCTGGTCAGAAATATACCTCGGATGGGGTCAGCCGGGCCCTTATCAAAGTCATTGCTAAAGAGGCCGGGGTCCCCCTTCAATTCTTTGCTAACCGTTCGGACTAGGCTGGCGGATCTACTTTAGGTAACCTGGCCATGCAGCAGGTTTCGGTGAATGCGGTGGATATTGGTCTGGCCCAGCTTGCCATGCATTCGAGCTATGAAAGCGCCGGAGCCGATGATCCAGCTTACATGCGGGATCTCATCGCCGCCTTCTACCACTACCGCCTCCGCCAAGATGGTCAATCTGGCTTTAAACTTGACTGCAAGTAGACTTAGCCAATCCGACCAGCTAAGACTTCTTGGATCATCCAAGCTGCGCCGTCCTCTTGGTTGCTAGGGGCTAGGGCATTGGCCTGGGCTTGGACAGCGGGCTCAGCATTGCCCATGGCATAGCTATGTCCCGTGACGGCGAACATAGACAAGTCATTGTAGGAGTCACCGATGCTCAGGACCTCATCTTTTTGGTAACCGGCTTCCTCTAGGTACTTGGTCAAAGCCTGTCCCTTGCTCGCCTTGGCCTGGGTGATTTCGACATTGTGGCGGCCTGAAGATGACAGGGTGAGAAGTTCGTTCCCAGCAAAATACTCGCGGAAGCTTTGGCGGAGGTCTTCCTGGTCTGTGAAGAAGATTAGCTTGAGGAAGTCCTGCTGGGGCAGATCCTTAAGTCTGCCTATGTCTTGGATGAAGGCCTTGGCTTGGTCAAGTTCAATAGAAGGTGTTGGGATACCTGCTTGTTGGTGGCTGGCAGTTTGATCTTTGAGAAAGCGGATGATGCCTGCTTGATAGCGGTCGGGATCGGTGGTGTAATAGCAATCCTGGCTGACCAGGGAATAGCGAACGTCTGCCTGGTCGAGGAAGTCACGCATGGCGAGGACCTGGTTTTGGGGCAGGGGCAATTGGCTTAAGGCTTGGCCTTGGGCGGAGGAGACCAGGGCCCCGTTGAGGTTAATCATAGGGAGCTGGAGCCCCTGCATGCCGATAATATTCTGGGCCGCCGCATAGCCTCGCCCTGTCACCGGCAAGAATTCGATCCCCTCTGCGATGGCTTGGTGGATGGCCCGGTGGGTTTGGGGGCTCATAATGCCTTGGTCTGTGAGCAGGGTGCCGTCAATATCAGAAGCAATCAATTTTATCATCGAATCCTATCCTTTCTGAAGAGAGTGTGATAAAGTGATATTTTTATTAAGTATCTAGTCTTCTTTTCCAGTTCTATCTTAAGATAAACTGTCTAACTTGTCAGCAAAAACTACTGGAGCCGAGAAAGTTTTGAACTTTTTTTCTCAGAACTTTAGGCCTAAACTAGGGGAGACTTGAACGAGGTTTAGGGGGCAAGTGCATACAAGGATAATGATACCTTTTCTCAGTACAAACGATATTCATCAGCTTCCTTAGTTCCTTTTAGATTTTCTTTTAAAGTTAAGCGTCAGTCTAATGGAGGACTGGCAGCTAGTAAGGAAGGCTATGTTCTGACTTATGCGAAAAAGTCGAGCGCCTAGTCGACTTTTTTTGTTTTTTGATGGGAGATAAGGGCCTTTATTTTAACTTTTGTCGGGGGCTTGCTATAATGAAGGTATAAGTAAGCGCTATAGTATTTGTTAGAATAGGAGAGATCATGATGAAAATGACAAAGTTTGCTAGCAAGTTACTCTTGGCTTCCAGTGTGTTCCTCTTGGCCGCTTGTAGCCAGGACAGTGCACAGAATAATGAAGCGGGAAGCATTAGCCAGGCCGATACGACTAGTCAAGCAGGGGAGACAGCAGCCGATAGCCAAGCCGATGCAGCCAAAAGCCAAGACGGCAAAGATGATGCTTCATCAGCGAGCTCCAAAGATGCTGAGGATGGGGCGAGCGACCAGTCCAGCGAGTCTTCTGACCAAGAATCTGCAGACGGCACAGATGTAACTGTCCAAGGCTCTGCCCAGGGGGATGATTATCCTTATGGCGTCTCTGCTGAAAATGTCGGCGCTATAAGTTTTGTGATTCCCCATACCGTAGCCAATGCGCCACAGAATATTAACTTGGATAATAATGAAGGCTATGTGAATATTCCAGGCCAAGGAAATTTTGCCATGCAGATCAAGCAGGTTCCAACCAAGACCATCCAAGTCTTCTCTGCCCAATTGCCTGGTCAAATCCGCGACATCAAGGTAAATACGGTTGTTGAAGTGGATAATGACCAAGCGGACTTCCCTAAAGAATGGTATCTCTATTATAATGAACAAGGTGGTATTTCCTTAGCAGCCCCTAACTTTGCTGGGAACACGACTGCTGACCAAGCCGATACCATGCAAGAATATTTGAATTAGGAGATGTTGAATGACTTTTGAAGCAATTTTACCCCAATTAAAAGACGGCGCCCGCATTATCCGTGAGGGCTGGCCGGGGGCCGAAGAGTATGTGTGTTATGTTGCCGGTCAGGAATATGATGGCCGTCCAGTGACCCCTTATTTCTTGATTGCGGTGGCGGGAGAAGGTTTTAGTGTCTTTCAACCGACTGTTTGCGATCTTTTAGCTGAAGACTGGCGTTTGGTTGACTAAGATGAAATCTTTTCAAGCCTTTAGCCAAAGAAAGTCACTCAGACAGCCGCTTAAGGTTCTGGTAACGGGGGCTGCTTCTGGAATTGGCCAGGCCCAAGCCCAGGCCTTTCTTGAATCTGGCCACCAGGTCCTAGCTGTCGACCGAGCACCGATGGATTGGGCAGAAGGGCAAGACCAAGTGAGAACCTGCCAGCTGGACTTAAGCCAGGCTACGGCCCAGACAGTTATCGCTGAACTTTTGGCGGACTGGGGGGCTCTGGATGTCCTCTGCAATACGGCGGGTATCTTAGACGACTATCTTCCGCTTGCTGAGACAAGTCTATCACTTTGGCAGAACATTTTTCGTAGTAATGTAGATAGTCTCTTCTATGTTACTCAATCGGCTCTGCCCTATCTTCTGGAAGCTCCTAGCTCACGCGTGATTAATATGGCTTCTATTGCAGGACTGACTGCGGGAGGTGGAGGGATTGCTTATACGGTAGCCAAACACGCTATTGTTGGTTTTACCAAGCAACTTGCCTATGATTACGGGGCTGGTGGTCTTCGCGCCAATGCTATTGCACCAGGTGCGGTGGCCACACCAATGAATGCCAAGGACTTCCAAGATGACGCTGAGCTGGCCCAGTGGGTAGCAGACCAAACGCCTGTCAAGCGTTGGGCCGATCCAGAAGAAATTGCCTCCTTGACCCTGTTCTTAGCCAGTGATGGGGCTGATTATATCCAAGGCGCCGTGATCCCCGTTGACGGGGGCTGGCTCATCCGCTAAGCTAAATCATAAGAAATCGAGCGTAAAGGGTTGACAAGTGTAGACCAACCCTTTACACTTTAGTTGTAAAGTTTACAAATGTAGACTATAAAAAGAAAGGAGCAGGATTAGATGACAAAAGCAAGCTATCCCATTATTGGCATGTCCTGCGCTTCCTGTGCCCAAACGATTGAACGCGCGGTCAGCGGGATGGATGCCGTTGATGAAGCTAATGTCAACCTAGCAACAGAAAAATTAACCGTAAGTTATGATGATAAACGCTTAAGTCCCAAAGATATTGCAGCGGAGGTTGCCGATGCTGGTTATCAATTAGAATTGGCAGAAGAGAAGGAGACCTTTGCTATTACGGGCATGTCCTGCGCCTCTTGTGCCCAAACAATTGAAAAAGCTGTATCTGATTTGGACGGCGTAGAAACAGCAAATGTTAATTTAGCAACAGAAGAGATGCAGGTAGCTTATGATAGTGATCATCTGACCTCCCATGACATTGTTCAAGCCGTCGAAGCTGCGGGCTACCAGGCTCAGACCAAGTCAACGGTTAAGCGAGAAGATAAGAAAGAACGTAAAGATGCACAGATTAAGCATCTATGGCGCCGTTTTGTTGGGTCAGCCATCTTTGCGGTCCCTCTACTTTACTTAGCGATGGGGGACATGGTTGGATTACCAGTACCTAGTGCCCTTGATCCCATGGCCCATCCTTTGGCCTTTGCCTTGACACAGTTAGTCTTGGTTCTTCCAGTAATTGTCTTAAATCATGAATTCTTTACGACAGGTTTTAAGGCACTCTTTAAAGGCCATCCTAATATGGACTCCTTGGTTGCCTTAGGGACAAGTGCAGCAGTCCTTTATAGCTTGTTCTTGACGTGGAAGATTAGCCAAGGCGATGCTTCTTACGCTATGCGTCTCTACTATGAATCAGCAGGGGTTATCCTTACTTTAATCACCCTTGGTCGTTATTTCGAGAATGTGTCTAAAGGTAAAACTTGTGAAGCTATCCAGAAATTAATGGACCTGGCACCAGATACGGCCCGTCTGGTTCGTGAGGATGGTCAAGTCGTTGAAGTAGGCGTAGATGAATTACAACCAGGTGATATTTTACAAGTACGTCCTGGTGAAAAAATTCCAGTCGATGGTGAAATCATTAAAGGGCAATCAGCCGTTGATGAATCGATGATTACAGGGGAAAGTATGCCTGTAGATAAAAAAGTTGGCGACTCAGTCGTTGGAGCCTCTATTAATAGTAATGGGAGCTTCCAAATGAAAGCTAGCAAGGTCGGCGAAGACACCAGTCTAGCGCAAATTGTTCGCTTAGTGGAAGAAGCCCAAGGTTCTAAAGCACCAATCGCACGTATGGCAGATAAGGTATCGGGTGTTTTTGTACCAATCGTTATTGTCTTAGCCATCCTCTCTGCTCTGGCTTGGTGGTTAATTGGTGGCGAATCTTGGAACTTCGCGATTACTATTCTTGTTTCCGTACTGATTATTGCTTGTCCTTGTGCCCTCGGCTTAGCGACTCCAACTGCTATTATGGTGGGTACTGGTAAGGGAGCGGAGAATGGTGTTCTCTTTAAGAGTGGGGATGCCCTCGAAACCGCTCAAGAAGTCACAACTATTGTCTTTGATAAGACAGGGACAATCACAGAAGGTAAGCCGGTTTTAACCGACTTAGAAACATATAGCGATTTGAGCCAAGAGGAAGTTCTCAGATTAAGTGCGTCTGCTGAGCAAGGGTCAGAACACCCACTCGGTCAAGCGATTATTGAAGGCGCCCAAGAGGCTAATCTTGTTTTAGAAGATACCGAAAACTTTGAAGCCCTAAGTGGACGTGGTATCCACGTTCGTTTGGCTGAGCATGATATTTTCCTTGGTAATGCTAAATTAATGGCAGATCAAGGCATTGCTATTGGCGAAGCCCAAGCACAAATGGACCGTTTAGCAGCCGAAGGGAAAACACCGATGCTACTAGGTCGTGACCAAGAATTATTAGGCTTAGTTGCAGTGGCAGATACTGTGAAGTCAGATAGTCAAGCAGCTATCGATGCTCTTCATGAGATGGGGTTGAAGGTAGTCATGCTGACCGGAGACAACCGTCGAACCGCAGAGGCGATTGGCCGTCAGGTCGGTATCGACCAAGTCATTTCTGAGGTCTTACCGGAAGATAAGACACGTGAAGTAGCTAAGCTACAAGGCCAGGACCATAAAGTTGCCATGGTCGGGGATGGTATTAACGATGCCCCCGCTCTAGCGCAAGCTGATGTTGGTATCGCCATTGGTTCTGGTACAGATGTTGCTATTGAATCAGCGGATATTGTGCTGATGCGTTCTAGCTTGCTAGATGTTCCGACAAGTATCGAACTCAGCCGGGCTACCATTAAGAATATCAAGGAAAATCTTTTCTGGGCCTTTGCTTATAATGTGCTGGGGATTCCAGTTGCTATGGGCCTCCTCCACATCTTCGGGGGACCACTCCTCAATCCAATGATTGCAGGGGCAGCAATGAGTTTCAGTTCCATCTCTGTTCTACTGAATGCCCTTCGTTTGAAAAGATTTAAACCATCGAATCAGGAGGTGAAAGCATGATTCAGACTTATCAAGTATCCGGCCTCAAGTGCCAGGGATGTAAAGAAAATGTTGAAGAAGCTTTAAGTCAAGTCTTCGGCGTAGAAAGTGCCGAAGTCGACCTCGACCAAAAACAAGTCACAGTAAGTGGTGACTACGAAGTCGAAGACTTAAAACAAGCTCTAGCTGGGACTAATTACCAGTTGGAAGACTAGTGCTATTAAAAGAATAAGCGCCAGACACTATTGTAGCTCCCAAAGCTTGGATCCTTCAGCTAAGCTTTTAGGAGTAAGGCAGTCGTGTTGGCGCTTTTTTATTTGACTTGCTTGGGTGTCTTGGTCCAATCATCCAAGCCTCACACCTTGATAGTTGGGTTTGGTCGCGCGGAAGTGGCTCCTCTTCACAAAGCACTGTCGAAGACTTTTAGTCTTCTCGGTTGCTTTTCTCCAGAGATCCACTCCTACCCGCGCGCCCTCACACCCTGATTCAATATTCCCATATGTTTTGAACGGAAAGTCTGATTTGTGATTGGCTTCATTTATTGCTATAATTCGAGTGATTAGTATATCTTTTTTAGGAGGAAATCTTATGAATTATTTGAAGAGACAGCCTTTCGCTATGTCTGGCTTAATTTTGGCGCTAGCGACTTTGGGTAACTTACTTCAGTCTTACGGGGCGGGGATTCGCCTGGTTTTGGGTGGCCTTGCTTTGCTTCTTTTTATGGCTTATACCTTGAATTTATTTGTGAATTATTCAGCCTTTAAAGAAGAGATGAGTGCCCCCCTACCAGCTTCTGTCTTTCCGACTTATCCCATGTCGATCATGTTATTATCAACTTATTTAACGCCTTTATTGAAGCTACCAATCACGCTAGCTGAAGTGATTTGGTATGTAGGTTTAATCTTTAATTTAGTTTTAGTGATTCGTTATCTCGCACGCTATCTTCCCCAACGCAAAATGAATGTCGTCTTTCCTTCTTGGGGGGTTGTTTTTGTTGGTTTTGTGGTGGCTAGTGTGACGGCCCCTGTTTACGATAACTTTTTCTTGGGACAGATTTTGTTCTGGTTTGGTTTAATTGGAGGGATTGCCGTGATGCCTTTTATGCTCTACCGGGTTTATGGCTTACGCGACTTGCCTCAACCTGCCCAGCTCACAACGGCGATCTTATGTGCGCCTTTCTCCCTCTTAGTAGCTGGTTATGTGAATAGTTTCCAAGAACCTTCTCACTTGCTCTTGACTATTCTCCTAGTCTTCTCTCAGCTGCTTTACTTCAGCATCTTGGTCCAACTTCCTCGATTGATTCGTCTAGGTTTCTTTCCTACCTCAGCAGCTTTAACCTTCCCCCTCGTCATTTCGGCTCTCTCTTTGAAATTAGCCCTGCCCGTTTTGGGATGGAATAATGCGCTGACGAGTCTGCTTGTATTGCTGGAGACCGTAGTCGCTATAGCTATTGTTGCCTATGTTCTCTATGGCTATATGCGCTTGATCTTTAAGTCAGAATAGGCGACCGCTGAATGACTAACAAAAAAGGCTTTGGCCCCTTCTAACTAAGAAAGAAGGGATTCCAAAGCCTTTTTAGTATTTAATTTATAGTGCTCTAGGGTTCTTGATAATAATCGGTTGTGGATCTTCAACACCTTCAGGAAGAACCAGACCGGTATAATCTTTCCAGACATAAGGTGGGTAGTAAATTAATTCACTCCCACCAGTGCGAGCAAATTCGAGAGCTTCGTGGACAATCACTTCATGCATGTGGTAGTCATAGGCACTTGAGAAAGTTTCTCCAAGTGGGGCATCGACAATATACATGCGCGGTGGACGGATCCTTTCAGCAATATGAGGGAAATGTCCGACAAGAACAGTTCTTATCCCACGGCTTTCGATTTCTCGAGCGACCAATCCCACGGACTGGTGACACATAAATCAGCCAGGCGAGAGGAGCACCAAGTCCACTTGGTTTTCTTCTAAAGTTTCAGCAATTTGTTTAGCTGTTACTTCAATCAGCACATCAACGCGTGGGACGTGTCCCATCCAGGAAATATTGACTGGTGAAACTTCGCCGATGATATTTTTTTCAGCCATATAGCGAAGAGTTTTCAAAGGATAGACAACATCAAGATCGCGGTGGGCAGCCTGATTCGGATAACGGACGTGACTGATGGTCAGATCTCGGTAATCAGCGTCTCCTGGGATAATACGGTAAGAGGCATCTCCTGTAAGAATAAAAGGTTTATCCGTTCTAAGGTGGACACCGGTAGAAGCGGCAATGGCGACACGGAGATCGGATAAGGGTTTATCAATCACCGGTGCGATTTGTGGTGCTTGTCTCCAAGTGAGGGTCATTGCCTCCAGATTATGAGACTTTGCGGTTTGCGCTTCAATCGTTTGACGATCATGATTGGTGGGCATCGTTGAATCAACATGTTTCATGCGATCACCTCCTTAATAATAAGCCATGCTTTCACAACTAGTGCTAGTATAGTCGAATGCTTGGTCAGAGTCAATTAAAGCTTGGGACTGAATTAGGCAAAGAAATGAATATTTGCTATAATTGTGAATGAATGACACAAGTCTTATTTCAATAGAAAAGGGTGGCATTAATATGAGTCAAGGCGACGTAGAAAAAAATACGATTTTAAATTTGGAACAGTCACAGGTTATTGCTGAACAATTCCCGTTATTACAGGCAATTGATAAGAATGGCGAAGTCGTCAATGCAGACTTGCTAACGGATTTAACAGATAATGAACTGGTTGAATTAATGCGACGTATGGTCTTTGCACGAGCTTTTGATGAACAAACCAATTCCTATTCCCAGCAAGGGCGGATGGGCTTCTATGCGCCTTCTAAAGGACAGGAAGCGGCGATGATCGCCAGCCATTACGCCTTTGAAAAGGAGGACTTTCTCTTTGGTTCCTACCGCGACATCCCCCAATTGCTAATGCATGGGGCTTCAGTTGCTGATGTTTACAATTGGTCTAAGGGGCATGTGAAGGGGTCGAGCTTTATTTATGAGAAGGGTATCCATGCAGCCCTACCACAAATCATTATTGGGGCCCAGTTAGTCCAGGCCCAGGGCAATGCCTTAGGACAAAAGCTCAAAGGGTCTCCGCAAGTGACTTTCACCTATATTGGGGATGGGGGCACCTCACAAGGGGATACTTATGAAGCGATGAACTTCGCTGGGGTTTATCAGAGCCCACTAGTTATTTTTATTCAAAACAATGGCTATGCGATTTCGACTCCGCTCAGCCAACAGAGCCAGGCGCAGACCCTGGCTCAAAAAGCAGTAGCTGCAGGAATTCCAGGTGTCCGTGTTGATGGCAATGACCCGCTCGCAAGCTACTGTGTGGCTAAAGAAGCTAGGACGCATGCTGCTTCGGGCAAGGGGCCGGTAGTGGTTGAATTAGTCACCAACCGCATGGAGCCACATTCGACTATGGGCGATGACCCCATGCGCTATCGTGACCAAGCCTCAATCGATTATTGGGAGGCCAGAGACCCGCTCTTGCGTTATGGCAAGTATTTAACGGCCAAGGGCTTGTATTCAGAAGAAACAGAAGTCAGTTTCTATGAAGAAGCGGTCGAAAGCATAAAACAAGGCATGGCTGAAAGCGAAGGCGAAGTCCCAATGACCTTGGAGGAGACCTTGGCATGGCAGTATCCTGATTCAGTCAGCGATTCAGAGTAAGGGAGAGGAGCGACTTATGTATAATCGAAAAAATCCTGAAGCAGGCAATAATTTAACCATGGTGAGAGCTATCAATCAAGCCTTGGAGCTTGAAATGGCCCAGGATGACCGAGTGGTTCTCTTTGGACAAGATATTGGAAAGAATGGGGGCGTCTTCCGCGCGACAGAAGGCCTCCAAGAAAAATTTGGCAAGCAGCGCGTCCTCGATACGCCCTTAGCTGAGTCCGGTATATCGGGGATGGCAATTGGTCTAGCCTACCAAGGCTTCCGTCCCGTGATCGAAATCCAATTCTTAGGCTTTATCTTTGAGACTATGGATAGTATCAACCAAATGGCTCGGGCCTCTTATCGGACTGGTGGCCACCTAGCTATGTCCGTTGTGGTGAGAGCGCCCTTTGGTGGGGGCGTTGGGACCCCAGAATTTCACCCAGATAACTTTGAAGGCTTGCTGGCCCAGTTTCCAGGTCTGAAAGTCGTCGTGCCGTCTTCAGCAATCGATGCTAAGGGCTTGCTCACGGCTGCTATCCGGGATGATGGGCCTGTGATCTTCTTGGAGCATATGCTCTTGTACCGGTCATTCCGTGAGAAGGTGCCTGAAGAAAGCTATAGCATTGATCTCGACCGAGCTAAAGTTCTTAGCGAAGGGGAAGATTTGACCCTGGTGACTTATGGTGCGATGGTGCGCTATGCTAAAGAAGCTGCGGCGCGCGCTGCTGAGGAAGGCATCCAGGTGGAAGTGATTGATTTAAGAATTGTCCACCCGATAGATTATGAGACCATCCTGCGTTCGGTACAAAAGACCCAGCACCTGCTAGTGGTTCAAGAGGCCCAGGGGATTGCTGGACTTGGTAACCGGATTGTATCAGAGATGGCTCGTCGGGCATTTTATGACTTATTAAGACCGATTGGCTTTTTATCAGCTCCAAATACTTCTTTCCCCTTCAAACAGGTCGAAGATGATTGGCTGCCAGGTGCAGAGGATATCTTGCAAGCTATCAGGGAAACAGTTAATGGATAAATGAAAGGAATAATCTATGGCATTTTTAGTAAAACTACCTCCTCTTGGTGAGGGGATCTTCGAGGCTCAGATGGTAGCCGTTCATAAACAAGTGGGCGATCGCGTCAAGGAAGGTGACGTGATTGCTGAAATGGAAACGGACAAAGCAACAGGAGCGCTAGCTTCTCCAGTGGATGGTGTCATCGAAAAATTCTATATTGAATTAGGCGATTATATCTTCCGCAATGAAAAGGTGCTTTTGATCGACGACGGCAAGTCTGACTTGAGAACAGGAGCCGGTGGTGATGCGGGTCGAGTGGCAGAAGACGGACAGATTGTTCAAGCTTCAGCAGATGAAAAACTCGCTCCCGCCCCAGAAAACGACCAGGCAAAATTGGCGTCAAATGAAGCAGTGACTGAAGAGACAAGCGGTATACCTTCAGATCAAGCGGAAAAAGAAGACCAAGAAGAAGTGAGCCCAGCAGAAGCAGCTGATGATGGCGATTATTTGATCGTTGAAGAAACCGGATCAGCTGCTGAAATCTTCCAGCGCGTCCATGGACAGCAGCCTAAAGAAAAAGTTCAAGCACCCCAGGTTGATAAAACCTTCATGGCTGAACAAGGCCAGGCCCAACAAGGGGAACCAAAAGCAGCTAGCCAGCGTAAGCAGCGCTATTTAGAGCCCTTGCAGACTAACTTTATGCATTCAGAAGATGGCAGCCAACCCATTCCTGTCCATGTGGCTAATGAACTGCCTAAGGAAGAATTAGAGAAACGCGCCGAAACCGTTAAAGCTGCGCCGGCTGTTCGCCAATATGCAGTGGCTAATCATTTAGACCTGTCGCGTTTGCCGGTTAATGAGGACGGGATTGTGACCAAGGAAATGGTGGATATGGCCCTTGACCATGCGGTGGGCGAACGGGAATGGAACTATCGTTGGATTAATGAACTAGACCCAGGCTATTGGACTCATCGGCCTGACGAAGAGCAGGGGCGTGAAGAAACTTATATTCGTAAATATAATGCCTCTCGCTTCGAAATGACCCATCACAAAGTTCCTCCTTTCTCTGTTCAAGTTAAAGTCGATATGACTGAACTGAGAACCTATCTAAAAATCCAAAAGGGTGACCGTCTAGGTAAGCAAGACTACCTCCCTTATTTCATTAAAGCGCTATGTATTGCGGCTCATCGTTATCCCGAACTGAACGCCAGCATTGATGATGTGGTCTCTGTCTTCCGTTTTAAATCTTATGTCAATGTCGGGATTGAAATGAATACCGTTCAAGGCTTATTTACCCCGGTAGTCAAGGATGCCCAAGACATGTCGCTAGCTCAGATTGAAAAACGTTTGGCTGAGCTAGAATATGAAGTCAAAAAAGAACGTATTTTTAACTATGAAACTAATTCAGAATCAACCATTACACTGACCGATCTGTCGGGGTATGGCCCTGTAGATGGTTTTGTTCCGATCATTCACTACCCTGATGCTGCTATTTTAGGCTTGGCGGCTAGTCAAGATGAAGTGGTCGTTCGAGAAGGCGAGATGGTGGTTCGTCCTTTGAAAGCGATGACCCTAGTTGTGGATGCGCGGATTGTTACCCGGGATAAGATCGTTCGTATTATTAACTTTATTAAAGATATGATTGAGAAACCTAGCCTCCTCTTTCAGATGGAAGCCGAATTATTAGAAGGGGACCATGCAAATGACGCGTAAAAGGACGTCTTATTGGCCAGGCCAGGCTGATAAACCGGCTATTTTACTGATGCATTCTTTAGGGGATAGTCCCAATCAAGTAGAGTCGCTCGCTGAAAGCTTGCAACAGGAGGGGTATGCCCTATACCTTCCTTACTATCGCAGCCACCAAGAAGGCGATTTAAAAATGGTTTTAACAGCTCCATTGTCTACTTATTTAGAGGATGCCCGCTCGGCTCTGAGCTTTTTAAAGAAAGAAGGTCACCAGAATGTGGTCGCTGCAGGCTTATCCCTAGGTGCCTTCCTGGCCCTCGCTCTGGCTTGTGAAACAGACCAAGTGCAGGCTGTCATTAGTTTATCGTGTCCGATACTGACGGATTTGAGACAGACTCGGATTCCTTATTTTATGCGCCAAAAATACTATCGGTCTTTGGAAGGTGTGCCGACCGTAGCTGACCGTGACCAGGCTCAGGAGCTCTTTGAAGAATTTGACCAGGTTTTGAGTGGGATGAACCAATGGATGGATGAAAATTTTGAGCGCTTGGCTTCGCTTGACCAGCCTGTCTTTATAGGGCATGGTCAAGCGGATGAAGTGGTGTCTGTCCAAGTCGCCGAGCGTTTGTGCCGGCTCTTGTCGACTAAAGGAAAGCCTAGCCTCCATATTTATCCTCAAGCTAACCATTACTTAGAGGGGGATTCCGTCAAGAACTGTCTAGTTCAAGATATCTGTCATTTCCTGGCCTCCTTGTCCATTTGATCGTCATAAATTTCCTTATTTAGCTTGTCCTGAAGGGCTTTTGGGTGCTTCTTAGAGGCAGATGTGCTAAGCTAAATTTATGACATGTGATATGCTTTTAAGGAGGAATATCGAATGAAAAAATGGATTAAACGGACTTCAACTATTTTGCTAGCTTCTACTTTCTTGGTGGCCTGCCAGGCTCAACCGAGCGAGGAAGCACAACGGGTGGATCCCTTAACACAAGAAGAATCGAGCCAGGATAGCCAGGACCAAGCTCAAGAGAACCAGTCTTCCAGCGCATCCAAGGAAAGTAAGAAGTCTAGCCGCAGTGAAGCAAGTCAAAATAGTCAAGATGACCGAGATGACCAAGAGGATAAAGGCGACCGAGATGATCGGGAAGAAAGCTCTCGTCGGACTTCGTCAGAGTCCAGCCGGTCCCAGTCTGACCGCCGCGGGGCTGAGACAGATGTCGCAGCTATTACTAAGGATTTAGAAGAAGCTGTTGCTAGCTTCAAAGATCAATTCCCAAGTGCTGAATTGACCAGCATTGAGGTGGAAGCGGAAGGCGATTCCCGCTTTGAAATCGAAGGGGAAGATGACGACAAGGATTACAGTCTGACCTTGGCGGATGACTTGGCCATTGTTGAGAAGAAGGAAGAAGTGGGCAGTGCCAATGACCCTAAAGACCGCTTCCAATTAGACCAAGTGATTAGCTTAGAAGAGGCTACTGAAATTGCCCTTAAGGAAGCGCGTGCTGACCAAGCAACGCAATGGGAGCTTGAACGCGACAGCGATGGCAAGTTCTACTGGAAGGTGGACCTCCGCGATGGTCGCCAAAGCAAGGGTGAAGTGAAGATTGATGCCGAATCCGGAGAAGTTGTTGCCTACGACCAAGATTAGTTTAGAAATTTGACCGTCCAGTAAGGCCCTCGTGCCGGAACCATGTGAACAAGGAGTAAGAACCATGACGAAAAAAATTATTCTCGATTTGGATACAGGGATCGATGATGCCCTGGCCATTGCCTACGCTGTTGCCTCAAAGGAAGTTGAATTGATCGGCATTACAGGAACTTATGGGAATGTCTTGATGGCGGATGGCCTTCGCAATGCCTTGAAGCTCTTGGATCTTTTTGGCCAGGACCAGGTGCCTGTTTTTCCTGGCCTAGCCCATGCTAGCGACAAGTCTGACTTTGAAGTCTTAGAGGTTTCAGCTCTCATCCATGGTGAGGATGGGATTGGCAATGTCGACTTGGCAGATTCTGCCCGCCAGCCTAGCCAAGAATCCGCCGTTGACTTTATCCTGTCGGCTTGCGACCTCTATGGCGAGGACTTAATCATTGTGGCTACGGGTCCCATGACTAACCTCGATGCGGCCTTGGCCCAAGATGAAGCGACCCTCAAGAAGGCCGGTAAGATTGTCATCATGGGTGGGGCCTTAACGGTCTGCGGCAATGTGACCCCTTATACGGAAGCTAACATCAACCAAGATCCAGCGGCAGCTGACCGCTTGTTCAGAAGTGATGTCCATGTGACCATGGTTGGCCTGGATGTGACTCTCCGCACCCTTCTGACCTATGAGGATACCGCGAAGTGGCGGGCCCTGGGGACGGAGGCCGGCCGGGTTTTGGCTGATATTGTTGACTACTATATCAAAGCTTATGAAATCACCTCACCCCATCTGAAGGGCTGTGCCCTCCACGATCCCCTGGCCGTTGCAGTAGCCGTCCAAGAAGATCTGGTGGACTACCTGCCCCTCAATATGAAGGTGGAAACAGAAGGTGCCAGCCGGGGCCGGACTATTGGCGATAACGAGCGCTTGAATGATCCAGACCCTAGCATGTCAGTTGCTATTCAGGTGGATACGGACCGCTTCCTCGAAGAATTCATGACCCGGATTAGCGCCATGCTAGCCCAAGAAGCTTAAATATAAGTGACTAAGATCCAGCTTTGTCTGGATCTTTTTTTCTTACACCATATGTTACATTAAATAACGCAAAAAGAACTAATAATTGCAAAAAGGCCTAAAATCAGATAAAATATAAGTAGCTTTTAATCTTTTTTGACATAATATATGACATTTACTGAGAAGAAAGGTAGATTAGGATGAATAAAGAAGAACGTATCAAAGTCTTACAGGACATTATTCAGATTCCAAGTGAAAATGACCATGAAGAAGAAGTGGCTAAGTATATTGCTGATCTTTTGCAAGAACATGGGATTGACAGTCAATTGGTAGAGTATGCCCCAGGACGGAGCAGCTTAGTGGCTGAAATCAAGGGCCAAGAAGAAGGTAAGGTCTTGGTTTATAGTGGCCACTTGGATGTGGTTGCAGCTGGCGATCATGAGGAATGGAGCCACGATCCTTTTGGGGCTGAAATTGTGGACGGTAAGATGTACGGTCGCGGCACGACAGATATGAAGTCTGGCCTAGCTGCTATCGTGATTGCTCTCATTGAATTGAAAGAAGCTAATGCGGACCTCAAGGGGACCCTGCGCCTAGCCTTAACGGTTGGGGAAGAAATCGGTATGTTAGGTTCCGAACAATTGGTTGATGAAGGTTACCTCGATGATGCCGACGCCTTCTTGATCGCTGAACCAAGCGGAAATGAAGCTATTATCAATGCCCACAAAGGCTCTATCCAGTATGAAGTGATTGCCCATGGGGAGAGTGCCCACAGCTCCATGCCGGAAGAAGGGATCGACGCCATCCAACTCTTGGTGGACTACATCAATATCATGAATGACAAATTCGACCAAGCCTTTAATACGGATGAAGCCTATAATGACCAACTGGGCCGTTCGCTCAATGTGAATACCGTGATTGAAGCAGGGGCCCAGATCAATAGTGTCGCCAGCAAGGCAGTCATGAAGGCTAATACTCGGGTGGTGCCAGAAGCTGGCAATGACTTAGTGGTTAAGATGATGCAAGACACCATGGACGAACTCAACGAGCAGAATGACGGTCGTCTGGAATTGAATCTCTTACAAAACAACCCCGCCGCTGAATCTAGCCCAGACAATGCCCTAGTTAAGGCTATCCAAGCTTCAGCTGACTGGGAAGTGGGGACGCAAACTCTAGCCGGCGCAACCGACGCTTCCAACTTCGGCCGGATCAGTGATGACTATGACTTGGCAGTCTTTGGCCCAGGGGAAACCTCCCGTGCCCACAAGCTCGATGAGTATGTGGAAGTAGCAGATTACCTGAAATTTATTGACCTCTATATCGAAACAGCCAAAACTTACTTAGCCTAAAAATGACGGGCCTCTATCGAATGATAGCTGGCGATCTGTTGTGCTCTTGCTTAAGCGATGTCTTAATCATTAGCTAGCAAGACAAAAAATTTAAATAACGAAGAGGGGACTGGGATGAGCTCCTAGCCTCCTTTTTTATCAAAGGAGATGAAAATAATGAGTGACTATTTAAAAGTAGCCAATAGTCCAGTGGTCTTTGCCCTCTGTGCCTTGGTTATTGCAATTGTTGTCATCCAATCCCTGCTCTTTATTCGTAAAGCTTGGAAGCGAGGCTTGGAACTTGACATGGAAAAAGAGGTACTGAAACGGGCTATGACCAATAGTGCGCTTCTATCCATTGTGCCTTCTCTTCCCATTATTGTTATGATGCTCGCCCTGTCGGTACCCCTAGGTAAATATTTCCCTTGGTTGCGCTTGTCCATTGTCGGCTCTGCTGTCTACGAGGGGTCAGCGGCTAATATTGCAGCCCAAAGTCAGGGGCTAACGGATATTTCCGACCCGGGCCTAACGCCAAAGATCTATGTGATTATTATGTTTGTGATGACGATTGGAATTATCTGGGGGATTCTTTTTAACATCCTCTTCATGGGGCAGCTGGATAAGATGTCTCAGAAGATGCGGGAAAATCCTAAGAGTAAGGCCTTTGTAGGAATCTTCTCTGCAGCCCTCTTTACCGCTATGCTGATTACTCTATCCACGCCTTATGTGGCTAATGTAGCCAATATTTCGTCGATCATAGCTTTTGTGGCGGCGGGCTTGTGTACCCTGGCTCTCAATGCCTTATCCAAACGTTACGACCAGCGACTCTTGAGTGACTTCTCGATGCCCATTTCCATGATTGTGGGCATGCTGGCCGTCATTATCTACGCTAATGTCTTTTAGGAGGTGCTTGTATGGCAGAGAATAAGAGAAAAATTGAATCCGATGCCCAATATAGCCGGGAGATTAACCGCTTGGGTCGGATCACAAGTGTTATTGCCTTAATGGGGATGTTCATGGTCCCTCTAGGAACGGCTTACTGGTTAGGTGTAGGCCTCGATTTTGGCAAGGCCCTGGTCGCTGCTTCAGGACTGATCGCGATCTTCCTTCCCACAGCGGTAGTTGAGAATGTTTCCTTCTATCCCATCCTCGGAGCAGGCGCTATGTATCTCAGTTCGATTACCGGGAATATCACAAACTTGAAGATTCCGGTAACTGTTGCCGGTCAAAAGATTGCTGGTGTCGAACCAGGTACGGATAAGGGGAATGTGATCGCCATTATCTGTGTAGGGATTTCTTCCATTGTGACTATAATTATTTTGATTCTAGGGGCCTTCTTGATCGGTTCCTGGTTGGTTCCTATCCTGAACCACCCCTTCCTGAAGCCAGGTTTTGACCAAATCATTCCGGCTCTCTACGGTGCCATTACGGTCCCTCAGATCCTCAACCATAAGAAGCTATCCGTAGCTCCTATCTTATTTGCGGTCGGGATCTTCTTAATCCTAGGACCCCAGGGATTCGCCCAATACCAGTCCTATATCCTGATTTCTTGCATGATCATTTCGGTAGCTACCGCTTACTTCATGTACAAGAAGGGGCACTTGAGTGAATATTAAACAATTGGCTGGAAAAATCTTCCAGCCTTTTTCCACTTACCGGAAATCGGATGAAAATTCAATTTAAACATTGCATATCCTGGGCGCTTCTAGGATAATAGAAGTGATAGACTGTAACCGGGTCCAAGGACCTAGAAATAATAATTTAGAGGTGAAGTAATTGTTCGATAAAGTTGATGAGCTCGGCGTAAACACGATTCGTACCCTCAGCATGGACATGATTGAGAAGGCTAACTCTGGCCACCCCGGCTTGCCCATGGGTGCAGCTCCAATGGCTTACGTGCTCTGGACCAAACACTTAAAAGTGAACCCTAAAACGTCAACAAACTGGGTTGACCGTGATCGTTTCATTCTTTCTGCTGGTCATGGGTCAGCGATGCTTTATTCGCTCTTGCACTTGGCAGGTTATGACGTGACGATTGATGATCTCAAGGCGTTCCGCCAATGGGAAAGTCGGACACCAGGCCACCCCGAAGTGAACCATACAGACGGGGTTGAAGCGACCACTGGACCACTCGGCCAAGGGATTGCGATGGCTGTTGGGATGGCCATGGCTGAAGCCCACTTAGCAGCCCGTTATAACCAAGCCGACCACAAGATTGTGGACCACTATACCTATGCCCTTTGCGGGGATGGGGACCTGATGGAAGGGATCTCCCAAGAAGCTGCTTCCTTAGCTGGTCATCTGGGTCTCGGCAAGTTAGTGGTGCTCTACGATTCGAACGATATTTCCCTAGATGGTCCGACCTCTAAGGCCTTCACAGAAAATGTCCAACAACGCTTTGAAGCGAATAATTGGCACTATCTCCGGGTAGAAGATGGGAATGACCTGGAAGCCATTGACCAAGCCATTAAAGAAGCCAAGACCCACACGGACCAACCGACTCTGATCGAAGTGAAGACAGTGATTGGTTATGGGGCACCTAATGCCGGCAGTTCAGCCGTCCATGGAGCACCTTTAGGTAAGGAAGGAATCCTTGCAGCTAAGGCCATTTACCAATGGGAGAATGATGATTTCTTCGTTCCCGAAGAAGTTAAGGCGCGCTTCCAGGAAGAAATGGTAGAAGCTGGCGCTCAGGCTGAAGCAGATTGGGAAGCAAGCTTTGAGGCTTACCGCCAAGCTTATCCAGACTTAGCCAGCGACTTTGAATTGGGCTTCAGCCAAGAATTACCTAGCGACTGGGCAGAAAACCTGCCAGTTTATGGTACAGATTCCAAGTTGGCTTCACGCCAATCTAGCCATGAAGTCCTCCAAGTCCTCTCAGAAAAATTACCTTATCTCTGGGGTGGGGCAGCTGACTTGGCGTCTTCTAATAAGACTATGGTCAGTGCCGAAGAAGACTTCACAGCTGATAACTATGCTGGACGCAATGTCTGGTTCGGTGTGCGTGAGTTCGCTATGGCAGCGGCGATGAATGGGATCCAGCTCCATGGCGGCAGCAAGGTCTACGGGGGGACCTTCTTCTCCTTTGTTGACTATCTCCGCCCAGCCCTCCGCTTGGCTGCTATTCAAGGAACGGCGCCAGTCTTCGTGATGACCCACGACTCCGTAGCGGTTGGGGAAGATGGTCCAACCCACGAGCCAATCGAACAATTAGCCAGCATCCGCTGCATTCCTAATGTGCAAGTAATTCGTCCAGCTGATGCCAACGAAACCGTTGCGGCTTGGAAACAAGCGATTGAAACCCAAGATCAACCAACTGTTCTCGTTCTCAGCCGTCAAGGACTTCCAAGTCTAGAAGCGACTGTTCATGCACCAATTGATAAGGGAGCCTATGTGGTGTCACCTGCTCAAGGAGCCCACGACCAAGCAGCCGGCCTCCTCTTAGCAACTGGCTCAGAAGTTGCCCTGGCTATCCAAGCTCAAGCTAAATTAGCTGAAGATGGGGTGGATGTAGCGGTTGTCTCCATGCCAAGCTGGGACCGTTTTGAAGCCCAAGATGAGGCTTACAAGGAAAGTGTTCTCCCAAGTCAAGTCACCGCTCGACTCGCTGTTGAAATGAGCGCTTCCTTCGGTTGGGAACGTTATACTGGCAGTCAAGGCACTAGCTTGACCATCGACCAGTTCGGCTTCTCTGCTCCAGGCGACTTGATCCAAGAAAAACTTGGTTTCACTGCTGACAATGTAGCAGATAAGATGCGCCAAGTGATCGACAAGCAAAAATAAATCTATTAAAAGATGTGGCTGTGCCAATTAGAGGCACAGCCTTTTTTGTCATTGGATTAGGATTTTTCACCTTACCCGACTGAAGTGAATTACAGCTAGTAGGCTAAAATCTTAGCCCTACTAGCCCTTTGCGTTTTGCTGGGCGAGAGAGCTGGGCTCAAGCTGCTAGCATGGCTTTTTAAGGACCAAATTTTATAGCGAAGGAGCTGTTCAATTGCAGTGTTGATCAAGGCTTGTTTCTTTAGAAAGACAATAGACTTACGAAATCGTGGTAAACGAAAGGGATTTGGCCTTGAAAGGAAAGTTTAAAAAAGGTATAATAGATCAGTAATCGTTTTCATTGACTTATTATATTTATATTAATTGACCAAGGAGGTATTGAGATGGTTGGAATTATCCTCGCCAGTCACGGTGAGTTTGCGAATGGTATTTTGCAATCGGGTGCCATGATTTTTGGCGACCAAGAAGATGTAGCGGCAGTGACCCTGCTTCCTTCTGAAGGCCCCGACGATGTGCGGGCCAAAATGGAAGAAGCTATCGCATCGTTTTCTGATCCTGACCAGGTATTGTTTTTAGTTGATTTGTGGGGAGGGACGCCCTTCAACCAGGCCAGCAATCTCTTTGAAGGCCACGAAGACAGCTGGGCCATTGTGTCCGGGATGAACCTGCCCATGGTGATCGAGGCTTATGCGTCACGTTTCTCCATGACCACTGCCCAAGAGATTGCTGGTCATATCCTAGATACAGCCAAGGAAGGGGTCAAACCCCTACCGGAAGGCTTGGCGAAAGATGAAGAAGAGACAGAGCAAGTCCAGGCTGAAGAGACTCCTGCCAGCAGTGATCAGGTGGGGAGTCCTGGGCAGATGGATTTTGTCCTGGCTCGGATCGATTCCCGGCTCTTGCACGGTCAGGTCGCGACAGGTTGGACCCGGGCTACTCATCCCACGCGGATTATTGTGGTATCGGATGCGGTAGCTAAGGATGAGCTGCGAACCCAACTGATCAAGCAGGCGGCCCCATCTGGAATTAAGGCTCACGTGATTCCGATTGACCAGATGATTAAGATCGGTAAAGACCAAGAACACTTCGGTAAGGAACGGGCGCTCTTGCTTTTTGAAAATCCCCAAGATGTCTTGCGGGTAGTTGAAGGCGGTGTCCCACTGGAAGAAATTAATGTGGGTTCTATGGCTCACAGCAAGGGGAAGGTCCAACCCAATAAAGTCTTGGCCTTCAGTCAAGACGATATTGACACCTTCCAAGCTTTGAAAGATCAAGGCCTGCGCTTTGATGTGCGTAAGGTGCCTGCAGATCAAGGCGACAATATGGACAGTATCTTGCGGCAAGCTCAGAAAGAACTCGACAAGCAGAACGCATAAAATTATCGCTTAAGGAGGAAGCAGTCTTATGGATTTAAATATTATCCAAATTATCTTAATTATCTTTATTGCCTTCTTAGCTGGTACCGAGGGGATCTTGGATGCCTGGCATTTTCACCAACCTGTGATTGCCTGCACTTTGATTGGTCTCGTAAGTGGCCAGCTAGGACCCTGTCTGATGCTAGGTGGTTCCTTACAGATGATCGCCTTGGGTTGGGCTAATATTGGGGCAGCGGTTGCTCCGGATGCGGCCCTAGCCGCTGTGGCATCAGCTATTATCTTGGTCCTAGGGGGGCAGGGTCAAGCTGGAATTGGTTCAGCCATTGCCTTGGCCGTCCCTCTAGCTGTGGCGGGTCTACTTTTGACCATTATCTGCCGGACCCTAGCAACTGGGATTGTCCATATTATGGACGGGGCCGCTGCTGAAGGGAACGTTCGTAAAGTAGAGATCTGGCATATGATCGCGATTGTCATGCAAGGGGTGCGGATCGCCATCCCTGCTGCTCTGATCCTAGCTATCGGGGCAGGTCCTGTGCGTGAGCTTCTCTTGGCTATGCCCGACTGGTTGACAGATGGTCTGTCCATTGGCGGGGGCATGGTGGTTGCTGTAGGTTATGCTATGGTGATCAATATGATGGCTACCCGGGAAGTTTGGCCTTTCTTTGCCATCGGTTTCGTTCTCGCTACGATCCAGGAGCTGACCTTGATTGGGCTTGGGGCGATTGGTATCGCGCTCGCTTTACTTTACCTCCAACTCTCTAAAATGGGCGGGTCGTCGAACGGCCAATCTGGACCTAAACATACCGGGGACCCTGTCGGCGACTTGATTGATGACTATTAAAGAAAGGAGAATTCGTAATGGCAGAAGGCGTTAAACTATCGAAACGTGACCGGATTTCCATCTGGCTACGTTCCACCTATCTCCAAGGTTCTTGGAACTATGAACGGATGCAGAATGGTGGCTGGGTCTTCTCAATGATCCCAGCTATCCGTAAACTCTATAAGACGAAAGACGAACAAGCAAAAGCCTTACAGCGGCACTTGGAATTCTTTAATACCCACCCTTATGTGGCTTCACCGATCCTTGGGGTAACTCTGGCCTTAGAAGAAGAACGGGCTAATGGGGCACCTGTCGATGATGTCGCTATCCAAGGGGTTAAAGTAGGGATGATGGGTCCTTTAGCGGGGATCGGAGACCCGGTCTTTTGGTTCACTGTGAAGCCAATTATTGGGGCCCTAGCCGCATCACTGGCCATGGGGGGCAATATCCTCGGCCCAATCATTTATTTCGTGGTTTGGAATGCTATTCGTTTGGGCTTCATGTGGTATACCCAGGAATTCGGCTATAAGGCAGGATCTAAGATTACTGAAGACTTGTCAGGCGGTTTACTTCAAGACATTACCAAGGGGGCTTCGATTCTAGGGATGTTCATCCTCGGCTCTTTGGTTAACCGCTGGGTGGCCATCTCCTTCACCCCGGTTGTTTCAGAGGTTCCGCTAGACAAGGGGGCTTACATCGAATGGGATAAACTCCCTGCCGGTGCAGAAGGCATTAAGGTCGCTTTAGAACAACAGGCTCAAGGCCTATCGCTCGATCCAACTAAGGTAACCACCCTCCAAGATAACTTGGATAGCTTGATTCCTGGTTTGGCGGGGCTCTTACTGACCCTCTTCTGTATGTGGTTACTGAATAAGAAGGTCTCACCAATCGTGATTATTCTGGGTCTTTTCGCAGCGGGGGTTATCCTCCATGTCATTGGGCTCATGTAATTAAAAATTTTCAACAGTTAGTCCTGGCCTCCACGCTACAAACTGAGGGCACGCCTTTGCCTGGCTCCTCCTTTGTTTCGGTGATCCAGGGCTTTCTTAATTTTTGCCCCTGCTGTTGAGTATCTGAAAGGAGTTTCTATGGTACAGTCTTTGAACCAAGAGGTCGTCTATGTGACCAAGGCAACATCGTTTTTAGGGATGACAGATTATGGTAAGATTCTCTTAGGTAATGCAGCTTTTGAATTCTATGACGAGCGCAATCCTGCCAACTTTATTCAAATTCCCTGGGAGGAGATTGATTATGTGGTGGTTTCCATCCTTTTCTCTGGTCGTTGGATTCCCCGCTTTGCCATCCAAACAAAAAAAGCCGGCAGCTTCAGCTTTGCGGCTAAAGATGCCAAGGCTTTGTTGCGCCAAGTGCGCGAGTATGTACCAGCCGACCGGATTGTCCGCTCACTCTCTTTCTTTGAAGTGGTTAAGCAGGCTTTGGGCTGGGGGAAGAAATGAGAGTGTAACAAAAAGTCGCTTAGGCCTGAATCAGATCAAGCATACGATATCTGTAACTAGCTGACCTTCGAATAGTTATAGTTTGTAGTTGGGTTCAAAATTGCAGAAATAACTTCTCCTCACCCCCTGTTCTAGTCGGGTTCGACTTGGCAGACTCGGAGTGATTTCGCAAGTCAGAAACGAGCGCATGCTTCGCTCTTATTCTGACTTGCTCCAATCATCCGAGTCTAAGCGCCAAGCCTCACACCCTGTTCTAGTTGGGATGCGAGCAGATCAGGCTTGCCTCACCTCGGAGTTTAACGCTCTGGATAGCATGCGGGATGATGAAGGACTGGCCGGCTAGGATGTTGTAGGTCTTACCATCAGCTTCGATTTGGGCCTGGCCCTGGATGAGGCTAACCAAGCTGTAAGGATGGCTAGAGGTATCGACCTGGATTTCCTCCTTGACTTGCCAGCGGTAGACGGTGAAGTGGGGATTAGCCCAAAGCTCCGTGATTTGCCCGCCTTCCTGGGTTTCTGTGTGGGGTTGGGCCAGGGTATCTTGGCTAGGAAAATGTGTAACATCGGCCGCTTGGTCCAGGTGGAGTTGCCGTTTCTGCCCATCCTTATCTTTGCGGTCATAATCATAAACCCGGTAGGTAGTGTCGGAGCTCTGCTGGGTCTCTAGAATAAGGGCCCCGCCCCCGATGGCATGGATGGTTCCAGCTGGCACAGGGAAGAAGTCGCCTGCTTTAATCGGAAGGCGTTTGAGGAGCTTATCCCACTGGCCTTCGCCAGCCATTTGTAGAAATTCTTCACGGCTCTTGGCGCGGTGGCCATAGACAATCTCTGTTCCTTCATCCGCAGCGATGACATACCAACATTCGGTTTTGCCAAGTTCGCCTTCATGGGTCCAGGCATAAGTGTCATCGGGATGGACTTGAACAGAGAGGTCCTCCTTGGCGTCAAGAATCTTTACCAGGAGGGGGAAGTTAGTATCTTCAGGCTGGCCGAAGAGTTCTGGCTGGTCTTGGTAGAGCTCAGCTAAGGTCATACCAGCATAGGCTTGGGGTGAATGGACACGCGACGGGCCGTGGGGGTGGCCGGAGATGATCCAAGCCTCTCCGGTATGGTCAGAAGGCAATTGGAAATGATAGATATCTTTTAATTTTTGCCCGCCCCAGATCTTTTCTTGGAGGTAGGCGTCGAGAAATATGAGGTCCATGCTAAGACTCCTTTCAAAGGCTTGTGTCTCCTATTATACGTACTTTAAGGAGGGATTGAAAGGGTGTCTAAGCTGGCAAAATGGAAAAGCGATAGAAGGAGGAAGAAGCAATGAAGAGACAAGATGCGATTGTGGAATGGGTGAGCCAGAAACGCAAGGTATCTGTGAATGAATTGGCAGACCACTTCCAAGTCTCCAAGGTAACCATTCGAAAAGACTTGGATCGTTTGGAAGAGCGGGGGATCCTGAGCCGACAGCACGGCTATGCGGTGGTCAGCTCTAGCGCGGATATGAATTACCGTCTGGCAGTGAACTATGACCTCAAGCACCGGATCGCCAAGCGGGCAGCGGCAGCCATCCACGATGGGGATACTGTGATGATTGAATCGGGAGGCACCTGCGCTCTTCTAGCAGAAATTCTCGCCTTTGAAAACCGCGACATCACGATTATCACCAACTCGACCTTTATTGCCTCCTTTGTGCGTAAGTCTCCTAGCGTGAAGCTCATTCTCCTAGGTGGGGAATACCAGAAGGACTCCCAGGTCTGCGTGGGCCCCTTCCTGCGCGAAATTGCCTCCTACTTCCAGGTCCAACATTTTTTTATGGGAATGGATGGCTTTGATTTAAAGAAGGGTTTTACAGGCGTTGATGTTGCACGGATCGATGCGGCCCGGACCCTGGCCGAGTCTGCCCAAGAGATTAATGTGCTGATGGATTCTTCTAAATTTACCAATAGCCAAGGCATCCTACAATTTCGCTTGGAGGAGGTTGACCGGGTCTATACGGATAGCGGCATTCCCCAAAATATTACCCAGGCCCTAGACCAGGCAGGGGTGGATTTGGTTCAAGTGCCGGCTGAAGAGGAATAGCTTGGCTAAAATAATGATAAAAAGCAAGAGCAGCTACTTCTAGGTTGAGGAGTGGCAGCTCTTGCTTATATTCATGCGCTTTTGCCTGCTTGATTAATCGGACAAGGTGAGGAGCCAGTCGAGGACGTCTTGGATGTGGGTGTCCCAGTAGTCCCAACCGTGGCCGCCGTCTGCTTCTTGGAAGCTGAGCTGGAGCTGGTCTTGGTAGCGATCTCTGAAATCATGGTTTTGTCCAAGAAGTTCATCTTCGCGACCGCAAGTGAGGAAGACTTTAGGCAGGTCGATATCAGCTTCTATGGCCTGGTCCACCAGCTGGTAGATGTCTTTGTCAGTGCCCTTGGGATCTTGGCCGCCGTAGAGGAGGTCGAATTCAAAGGGTGACTTAGGATCAGGGCCTTCTTGGTAGCGGGCGGAAAGGTCGGTGACGCCAGATAAGGAGGCCACATAGCCATATTGCTCAGGATAAGTGAAGGCCGCCTTGAGAGCGCCGTAACCGCCCATGGAAGCCCCTGCGATGAAGGTATCTTCCCGCTTGCTTGAAACGGGCAGTAGGTTTTGGATATAGGCAGGCAGTTCCAGGCTGATAAAGTCGCTATAGGCATAGGACTTAGCCGTGTTCATGTAGAAGCCGCGGTGGGTAGTCGGCATCACGATCACCAGGTCGAGGTCGCGGGCATAGCGTTCAAGCGAGGTGAACCGTAACCAGCCGTCCTCATTACTGGACAGGCCGTGTAAGAGATAGAGGACACGGTAGGGGGGACGGCGCTTTTGCCGGATGGCTTCAGGGGTGCGCTCACAGTTTTGAGGGACAAGGATATTGAGGTGCATATCCATGCGTAGGGTATCAGAATAGAAGGTCGCGTGTAGTCGGGTCATGTATTTTCCTCCTTTAGTTTGCTTTGACTCCATTATAACAAAATTGCTTTGACCAGTCCTCCTCCTTGCTTTCTGGGCATTTTTGACTTGCTAAATCCATTAAAGTATTGTATATTGTTAATAGTATCACTAGATAAGAGTGGGGGTATTTACATGGTTAGGCTATGAGTACAGTTGAATGACGCTAGTTTAGCAAACACGTGTAAATGCGCCTTTTTAATGAGCTTTAGTTCGAGAACTTGAGGATGCTGGGTTTTTTATGCCTATTTTTAACCTCGTCTCAAGTTCTTAGCCAGACTAACTCGTATCTACCGAGCGCTCGCATTTGTTTGCGGGCGCTTTTTTCCTATCTAACTTGAAAATCGCACCTAGCTCGCGTAAACTGTCTACTTAGCTGAATAAGAATTGGAGGCGATTCCTATGACCATCGATAAAGATAAACTAGAAATGGGGAATGAAGAGGCCCTCCCCCTCTCGATTAAGGAAGAAATTGAAGAGCAATTGGCCGAAAACCAGGATTGGAACGAGAACTATGCGGCAGCAACGAATTCGGAACGCTTCGCAGATCCTAGTGAGTTCACTGAACTGAGCTTGCGGGATCCGGAGCTCTATGAAGACGTGTTGGCCGCCTGCCAGGAAGTGATCGATCCGGAGCTTGGAATTGATATTTATAATTTAGGCTTGATTTATGACCTGCTCTATGACGGAGACGGGCACTTGTGGGTGCGGATGACCCTCACTATGCCAGGCTGTCCCTTAGCCGATGTGATTTTCCAGACCCTGATGGACAGGCTCCGAGAGATTGAACTTATTCAGGATGTTAAAGTGGAATTAGTTTGGCAGCCTGTTTGGAGCCCGGACCGTTTAACGCGTTATGCGCGGATTGCGCTGGGTCTCCGTTAGACTGAACCGACCGAGGTCGCCAGTTCCATTCAGTAAAGAACCTTGCTAACAGGTACTTGATTACTACCATCACAAATTAAAAGACCGTTTTAGGAAGATAAAAGTTTTTCTCCAACTTTGATAGTCGATTTCCTTGCGCTTCCTACTTGTTAGGTTGTTCTTTACTGAAAGAGTTGGCGACTGCGCCAGGCCCTCATATTGGATCCCCCCCATTACCGATCCGATTGAGGGCTTTTCTTATCTTTAAAGTAATAAAAAAATTTCTATAAAGGGCAACAATAGTTGCCTTTTTCTTGTGATTATGGTAACGTTTGAGTGAATACATTAGAGAGGGGGGCATTTATCATGTATGTACAGTGAGTCTATAAAAAGATGCTAGGAAGACAGCTGGTAAATGCTATACACTTTTCTAATGGGGATATTATGAGCTTGCTTGTGGGGCATAGTAAATAAGAAAGTTAGTGGCTTATTTAGTATGCGAAGAGGTTTCGTCGCCGCATCATTCAACAAATTACCGGCGGGTATCCATAATTCAAAGGGGTGTTGGCATTTGCTGTCAGCACCTTTTTTGTTTATATGGAAACCTTTACATACAAAAGCTATGAAAAAACTATTAATTATAATGACTCGCTTGCCACTGAAAGGCGAGACGAAGAGTCGTCTGTCTGATTTCTTGACGGTCGATCAAACCCAAGCGCTTAGCCAGTATCTCTTAGAGATGAATTATCAGCGGGCTAAGGCGAGCCAAGCAGACCTCTGTTTCTGGCTAACGGCTGACCAAGCCGGCTATGACTTGGGTGACTTTTTAAACCTTGACCAGGAAGCGGTGTTTTGGCAGGAGGGCGATAGCCTAGGTGAACGTATGTCTCGGGCGATTCGAGATGGTTTCAACCGGGGTTATGACCAGGTGGCTCTTATGGGGTCAGATCTTTATGATTTATCTACTAGCCAGGTCGACCAAGCCTTCACTTATTTGGATTCCTGCGACTTGGTTTTGGCGCCTAGCTTGGATGGGGGCTATGGGCTGATCGGCATGTCCGCCTATTATCCCGACCTATTTGCCCTGGAAAGTTATGGCCATACCTCTGTTTTGGCGGCGACGCTTTCACATGCTGACCAAGCCGGGATCAGTTATGAACTCCTGCCAGCCATCCGTGATATTGATGATAAAGAAGATATTGCGGCTATCTTGACGGGGGACCCTGAGGCGACTTTCCTAGCCCAAGGGGAATATAATGCCAATTTTATCTTTGACCAAGGCAGGAAATTGTTGCGGATTGCTTTGGGCTCACAATTGCATCTCGACCAGCAGATCCAGTATGAGTACGGGGCTTTGAAGGCGCTCGAAGCGAGTGGCGTAACGCCCAAACCCTTGGCGCTTTGTGACTACCACCCCTTGATTGGGGCGGGTTATTTAGTGGAAGCCTTCCTGCCTGGTCGCCAGCTGGACTATGAGACGGATAGCCAGATTGCAGCGGAATTATTGGCGCAAATTCACCAACAAGATCCTAAGCAGGCAGACCATCTCATTTATGTGGGCCAACCCTTTGTGGTGATGTATGAAGAGTTTGAGACCATGTTTGCCCACTACCGGTCCTGGGAGGGGCGGTCGGAGGAAGTGACTCAGCGGATTCAGCGGCTCTTAGATGGCTTAAAGGTCTATGACCACAGCGCCCAGCTTGTTAATCCTTGTATCATTAATACGGAACTCAATGCCTCTAATTTCCTGATCAACCCAGGCGACCAGTCCTATGTCATTGACTGGGAGAAGCCGCTGATTGGGGAACGTGAACAGGATTTGGGACATTTCTTAGCGCCGACAACGACGCTTTGGAAGACTGACTACCTCTATGATGACCAGTCTTTAGAAAGCTTCATCCAGGCCTATGATGCCCACTCTCCGATTGCGATTGACCAGGCTAAGCTCGACCAGTACTTGGTCTTCACTTGCCTGCGGGGCTTGACTTGGTGCGCCATGGCCTATGTGCAATATAATAAAGCTGATAAATTGGCGCGTAACCAGGAAACTTACCAGGTCATTTCACGCTTTTTAAGTACTGACTTTATCCAGATGATTGAAGACTATATCGCTAAAAGATTGCCTGGATAAAGAAAGGAGGATTTTTATCGTTAAAAAAAATCGCCGAAGTTTAAAAGAAGTTGTTATTAGTCGTGTCGCCCAGCACATGGTCGTGACCATCAATTCGGCACCCAAAATTGCGCATATGGATAAGGCACTAGATGAAGCCCGAGTTGCTTTCATTACCACGGCGGGGGTCCGCTTGAAGACGGATCCGCCTTTTGAGACGAAGAAGGGAGATCCAACTTTCCGTATTATTCCCGGAGATGTGGACTATGAGGACCTTACGGTAAACCACGAACACTATGATATTCGAGATGCCCTCGAAGATATTAACTTGGTCTTCCCCCTGGATATCCTCCGGCAATTCGCTAGGGAGGGTAAGATTGGAGAAGTAGCTCCTCACCACTTCGGTTTGATGGGCTACATCCCCCAGGTTAAGAAGCTCATGAATAAGACGGCACCTGCTATCGCTGACCAATTGCAGGAGGACCAGGTCGATATTGCCTTGCTGTCTCCTGGCTGATATATTTGCCACCAGTCCGTGGGGCTGATTCAGCGCGAAATTGAAAGCCGGGGCATACGCACGGCTTCCATGATGCACCTGCCTAATGTGGCGGAAAAAGCCCGCCCACCTCGCATGCTTGAGACCCCCTTTGCCCTGGGCCATACTTTTGCGGGGCAAGCTTTTGACTTAGAAACCGAACGCCAGGGCCTCACCGCTCTGCTCGATTTTGCCATTCATGGCGGTGCCGAAGAATTGAAGAAATGGGAAATTTAAAAATTTAAAGGAGAAAAAATTATGTCAAAAAAATTATTATTACTCAGTTTAACTGCTCTTACTTCATTGTCACTAGCTGCTTGTGCAGATAACACAGACTCTGCTTCTAGCGGTTCAAATGATGCTCAAACAGAAGCTACAGCTGACCAAGCGGCTGAAGTTAAAACTATATCCGGCGAAGAGCTCGACGAAGCTTTAGCTGATGACAAGAAGAAAGAAGACTACCTCGTCATCGACGTTCGTCCAGAAGATGAATACAAAGAAGGCCATGTGAAATGGGCTATCAATATCCCTGTCGATGAACTTGAAAATAACCTCGATCGTTTAAGCAACTATAAGAAAGAAAATGTAGTAACGATCTGCAACACTGGGAACAAGAGCCAGGAAGGGGCAGACATCTTGGCTAAAAACGGCTTTGAAGAAGTTTACAATGCTGACGGGGTTAAAGACCATGACTATTCAACAATGACTCAAGTTGGCTATGTGCTAGGAGACAAATTCCAAGAAATGGTTGACAACAATGATGGCGAATACTACATCATCGATGCACGTAAGGCTAAGGACTACGATAAGGGCCACGTTAAAGGGGCAGTAAATATCGAAGTTGACGACTTGGATGCGAAGAAAGCTGATATTCCTAAAGATAAAACTATCTTGACTTACTGCTACTCCGGTAATAAATCAAATACCATCGCTCAAGCCCTAACAGATGAAGGTTACAACACCATCAATGCCACAGAAGGTACTAAGGAATGGGACGGCTTTGATTTGTCAGAGAAATAATTTAAGTCTCTGATCTAGTTGGGTAGTTAATTTTAGGCGGCCCAGTTTCTTAGATTGGGTCGCTCTTTTTATTGGAAGATGGAGGAGACAGATGACGAAGAAAACTAACGAAGCCAGTAAGCGACGCTGGTTATTGCTAGGTATTGTGGGCCTTTGCCTGGCTATTTATTTTCTGATCCCCCCAGTTAGGGAATGGATCAACCAGGTCTTTAAGATGTTTGCAACGGGGAATTTTGATGAAGTGCGCGAATTTATCGATTCATACGGGGGCTATGCGGCACTTATTTCATTTTTCCTAATGGTTTTAACGGCAGTGATCGCCCCGCTCCCTGCTTTCTTGATTACGGTGACCAATGCTAATCTCTTTGGTTGGTGGCAGGGAGCTATCTTGTCATGGTCGAGTGCGATGGTGGGGGCTGCCCTATGCTTTTACATTGCCCGCATCTTAGGGCGTGATGTGGTTGTTCGCTTTACGACTAAGCGGGGCTTAGAAAGCATCGAAAACTTTTTTGACCGCTATGGCATGCAGACCATCCTAGTGGCCCGCTTGCTGCCCTTTATGTCCTTTGATATTGTATCTTATGCAGCAGGCTTAACATCGATGGGCTTTTGGGGTTATTTTATTGCCACAGGGATCGGTCAATTACCGGCGACCATTATTTATTCTTATGTAGGTGGTATGTTGACAGGTGGCGCTCAGAAGCTTGTGACGGGTCTGTTGATCCTATTCGCTTTGAGCGTCTTAGTTGCCCTCCTGCGCCGGGTCTATACCGACCGCAAGAAGAAAAAGGAATCCCTTAACTAGCTGATGATTAGTATTATCATTCCTGTTTTTAATGAGCGAAACCAACTGGATCAATTGTTTGATCATTTAGAGGTGTTTAACCCAGATATTCCGCATGAGCTGATCTTCGTGGATGGGAGCAGCCGGGACGGTACAGCCCATTTAATCAGGGCGGCAGGCTACTCAGTCGTTAACTCCCAGCCGGGGCGGGGGCAACAGCTTCATACAGGCGTGCTTGCCAGTCAGGGTGAAATCTTATTCTTTCTGCATGCAGATTCTTTCTTTAAAACTTGCCCTCTTAAGGAGGTACAAAAGAATGGTCAGGAAGTCCCCTTTGCTGCCTTTCCCTTGCGCTTTACCAGTGAGGATTGGCGGATGCGTCTGATTGCAGCAGGATCCAATTGGCGGCTAAGTCACCGCCATATTGCCTTTGGAGACCAGGGCATGCATATGCGCCGCGATTTTTACCAGGCTTTGGGAGGCTTTCGTTCCTACCCGTTAATGGAAGACTATGATCTTTCGATTCGGGCCAAGGAGGCTGGTGTTTATTGCCGGGTGGCAGAGCAGAAGATCTATACCTCAGCGAGACGCTTTGAAGCTAAGGGCTATCTGAGAACCCTATTTAAGATGCAAAGAGCCCAAGCCCTATTCAGGCAGGGAAAGTCGATTGAAAGTATTCAAAAATTTTACCGCGATAAATAAGTAATTGAGAAGAAGAGAGGAAGATTAGATGCATTGGACTAAAAAAATTTTAGCAGTATGTGGACTAGCTAGTTTTCTTTTAGGGGCTTGCCAAGGGCAAAGTTCAACAGCTAGCGACTCAACGCAACCAGCCCCTCCTTCAAAAGAGGAGACCCATCTGGTCAAAGCAGGCGAAAGCAAGAAAGAGGATATTTTTGTGGATGCCGCTTGGGCTAAAGACCAGATTGACCAGCAGGATACAGCCAAGATTCTAGAGGCAGGTTATGGTGATGCAGCCTACAAAAAAGGCCACCTGCCAGGTGCTCAACTCATGGATACGATGGAGATTGAGACAGAAGAGAGTGATTGGAATCTCTTAACAGATGATGACTTGGTCAAAGCCTTTCTCGCTAAGGGGGTAAGCAAGGATACACCACTTTTTGTTTATGGTGAGGATGTCAATGCGGCTTCCCGTGTGGCCTTTGCCGCTTACTACCTGGGTGTAGATGAAGTGCACATTATTGACGGTGGTAAAGCAGCCTGGGAGAAGGCAGGTTATGAACTTACTGAGGAAAGTCCTCAAGTTACCGCAGCTAAAGATTTTGGCGGGGATTATCCAGGTCGGCCCGAAGCCTATATTAAGACGTCGGATGACCTCCTAGCAGCTAAGGAGTCCCAACCAAACTTGGTGATTGCTTCCGTTCGCTCTTGGCCTGAGTTTATTGGTGAAACATCAGGTTATGACTACATTGACAAGGCAGGCGAGATCAAAGGAGCAGTCTGGGCCAAAGCCAGCGAAACAGCAGCTGACGTCAACTATCTAACCAATGAAGATGGCACAATTCGTGAGCCACAAGCAGTATTTGCTGATTGGGAAGAATGGGGAATTAGTCAAGATAAACCGGTAACATTCTATTGTGGAACAGGCTGGCGTAATACTACAGCCTTCTTTGTTGCTAAACAAGCAGGCTGGCATGATATTTCGGTCCAAGATGGGGGTTGGTATGAATGGAATTTAAACCATCAAAAAAATCCAAGCAAGTACCCGGTACAAGTAGGAGATCCCCGCGGAAATGATGTGGAAATCCTTGATTAAGTCAAGGCCTGTCCAGCTAGTGATCGCAAGTTTGCGTGGCTTACAAGTTCTCGCGCTCTTTTTAATGACGCAAGTTAGTGGTTTTTACGCGAATCATTTGAATTTTATGCGGTCAGTACTCTATCGTTCAAGGAAAGCTGAACTTTATCATGATTTTTGGACCTGGATACTGCCTAGCTTGTGTCTTATAGTGGCCGTTATACTTCTGCTTCGTTACAAACGGCGATCAGCCTATGGAGGGCTAGTCTTGACTTTAGCCTTTACGTTCTATAGTTTATTCTGGACTTTCGACCAATTGGAAACCTACTATCTCTACTATTTGCTTCTACTTGCTCTAAGCCTCTTCCAAATGATCATTGCTGGGATAAAGGCTAGGTCTAGAAAGGGTTTAACCGATGAAAGTAGCCATTGATTTTGACAATACTTTTTTTACGGCTAATCGTGATGTGGATGATGGGATGGCGCTGCTTTATTTATTAGGCTGTCCTGAAGTGGAGCTGATCGCTGTGACATCGACGTTCGGGAATAAGGGGATCGACCTGGTGGACCGGGATACCCAGCATCTCCTAGAGACGCTTCAGCTTGATCTGCCCTATGCTAAGGGCGGTCAGGCTTGTGGCGATTATCTCAATCCAGCTAGTCGTCTTCTGGCTGATTTGGCTGCCCAATATGCAGGAGACTTGTATGTCTTGGCGACAGGATCTCTGACGAATCTTATGGGAGCTTCTCTTCTTAATCCAGATTTCTTTGATCAAGTTGCTGGTTTTAGCTTGATGGGAGGCACTACGGCGCCCCTGAACTTCGCCAAGCAGGAAATGTTGGAATTGAATTTCTCCTGTGATCCTCAAGCTGCCTATCAAGTCTTAACCAAGGGGCATAATGTCCGTGTCATGACAGGCAATCATTGCTTGGACCTGCTCTTTACCCAGGAGCAATATGAAGCAGCTTTCGACCGAGTGGAAGGCCCTATTGTCCAAATGATTCAAAAATATTCAGCGCCTTGGTTTCGCGATAATGACTTAGAGTATGGCATCAAAGGCTTCTATAACTGGGATAGCCTGGCAGCGGCCTGCCTCGTTCATCCAGAATACTTTTCTTTAGACCAAGAGAGATATTGGCTGAGTGTAGAAGGCCTAGCTCGAGGACGCCTTCACTGCCCGAGCCAGGACCCGACCCAGTATGTGGTGACTAAGCCTTACCAGCAGACGCTGGTCACGACACCTAGAATTACTAAAAAAGAGGCACTAAAAGATCATCTCTACCAGACTTGGTTGTCCCTCGATGATCAGCAAAAATGAAAGGAGAAAATAATGTCAAGTGATTTTATTGACCGGATCGAACCTGAATACCGGAAAACCTCAGCAATTACTACTCTGCAAGTGAATATTGGTAAGGTATGTAACCTGCGTTGCCGGCACTGTCACGTGATGCGCGACTCGAAGAATGAAATGATGTCGCCCGAGATTATGGATGCCTGCATTGAATTTCTCAAGGCCCATGATGAAGTGACGACCCTGGATATTACAGGGGGAGAACCTACTATGCACCCAGGCTTCACCTATCTGGCAGAGAAAGGGGCTCCCTATGTGGACGAAGTGATTGTCCGAACGAATGGGACTTTTTTGAATAAAAGAATGCGTGAGTTCTATCAAAAATATCCTGTGACGATTTTTATTTCGATGCCTTGTTACACTGAAGACAATGTGGATGTCGTACGCGGTAGCGGGGTCTTTAAGAAGTTAATCAAGGTCCTCCAAGAACTGAATTCTTATGGCTATGGCATTGATAAAGACCGACCTTTAAACCTCGTCCATAATCCGCTAGGGGCCACTTTACCCCCAGAGCAAAACGCCTTGGCGGTAGACTATCGCAACCACTTAGGTCAGTATGGCATTGAATTTACGAATCTATATACCATTACCAACCTGCCTATGGGCTACTTTGAAGATTTCCTAAATGATATGGACTATTATGACGAGTATATGGATATCCTTCGCAATGCCTTTAATCCCGTGACGGTACCTAATCTGATGTGCCGGTCCCAGCTGTCAGTGGGTTACGACGGCCAACTCTATGATTGTGACTTCCATCAAATGTCTAACCTGCCGATTAGTACGGGAGATACAATTACCGATGTGATTGATAAAGAAGATCTTGGACGGGAGATCCTCTTCCGCGATTATTGTTATGGCTGTACAGCTGGTTTTGGTTCATCTTGTGGAGGCGAATTGACGACAGAATGTCCAGCCCAAGTCGCCTTGGCTGAAGCGTAGGAGGTTTTTGATGAAAAATATTGTATCAACTGAAGAATTAGCGAGTCAGCTAGCCGATCCAAACTTAGTTTTGGTGGATGCTACCGTTTTCTTTAATGATCCAGAAGGAGAGTTCTTGCGCTCTGGTAAGGACCAGTATGCGGCCAAACATTTACCAGGGGCTGTCTTCTATGACCAACTGGCTGAAGCAGCAAGTCATGACCCGATTCCCTTCCAAGTCACTGCCCATGAGCCTTTCGTGAAAAATATGGAAGACTTGGGGATTGCTGAAGATAGCCAGGTTGTTATCTATGACAGTGGAGCCCAAGTCGGCGCGGATTTTACAGCGAATATGTGGGCGGCACGCTTGGCCTGGCAGCTGGCTTATGAGGGCTTTCCCGAAAAACAAATTGCTATCCTTGAGGGGGGCTTGAATAAGTGGGAGCGTGAAGGTCGGGCCCTAACAGAAGAAATACCTGAAAGCAAGCAGGGCCAGCTAAGCTTGCAACGTCGAGAAGACCTGCTTGCTGATCTGACGGAAGTGGAAGCAGCCGTCGAAGATCCGAGCGTTGTGATCTTAGATAGTCTTCCTAAGGCCCAATACGAGGGGGAATTTGCTGGCTTCGGTGACGACCGAGTGGGACACATTCCATCCGCAGTTAATGTCTTCTTCGGGTCCTTATCTGATCCTGAGACAGGCGCGCTCTTGCCTGAAAAAGATTTGCGGCAGGTCTTTGCAGACTTTGCTGTGCTCGATCCTGATAAGCGCGTCATTACCTATTGCGGTTTTGGGATTGCGGCTTGCTGGCTCCGAGCTGTTCTGAATTATCTTGGTCAAGACCAGGTTGCCATGTATGACGGCTCCTTGATGGAATGGGCCACGCAGACAGATAAGCCCTTGGAAGTATAAGTATAATGTTAGTCAAGCCAGAGTTTGTCTGCTCTGGCTTTTATTGAATTAAAAAGGAGAAGTTTATGACGAGTAATGAAGTGATATGGGCCTTTCTTACGATTTATGCTATTTTGATGTTTTTATTATCGCCAAAGTTTGTTGATTTCAGTGGGTATTTTAGAGGAACGAATAAGGAAGGTAAGGATTCTTCGCTCCCCTTACTAACAGCAACCATTTTTATTAGTTGGATTTTTGCTAAATCAGTAACTAATGCAGCTAATTTAGGGGCTCAGTATGGGATTGTGGGAGGCTTTGCCTACGCAACTTATTGGCTATGTATTCCCTTAGCTGGTTTTGTTATCTACCGTTTACGTAAAAAATTTGGAGCAAAAGGGATTATTCCTTTTCTCAATCATAATTATGGCCCTTGGGCGGGAATTTTCTTTACTTTGGCAATTTTTACACGTTTATTCAATGAAATTTGGTCGAATACCTCAGTAGTAGGTGGTTATTTTGGGGCGTCGGGATCTACTCCCTTTATACTTGCCTCTGTGATATTTTCCGTAATTACCCTAGCTTATTCTGTCCGTGGTGGTTTGCGGAGTGCGATTGTAACTGATATGATTCAAAGTATCATTTTTATTATTTTTATGGTGGCTGTTTTTGCATTGGTGCTGCCTAATCGTCCGATGACTGATTATGTTCAGTCAGGGAATTGGACTTTGCTAGGGGGAGTAGACATGCTTTTAGTATCTGCTGTTCAAATTTTTAGCTATCCTTTCCATGACCCAGTTTTAACTGACCGGGGCTTTATCTCAGATGAGAAGAAGATGCTCAAGGCTTTTATCATAGCGGGCCTAGCGGGTTTCGTATCGATTGTGCTTTTCTCTTTTGTTGGCATCTACGCCAAGATGGAGGGGATGGCTTTAACGGATAATATTCCAGTAGCTGTTGCCCAGTCACTGGGAACTGCCGCCCTTGTTATTATGGCAGGGATTATGGTGTCTTCAGCGGGGTCGACTCTTGATTCTGCGCTTTCAAGTATTGCGAAATTATCTGCTATTGACGTGCCTCATTTGCTGGGTATTCGCTTGACTAAGAAAAAAACACGATTTATTGCGATGCTGACTATGGTGCTTTTTGCAATCTTGGGGAATTTACCCATGTTTTTTGGAACAAGCATCCTTAGTGCAACAACCATCAGTGGCACCATGGTTATGGGCTTTGCGCCTATTTTTTGCCTTCATGGTTTTGTGCCAACAAATAAGTGGAGCTTCCAACTGAGCTTTTGGATAGGTATCATAATTGGTTTGCTTTATACTTTTGGGCTTGTCCCAAGTATCTTTGCTATTGGGGCTGGAGATAGCGCCTTGCTTTTAGGGACCAATGTTTACGGCTTGATCCTTTGCACTTTAGGCTATCTTTTGCCAGGACTCTTAGAAAAATTTCAAAGTAAAGGAGTCGAATAATATGAGACCAGGAAGACTTTGTCCAAGCGATTACGCCATAGAAGAGAAGGTCTATGAAAAAGATTTTCCAGATCACGATAAAGGACTTTATATTATTGGCGGCCTCTATGGAAACCCCTATGCCTTGGATGAGATTGAGGCTATGCAAGTCAGGGATCCTGAGCCGGTATCTCTATGTTTTAATGGGGATACTCACTGGTTCGATTGTGACCCAGACCTTTTCCAAGATTTGGAAGAGCGGCTTAACTGCCACTATCGGTCGCTAGGCAATGTAGAAGCTGAACTCTTGAGAACTGGCGACCAAGAAATTGGCTGTGGATGTGCTTATCCGTCGTCAACTTCAGATGCAGCGGTAAGTCGGTCAAATGCCATTCATAAAAGGCTTAAGGAAATGGTGAGGGAGTCTCAAATACCAGTAGATTCTTTTCAAGATCTCGGTAAAGTCCAAGTTTTTACAGTTTATGGCTTACGTCTCCTTGTCTTGCATGGGGATGAAAAGTTTTTAGCAGGTTGGGGGTGTTCAGCAGAGTCCCTACAAGAGCCAGGTCGGCAACAGGAACTTGAAGCTTTTATGGAGAGCTATCAAATCGATGTCATTGCCTGTACCCACACTTGTTCCCAAGTTATTTATGAAGGCAAGGCAACTTTAGTTATCAATAATGGATCTGCAGGTATGGGGACTTTAGCTGGGGATCCGGCGGGTCTAATTATCCGTTTGGGGCAAGTTGCCCATCCAGATGCTATTTATTCCAAAAAAATGAATCACGTATATGTGGAATTGCTAAGGGTGGCCTACGATTTAGATTTATTTATGTCTGATTTTGATCAGCTCTGGCCATCAGGGTCGGCAGCAGCAGTTTCTTATAGAGAAAGATTGATTCAGGGCACGAGTCTCCCTTTGCGTATCTATTCACCAAGTCTTGAATAACTTGAGTAAACTAGGGCTTTTTTGATGTTAAGCTTTGTGAAAATATGCTAAGATAAGGTATCATAACAAAAGGTAGGCGGTTTCATTATGGATCAAATGACAGCAGTTGAAAGACATCGGGCTCTTAAGAATGGCCAGGCAGTTGACCGGGCTCCAGTCATTCTTTATGACAACCTAATTGCTGCAAAATTAGTAGGCATGACCTACCAAGAATCTGAAGCTTCTGCTGAGGCTTTGGCTAAGAAGCTCGTGGCTTCTTACCAAACTTTTGGTCACGATGCGGTTTCTTTGATTTACTCTACTAAGAATTTCACCAAGCTTTTGGGGACGGAAGTGAAAGTGGCCGAGGATGCCCCGGCTTCAGTTAGCCGCTACGCTCTGGATGATTTGGCTGATCTCGACTGTTTACCCTATGATGCGGTTCATTTTGACAACGATCTTGGCCAGCAAAAAGTGTTCCAAGCAGTGAAAATCATCCAGGAAGAAACGGATGGCCAGGTCTACTGCCGGATCCATATGCCGGCCCCCTTTACAGCAGCTGCTGGGCTTATTGCCCCAGAGAAATTGCTTCGGGCCACCCGCAAGCAAAAAGATGAACTCAACGCCCTGCTCAGCCGGGTCTTGGTGATTTTAAAGGATGTAGTGGACCAGTTTAGTCAGCTCGAAGGGACTTATATTTCTCTTTCTGACCCTGTGGCTTCGGGTAGCTTGATTAGTCCGCGGGTCTACCGTCAATTTGCCCAAAGCTATACCCAAGAACTCGTGAACTACATCCACCAAAAAGAATCTTTTGTGGCCTTACATATTTGTGGGCAAACGGAAAAAATTTTAGCGGATGTAGTAGAGACAGGGGTCGATGCTTTCAGCGTGGACCAGGTGGTTGATTTAGCCAAGGCTAAGGAAATTTTGGCTGACCACTTGCAAGTTCAAGGGAATATCGCTCCCGTTGATTTGCTCTGGCAGGGTGATCCTCAAAGCATTAGCCAGGCGGTAGAAGCGGCCTATGCCTGCATGGGGACAGATCCCATGCGCTTTGTGCTGGCTCCTGGCTGTGATGTCCCGGCGGAGAGTCCCTTGGAGAATATCCATGCCTATATGGATGCCGCCCGTCGTTTTGGGCAAGTGACTAGTAAGTAGAAAAAGGAGGAGTTATCTATGACGCAGGCAGGAGCTTATCGCATTGGTGTCGATATTGGCGGCAGCAAGCTTTCTGTTGCGCTCGTTAATGACCAACTAGAAATTGTTAAGAAGTATTATCGCAAAATTTCTGGACTCGGGAGGGAAGACTTGTTTGACCTCGTGAAGGAATTAATCCAAAGAGCTCTCCAGGAAGCAGGGAAGGCCAGCGTACGGGGGATTGGTTTAGGTATTCCCGGTAAGGTGGACCGAGACCGTGGGATTGCGGTCTATCAAATGATGATTCCTTGGGCAAATTTTCCGATTGTGGACCGTTTAGAGGAATCTTTCGACCTGCCCATTCGTATCGATAATGATGTGGCAGTCGCGGCTCTAGCAGAATACCAGCTGGCCCAGCGCGACCCAGAAGAGACCTTTAGCTATGTAACCGTGTCCACCGGGATTTCCTCACAGAGCTTTGTTCATGGTCAGATGATACGCGGCTCCGGCTTTGCAGGGGAAACGGCGCTAGTCCCCGTCTCTTACCGGAATCCGGAGTGTTTAGTTCAGCACCTGGCGTCAGGAACAGGCATTCAAGACCGGGGACGGCAGCTCCTAGATCGTCCCGACTTAGCCACGGTTGACATCTTTAACCTGGCCCAAGCCGGCGACCGGCAAGCCCAGGAGGTCATCCAGGAGGGGGCAGAAGTCTTGGCATGGTCCCTCTATCAGATTATCTGTGTGCTCGATCCAGCGGAAATTGTTCTTGGTGGCTCGGTGATTTTAGAGCAGGCTGGCTACTTGCAGGCTTGTAAGGAAGCCTTAGAGCCTATGCTCTTCCCCGACCAAGCCCATGTGCTAGACCATATATCTGCCAGCTCGCTGGGTGAAAACAATGGCCTCTTGGGGGCGGCGGCTTTAATTGACTAGGGAAGGAAAGAAGCTATTGACGCAAAAGACACACTTATTCTTTGATATGGATGGGCTCTTGATTGATACGGAGGCCCTATATTTTGAAACTCGGCAGGCCGCTCTCCTAGCCCATGGTTATCCTTATTCTAAGGAAGACCATGCGGCTTATGCGGGCCGGGGCTGGCGCTATACCCTGAGCCGCCTGCAAGACTTAGCTGGCCCGAGCCAGGGGCAGGAAATTTTTGACCAGGCTCTGGCAACTTTCAGAGAGGGCGTTGCGGCAGGACGCTTGCAGCTAAAACCTGGCGTTGAAAAATTGCTAGCCTTCGCCAAAGATCAGGGCTATGTCTCTTATATCACCTCCGCTTCGACCCGCTATAATGTGCTGACGATGACGGAAACGACAGGTATCCAGCCCTATTTTGAAGCCTATGTATGCGGGGAAGATATTGAGCGCTCTAAGCCCTATCCGGATGTCTATGAAGAAGCTCTGAAGCGGGCAGGGATAGCTAGGGAAGCCGCTTTGGTTTTTGAAGATTCTGAATCAGGCTTCCTGTCAGCCCGAGCAGCTGGCCTCGATACGGTGCTTATTCCCGATTTATTGCCGGCCAGTCCCCAGATGAGAGACCAGGCCTGCCTGTGCTTGGATCAGATTGATGAAGTTATTCCTTACTTGATGGATGAAGAATGGAGGTCTTTATGACTTTAAAATTTTTGCAACCGACGATTCGCCAGTTTGGCAACCAATCGATGGCAGATGAAGAGAGGCTCGAGGATCTTTTTTTTCTCCAGGATGAGCAGGGTGGGGCGCAGTTAGCCCTCGACCTGGACCAGAAATCCTGGGTCAATTTGAATAGGGATACCAGCCTGCCTTGGAATGGTTTAACTGGCTCTTACCGCCTAGCCTTGGTTTTACCGGAAGGCTTGGAAGGGCGGCTGAGTTTTGAAGGGGCAGTCCTTGATGATGACCAGCAATACAAGAAGGACCGTATCCTCCACCGGGAAGCGGCCTTCTTAGACCGGGGGACCCACTGCCTCTGGGTGGACTTGAAGGGGACACGTCCCGGCAAGCATGAAGTTCAAGCCAAGCTTTATTATCGGAAGGGCTTCGAAGATGAAGACTTGGTGAGTCAGACCTCTCTCATCGTTGAAGTGGCTGACTATGCCTATCCCGAAGACCAGCCCTTCTTCCTTGATCTCTGGCAACATTTGACGGCCCTTGCTCGCTATTATGAAGTGCCGCTCTGGTCCGATGACCACTTTAAACTGATTGAAAACTATATCCAACCACTTGCGGAAGCGGGCCAGAAAGTTTGTGACTTGGTGATTTCTGACTATGCCTGGGCTGGCCAGGCTTGCTACCAGGTGAGCGATAATCCTAGCAGCCTCTTTGAATATAAGATTGTTGGCCTCAGTCGCCGTGAGGGGGAATTAGTGGCTGACTTCACCGCGCTCGACCGCTATCTGGACCTCTGCTTGAGCTATGGGATGGCAGAAGAAATCAACCTCTTTGGCCTCCTAGGGAATTGGGATGCCTATGCTTTCGGCAATCCCCTTGTCGATTATGAGGACCCAATCCGTGTCCAAGTCTATGACGAAGACCAGGGGACAGTGAGCTACCTGCGCACCAAGGCCGAGTTAAAAACCTATCTGGGACTCGTCTTTGACCACATGCAAGACCGTGGTCTCTGGGACCGGGTGAAGGTGATTTCAGACGAACCTAATGATCCCGACCGCTTTGCGAAATTTGAAGACTTTCTCTCTTCAGCCAGTAAGGAAGCCATCAGCTTCAAGCATGCCTGCCTACATAGCGATTTCTTAGAGGCTTACCAAGGAAACTTTGAAAGTAACTCAGCCATCTCTTCAATTCTGATTGATAAGCTGGATGATCCAGATTCACAAATTTGGCAGAAGCGGGCAGAGATGACTTGGTATTCCTGCTGCTTCCCTCAAAATTTGAATGTCTTTGTCCGCAGTCCCTTAATGGAATCACGTTTGGTCGGCTATCTGACCTATGCTTTCGGGGTGAAGGGTTTCTTGCGTTGGAATTATTGCTTGTGGACTGCCAATCCCAACCGCGATATCCGCTATAAGACCTACAAGTGGGCAGCCGGTGATATGTTCTTTGTTTATCCTGGCGCTAACGGCAAGCCTGAATTTAGTTTGCGTTGGAAACAGCTGGTTTTTGGCTTGCAAGATTATCGCTTCTTTAAGGCCATTGAGGCTGAGGTCGGAGAAGACCAGGTACAAGCCCAGGTCCAGCGCTTGACGGGGGATATTCGTCAAATGACCTATGATTCAGAGAAGGATACGATTGATACACATTACCAAGATGACTTTGCTTTATTACAGACGATCAAGCGGGACTGCCTCGCCTTGTTAGAGAAGAAATAAAACGAGTCCTAATAATTAGATGGAGGAAAAACCATGAAAAAACCTTTTAAATACTTAGCCTCAACGTCTCTACTCCTGGCCTTCTTGGCTGGCTGTTCCAATGCGGGCATGGGGATCGGGGAAGAATCGTCGAGTGCCCAGGATAATACCGATCCCCAGAGCGAAGAAGCAGCTGGAAACGGCGAAAAACAAGAAATTTCTTTTATGATTCCAGAATACGGCCAACCGAGTGACGAGATGCTCAAAGACTTTGAAAATGAGACAGGCATTAAGGTTAATGTTATGCCAACTTCTTGGGATGATATCCGCGATAAGATTTCAACCGCTGCTGTAGGGAAGAAGGCCGCAGCCGATGTCTTCGAAGTGGACTGGTCCTGGGTAGGAGAATTCAAAGAAGCCGGTTGGTTGGCTCCCCTGGAAGTTGATGAAGCGACCGTCAAAGATATCCCTTCACTGAAGACCTTCCAAGTAGGGACCGACTACTATGCCATCCCTTATTCCAACGAGTACCGGATGTCTTACATGAACCAGAAACAATTTAACCAAGCCGGCCTAGACCAGGCGCCTCAGACCTGGCAGGATGTGGTCCAAGCAGCTGAGCAGATTAAGGACCAAGGAGTGGTTAAATATCCGGTGGCTCTTCCCATGGCTGCAGACGAGAATACAACCACTTCTTTCTTGACTATTAATTATGCGCTGACAGGCGAAGTCTTCAATAAGGACAATACTCTCAACCGGGATAATGCCTTGGAAACCTTGAAGATCATGGATGAGCTCAACCAAAAAGAATTAGTGGACCCTGCCTATCGGACGACCAATGAAGGCAAGTATGACCTCATCAAGAAGGGGGAAGCCTCTTATGCGGTTGCGCCTTCCTTCTATGCCATTCGCGTGGATTCGGAGAAAGACTCAGCTGTCCAAGGAGAGGTAGAGGTAGTGCCCCTTCCTGGTAAGGATGGCCCATCAAACCGGACCGTTTCCTTTGTTGAAGCAGTTGGTGTCTCCCCATATAGCGAAAATCCTGAAGCTGCGAAAAAATTCGTCGACTGGTACACTTCTGAGGAAACCCAAAAAGAACTCTTTAAAGAAGTTGAAATCCTGCCTACTCGCAAGTCTGCCTTACAAGCGGTCGTATCAGACGGGCAAATCCGTGAATCAGAGGAAATGTTGCAGCTTGCTGATATGGTCGGCTCACCTTTCCCTAACGGCGTGCCTAAATACTATACAGAAATGAGTACAGAAATCTTCAATACCATTAGCGAAATGGCTAACGGGAAGTTAACACCAGAAGAAGCCGCTGACCAAATGACAGAAAAAGTAAACGCCATCGTCGAGACAAATGCCTAATTAGGAATTTTCTACTTTTAGTGTTGGTAACTAGCGATTTATTAAAGAATCATTTTTATATCAGCTTGTTTTGAGCAGGAGTGGAGCTTTGAAGTTGGCCCTTAGTCATGAAAAAGCAAGCCAAGGGTGCGAGGACTAGCGGGAGAAATAGACCTCTGGAGCAAAGAGCAAGAGAAGACTGTAAGTCTTCGGTGGATCTTTGTGAAGAGGAGCTATTTCTGCTAGGCCGAACCCGACTAGATGTGAATTACGGCTAGTAGGACTTGCTTTTGGGGCCGTACTAGCCGTTTGAAGCTCGCTAGGTGAGGGGCCTTGGCCCGAACCGATGCCATAGCTCTTCAAGGGCCAAATTCAAAAGCGAAACGGATGCTCGCCAATACGATTTGGGAAAGAATCTAATGAATCTGCTTTGTCGGAGGCTGGACAATCGAACCAGCCTCTTTTTTGTTAAGCTTTGAAGGAGGTCTATGATGTTTAAACGCTTCAAACCTTGGTTGCTACTGAGCCCCATGCTCGTGATCATGCTGGTCTTTGTGGTCTACCCCATTTGCCGGACCTTGGTCTATAGTTTCTACCGCTTAAAATTAACTGAGCCCGGTAATGTGCGTTTTGTGGGCTTAGAGAATTACCTGACCGTTTTACAGTCTTCGGACTTTTACCAGGCTCTCATCAATTCCTTGCTGGTTTTAATTTTTGTCCTGGTTATTGGTTTGATCATGAGCTTAGCCATTGCCCTGATGCTCAACCGCCGACATGTGATAACGCCAGTATTGACGGCGATTGCGATTATCCCTTGGGCTCTACCCCCAATTGTTAATGGGATTATATGGAATTTTATCTTTTATCCAGGCTACGGTTTTTTAAACAAGCTATTGATAAACTTGCAACTGATTGACCAACCCATTGCTTGGACGGCCAATCGCTGGATGCTCATGATGATTGCTGCCTTGGTTGTGGCTTGGCGGGTGATCCCTTTCTGTGCCTTGCTTATCTTGGCTAACTTGCAGACTATCCCCCGCGAGCTCTATGAGGCAGCCCGAGTGGACGGGTCCACAGCCTGGCAGGATTTCCGCATGGTCACCCTGCCTCTTATTTGGCCCTCCATTGGTCTGGCCTTGATCCAAATGACCATGGCGGCCTTAAACGTCTTTGATGAAATTGTAGCCCTAGCTGGTTATCGCTACGAGACCCAAACCCTCTTAGTTTATAATTACATGAACACCTTTTCATTCTTGAACTTTGGTTTTGGCTCTGCGATTACTTATGTGATTACGATTCTATCGGGCATCTTAGCCTTTGTTTATATTCGTAAAATGGCAGAAAAGATATAGGAGGTAGTAGGAATGAAAGAACGTCGGTCGAGCCGTATGCTCTATTGGCTCATGGTAGGAATATTTTTGATCTTTAGCCTGGGCCCCCTGCTCTGGACAGTGATTTTGACCCTGACACCGGAAAAGGAAGTGCTAGCAGCGACGCCCCACTTGTTGCCGAGTCAGATTGACTTCAGCAATTACCAGCTAGTTCTCGATCCCCATAGCTCAGCCCATGAAACTGTGATGCGGGGCTTGGGGAATTCTTTGAATATGGCCTTGGTGACTGTTATTCTGGCCTTGCCGATAGCGGTAGCTTCTGCCTATGTTTTTGTGCGCCAGGACTTTAGAGGGCGGAAGTTTGTCCTGTATTTCTTGCTCTTCACCATTGTGATTCCGGTTTTTACCACGATTATCCCCCTCTATGCTATGTTTGCGGAGAGGGGCTGGTTGGACCAGAGCTTTTGGGTAGCCATTGTCTATGTTTCCGCCTTCTTGCCGGTGACGACTTGGATGGTCCAGTCTTATTTTAGGGCTATCCCTAAAGAACTCTGGGAAGCAGCTCGAACGGATGGTTGTACGGAATGGCAGGCCTTTACTAAGGTGATATTGCCCAATGCTAAACCTATTTTAATTACAGCTTTTCTGATGCTGGTCCTGATGTCTTGGAGCCAGTATCAAATTCCTATGATTTTAACCAGTTCCCAGGAGACCAAGCTGATGACGCTGGTGATGTCGGAGTTTATGACCCGTGATTCCATTCATTATGGTCTCGTTGCAACAGCAGGTGTCTTTGCGATTGTGCCACCTGCCCTCCTGGCTTTGGTATTTAGACGGCATTTAATTTCGGGTTTAATGGCAGGAGCAGTGAAAGGATGAGTGAAATGATGCCTAGTGATGAAGAAATTCTTGCCTTATTGGATGCAGGCCAGCCGCATTTTAGCCTTTGGAAGGACCTAGTGAGTCAGCTAGGGGCAAAAGATTGGCAGAGGGCTCAGGATGTTTTAGCAGATACTTGGCCCGAAGTTGGTGACCAGCGGCTAGCTATGATCCAGCGCTTAAAGCCGAGCCAGCGCTTAGCCAGTCTCTTTCTCTTACTTCCCCAAGCTGCTGAACGCTACAAGTCCCAGGGGCTTCCCTTGGGTATTTTACAAGCTAGTTTGGACGATTTGTACTTGCGTGAGCGCCTCTATTATGAAGCCCATGGGACTTTAGGGTTGACTGCAGATGATGGCCAGTGGTTGCTGCGCATTTTTGATTTAAAAATCTTCAAGTTAGGGACTTTGCAATTTGAGCGGACTCACTGGATGAATGCCCCAGACTACTACCACCTGCCAGAAGAGGACTTGGCTTTTTGGCCAGAGGGAACCCCCTTATTAGCGGTTCATATCATGGAGGGGAGTGAGCTCAGCTTGGCCAATTGCCAGGCCTCCTTTGACCAGGCAGAAGCTTTTTTTAGCCAGCATTTCCCTGGTGAAGCCTATCAAGCTTTTAGTTGTTTTTCCTGGCTCTTGTACCCAGGCTTATGGCAAGTGCTCGGTGAAGGAAGCCGTATTCGCCAGTTTGCTTCCTTCTTTCACCTGCTGGCAAGTACGGATTGGCCGGATATGGCAAGGGCTCGCATTTTAGACCAAGCACCCACTGTCTACCAAGGCTCGCGTTTGCAGGGGCTAGCTCGGTCAGGAGCAGATATTTTAGGGGCAGGTCTTGCTTACCGCCCCATGATTAAGGAGGAAAGAAATGGCAAGTATTGAATTTAAAGGGGTCACTAAGCGCTATGCTGAAGGGCAAGCCGCCGTCCGAGACTTTAACCTTAAGATTAATGACGGTGAACTCCTCGTTTTGGTGGGGCCATCGGGTTGTGGCAAGTCGACTTTGATGCGGCTTTTAGCTGGGTTAGAAAGCTTGTCTGAAGGGGAGATCTTGATCGATGGGCAGGTTGTCAACGACATCGACCCTAAAGACCGGAATGTGGCCATGGTCTTCCAGAATTATGCCCTCTACCCCCATCTCAATGTGCGTCAGAACCTTGGCTTTTCTTTGAAATTAAGAAAGGAAAAGCCTGCAGTAATTGACCGCCGGGTTGAAGAAGTGGCCCAAAAATTGGACTTGGCCGACTTGCTGGACCGCAAGCCCAGCCAGTTGTCGGGTGGGCAAAGGCAGCGGGTAGCCTTGGGACGCGCGATTGTGAGAGAACCTAATGTCTTCTTGCTGGATGAGCCCTTATCCAACTTGGATGCTAAGCTGAGGGTGCAGATGCGCTATGAGATTTCGCGCATCCAACAGGAACTGGGAGCGACCATGCTTTATGTGACCCACGACCAGACGGAAGCCATGACCATGGGGGACCGCATTGTCGTTATGCGTGATGGTCGCATCCAACAGTTGGGCCGTCCGGACGAGCTCTACCAAGCTCCTGCCAATTGCTTTGTCGCCGAATTCCTAGGCTCGCCACAGATGAATATATTTCCGACTGTCTTGGATGACCAGGTCTTAAATTTATGGGGGCAGGCGTATACGACACCTGGCCAATTAAGCCAGGAGACTTGTCTTTTGGGCGTCCGGCCTGAGAATCTTGAAGTCGTGGCGGGAGCAAGTCATCGCTTGACTTTGGTCGAGAACCTAGGTAGCGAGCGCTATCTCTATCTGGAAGGGGAAGAGGGTCGGCTTTGCGTGAAGACAGACAGCCAAGCCCCATTGGAAGTTGGCCAAGCCTATTCCTTACAGATTAAAGATCCGAGGGCCTTATCTTATTTCGATCCGCAGACTAAGGAAGCCTTACTTTAACTAAAGGGGCACAGATCTCTCTAGAGTAAAACTATCTCAGAACTCGTCAATTTAAGTAGTTCTGAGATAGTTTTTTTGTATTTATTTTGTTCTTATTTGTTTATATTTTTGGCTTAAGTTTTATCTTTTCCATATCGTTGGTTATCGGCTCTTCCTATCAGCTAGCTAAAAAATGCAAGAATAGTAAGCTTTTAGGCTATTTTTGCTTTGCCTAATAGGCCAGACCGTCTTTGACTTGGAATTGACAGGAGCTGGGGGGACCGGCTATGATTTAGCTTGTAAAAAATAAGTGATTGAAAGGAGTGAGGGAATGGATTGGGAATTCATAGGGGCGGTCTTACCGGAATACCTCAAAGCAGCAGGGCTTACTTTTGCCCTGGGTGGACTGGGTGTTGTCCTGTCGCTGATTTGTGGCCTAGCTTGTGCTTTGGTCCGCTATTGGCGCCTGCCTGTCCTAAGCTACCTCGTCCAAATTTATATCGAACTGTCCCGGAATACCCCCTTGGTCATCCAGCTGTTCTTTTTGTATTATGCCTTACCCAAACTCGGTGTGGTCTGGCCATCTTCTGTCTGTGCAATTGTCGGCTTAACCTTCTTGGGATCTTCTTACATGGCTGAAGCTTTTCGCTCAGGCCTCGAGGCGGTTCCTGAGAGTCAGTTGGAAGGAGCCTACAGCCTGGCCTTGACTCGCCAGCAAACCTTCCGCTATGTCGTTTTGCCCCAAGCCTTGGCGACTTCGGTACCGGCCCTTATGACGAATGTGGTCTTTCTGATTAAGGAAACCTCCATGTTCAGTATTGTGGCTCTGGCGGATCTTATGTATGTGGCCAAGGAACATATTGGTCTCTATTACAAGACAGATGAGGCCCTCCTACTCCTGGTTCTGGCCTACACCGCCTTGCTCTTGCCGCTCTCGCTTCTGGGACATGCCCTAGAAAGGAGGCTCCAGCATGGCTAATTCAGGTCTAGAAATTCTCTTTGAAGGGAATAATTTCCTACGTTTACTAGAAGGACTTTGGGTGACGGTCAAATTGGCCCTGGTTTCCATGGGCTGCTCCTTAGCCCTGGGGCTCTTCTTAGGCGTCCTGATGACGAGCCGCTACCGGGTCATCAAAGCCATCTTGCGGGTTTATGTCGAATTTGTCCGCGTGATGCCGCAATTGGTCTTAGTTTTCTTGGTCTATTTCGGAGCAGCTAAGCATTTGAATTTGAATTTCTCTGCTGAGGGAGCGGCAGTCCTCGCCTTTACTTTCTGGGGAACTGCGGAATTGGCAGAACTGGTGCGGTCAGCGATCGAAGCCCTGCCCCGGCAACAGACGGAGAGCGGCTTGGCCCTGGCTTTGAGTCGTAGCCAAGTCTACCGCTATATTATTATGCCGCAGATCATCCGCCGCCTCCTTCCTTCCATCACGAGTCTGATGACCCGGATGATTAAGACGACAGCTATTGTAGTCCTTGTTGGGGTGGTTGAAGTGATTGCAGTAGGCAAGCAGATTATTGATATGAACCGCTTCGATTATCCGGGTGGAGCCATCTGGATCTATGGGGCAATCTTTTTCTTATATTTTGCGGCCTGCTATCCTTTCTCAAAGATCAGTCAATATTTAGAAAATAAGATGCAAGAAGGAGGTCACTAATGGCAGACTTATTGATTGAAGTTGATAATTTACACAAATCCTATGATGGACAGACTGAGGTGCTCAAGGGCATCTCCTTAGCTGTTGAGCGGGGAGAGGTAACGGTCATCATTGGCCCTTCAGGCTGTGGCAAATCGACCTTCCTGCGCTGTCTCAATGCCCTCGAAGTGATCGATGCCGGTGAGATCCGCTTTAATGGCCAGTCCATGGGCCAGTCGGAAAGTGAGATCCGGGCGCTGAGAGAACAGGTGGGGATGGTCTTTCAATCCTATGACCTCTTCCCCCATCTATCCGTTATTGATAATCTGATCCTGGCTCCCTGCAAGGTCCAGCAGCGTGACCGGCTAGAGGCTGAAGCGGAGGCCCGTGAGCTCTTAGCCAAGGTTGGACTGGAAGACAAGGCAGCAGCCTATCCCCGCCAGCTTTCTGGCGGACAGAAGCAGCGGGTAGCGATTGTCCGGGCTTTGATGATGCATCCAAAAGCGCTTTTGTTGGATGAAATAACTGCTGCCCTGGACCCTGAGTTGGTCCGAGAGGTCTTAGATGTCGTTTTAGAGCTCGCCAAAGAGGGCCTGACGATGGTGATTGTGACCCATGAAATGGCCTTTGCCCAAGCAGTGGCTGACCAATTGCTCTTCTTCGATGGGGGAGAGATTGTCGAGAGCAGTCACGACCCCCAAGCCTTCTTCCAGGCACCCACGACCCGGCGTGCCCAGCAATTTTTAGACCGTTTAACATTTGACCGATAAAAGGAGAAAAGAAAATGAAGAAAAAAATATTCGCGCTCTTAGCACTAGTAGCTTTATTCCTTACCGCTTGTCAATCTGGCCAGCAAACAGACAAAGATCCTGAAGCGACGGCCGGTAAGCAGGCAGCAGCCCGCAGTCTCGCGGAGATTAAAGACTCAGGCAAAATCCGCATCGGTGTCTTTGCAGACAAGATGCCCTTTGGCTATGTTGATGATAAAGGCCAGCCCCAGGGTTATGATATCGAACTCGCTAAGAAAATTGGGGAAGATCTCTTAGGGAGTGCCGACAAGGTAGAGTTTGTCCCCATGGATGCAGCTAGCCGGGCTGAATTCTTGAAGTCCGGGAAAGTTGATATCACCCTGGCCAACTTCACAGTGACCGACGAGCGCCGCGAGCAAGTGGACTTCGCCCTCCCTTACATGAAGGTAGCTATCGGGGTCGTTTCACCAGAGAAGGGCCTAGTCACCGATATCAACCAGCTCAAGGATAAAAAGTTAATTCTGGTGAAGGGCACAACAGCAGAGAACTACTTCCAAAAAGAAGCTCCTGATATCAAAAATATCGACAAGTATGACGCCTACCAAGAAGCTTATGATGCCCTAAGAGATGGCCGGGGTGACGCCTTCTCCACGGATAACACAGAAGTCCTGGCCTGGGCCAATGAAAATCCTGGCTTCAAAGTAGGCATTGAATCCCTTGGGCAAGAAGATACCATTGCCCCAGCTGTTCAAAAAGGAAATCAGGAATTAAAAGATTACTTGGATGACTTGATTGTGCGTTTAGGTCAAGACCACTTCTTCACCAAGGCTTATGACAAGACCTGCCTGCCCGTTTATGGCAAGGATGTTGATCCTAAGCAGATTGTCCTTGAAGCCGATGACCTCAAAGCTTACTATGATGCCTTTAACTACGCTAAAAAATAAAATACAAATCAAAAATCCCGCTAGCTAGCAAGCTGGCGGGATTTTTGATGGATTGGCTGGCGGCCAGTATCGACTGTTGTCGCAGGCGCCAGACCTCTTATAGGCTTCCCATTTTATACTCGAAAAGTTTATCTGGTTCTTCAAGGCCAATATTTCTTAAGCCGCGACGTTTGAGCCGGGCAACAATTTTTTGAAGTTCAGGATAAGAACAAGTATCGGAAAGGAAGAATGTCAGGTGGCAGAGGCTGGGGTCTTCGAGATCGGTCAAAGTAATCATGCTATTGATCGAGCAGACCCGGCTAATAATCTTCGTCACCTTGGACATGGTCCCCCTTGATTCTTGAGGAACCGTAACGGTTAAGATATAGCTGCTGTCATTTAACTTCCAAGAATGACTGAGCATGCGCTCGAATTGATGGTGGGTGAGCAAGCCGAAAAAGCGGTTGTCCTGGTCGAGAACTGCGATATAAGGCAAGTCACGGATATTAAAGAGCACACGGTAGAAGGAACTGTCCACACTCACATATTTGGTGGCGTTCTTGAGCAGGAGGGTGACCGGTTCGTCGAGTGATTGGCCCTCCGCTAGCCTTTGATAGAGATGTGAGCGGTAGATATTACCTCTAAAAATCTTCTCATTGTCATCTAGGATGGGAATGCAGCGGAATTGGTGATCTTCTAAAATAATCAAGGCATCACGCATCGTTGTAGATGCCGTAACATAAACCACATCTTTCTTTTGAATGGTAAAAGATGAGATATTCATTGCTAGGATACCATCCTTTCTGTTGACCGTATACAAGTATAACACACCCCCTCAGATAATGAGAAGGATTTAAGTTTTATTGGAGCTAAGAATAGAAAAATTTAATCTAAAGCCTCCTTTTTCTTATTGAAAAACCAAAAATGTACCACAAAACAGACTTTAAAAAGGCTTTTTAAGACTTAGACCCCTGATCCAAGTGTTAACCCCTTACATTTTCTAAGAACTTTGCTATAATAAAATAAAGGTCATAAGCCTTTATAATATCATGTGGACTTAATGAAAGGAGAGATGCAATCGATGGCAGAAGTAAAAATGCAGAAAGTCGATTTAACAAAAGCACCCTATAATTTAGATGAAAAAGGTGTTCAATGGGTTGAAGACACCATCAAAAACATGTCAATTGATGAAAAAATTGGCCAATTATTCTTTAATATGGGGGCTAGCGCAGAAGAAGATTACTTAAAGAGCGTTCTTGATACTTATCATATCGCAGGGGTTCGCTACAATAAATCTGATGCGGATACCGTCTACAATCAAAACAAGATTCTCCAAGAAAACTCTAAGATTCCTGTTTTAATCGCAGCGAATACAGAAGCAGGTGGGGATGGTGCTTGTACTGACGGGACCTATGTTGGACATGAAGTGAAGTTAGCCGCTACTAACGATCCTAAATATGGTTATGAAATGGGACGGATTGCAGGGGACGAAGCTGCAGCTATCGGCTGTAACATGTCTTTTGCACCAATCGTTGACTTACAAAGCAACTGGCGTAACCCCATTATCTCTGTTCGTACCTGGTCAAGTGATGTTCAAAAAGTCATTGATTTCTCTCTAAACTATCTCAAGGGAATCTCTGAAAAAGGCATCATCGCAACTGCTAAACACTTCCCTGGGGACGGGAATGACGAACGTGACCACCACTTATCATTCGCAACCAACCATTGTTCAACTGAAGAATGGGATAATTCATATGGTAAGATTTATTCTTCACTCTTTGATGCAGGTCTACCCGCTATCATGGCAGGACACATTGGCTTACCATCTTATGCTAAAACCATTAACCCTGACATCTCAGAATCAGAAGCGATGTTACCAGCTACCCTTTCTCGTGAAATCCTCCTTGGCTTACTCAAAGACAAGATGGGCTTCAACGGGGCAGTTATCACAGATGCTTCCCACATGGTAGCGATGACTGGTGCTTTATCACGTCGCGACATCTTACCAACAGCCATTGCTTCTGGTTGTGACCTCTTCTTATTCTTTAATGATCCAGACGAAGACTTCCAATGGATGAAGGAAGGTTATGAAAACGGAACAATTACTGATGAACGTTTAGAAGATGCCCTTCGTCGTACCCTTGGCTTGAAAGCTTCAATTGGTCTTCACGAAAAAGATCCTAAGAGCTTATTAGCACCTAAGGAAGAAGCCTTGGCTCATATCAACACTGAAGAAAACCAAGCAATGGCTCGCGAAGTAGCTGATAAAGCCATTACCTTAGTGAAGAACAACCAAGAAGATATCTTCCCTGTAACACCTGAACGTTACAAGAATGTTCTCCTTGTAATGAATGAAGGCGTTAAGGGCGGCTTCGGTCAATTGATCGCTTCAAAAGAATCCCCAGCTGATATCATGAAGGAAATCATGGAAAAACGTGGCTTCAATGTTGAAGTTTGGGAATCAACTGAAGATAAAATTATGAAGTTACCTAAGGAAGAACGTTCAGCTGCTGTTGCTAACGTTTACGCTCAAAAACAACCAATCGCTAAGCTTACTGATAAGTATGACTTAGTAATTAACTTAGCTAAGATTGCGGCTGGTACTGTTCAACGTGTAGCGTGGCCAGCTTCTAAGGGGACACCAGATAGCCCATTCTATGTGAATGAAATTCCAACCATTATGGTATCTGTTAACCACCCATTCCACCTTGTTGATGTGCCTCAAGTACAAACTTACATCAATGCTTACGATGATAAGCCATTCAACTTAGAAATCTTGATGGACAAATTACAAGAAGGGCCAGAAGCCTTCAAGGGTGTTGACCCAGTGGATTCATTCTGTGGTAAAGAAGACACTTACTATAATGTTAAAGAGGTTTACGAAAACCGTATCAACCCAGCTAAAACAAAAGCATAGATCCTGCGCAATAAATCGATGCATAAAGAGAGGGAGCTTATTAGCTTCCTCTTTTTTAGCTCTGCCTAACTTAGCCCTGGTGCTTGCAATTTATGGAGGCAAAAGCTATACTTGAAAGTAATAGTGAGTATTTTCTCATTAATGAAATTAAAGATATGGAACAAAGGAGTAATGTCATAAATGGAAGGTCCCGGTGCCGAGACGGCAATTGTTAGTCAACTGTTAATTATCTTAGTTTTGACGCTGATCAACGCTTTTTTAGCAGGTGCTGAAATGGCTTTTGTATCAGTCAACCACCAAAAGATTGGTCGTTTAGCTGATCAAGGAAATAAGGCCGCTAAGAGAGTTCAAGCCTTGCTTGATGATTCGGATGCCTTTCTATCAACCATCCAGGTGGGAATAACTTTTGCAGGCTTCTTCTCTTCTGCTCAGGCAGCCACAACTTTTGTGGGCTATATCCGCCCTTATCTGGGCCAATTGCCAGGTGCAGATATTCTAGCTTCAGCCTTGGTGACCCTGGTCCTTTCTTATATTTCCTTGGTTTTTGGTGAACTTTTTCCTAAACAAGTTGCCATCCAATTCCCCGAGAAATATAGCATGATGGCTTCGGGAGCAATTGTTTTCTTGAAGCGCCTCTTTACACCTTTTGTCTGGTTACTTACGGCCTCGACGAATTTATTGAAACGGCTTGTGCCTATTGACTTCACTAAGAAGGATGAGCACTTGACCCGCGAAGAGATGCGCGCTTTGATTGAGAACAGTCAGACAGACGGGGCTATCGATATGACGGAATTCCGCATGATGCAAGGGGTTCTCTCCTTGGATAGCAAGCTGGCTCGTGAAGTGATGGTACCGCGGACAGATACTTTTATGTTAGATATTGATGATCCCGATTCTTTTAATGTTCAAGAGACACTGAGTTCCCAATATTCACGTGTTCCTGTTTTTGCAGATGATAAGGATGATATCCTAGGCATCGTCCATGTGAAAGATATCTTGCGCCAGGCCCACAAGAAGGGCTTCGACCAAGTCCGCATTAAAGATGTGATCAAACCGGCCTATTTTGCACCAGAAACGATTTTTATCGATGATCTGATGCTGCAATTTAAGAAGGACCACCAACATATGGCGATCTTAAAGGATGAGTACGGTGGGGTGGTAGGGATTGTTACCTTAGAAGACCTGTTGGAAGAAATCGTTGGTGAAATTGAAGACGAATATGATGAAGCCAATAGTGAATACCGCCAGTTGGATGAGTCAAACTATGCGATCGACGGCATGTTACCTATTTACAAGTTCAATCAGATTTTCCAAACGGATATTCAATCGGATGAATCGGATACCATAGCCGGTTATATGATCGAACAACTAGGCCACTTTCCTGAAGACGGGGCAGCTGAACATTTACAAATTGAAAACTATGAACTGTTAACTACACTTGTTGAGGAGGGGCGGATCCGCGGCATCCGAGTGACCCGCCTAGCAGAAGACGCTAGCCAAGACGATGAAAACAAAGAAGATGACTAATAAAGAAGGTGGACAAGCGGGCAGGTTGAGTGTCCAGGCCTTGCCCACTCTCTTTTTTTGAGGAAGGAAGATTGGAATGCACAAGTTAAATGAAATGATGGACCGAGCAATCGTCAAGGAAGAGGTACTTGACTTTATGCGCCAGGGGCAAACGGAATTTCCGGCTCCGCTCAAGGCCATTGAAGAGGATGCCCATGAACGCCGGGTCCCTATCATCCCCCATGAAACAGCCGTCTTTCTTGACTTCTTCCTTAGCGTGACCCAGGCAAAAGAAATCTTAGAGATCGGTACAGCTATTGCCTTCTCCGCTTCTCTTATGACTTACGGCTATCCCGACCGTCATGTAGATACGATTGACCGCTACGATCTGATGATCCAGGAAGCCCAGCAGAATATTGGCAAACTTGGCCTAGAAAACCAGATCCAAATTCTCCAGGGAGAAGCTGCGGAGATCTTGCCTCAATTAACCAAAAACTATGACTTTATCTTTATGGATTCTGCCAAGTCCAAGTACTATGAATTCTTTCCCTACTGCTTAGACCGGCTCAAGCTAGGTGGTGTCCTCATGATTGACGATATTTTCCAAGGAGGAACGATCTTTAAGGACCCCAAAGAAGTGCCCCGGCGAAATCGAGGAATGAATGCTAAGTTGAACCGTCTCTTAGAAGCCTGTCTGGGGCGCCCTGAATTAAAAACCTCGCTGCTCCCCCTAGGCGATGGGGTCCTCATGGTGCAGAAGCTCCAAGATACGGACCACTTTAATTATATGAAGGAAGGCTAATCAAAAGGCGCTGATCTATTGAAGAGATCAGCGCCTTTTCTATCGATAAGTTTGCTATTTTAATTTGGCCATAAATTTTTCTGTGTTAACAATGGCTCGTTTGTGCTTAGCTTCCCCGACTGTTTGGCCATTTTGGTCACTTGCTTGAATGACTAAACTGATAACATTCTTTTTAATTTTTTTGATATCAGCATCAATGGTAATTTCACTGCCGACAGCAGAGGGGGCTAAGTGTTTGAAGTCAACCTCAATGCCAACGGTCGTTTCGCTGCCTTGGCAATGACTCAAACAAATTTCAGAAGCAACATTTTCCATATAAGCCAAGAGGACAGGGCTAGCAAGAACCTCTAATTCCCCTGAGCCAACCTGTTTGGCACTTTGCTCTGGACGCACTGTAAAAACTTTTTTCATAAAATCCTCCCTGATAGACTTGACAATATAACACTTCTCTTGTTATTATATCAAAGTTGCTTGTCGGCGCACAGTCTAAAGGCAACTTAATTATTTTAGTAAAAAGGCTTGACCTTTAAACTGAAATGAGATATACTTGAGATCCGCTTGAGAGAGCGGTGAGAAAAAAGTTAAAAACATTTTCAAAAAATGTGTTGACAAGTCCAAAAGACTTCGATATACTAAATGAGTCGTTAAGTTAGCGCTTACATAGCGTCGGCGAAGCGAACGGTCATCTTCAAAAAACTTCCGATTTTTTTAAAAAGTTCTTGACAAGTTTTCGGATAAGATGATATACTAATTAAGTCGCTTCGACGAGGCGACGAGATAGACCTTTGAAAACTGAACAAAGAAG